>ONEG01000009.1 GCA_900316845.1 uncultured Bacteroidales bacterium
TGAACTGCATCGCGTCATTCCTGATATCAGCACGCGCGTATTAAGTAGTACGTTGCGCGCGCTCGAAGCGGATGACCTCATCGTCCGCAAAGTTTATCCAGAGATTCCTCCTCGTGTGGAGTACAGTCTCACACCGATGGGCAAGGAACTGGTACCCATCGTGCAAGAATTGACAGCGTGGGCATCCAAGAACTTGCCGACGATCATGAAGCATCGTCAGCAGTTCGAGGAATAAGCTAATCCCGCGTTAGGGATTGGAAGGGCTATGGTATTTGGAACAAATGCGGAACTTGTGAACCCCTGCAAAGCCCGACCGACGTAGCTCTGGAGAGGATGATCTGCAGAACTATGGAGGAACGCCCAAATGAAAATAGTCGAACAAAATACCAAGGTGCAAGTCGCGCCAAAGACCAAGCTGCCGGTGGTGCTGAAGATACGCCCGCCCGTCGGGAAAAAGCCCGCCGAAGCGAGCCTTCCTCAACCGATAGGACCGATGACGCGCTTGTGCTTGCCCTGCGCGCGCTGCGCCAACTCGGTAAACGCCATAGCGTTAATGCCGTACACTTTCCAATACTGCTCGTTCTCGCCTGCGAGATACGTGGCAGAATGACCGGAAACGTACTCAAAATGCTGCATGATGGCTTGGGCTGAAGACATGAGCGATTCCAACTGCTCATCGGTACAGCGACAAAGGATTTGTTCAAGAGTAATCATAACTAATACGGATTTAGAAGTTATACTTATAAGATTCGGCGCGGAGGGCTTCGAACTGCCGCTCTGCCTGTGCTCTTTTGCGCTCGCGCGCAAGCTCTTTTTCCAATTGGGAATAGAGCCATGCGCCACGACCATTTATTAAATCATTCTCAACGGCGAGGATTTCCTCGAAATCGGCTTTTGTGAAATGCGGTGCTTTCTTGACCGGCTGCTTTGCTACCGGCTTGGGCTGCTGCACTATGATTTCTTTCTTTACCTCGATAGGGGCGGTAGAAACCTGCTCAAACTCGAAGTTAAAACTGAGTTGCTGTGTGCTACACTGATTTTTCATAAAGCCTATTCATTTAAGAGGTTAAATGCCACCTGCCATTAAAGACAGGTGGCTTTCTTCATATCATGCTTGACAAACTGCTTCCGGTACATAGAAATGGGTTACGGGGAAGAAAGTGTAGGACTCACCTGTTTCTTTGTTCACCCGGCTTACCGGCTTGCCCCAAGCGGGGAAACGATTCTCAACGGTGTTCATAACCTTGAAGCCTTCGCGCTCCCATTGCTCGCGGGTTTTAAGGATGGAGAGATTGTGAAGCTTCTTGTAGTAGATACAAAGCAGATTGTTGATGCGCTCATCCGAGCCGTACTCTTCACGGAGTTTCTTGCAGAGGGAACGGAGGCTCTGACGCTCTGTTTGCGGCTGCTCCATTGCATTGTTCTTTACTTCGGTTGCCTGACTGTTTTTCTTAGATGCTTTCATAACTGTACTGTTTTTGAATTGTTAAACTTATTTGTTTGTGATTTGTTTCTTTTACAATGCTTTCAGAGTTGACGTAGTGTAGTTCGCATATTCCGTGAACAGCAAGACTTCCGCAAAATTTACTACCGTTTACCGGCTGGAGAAATTTTTAGCTATCGCAGATCAGCGCCGGAACATGTTTAGCCTTGCCATACGGAAAGAACCAACTACCTTTGCATTGCTAAAAGGAACGACATAAATCGCCAAACGGGTAAGTAATTCAAGGAACAGGACATGAAAGCCAAGAAATGGTTAGGCTCGAAGTGACAATGCGGTAAATGGCAGCTGCTGGAGTGAAGGGGCATGGAGTTTGCTCGGTACTCCGGTTGTACGGCTTGAGTGCTTCAACTGCTGTAGCAGATACAAGGCTTCCTTGACAGACTTTCAGCGGGCTTTATGGGGGCTTGCTTGGCTTGGTTGAACACCTTACTTGAAATCGTTGCAGGGAAAAGGGTGTACAGTTTAGGCAAGAAACAGTGTCCACAACTTCCACAACCTGAATTTATGCGGGAAGAAGCAAAGTATGATTGTAGAAATAACCGGTTTATTGTGGAGGAATTGTGGAAATGAATAGGAGTTGTGGAAAAATGTGGAAGAAATGTGGAGCGATTTACACAACACAAACCCAGAAAAATCAAGGTTGTAGCAATTGTTTCTATTGTAGAAAGGACGCACCGCGCTTCACAGCGCAGTACGTCCGGGATGATAATAAATTGAAGAAAAGTTAAGGTTTAGGCGGGGTACGGCTAATCCTTTACTTGGATCAACCGTGAGAGATGCCAGAGCACATCATGGGCCTCTTCAACGGCAATGTTCTGGGCGTGACAGGATGCGGAGACCGTCATGCCGGGCACGGATGCGTCGGTTATGATTGCATGAAACTCGCTAATCAACCCGGTGTGTTCCGGGGTAGCTACTTTGACGATTTGCAGTTGCTCAGACTGCGGGATAGCATTTTGTTCTTCGTTCATAATTGCAATGATTTAATTGTTATTATAATAGGTACATGTGTACGGCTATTCGAGGGTTATACCGTAGCGCTTGCAGATTTCGAGGTAATCGAAAACAAGCACCTGGTCGGTAAACGACTTCTTGCGATTGGTTCGCTGACCTTTCTCATCTTCCTCATACTGTACGATGCCATCTTTGATGTCATCAAACCGGACAGAGTGCTTATGACCAATCAGCTCGGGACTATGCTCCAGATAGTAATCGAGCGATGCCTTGGGAAGCACCTTCTGACCCGTTTTCTTGGCGTGCTCCAGATAGAGTTCAAAGATAGTTTTAACTCGTATCTGAAGGATAGTCTTGGCTTGCTGATAGACCATCTTGCTCTCGTCGGTTGTCAGTTCCTGCACCGAATCGATGCGGTAATGACAACGCTCGTATATTTTGCCCTGCGAAGCCAAGAAGTTAACGATGTTCCACCATACTCCGACATCCTGGTTCGTTTTACATTTCTCGCTCTGTATCTTGATACCTTTGATGGCGATGGTTTTAAGATCTTCATAGGTAAAGGGCAGTTCGAGTTGGTTACGAAGAGTCTGGAAGGCAGCCAATGGCACTACCCAGTTCTTGAGAATACGTATCTCGACCGGCTCGCCTTTGAGGGCAGTTTGTATATCTTCCAGCGTGGAGATATAGGCAGTATGGAAGTTCTGCTCGAAATAGGATCGGTTGTTTAGTATCTGCAGCGTGAGATGCGAACATCCGAGCTTCCGGACTTCCGTCATGCGCTCAAAGCGGGCAGTCTGCTCCGAGGTAGGCGTATGCAGATCGAAACTCAAGAACACGAAACGGGTAAAGAGCGCGATATCCGATACCGCCATCTCCTGACCGGAAATGATGACGCCGGTATCAACCTTGGTTATCTCGCGCTTCTTATCCTTATCCATATTCATACGGTTACGTCCGGTGCCATCCCACAAGCCTTTCAGGAACTCGCGTTTAGTTATATCTATACTGTCCTTGTACTCGTCGAGATGAACAAGCGCGTTGGAGGTCTGGGCTACAGCATCCGACAGCGCCGCCACGGTAGAGTTCTCTATATTCGGCGGGTTGTTCTCGATGATGAAGAACGACATCAGACTGTGACCTAACTCGGACTTTCCGGAGTGTGGTGGACCGAACAAATTAAGTAGTGGGAACCACTTCGTATAATCTACGATTATATCACGGAACAAAGAGGCGAGAAGATAACACAAGCCAATCTTCGCATTATCCCCGAAAACCTCTACAAGCATGGAAGAAAAACCTTTGAGGGTGACGCTGCCGTACGCCTTGTGAACGAAGCTGCGTTCAAACTCATAGAACTTGGTATCCTTGTAGAGTTTGGAGAATGCCGGAAGATAGTAGTTAGATTCGATAGGCTCCTGATCCGGATTGCTGTTGGGGTGTTGGATGGCAACAATGCCGAACTCATTCACCGCTAACCATTGGCCATTATAATATATACCATTGCCAAAGGCGAAGAAGCCGTCGCGTTGCCAACCGAGTTGGGTGATGAGTTCAGCAGATTTGGTAGCCTTGTAGAGGTACTGTTTCAGTTTCTGAAGCTGTTCCTCTTTGGCTAACCATATATAGTTGCCCAGCGATTCCACCTTTTGTCGAAAGCGGGCGAGGGAAATAAGATCTTCCTGCCGAAGTTCGACTGTTTCCTGATGACCGTCTTTGTTTGTCATCTCATAGAGACGAATCGCTGACTGCGTGTCCTTGATGTGATAGAGTGGCTTCATGGTAAAGTTAGACCACACATATCGCCCTCCCTGTTGGTTGAGCGAATAGTAGCTATGGAACTCGATACCGAAGCCGAGTTCTTTGAGCAGATCCAGTTCCTTGGACAGGTTCTGCTTCATTTGTTCCTCCGCACGTCTGACACGTGCTTCCTTAATAGCACTTTGCCAAACCAACTTGGGAGGGTGTATCTTATTAAGTTGATCGATATAGTGGTTTAACTCGAAGCCTTCCTCCAGATAGGAAAGGATATCCGAGATGATAGCCACTGAATTAAGGGCTTTATCCTCATTGGCTTTATCGTTATTCTTGCTCTCCGGCGGGAATAACTTACGTGCATACCAGAGGATGAAATCCTCCTCCTGCACCTGGTCGAACATAGACTTGGTTTTGAAGAAACTGTCGGCATCTCGTTTATCGCCTTTGTCGCCTGTGCCAATCTCCTTGATAAAGACCTTGAACTTGATCTGAAAAGCCTTTGTCCCGGCTTTGATGACTTTGTTAATGCCGACACCGAACTGCTCTCCGGCTTTGGGTGGGTCGGAATCCGGTATGAAGCACAGTGTATCACAGCGCTTCCGGAGTAGGGCTAACTGGTGGTCGGTCCAATCCGAGCCAAGACAAGCGACTGCGTTCTTGAAGCCGAGGATGTGCAGCCGGAGCGCGTCGGGAGCACCCTCGACACAGTAACACCGGCCTTGGGATGCAGCGGCAATCCAAGCCTGATCGATACCGAAAAGCGTATTCTCCTTGGAATAGACTTCGCTGTTGGTGGAGTTGATGTACTTTGGCGGGGTGTTGCCCTTCTTCGTGGTTTTGTCGGTTACTCCAGGAATGACGCGGGAAGTGTAGCCGATGACGTGCTTGGAACGGTCACGTATCGGAATCATGATCCGGCCACGGAAGAAATCGTAGATTCGTCCGTCTTCGCTCTGGGCGAGCAGATGGAGTTCCTTGAGTATTTCTATAGACAAACTATGCGCCTTCGCATATTCGTATAGCGAAGGACCGTTTGAGGTGTAGGCGTAGCCAATGCCCTCATTCGCAACAAAATCATCGCTCCATCTATCCTTCGCATACTGATATGCGGCAACTGCCTCTTTATCGGCATTGCGGATGTTCTCTTCGTAGAATTTCTGAACGATTTCATATTGGTTCTGGACGGATTCTCTATATAAGCGCTTCCGGCGCTGCTCATCTGTTTCCTCGACGGCTTGATCATGGAGCGTGACATGATATTTATTCGCAAGGTATTGGATAGCCTCCATGAAGGACATGCCTTCCTTTTCCTTTAGGAACGAGACAACACCGCCACCTTTACCGCAACCGAAGCACTTGTAGATGTTCCGGGCGGGGTAGATATGGAAGGAAGGTGTTTTCTCTTGGTGGAAAGGACAGTTGCACATGTAGCCGGAGCCGGACTTCTTGAGCGAAAGAAAGTCAGAGGCTACCTCGGCCATGTCCACACGGGAGAGGACTTCTTCTATTTCGTGCTGAGGAATCATTGGAACATAGAACGGCTACCGGGTACACCGTATATCTTTATAGGAAACGCGCCCCCGCATATACGCGCGCTCGCGAGACGATCTGCGAGCTTGCGCAGCTGATTGGGTTCAAGGCTATACATGGCGCTGATCTTCTGATTTACGATAGAGAATGAGACAGTGAGAGGAGTCTGCTCCGGATAGCCTTCTTCCGTACCGATACGATGATCGGTAATGAAAGCCAATAACTCAGACATGGGCACATAGCCTTCTTTCTGAAAGGCGTCCCTACAATCGAAGTTTATCTGCACCAGATTATCCCATCCTATAGATTGGAGGTGCATATTAAGCCGCGGAATTGCTTCCGCGAAAATAAATGTAGGTGTTTCCATGGCAATCAGTCCTCAAAGACATCGTAAATCTTACAGCGCGTTTTCTTGATGTAACAATGACCCTCGGCGTTCCATGAAGCGAACTGCTTGGTACGTGAGGTTAAGATAACACCATCGGGAAGAGTAGAACTAAAATCCATTGCTACTTGCCCAACCATGCGCTGTACAAACAGCGGTTGACCGTGTTTGAAGAAGACTCCGGTAAACTCAACGTCCTCACCAAACCGCTTAATTTGCTTCGACCACTCGTCAAAATGACGGAGATTGACATTTTTTTTACTCATAAACACTTATTTTTACTAAAAAAATTCAAAAAAATCACTTTTTTCTTGCACATATCAAAAAAAAGTAGTAATTTTGCGGCTGCAAAGGTACAATAAAAAATTGATATGTACAAATAATTACGCATAATTTTGCAAAAAATGTGTAATTTTAATTGCGAAAATGCAATTTTGTACGCGAAAGTACCTTGTAAATGATAATAAATTGAAAAAAGTATAGGCTATGTACAACGGAAAAGTTGTCAAAGCGTTGCTCGCAGCCAAGGGCTTAAAGGGCACGCAATTGAGTAATTACCTCTTTGGCGATCCACGCCGCTCATTGACCCCTCTATGTAACGAGGGAGTGAATCCCGGAGTAAATGTATTGGAGAAGATGGCGCAGTTCTTGGAAGTGTCCACTGACGCATTCTTCACTCCAACGGAAGAGCTTCCGGACATCAATGAGCTGCTGACCAAACAAGCGGCACCGTCACCGGAGAAATTGGAGCAACTGGATAATGTAGATGAACTGCTCCGATTGAAGGACGAACAGATCCATCTTTTGGAGGATAGAATTAAGGCGATCGAAAGCCTTAACGATACCTACCGGAGAGAGAAAGAATTGACCGCTAAACTATAAGGTTTTGAAGCCGAAAATCATTCGAGACAATCAACTGAATCAATTGTTATGAAAAAACTAATCATCCTGGCATTGGCTGCGACGATGTTCGCGTCATGCGGAAAGAAGGCAGAAGAAGATGGTTTCGCTTGGAACAAAGCGACCGTCTATTTTGTGCTGGTGGACCGTTTTTGCAACGGCGATAGTACCAATGACCAACAGTATGGTCGCTGCACCGACTACGGTAGCGAACGCATGAACGCTTCTACCTTTCATGGAGGCGACTACGCCGGACTCTTGCAGAAAGCCAAAGAGGGCTACTTCACCGACTTGGGCGTAGATGTTGTTTGGCTGACCGATCCGTACGAACAAGTGCATGGTTGGGTGCCCGGCAGCGGTTGGGTGGTCAATGACTTCCCGCACTACGGTTACCATGGTTACTACCCGCTGGACTATACCCAGATGGACAAGAACTTCGGTACGATTGAGGAATACCGTGCGCTGATAGACGAACTGCATGCGCAAGGTATCCGCGTGATGGAAGGAGCCAATATCAACGATATCGGTTATCCGACGTACTTGGATGCGTTGCAGCAAGGATTTGCTACAGTGCCGGGTATTGATACGGAAACAGCAGCGGTGGAGCATCGTCGTGACATCAACTACGCTGCGTGGTTGGAGGCAATGTATGACCAGCCCGATTGGTACACCACCGAATGGTTGCGCCGACCGGCTGAGACGGACGACCCGTATCAGATGACCCTGTACGGCCTGCCGGATTATCTGACCGAAAAGACGGAGCCGGTTCGCCTGCCGGCTTTCCTGCATCGCAAATGGCAACGGGAAGGCAACGACAATGATGCGTGGACGTGGCCTGCGATGAAAGCCTTGCGAAAGGACACCACGCTGGCGCCGGATGATTATGTGATACGGTATATCGCGGCATGGGTGGAGGAATTCGGTATAGACGGTTTCCGCTGCGATGTCGTAGGTTATGTGCACCCGTGGCGTTGGAAACAACTGCATGACGCCTGCAACGAGGCGCTGAACCGATGGCGTGCCAAACATCCCGAGCAGGCGGCTTCCAAGTGGACGGACGAAGTGATGTTCACCGGTGACTATGACGATGCCTATATCACTCATCTGCCTGAGTATGAAGCGAATGGCTTTAACAGCATGGTGAATATGATGTTCCCGAAAGATGGTGACCTGACCACTATCGCGCAGACATGGCAGGCGTATAGCGATTCGATGGCGGTTTGGCAGGCTGCGGGCTATGCATGGTATCCGTTCTCGTACCTGAACAATGCCTATTTCCGCGAAGCGGACATGGAGCATATGGACCGGTGCTCCACCTGTTTTCTGCTGTCACCCGGAGCCGTGCAGATTTTCTATGGCGATGAGGTAGGTCGTAAGACTTCGGACGCAATCCTGAATGTGGATGCAGCACAGGGTTTCCGCAGCGACTACGATTGGTCTGTGCCTAACGATACGCTCATGGCGCACTACCGGAAGTTATGCGCGTTCCGTAAAGCTCATCCTGCGGTCGGCGCCGGAAAACAAACGATGCTGAATTCCACTACTGTGCTGAGGGCATTGGGCAAAGACACAATCGTCATCGCCTTGAATCCGCACCCCGCGATGCCCATACCGGTTCCTTTTGCGGACGGCGACCGCGTAAAAAATGCGTATAGTGGCGAAACGACCGTCGTTCAAAACGGTCAAGTGATGCTGCAACAATCCTGCGGTCACGTGGCACTTATCGAGAAAATGAACTGAATGAGTTTCGGAACTGGTTTCACAACTTTTTGATAAGAGTGAATTTTTATAATATATTTATATATTATATAGTAACAAATTGAAGAAGCAAAGCTCAGCCAGATTTAAGCCAGCAAGTGCTAAAAAATGGCAAAAATGATAGTAAATTGAATTTATAAACCGCTGAAAATCAGCACTTTAAGAAATTGACTCAGAGGTTACGAGTGTCGTGGGTTCGAGCCCCACATTCCACCCACAGACATCTTTCGGGATGTCTTTTTTTGTATAGTGGCTTGTTCCTTGCGGCACTCTTTATCGGTTAGTCCATCCGTATCAGTAAGCAAGCTTCCTATACGCCTGTACTATCCGCTAAAATCTTGTCAGATGAGCCACTATACAAAAAATCGGTGGATGTGAGGGCTCTTAAACCCAGGTTCTTGCTCGTTTCTCTCGCTGCGATCTGCGCTTCGCGCTGTGCGAGCCCCACATTCCACCCAAAAACAGCGGAAATACCTTTAGGTATCGCCGCTGTTTTTTTTTTTCTCATTTTTGTTGTATGAACAAGCATTTAAAGCTTACTTTTGCGACAAAAATGCGCCATCTTCCCAAACAGAATTATGCCAAACTGCGGAACAAATCATCGCCAAACTGCGGAACAAAATTTCGCCAACTCGGTGATTGAAAATGCGCCAACTCGGTGATTAAAAATACGCCAACTCGGTGATTAAAATTGAAAAATTATTGAAAAATATTTGCGTATGTCAATTATTTTTAGTAATTTTGCAGCGGATTTCTTACCTCATGATAGAAATCACTCGAACGATAACTACAAAATAATAGAAAAATGAGTGAGTACAGACCGCGAATAGCTGACCAATTATTGGCAGAAAGTTTAGAGGCTTTAGGGGCCGTTTTAGTACAAGGTACAAAATGGTGCGGAAAGACGACGACTTCTGTTCACCATGCTAATAGTGTACTCTATATGGATGATCCGACCCAAAAGGCACAAAACCTTGCTTTAGCACAAACAAACATCAAACAACTTTTGGCAGGAGCGACACCGCGTGTAATTGATGAATGGGAGTTAGCTCCTGAATTATGGGATGCAGCACGATTTGAGGTAGATCATCGTGATGAACATGTAGGACAATTCATCTTTACCGGCTCGGCTGTGCCTAAAGAAAAAGATAAGGAGAAGATGTTTCATAGCGGAGCAGGACGATTTGACTGGATCACTATGCGACCGATGAGCTTATGGGAATCAGGAGATAGTACCGGTGACGTGAGTATAACCGACTTATTTGACGGCGCTATGCCGGAGGGTACGTCTTCTGTTGATTTAGATCGCCTTGCTTTTCTAACATGCCGAGGTGGTTGGCCGGGAGCATTGACTTTATCTGAAAATGCGGCGTTGCATGTCTCTCGCGCGTACTTAAAGGCAGTAGTGAATTCAGATATAAACCGCGTAGATGACGTGAAACGAGATCCGGACTTGATGTTACGCATCATACGTAGTTTGGCACGTAATCAAGGTGAACAAATTCCATATACTACTATACGCGCGGACGTAATTAATAATGAGAAGGTCCAATTGAGTGACGACACAGTAGAGAGTTATGTGAAAGTGTTAAAGAAAATATTCTTAGAAGAGGATATGCGCGCGTGGAACCCTAATCTACGGAGCAAAACGGCAATTCGTACGACCGATACACGCTATTTTGTGGATTCTAGCATAGCAACAGCTGCATTAGGATTAGGTCCTAAAGATTTAATCAATGATTTGATAGATTTCGGTTTCTATTTTGAAACCTTAGCAGTTCGTGATTTGCGTATTTATGCAGATGCCTTGGATTGTGAAGTGTTCCACTACCGGGATAAGAATGGCCTGGAATGTGATGCCGTGCTACATAGGCGTAATGGTTCATATGGTTTGATAGAAATCAAAATCGGTGGGGCAGATAATATAGAAAAAGGTGCAAAAACCTTAAAGGACTTGGCATCAAAGATTGATACTACTAAGATGAAAGCACCGTCATTTATGATGGTTGTCACGGGTATTGGACAATATGCCTATCGTCGCCCGGATGGTGTTTATGTAGTGCCTATCGGGTGCTTAAAACCATAATTTTATTAAAAACTGTGTCAAAACTGTGTCACGGCACTGACTTGACTGAACGATAATTTGATTAAGGCTTTCTTCTGCCCGGTTTACAACCCAGCAGAAGTTTTTTTTAATTTGTTAGCGAATTGACACACCAAGCAAAAGCACGCGCGAGGCGAAGATGCGGAGTGACGAAATGACCACCTTTTTCCCAAACGAGCGTGCAATGGTCGGGACCTATTGTGCGTTGCAGATGATCATACTCCCAGCGGACATTTGTGCCCACTTGCGCAATGGCTTTGTTCTTGGTGATCTCTTCGCGGTCGCCGAGACTGAGATAGACATAGCGTGCATACACCTCATGCGCGTCAGAGAAGCCTTTCCATGCCACAATCCAAAGCGATGGAGAAGCGGATGCAACAGCGTCAAAGCACTCCTCTTTGCAGACCGCCCAACGTGCAAATAGACCAGCTAACGAGTACCCTCCCAACACAACAGGTAACTTGCCATATCGCTCAAATATGTACGGCATTAGATGTTCTGCGATAAAGTCCAATGTCTCAAAAGCATGGTCACCAACCGATTGTCGCGGAGAGATATTCGGGTCAATTGCCTCTATCTCAGCATCCAGCGTAGCATCTTCATGCTCGCCCACCGGCTGAATGAGCAGCACTTGCGGTTGCTCGTCTGCGTAGATGACGCATTTCTTGCCTGATATTATTTCGCGAATTTGGCGCATTGGCTTATAACATTACACAAATCGCTTCCTCGATTTTCATAAAATTTGTTTTGCAATTATTGCACATGCCTCGGCATCGGCAAGGGCATGGTGGTGGTTCGTCATTTCGTAGCCGCAATAGCCGGCGATGATATCCAAATTATGATGTCCTTCCGGCCACACTTTGCGCGAACGGAGCAAGGTACATTCAAACTCATAGTCCGGATAAGCAATCTCATACGCTCGAAAAACCGCCTTCAGGCAGTTCTCGTCAAACGCCTTATTGTGCGCCACAAACGGCACTTCTCCGTCCTCGATATATGGGAAATACTCATGCACCTTACGCACCGCCTCAGACCATACATCCGGAAATTCGGGTGCATCGTTGGTATCGTCAAAATGCAGTCCGTTCACTTCGCTACAGCGGGCATTGTAGTAGTTCGGTATCGGACGGATGAGCGAGTAGTAGTTATCCACTATCTCGCCGTTCTTGGCGATAACCAACCCGACCGAACAAACGCTTGACTGCGCGAAGTTCGCCGTCTCAAAATCTATGGCTACAAAGTTATCCATTCAGTAACTCGCTCAGTTTGTCGTCCCGAACGATCTTTGGTGCACTCTTGCCGGCGAGAACCAGTATTTTCTTCCCGTCGCGATAGATATGCAGCTGCCGTGAACGTACAACCGCCACGAGCGTCGGGTCGCTCTCTATCTGCTCGCGGATTGCACGGAACTCGCCGTCCTCCGCGAACAATTTCCGCTGCAGATGACTGCACATATTCGTAGTGTCTATAGATGCCATTTATTCAGCCTTGTAGTTAGATGTTTGCAGCCGTTAATATTATGTGGACAGAGCATGGACTAAATTAGCCAATCAAGGTAATTGTCGGGAGTGACTATTGCTGTTCCTTTGATGTCATAGGCTTTCAGGAATGATTCCGGAAGTTTGGTGGTTCCTTTCTTCGGGTTCCATTTCATTTCAAAAGCCGACATCATACCATCCGACTCCTCAATATAGTCTATCTCTTGCTGCGATGTCGTGCGCCAGAAATACATATTACAATGGTGTCCCATGTAGTGATTACGCTTAATACGCTCCGAGATGAAGAAGTTCTCCCATAATTGCCCCATATCATTGCGCAACGATACAGGTGCAAATTGCTGTATAACCGCGTTGCGTACGCCATTGTCATAGAAATAAATCTTCTTCGCTTTCTTTAACTCGTTACGCAGATTGCGGCTCAGTCCGTTAAGCCGGAAGATGATGAAGCATTTCTCCAGCAAATCAATATATTTTTCAACGGTCTTGCTGTCAGTCCCTACGGTTTGCGCCAATTCGTTATAAGACACCTCCGAACCAACTTGAAAAGCCAATGCTTGCAGAAGTTTATTTAGGACTTCCGGTTTGCGCAAACTATCCATCGTCAAAATATCTTTGTACAGATAACTATCCGAAAGAGACAGCAAAAGACTCTGAGCATTTCCGATGTTAGAGAGGACGTCCGGATAAGAGCCATAGATAAGACGCGTTTCCAATAAGCGTTTTACATCCAGATATCCTGAAGACTTATAAATCTCGTTGGTGGAGATTGGAAACATCTGATACTCAAATTTGCGCCCTGTGAGAGGCTCATTGAGCCGGTTTCTCAATTCAAACGCCGATGAGCCGGTTGCTATTATTTGCACATCGGGTATGTTATCAACTATCAGTTTGAGTGTCAAACCGATATTGTTTACTTTCTGCGCTTCGTCAATAACTATGAATTTGGCACCACCCACCAGCAATTGTAGTTCACGCAAATTGCGGTTAGTAAGCGCCTCCACTACTTGCGGCTCATCGCAGTTGAGGTATTGCACTTCCGCTTGTTGTTCTTGGATAATCTGTTTGAGAAGTGTTGTCTTGCCGACCTGCCGTGCCCCAAGAAGGATAATCGCTTTGCCTTGGAAACATTGGTCGATGATGATTGGGTGTAAATCTCGCTTAAACATACCTACGTCGGTTAAAATCGCTGCAAAGGTACAACTTTTATTTGAATTATGCAAACTTTTTGGAGTATAATCCGAAAAATTATATTATTTTTTGGAATATAATCCATAAATCATGGTATGTATGTTTACTTGATATAATATACTTGCTTATTGGACGGATATTCATACACATAGTAGTAATCCGAGCCTAAAAGTGTCGTATGCTTTATTTCGTAGATTTTTTTGTTCGTGAAATATTCATAGACATAGAAATAATCTGTTCCGAGAAGCGTTGTTTGCTTTACATCGTAAAGTTGTTTATTTGTGAAATATTCATAGACATTGTAATAATCCGTTCCAAGGAGTGTAGTATGCTTTGCTCTGTACGCATGTTTGTGCGACGGATATTCGTAAATATCGTAATAATCGGTTCCGAGGAGCGTAGTAGGTTTAATGGAATACACCTGTTTATTGGACGGATATTCATACACGGACATGGATCCGTAGCTATAGCCGCTCCCGCCGCCATAATCTCCTGTCAGCGTAGAGTCTTCGCATGCTACGCATACAAACGCTAATAATATGTATATCCAAAGTTTTCGCATCTACAGGATAATATTTGCATTTTTCTTTCTCACTCATCTCTCGGTCATCTCCCGCTCATCGCTCGGTGGATAATTCTTTGGCGGCTGCTAAGGATTTTTGTAATTGGCGCAGAAGAACCTCTTTGGATGGCAGTTCTGTCAGATATTGCGCTACCCGGATGCCCGACTTATCCAATTGAAGCAAGTTTATCTGTTCCTCGCTTCCTTCCGTACACAATAGTAATCCAAGCGGCGACTCTTCGCCCGGCTGCATCTCATTCTGTTCCAACCAACGCAGATACAACTCCATTTGACCCTTATACTGCGCCTTGAAACGTCCGAGTTTGAGGTCTATAGCAATCAAACGATGCAACTTGCGGTGATAGAATAGCAGATCCAAATAAAAGTCCTCGCCGTCAATGATCATTCGTTTCTGGCGTTCCACAAACGTAAAGCCGTTGCCCAATTCCATGATAAACTGCTCTAAATGTGCAACCAGACTATCTTCCAACGATTTCTCCGAATACATACCTTTGAGACCTGTAAACTCCAAGAAATAAGGGCTCTTGAACACCAAATCCGGCGACAGAGTCTCGTTATCGCGCAAATCAGCCAGTTCTTGCTTGATCAGTTCCTCCGGTTTTGTAGCAATCGCTGTGCGTTCATACAACATGCCATCAATCTTGGCTTGGAGCGTTCTTACACTCCACATCTCATTTGCTGCCATAGTAAGATAGAACTCTCGTTGGAGTTCATCTTTAATCGGCATAACTATCACAAAATGAGACCATGACAATTTTGACAACAGTGTTGACACAATTTGAAAATCGGGAAATAGCTGGGCAAATTGCATCATTCGCCGGATGGTTCTCTCTTCAAATCCCTTCGTTCCGTACTCCTCTTGCAATTGTCGCGCCACTGTTGCGACAATTTGCTTGCCATATTCAGCACGCTCGTTATTCAGCACATCGCGATTGATGCGGTCACCGATATGCCAATACATCATCGTCAACTCATAATTGGCTGTAGCTGCTACGTGTGAACGCGCGGTATCGATTATCTTCCGCAAGTCACCGAGTAGTTCCGCAGAAACTATTTCGGTCGGATTGATTTTCTCTATATCTGCCATAATGCTATTGTTTCATAAAGTGTTGGCTGCAAACTGCAAATATCTATATCAATAAGCTTTTGTAGAACTATGTTTTACAAAAGTGCGTGCAAAGATACAACTTTTTTTTAACATATGCAAATTTATTTGCAGGAAGAGAGCATTTTAGGCAGAAACAGATGGAAGAAATGAACCCACACAGATGTGCAATTCTGCAATTTATGCAATCGAGGCGACCAAACGGTCGCCCCGAAAGCGAATTATTGCAGGCGTTTCCAGTGACCATCGGCGGTTTTGTCGATGCGGTTGAGTTTGCGCCAGCGACAGAGAAGCGAGTTGATACTGGTTGGCGTGACCGATTGACCTTTGCGGGCACGGAGCTTGATGAGATCGGCGGTGGCGAACTCCTGCGGAAGGAGAGCGAGGAGTGACGAGGCGGAACCACGTTCGCCGGAGATGATGTCCAAAGCACCGGTCAGTTCTTGCTCCATCTGTTCGCCCCAGAGTTCCATCTGATTGCGGAACACATATTCGGCAACCCACTCGGCAAAAGATGCGACGGTCTTGGTGAACTTGCGGTTTTCGAGGAGATAGCAGAGCATTCCTGCACGGAAACCGATGACACCTGCACGACGACGGAGTGTATCCATGGCGTGAGAGTCTGCATCAATGGCTTGTTGGCGTTTGGTTTCGAGCCATTTTGCTATCGTCTCATTCAGTTGCGGACAAACGAGTGTTCCTTGTTCTGCGTCCAGCTGACGTGCCCAGCGGATGATCTCGGCGCGCTCGGATTCGGTATAAGGCGCAAAAACGGGAATTTCCGTAAAAGAGGTGTCCGGCAGTTGCGCAAAACAAACACGTGTTGCTAAGCCGTTTTCGAGGTCTTTGAAGAAGCGTTTCATGCTGTTGGGCGTGCCCGTCAGAAGCAGGTTATAATAGACCTTAATGTGCGCATTGAACGAAGCATCGGACATATAGGCTTGACCGTATTCCGCGTTATCAAAGGCCAAACGGTAGATGTCGCTTTTCTGCGACCAGACACCGGCTCGTTCGGACTTGACCAGCGTGTCCATTTCCTCACCGATGCCGATGAGGTGTTTGCCTTCGGCATACGTGAGGAGTTGCAGGAGTTTTGCGATGGAGATAGCCACGCCGTTATTGCGCGGACAAGCATGGGGATCCTCCGGTTGGTTCTTGCTGTTCTTCGAGGCGCGCAGTTTCTCCTTGTAGGCTTGCTCTTTCTCGCGCTCGATGGCATCTTGTTCGTTGATGGGAGTGAGGAGCAGATCGAGCGGTTTGCGAATGAAGGATTTACCACTTGCAGCCGGAGCGGTGATACAGGAGAAGAAAGACAGCGATTGCTCTTGACGGTCAAGGTACTCGAAACGGATGCGTGTTGCCAACGTGCCGAGGATAGGCAGACTTGCAATGACCATCGCCGGTCGATAGTCTTCCGGCAAGCGGCGGCAAACCAACCTCAGCAATCGTGGAAGTTCCGGGAGCGGTAAGTCACAACCCCTCTCCATCTCTCCTTTCAAGGGAGAGAGTTGTTCACGCTCGCAGATGGCTATGGACGATTGCAGGACGACGGGAATCTGCGACTTGCGCGGACGACCGATAGCGGAACTGATCACGCCTTTGCGCTCGCTCTCTGACAGCCCGAAATCGGGCAAAACACGGAGCAATAAATCAGCGTTGAAATCGCAGATATAGCGCATATAGTTGGCAAGGGAGAAATAGACTGTGTTGCGCTCGCCCACTATTGCTCCCCCGGCATTTCCCGTAGCCACCATTAGCTGCTCAATGATGTCGGCATACGGAATACCGCGATACCTCATCTCCTCATCTCCTGCCTCGCGATGTCCTGTGCTCGCGAGTTCCGCGAGCGAGTTTTCCGTCTCTCGGTGTCCTGTGCTCGGCACCTCCGTTGCCGAGTTCCCTTCCACGTGTGCCGGTAGTGCCAATCTTTCTTCTTTTGCAGGGCGATTGAATCGCCCGCTCTCTTCGTTCATTTTGTCCGCATTATATGCGGACGTAGAGAACAATCCCTCCCTGTCTTCATAGAGTATATACTCTCTCGGCACCACATAGCTTGCCCGCGCCAAATCTTTCGTCACCGCGTCGTACTCCTTGATCCCAAGTACCTGTGCCATCCGCATCTGTGCCGCCTCAATGCTCTCTCCATGCTCTCTCTTCCCGATCACTCGCAACCCATGTCCGCTCGCCGTGATAGCCACCAGCACAATCCCGTTCTTGCGTAGAAATTTGTCTCTCTCCCCTTGTGGGGAGAGTTGGAGAGGGGTTATTTCCCTCGGATTGTCCACATGATCCACGTCCAACATGGCGAGACCGGATGGCGTTGCATCGGCGGAGATGCGCTTGCCGTTCTTAAAAGAGGCGGCGTGCGGAATGATGACCGGCAGACGACGTTTGAGGGCTTGCTTGCGGTCGTTGTAGTCCGGCGCGTTGGGATCGAGCGCGGCTATACGACGGCAGATGTCAGACACTTCGGGACTGTCAATCAGCTCGTCCCATTTCTCTTTACTACATAATTGCGGTACTCCCGCATTCACTTTTTCTTGATAACAAATCATAATATAATTTTCCTTAATTTTTGATAATTTTCGACTATAAAAAGTCTTCTCTCCGTCAATTTGCCCGGCATTTAATGCCGGACATTTTTGCTCTTCTCAGCGTTCCATTTGCCCTTGTCACGAGTATTCTCGCCAACATGGTGTATCTCGGCATGGTCTTCGGGATAGAGTTTGCGTTGGCGGATGGCACGCTTGTGCACGGCGCGTTGCATGGCTTTCCATTGCTCCTCGGTCACTTCGAGCTTGTCAATACAATGGACGTTGTAGATATCGCAATCTGCCATCCACGGATTCATGGTCATGCGGCAGTGCGTCTTGAGAGGTATTCCACGTACACCGGTCACCTTTCCTGTCTCGGTGTAGAAGGGGCAGTCCGTGCTACACGGACTACCACCTTTCCTAAGAGCGATTAACAGCATGAGTTCATTTACCATTTGACGATTTACCATTTACGATTTTCAAAGCACGGATAGCTTCTACCACTTTCGACAGATCCATCTCACAGAGGTTGTCGCCCATCTGCTCCACTTGCTGCGCAAGGATGTCGGCGAGTTCACGACCGGTAGCGTAATCCTCATGCGGGATATACAACTCCAGTTTGATGTGGTTGGCATTGGCGGACACTTTGCCGTTCTTGGATTTGTCCAGTACCTGCCAGTGGAGTTCTGGATGGATCTCGTGCGGTTTTGCACCACGTTCGGTAAAGGTGAACTTGTCTTCCTCGCTGCGGAAGAGTGTTCCTTTACGGCTGTCCATCACTTGCAAGTCACCTTGCTTCATCAGCGTGACTAAGTCCACGCATAAATTAATTGATTTCTTCATTGCGAAAATTGTTTGTGCTGAAGCCTGATGGTGAATGCATTCGTGGGTACCCAAGCCCGCCAAACTTTTCGCGTGTTAATAATATTGTTTACGTGTCTCTCATCTCGAAAGACGCTGCAAAAGTACAACAAAAAAAGCAGCCACACAACTTGTGACTGCTTTTCGGCAATAAACGGAAATAACTTTTTTATTTTCGGAAATTATCGGAAATTTTTCTCGGAAGTTTTCGGCAATTACTTTTTATCTCTTGCGTCTCTAAAATTCCGCTCGGAATAGGGCAATTCTCCGAAATAATCTACTATCGCTCGGTATATCTTAGACGTCTGCATTCCCCGAGTTCCCAAATAGCCCAAAGCCTCATTCGTGCGGATCACTTTCCAAAGCCCCACCGCAGTACCTTTACAAGCCGTACGTAACTCCGAAATCACTTTACTCTCTTTCTTTTCCTCATAGCACTCATCGGTCAAGAGGGAGAAACGTGCATCGGAAGGGGATTGTGCAGAATTGATGATGGGGTCATTATCCGCGCCATATTCAATCTGCCATAATTCCATCTTATAATCGACGGCATCGAATACATAATTATATAAAACTTCGATCTCTTCGTTCGAAAGGCGGTCAAAATCACATAACTTCAACTTAACCAAGTGATTCCAATCTTTCTTCAAGCGCTCCAATACCTCCCGAGCTTTTTCTATTCCTCGATGTGCTATTACGTATCCTAAATTCTCTTCTAATGATAATTTATTCACCTTAGGTAACTCAATATATTTATCAGACCTTGGACTTAGCGCGGACAACAACTCGGCTCTCCTGTAATTCGAGAGAAAGGTCTCCCATTTCGCTATTCCTCGGGCAGGCAGGTGGTCAGCAAACCACAAAGCACGCTTTTCGCGAACCTCATTCAGAACAAAATTTATCAGTTCCTCATAATCGTCCCGCTTCTCCTCAATCTCCCGCGCGAACTTTCCGATTATTACATATTTCTCAGTTAACCCATGCGGGATTTCGCACCATGCCAACGGAGCATTGTATAGGCCTATAATATGCGCCAATATTACTGCATCATAACCATCGGTGACACGGCTCCAATCTAACTCCTCTTTATGCGCTATACATAACTCTGCCAATATGTGGCGGAGCAAGATATGATCATCTCTTTGCTCCTTGAAATAATCTGTATAATACATTCCTGTTTGATCATCGTAAGACAAATCTGTGGGATACTCATCGTCGTATGGCTTGTATGGCGCTTGTTGTAATAGCTCCCTCATTTCGGATATGCTCAGAAAATCACCATGTTCTTTCTTAACTTCCAATTCTTCAAAATCGTATTCTTTCATATTCTTCTTTTAATTCTAATTTGGCTGCAAAGGTACAAAAAAAATCTGATATATACAAGTTTTGGAGCAAGAAAATGATAGCAAATATTTGGACGCGAGGATGAGGTAGAATTGCATGGATTGCAGAATTGCACATCCATGCGGGTTCATTTTATGGACATTATATATAATATAATATATTATATTATTATAATGAGGATTTTATCAAGCTACACAGTTGTGCAATTCTGCAATTTATGCAATTTTTTGAAAAATTTTTGTGAAAAAATTTGGAAAAAGTAAAATGTTCATCGTATCTTTGCACCGGATTTTGAAAATAACCTCGTGGTGTCCCAAGTGCGCATAGGGACTACCACGGGATTATATCGGATCTAAATCACTCCAATCAGCACACGTCGCGCTGACGTCACGCTGAGATTATTAACAACCTAAACCCCAAAATTATGGCAAAATTCAAACCTATCGAACTCATCAAAGAGCTCCGTGGAAAACTCTGTTCCCACTCGGACATCTACTTCCAACGACGGGCTCGAACGCTTTGCACCGGCAAAATCTGCAACCCGCGTACCAAGCCCTTCTCCGCCGAAGAACTCGTACGACAGGCAAAGTTCACCCAAGCGCGAGCCGCCGTCAAAGCACTCACCCAAGAGCAGATCTCAGACTACGAGACCGCCTTCAAGAACCAGAAGAAGTACGTATCTCTCCAGGGCTACATGTTCGCTCAGGAGTACGCCAAACTCGTCTAAAAGAACGTATCAACCCATCAAACCAAACCTTTAACTATTATGGCAAGTGTAACTTATTCAGCCGGAATTGATCATGTGTCCGGCGCATTGTCCAAACCCGGTAAGAGCGGTCAGCACAGCTGCGAGAAGATGTTGCTGAGCGCAGTCATGACCTGTCGAAGATCACGACCGACCAGCAGACCTTCATCGCGCAGAAGAACGAGCCGAACGGCGCAAAGACCATGAAACAATGGTACTGGCGCGTCTGCGGCGCGGAGTGGGATCAGCAGCACGCGTAGTCGCGTGCTCTCCCCACCGGGTGCACTACGTTAGCGCCCGTTGGGGACCCCAGATGGGAGAATTAAAAATTAAGAATTAAAAATTAAGAATTATGAGTAAGCAGCAGATCTACAAGATGGTAGTAACCATCACGACCGCTATCGTGACGTGTGTGGCGATTGCGTTGGGGTTGAGTTCCTGCAACGTCACCCGAACGGTAACGACCCGCAGCGAGGCTTGGCAGAAAGGCGACACCTCTGTGGTCATTCAGACCAAGACCATCGAAACCTACGATGCTTCGAAGAAGGGTCTATAGGTAATCCGCCATGCATAGGCGGATACAGGAGAAAAAGCGAAAAAAATGCGAAAAGTGGCATACACTCTTGTGTATGTCATTTTTTTTTTGTAATTTTGCAGCCAAATTAAATTAGGAGTAAAATGTTTGATAATTTAAGCGAACGATTAGAGAGGTCTTTTAAGATACTAAAAGGCGAGGGACGAATCACGGAGATCAACGTGGCGGAGACGGTCAAAGACATCCGCAAGGCATTGCTGGAAGCCGATGTGAACTATAAGACTGCAAAGCAGTTTACCGACCGCGTGAAGGAGAAAGCGATGGGTCAGAACGTGATCAATGCGGTGCGTCCGGGTCAGTTGATGATCAAGATCACGCATGACGAGTTGGCCGAGTTGATGGGTGGCGAGACGCAGGAGATCAACTTGAAAGGTTCACCGGCGGTCATCCTAATGTCGGGTTTGCAGGGTAGCGGTAAGACGACTTTTGCGTCGAAACTGGCGAACTACCTGCAGACGAAGAAAGGCAAAAAGGTGATGCTCGTCGCTTGCGACGTCTATCGTCCGGCGGCTATCGAGCAGCTGCGGGTGTTAGGAGAGCAGATCCACGCGAAAGTCTTCGCTAATGGTGGATTGCTTAATGGTGACGCGGCCAAGCCGCTTAATGGTGGTGATCCTGTGAAGATTGCGCAGGAGGCGATAGCGGAGGCGCGGAAGATGGGATACGACGTGGTGATCGTCGATACGGCAGGTCGTCTGGCGGTAGATGAGCAGATGATGAACGAGATAGCGGCTATCAAGAACACTATCGAGCCGAGTGAGACCTTGTTCGTCGTCGATGCCATGACCGGACAAGACGCGGTGAACACGGCGAAGGAGTTCAACGACCGGTTGGATTTCGACGGCGTAGTGCTGACGAAGCTGGACGGCGATGCTCGTGGTGGTGCGGCATTGAGTATCCGCACGGTGGTCAACAAGCCGATCAAGTTCATCGGAACGGGTGAGAAGATGGAAGCGCTGGATGTATTCCATCCGGCACGTATGGCAGACCGCATCCTCGGAATGGGTGATGTGGTGAGCCTCGTGGAGCGTGCGCAGGAGCAGTACGACGAAGAGGAAGCCCGCCGCATCAGCAAGAAGATCGCTAAGAATCAGTTCGATTTCAACGACTTCATGGGTCAGTTGAGCCAGATCAAGAAGATGGGTTCGATGAAAGAGCTGATGGGCATGATTCCGGGCATGGACAAAGCGCTGAAAGGTGTGGAGGTGAGCGACGATGCGTTCAAGCCGATTGAGGCGATGATCCACTCCATGACGCCTGCCGAGCGTGCCAATCCGGGGCTGCTGAACGGCAGCCGCAAGAACCGCATCGCCAAAGGTGCGGGTGTGACGATCGTGGAACTGAACCGCTTTATCAAGCAGTTTGAGCAGACGTCGAAGATGATGCGGAAAGTGCAACAGATGAGCGGCAAGAGAAGATAAATGGGCGACAGAAGTAGAAATAGAGGTTTAGGCGGCGCGTTGCGGATGCGCGACAAGCAGGCGTATTACGGCTTGTTGGTCGTGATCATCGCCGTGTTGGGATTCGGTGCGTACAAGCTGATTCGGTTTGCGGCGAGTGAGTTGCGCGCGATGCCGAACGATGATCCCGACATGGAGATGAACGTCGATGAGCTGCGTATCCACAAGGCGGAAGAGCAAGACGCGATTCTGATGGGTGACAGCCTGAGCCAGCAGTATAACCTGGACTCCATCAAGCGCAAGGTGCAGATCGACACGCGGCCGGTATATCGTCCGCCGCGGAAGAACGACGAGTGGTATATCACGAAGAAAGAGTGGAAGTCGATATTCAAGAACTACCGCATCTGGCGGAGAATGAAGCAGAAGGACGAGGAGGATGATGATAGGAGATAGGATGATAGGTGATAGGAGATAGGAGATTTGGATATATTAGATAAAATAGAAGGATTAGAGGCAAAGTTTCACGAGGTGAGTTTGCTGATTACGGACCCATCGGTGATAGCCGATCAGGCGCGGTATGTGCGTCTGAATAGGGATTATCATGACTTGGAGCGGGTGTTAGAATGTGCGCATCGGTACAAGAAAGCCGTGACGGAGTTGCAGGACGCGAAGGATTTATTTTATAACGAGACCGACGCGGAGATGAAAGAGATGGCGAAAGCGGAGATCGATGAACTCGAACCGCAGATCCCGAAACTCGAAGAGGAGCTGAAGCTGCAACTGCTGCCGCAAGATCCCGAAGACGGCAAGAATGTCGTGATGGAGATCCGTGGCGGTACTGGTGGTGACGAAGCGGCGATCTTCGCCGGAGACCTCTTCCGGATGTACACCAAGTATTTCGAGCTCAAGGGTTTCAAATACACCGTCTCGTCGTTTACGGAAGGCGCTGCAGGCGGATACAAAGAGATCATCTTCAACGTCACGGGTCAGAACGTCTATGGGACGCTCAAATACGAGAGCGGCGTGCACCGCGTACAGCGAGTGCCGGTGACGGAGACGCAGGGCAGAGTACATACCTCGGCTGCGACGGTCGCGGTGCTGCCTGAGGCGGATGAGTTTGAGGTGCATATCAACGAAGGCGAGATCAAATGGGAGACTTTCCGTTCGGGCGGTGCCGGCGGGCAGAACGTCAACAAGGTCGAGTCGGGTGTGCGGTTGCGATATAACTGGAAGAACCCGAACACAGGTGAAGTGCAGGAGATCCTCATCGAGTGTACGGAGACACGCGACCAGCCGAAGAACAAAGAGCGTGCGCTCTCGCGCCTGCGTACGCAGATTTATGATAAGGAGCACCAGAAATATATTGACGACATTGCGGCGCGAAGAAAGACCATGGTCTCCACAGGAGATCGTTCGGCGAAGATCAGGACGTATAACTACCCGCAAGGCCGTATCACCGACCACCGCATCGGATACACGGTTTATAACCTCGCGGCGTTCATGGACGGAGATATACAGGGTGTGATCGATGCGCTGCAGGTAGCGGAGAATGCGGAGAGGCTCAAAGAATCGGAGCTGTAACTCCGATTCTTAAATTAAAAATTAAAAATTAAGAATTAAAAATTGGGGATTTCGGTGTATCTTTTTTATTGTCCGGACATAGAGAAAACGCAGACACTTTCCGAAGAGGAGAGCGGGCATTGCGTGCGGGTGCTGCGGTACAGCGCGGGTGATGAGATTCTGATTACCGACGGGAAAGGTACGACCTATACGGCGCGGATCACGAATCCGCATCCCAAGCATTGCGATTTTGAGATTATCAGCCGCGAGGCGCAGGAGGCGCTGCATGATTTTCATCTGCATATAGCCGTTGCGCCGACGAAGAATATCGAGCGGGTAGAGTGGTTGGTAGAGAAATGTACGGAGATAGGTGCAGACGAGATCACGATGCTGCTCTGCCGGTTCTCCGAACGCAAGCAGATCCGTATGGACAGACTGGAGAAGATCATGCTCTCTGCGGCGAAGCAGAGCCTGAAAAACTACCTGCCGGTGCTGCATGACTTGCAGGATTTCAAGACTTTTATTCACGAACAAGCGCAGAAAGACCAGGACTGCTTCATCGCCCATTGTTACAAGGACGACAAGCGCGAGTTGAAGAGTGAGATTCAGCCCGGCCGCGATGTGTTGGTGCTGATCGGTCCGGAAGGCGACTTCAGCGAAGAGGAGGTGAACGAGGCGCTGGCGTTGGGATTTAAGCCTGTGGGATTAGGCAAAGCGAGACTGCGGACGGAGACGGCGGCGATTGTCGCGTGCCATACGGCGGTGTTGATGAATGAATATTGATTACGATATATTATTATGGATCAACGGTCATGGCAGCGAGTGGCTGGATGCGTTGATGTGGGGAATCAGTCGGTCGAATACGTGGATTCCGCTGTATATGTTGCTGGCAGTACTGATCACGTGGCGGTTTAAGCGTTGGTGGACGGTGATGCTGGTTCTTGTGGGATTCGGTGTGGCTGTAGGCATGAGCGACTGGATCTGCAGCGGCGTGTTAAAACCGATCGTCTGCAGGCTGCGACCGACGCATGAGCCGGCTCTCGATCCGCTGCGGTTGGTATATGGCTATATCGGCGGGAAGTATGGTTTTTGCAGCTCTCATGCGGCGAACACGATGGCTGCGGGACTGCTCTTCAGTCTGATCTATAGAAACAGATATGCCACCATCGGTCTGATGACTTGGGTGGCACTGAACTGTTATAGCCGGATGTATCTCGGGGTTCATTACCCGACAGATATCATTGCCGGTCTGGTTGTTGGATCTTTATGGGCGCTGCTTGTCTGGCTGGTGCTCCGGCGGCTCCACGTGGTCGGCGAGGCAGCTCGGCAGGGTGGTTCATAAAGCGCTCGAACTCCTCCGGCGTGAGCAGGTTCTTGAGTTCGTTATGGATAGCCTGCATGCGCTCGAGGTTCTGGGCTCTGCTCAGCCCTTTCTGGCGCACCAAGGCATACTTGAGATGCATGCGATAGAGGGTGTCGATACGGACGGAATCGGTGATGCCTAACTCGCGAACGAGACGCATGGTTTGCTTCAATGCCTCCTCCTGCGGAGTCCGCTGCAGACGAGGTTCAGAGACCGGCTCTTGCGCCATCATCAAGCCCGATAAGAGGGCAAGGGAAAGAATAGATAAGAGTTTTTTCATAATAGTATTATAGGTAGTCCTAGGTAGTCCTAGGAAGTCCTAAGAAATTTACTACAAAAATCGTGCCGAAAATACCGGAAATAGGGATAGCTCAGCGACTTTATTTTTCGCAGCAAGGCGGAACGCGTTCCTCGCGCCCGGCTATCCGCGTGGCTTTGGCGGGCATCATCGTGGGTGTAGCGGTGATGATCGTGACGATTTGTGTGGTGGTGGGATTCAAGCGGACGGTGACGCAGAAAGTGGCGGGTTTTGGCGCGCATATTCAGGTTGTGTCGTTCGATAATAACAACACGTACGACATGCAACCCATCGAGGTGTCGGACAGCATGCTGACGAGTCTGAGAGGGTACGAGCATGTGGCGGCGGTAGCGCCGTTCATCACCAAACCCGGCATGCTCAAGACCGATTCGGCGTTCCGCGGGATGGTGCTCAAGGGCACGGATTATTGGGATTTCTTTGAGCAGAATATCGTTGCAGGCGAAGTGCCGACGAGAGCCGGCGAAGTGGTGGTGTCCCGCGAGACGGCAAAGGCGCTCAAACTGGCGGTGGGCGATGCGGTGAATGCGTATTTCGTTGATGAGACGAACGTTCGCGCACGGCGGTATAAGATCTCGGGTATCTACGAGACGGGATTCGGGCAATACGACGAGCTGTTTATCATCGGGACGTTAGAGGACGCACGGCGGTTGCAGGCATGGGACGAAGGGACATACTCCGGTGTGGAGATCCTCGTGGATGACATGCGGAATCTGGACGAGACGGCGGACAAAATCTATTTCGCGACCGTCAATCATCTGGATGAAGAAGGGTACAACGTCTATTACGTCCAGACGCTGCATGAGCAAAATCCTGCGGTCTTTGCATGGCTCGATCTGCTGGATATGAACGTGGTGGTGATCATCGTGTTGATGCTGCTGGTAGCAGGCTTTAATATGGTCTCGGGGCTGATTATTCTGATTCTCGACGGCGTGCAGGTCATCGGTACGCTGAAGGCGCTTGGCGCGGACAATCGGTTTGTGCAGCGGATCTTCCTCACGCAGGCGGCGATGCTGATCGGCAAAGGTATGGTGTGGGGCAATATGATCGGTCTGGGACTCGTCGCCGTGCAGTATTTCAGCCATCTCATCCCGCTCGAGGCGAGCACGTACTACGTCTCGTACGTACCGATGGCGTTTGCGTGGGGATGGATCATCGCGCTGAATATTCTCACAGCTGTGGTGTCGCTGCTGATTCTGCTGCTGCCATCGCGAATCGTAGCGAAGATCAGCCCGGCGAGAGTGATGCATTTTGAATAATGAAGTTACAGACGATAGTGGATATTAAGCCTTCCAAGTGGAAGATCGGGTATGAGGATACGGTTCTCATGCTCGGTTCGTGTTTCTCCGACGAGATAGGAAGGCAGATGGCGGAAAGGAAGATGCAGGTGACGTGCAATCCGTTCGGGACGCTGTATAACCCGCTGTCGATCGCGAATGCGATCCATATGACCGAACTGCCGGAGCTCGTGGAGCACGACGGCTTATGGCACTCGATGGCGCATCATGGTTCGTTCTCGCGGGCTACGAAAGAAGAGGCGGAGAAAGCGGTTGCGGAATCTATCGAGACGATGCAGCGGGCTTTGGAAGAAGCGACGGTCGTCATCGTCACCTTCGGCACGGCGTGGGTGTATGAGCTTTCAGCCATCAGCCATCAGCCATCAGTTATTGTGGGGAATTGCCATAAGATGCCGGAGAAATGGTTCAGCAGAAGGCGGTTGACGGTCGAGGAGATTGTCGAAGCATGGCAACCTGTCTTGGTGCAGTATGCCGATAAAAAATGGCTTTTCACGGTCTCGCCCATACGCCATGTACGCGATGGTTTGCACGAGAACCAGGTTAGCAAAGCGACGCTGCTGATGGCGGTGGACCAAATGGTAAATAGTACATGGCCAAATGGTAAATGGCAATATTTCCCGAGTTATGAGATTGTAATGGATGAGTTGCGGGATTATCGTTTTTATGCCGATGATCTGGTGCATCCGTCGAATATGGCGGTGGAGTATATCTGGGAGCGGTTCTGCGAGACGTTCTGTACGTCGCAGACGATCAATGCGATGCATATCGCGCATAAAGAATGGAAGTTCGCCCACCATCGCCCGTTGCATGAGGCTTAGGCTTCATCGACCAGCATCTGACAGTTCTTGCAATCGAACGTCAGTTTCAGTTTTTTTCCTGTCTTCAGACGCAGATACTTCGGTTCCTTGTCTTTGGGATAAGGATTCGTCTTTCTACAATGACCTAACTCGAAGAGCAGGCAGTATCGGCAGGTCATCAAACTATGTACCATTTGGTCATTTACCATGTACCATTTAGCGTTTTTCTACGCCATTCGTTTATTATGCTTATAGGTATGAAATACGGTTTGGAGTCGATCTGTATGGAGCGGGCGATGTACGGCGTGTCACCGAGTTTGGTGAGCTGCGTACGGATGGTGTCGAGTGCTTTGGATTCGTTCTTCGCGAGCTCCAATGAGAGTCCCTCACCAACTCTTCCCATGAGGGGAGAGAGCTTGGTATCAAGGGGTGTATATATTAGTTCAAAGCCATTTTCCGTCTTGCGGAAGAGAATATCCACGGGGATCTTACGCTCGGAATGAAGATTCTTTGTGAACTCGACATCGAGGTTTCGATATAACGGTATATCGGTATATCGAGATAGCGAAAGGGCTTTGTTGATCTTGATGATGTTTCCTTCTACGCCGTTGACGGAGCATCCTTCGGCACCGATGGTGAGGCCGTCGCCGTTATGAAGCGTGATGCCCGGATTGAGCCGGACGCGTAAAGTGTTGCCGCGTGCTTCGAGTACCGAACCGATGTACTCGCCGGTGGATTTGGGAGTGTCCCAATTCGCCATGTGCGGCGTGCGGCCATGCAGGAAATAATCCGTCGCACCGCGATGGAAAGTCTTCTCGGGGTTAGGCTTGAATGATGGATTGATAGAATGATGGAATGATGAAGTGAGCGCATCTATCTTCTCCCGATAGTAGGCGGTGATGTTCGTGACGTAGTCGGCATCTTTGAGTCGTCCTTCGATCTTAAAGGTCGTCACGCCGGCGTCGATGAGTTCGGAGAGATAGGCAGAGCGGTCGAGGTCCTGCAGGGAGAGCAGGTAGCGCTGATGAATCGGCTGACCGGTATCGTCGAGCACTTCATTTTCGGACGCATCGAGCAGGTCGTACGCCATTCGGCAGAACTGTGCACACGCCCCGCGGTTGGCGCTGCGTCCGGCAAGCACTTCGGAGATGTAGCACCGCCCGGAATACGACACACAGAGCGCACCATGGACAAAAGCCTCGAGTTCTATATCCGGCACGGCTTCGTGTATCGCGCGGATCTCGTCGATGGAGAGTTCGCGGGCGAGTACGACGCGTTTGAAACCTAAGTCCCGAAGATGCGCCACGTGTTCTGGTGTTCGGTTATCGCATTGGGTAGAAGCATGCAGACGAATCGGCGGCAGGTCGAAGTCCAAGAGATGCAGATCCTGGATGATGAGTGCATCGACACCTATCTTATATAACGCGTGCGCGAGCGCGACCGCCTGCGCGTACTCGTCGTCATGGAGCAGCGTGTTGAGCGTCACGAGCACTTGTACGCCGTAGAGATGGGCATACTGAACGACTTCCGCCAAGTCCTCGAGGCTGTTTCCTGCAGCCTGTCGCGCACCAAAAGCAGGCGGACCGATATATATCGCATCCGCGCCGGCTTGGATAGCAGCTTTCGCTACTTCTTTGTCGCGCGCCGGAGAGAGGAGGCTAAGCGGTACATCACGATGCCTGCCGTCACGGAGACGTTCATCGAGTGTTTCGTGCCGTATTGGGGTATCTCTATACATTGTGTGCAACTATCTACTACTTCTTGTTGTACGCCGAAGACCTCATGACCGAGGACCACGGCCCATTTACCATTTGGACAAGTACCATTTACTATTTGTTCTGCCACGTCTTCGAGGGTGACGGAGTCATGCGCCTGCTCGACGGCAAAGACGGTGTATCCTTCGGCTTGGAGGGCATGTACGGCGTCGAGGGTGTTTTTATAATACTGCCATTCGACGGACTCTTCGGCGCCGAGGGCTGTCTTATGGATCTCTGCGTTTGGCGGACAGCAACAGATGCCGCAGAGGATGACGCGCTCGATACGCATGGCGTCTGCGGTACGAAAGACCGCACCGACATTATGCTGGCTGCGGACGTTGTCGAGGACGACTACCAACGGCAGTTTGTCCGATTCTTTGTATTGGTCTATATTCATCCGCCCCATCTCGGCGGTCGTCAGTTTCTTACTCATAGCTGAAAAGGTAATGAGACGTGCAGAACATGTGCGTCCTCGTCGACGGCGTTGATGAAATCTTCGTGAAGCGGCATCATGCGGCCGTCTTCGAGTGTGGCGAGTGTGTTTATGGTCGATTCGTCGATGGAGGCGATGACGCCGATGGATGTCTGCTGACCGCTGGGTTCTTCATCCATGACGGTGTAGCCCACGAGGTCCTGCCAGGTCATCATGCCGTCGTCTTCCTCCTGAATGTCAGTCCGCAAGGCGAACATCTCCTCGCCGATGAGTTCGGGTATCTGCTCCGAGCGAAAGGGAACAAACAACCCGTCGCGGCGAACGAAGATAAACTCCGGCAGGTCGCGGTACTTGGTGCGACGGATGATGCCGAGGGAGACGAGGTCCTTATTGCTGATTACTGATTGCTGACTACTCATTGTCTTTGCGTGATGGTTAGTTTGTCCTCGGTGGCGATGATGTTCAGGGAACGAAGGGCTTCTTTGCTGATTCCTTTCTGCGGCATGGCGTACCCGCTGGCGATGTCGAAATGCTCGCCGCATCGCGGACAGATGGCGTAGATGCCGTCCATCTCGCAAGGGCTCTTATGTCCATGCTCCGCGCAGTACGGACAAGCAAGGTCGAACGCCACGTATCCGGCAAGCGAGACATACGCCACGACTCCTCCGTAACCCCATGCGTCGGTCACGGTCACGGGCTGCTTGAAGACGCCGTTCTCTTTGTAACCCTCTTGGTTGACGGTGATATAGGCGTTGGTGTTCTCCGGGAAGAAATCCGTGAAGAGCGTCTTGGTGTTGATCACCACGCGCACGGGGTACGCCGGCACGGAAGATTGAAACGTCGAGCCCTCGCAGCCGCAAAGCATGAGTACTGCTATCAGTCCTATTAATTGCCCGTAACGCCGCATATATGTATCGTGTAGATGAGGGTGGAATAGGGAGGAATATATCCCTGGGTTCCTTCGGTACCAAATCCTTCGGCTGCGTTATAATCGTCGCTCTGGTACTTGGCGTAGTCGTAACCCAGATAAGCAGGGATGTAGAGTTCTATATCGCCCTGGTTATGAATCTTATGGCATCCTTCCTGAAAGCCGGGGATGGTGTTGGCGAGTGCCAGCGTGACGTTGTTTCCTCCGTCCACCTGGTAGCCGTTGATGAGCTTGACGGTGTAGTCGCAGATGATGACACTGTTCTTGTTAGGGCGAGCTTCTCCGTTGTCTTTTAAGGGGTCTGCTATGATCTTATATTGCAGGCCAGAAGAGGAGGTCTGTACGCCGGGTTGCGTCTTGTTGGCGGTGAGCCATAGCTCGTTCTGCACCTTCCATTCCGTCCAGTTGTTGGTCTTGCAGGAGGGAGTCAGGAGTAAGGAGAAAGGAATAAGGACTAATATGATTAGTCGAATCCAACTTGTCTTTATTCTTATTTTGCGATCCATAATTCGGGGTTTTGAATGTTCTTATCTTTGTAAATCTGGAAATACAGTTCGGTCTTCTGGTCCTGCTCGGGGTCTGTGAAGATGGTGCCGATCGCTTGTTTGGTATCGACCTTATCGCCTTGTTTGACGGACAGCTTGGAGAGGTTGGAATATACCGTTCGGTAGTTACCGTGTTGCACGATCACGGCGTATGTACCGCCGACCATGAAACAACTGGTCACCTCACCTTTATACACTGCGCGAGCTTTGGTGCCGGCTGTCGTCTGCAGGTAAATACCTTTGTTATCCATCGTCACCTGCGAGTACACGGGGTGTTGCTGCTTGCCGAAATGTCCGCTGATCATACCTTTCTCCACGGGCCATGGCAGCCGCCCTTTGTTGGCTTCGAAGCCGCCGGCGATGAGTTGTTGCTCTTTGGTGAGAGTGGTCTTGGATGCTTTCTCCGTCTGCTTGCGCACGATGTCATCGATCTTGCGGTTGAGTTCGTCCACTTTCTTCTGTTTCTGCTTGATCTGCTTGTTCAGGTCTTTCTCTTTGGACTTGAGTTGCGAGAGCATGTTCTTCTGCTTGCGCTCGTCCCGTTGCAGGTTCGCCTGCTCGCGTTTGCGGGAAGAGAGAGCAGCCTGTTTGTCGGCTTTGTTGGTCTCCAGGAGTTCGTTCTGGGTATCTATCTCTGCTTGTGTGTTCTCAATGCGGCGCACTTGTTCCTGGCGGAAGTGTGCAAACTCCTGCAGGTATCGTGTGCGGCGTGCGAGCTGCTGAAAACTGTCGCTCGCAAGCAGAAACAACAAGGGCGATTGTTGCATCCGGGCATAATGGCTCTGCTTCACCATTTGCGCGTAGTCGCCTTTGTAGCGCTCCAAGACCACCTGTAACGAGTCGCGCGTATTGCTCAGCCGCGTCATCTCGCGGTTCAGCGCCGTGATCTCGTTGTCCAGCGTGTGGATGAGTTTCTTCTGGGTCTTGATATTCTGGTTCAGAAGCTGCAGTTTGTTCATCGTCGCGGACTCATCTTTCTTCGTCTGCTTGAGCATCTTGTTGGTCTGCTCGATCTCTGCCTGCAGTTTCTTTTGTTTCTTCTGCAACTCCTTCACGCTCTCGCCCCATGCCGGCACGAGAAGACATGCGCTCAGAACAAGCGTTAATATGTATTTATAGGAACTTCGAAACATCTATCTCTGTGTATTTGGTCAGCCTTTGGTTCGTCATCTTCACCGGCACATCGATCTTCCGCGGCGGATAGTCAAGGATGAGTTCTATCTGCTTCTTTCCGAACGTATAGACAAGCCGTGCTTTCTTGTCTCCCGTGGGTAGTTCAGCCGTGCATATCTGCTGGAGAATGTCCCAATTGAGGGATGGCGTCAACTGTTTGTTGAGGTCTGCAAACGTACCTCTGGCGTAGCGGCCGTGCAGTTTGTCGATAGCGATGATCTCCGTCGGCGTAGCTTCTACGCGCATCATCTCCATGCCGAACATCGGCGTGACGGAGATGACGATCATCGAGTCGAGTACGGTCTGCATCGTCACGGCGGAGGAGAGTTTGTCTTCGTCCGTCAAGACGGTCGCTTGGGCGCCTTGTATGAGGCAGGTATGCCACGTCGGTACTACCGGTTCGGGTTCGACCGGTTGCACCGCTTTCTTCTTCGCTCCGCATCCGCAGAGCAGAAGAGCACTACTTAATACTATGAATATGCTTTTGTACTTCATCTCTCATTTTCTCGTCATCACCGATGTTCCACAATGCTTTGTTGAGGTAAAACAACGCCAGCTGGTCTTGTCCCTGCAGGTGGAGGATCCATCCGTACGTGTCTAAGAACGTCGGGTTGGATGGCTGCTCCCGGATCGTGATCGCGCTCATCTTCTCTGCCTTCGTCAGATCCCCGCCATGCGTCGCTAAGTGGTACGCGTAGTTATTGAGGATCATCAGGTTATACGGATCGAGTTCCAACACCCGCTCATAGAGCGCGTAGAGCTCTTTGGGTTTGGCTCCCATCTGCTCCATGATCTCCAGCCGGAAGAGCAGGAACCGCATGTTCGTCGGGTCGATCTCTAAGTACCGGTCAATCTCTTGGATGGCTTTCTTGGGTTTGTTGCTCAGCGCGTAGATGCGGTAGCGCGTGATAGCACTATAAGCATCATAACCGTCTTTCTTGTCGATCTCGTCCTGTAAGGCAAGCGCTTTCTTCCATTCTTCGGCGGTGATGGCCTGCATCTTCAGCCTTTGCAGCAGATCCACCGGCGCTGTCCCTTTCGGCATCGACTGATACGCTCGCTCGAAATACTCCTGCGCACGATCCTCTTGCTTGAGCCCCGCATAGATGACGCCGAGGTAGTACAGGGTCTGACCGTCATCGGGCTTGATCATGAGGCAGAACTGTATCAGCGCGTACGCGTCGGTGTACCGCTCCTGATCAATCGCCTGCCGCGCCGCGTACCAGTAGTACGAGAACTGCTGGTTCTGCTCCATGGTGTTTTGAGAAACGATTAAGGAATAAGGAGTAAGGAATAAAGACAAAAATGCTATTATCAGTAGCCGTTTAGTCCTTATTCTTTTAGCGATGCGGTCTTTATTCTTTATTCCTTCTTTCATTTTCTTCCGCTATGTCCAAATCCTCCTTCGCCGCGCTCGGTCTCGCTCAGTTCGGTCACTTCGATGACCTCCGGCGTCTCGTGCTTGGCGATGACCATCTGGCATATCCGCTCGCCGGGTTCGATGGTCTGCGCCTCACCGCTCAGGTTAATCAGTATCACACCCACCTCGCCGCGGTAGTCTGCGTCAATCGTTCCCGGGGTGTTCAGAACGGTTAAGCCGCGTTTGAGCGCCAGGCCGCTTCGCGGACGAATCTGCGCTTCGTAACCGGCCGGCAACTCGATAAACAAGCCCGTCGGGATGAGTTTTCGCTCCATCGGCTGCAGCGTGATCGCGTCTTCGATGTTGCATCGTATATCCATACCTGCTGCCTGCGCACTCTCGTACCGCGGCAGCGGATTCTTGCTCTTGTTGATGATTTTTAGGGTCATTATTGGTAGTTTTTTAGGTAATCCTAGGTAATCCTAGGTAATCCTAGGTAGTCCTAGGTAGTCCTAGGTAAACCTAGGTTGTCCTATGTAGTCCTATTTTGTCTTAGAACCGCTTTTCTGCGAGGACGCGGAGGCCGTCCTCGACGATGCAGATATGTATGTCTTTCTCCATCTCCACGGGATCGCCGTCGATGTGGAACGGTGCCGCTTTCTCGCGCTCGAGGGTCACTTCCCGTGCGCGCAGCGTGTCCATGAAATGGCTGTCATCGATGCTGCCGGCGAACAACCGTAACGCCAGACTCGCACTGCCTAAGAGCGCGTGGCTCGACATCATCATAATATCCATCTTACCGTCCTGGATGCTCGCTTTCGGCGCGATGAACGCTTCGTAACCCCACTGGTTCGCATTAGCGAAAGTGATCAGGAACGCCTTGTGCGTCACGTCCAGACCGTCGCCCACAATGTGGTAGGTCTGCGCTTGGTAAGAGAACGCGTCGTGGATGATGTTCTGCAGATAGGTGCTGAACCCGCGTTTGTTGCTGCTCGCAAAATGATCCGCTATCAACGCATCAAATCCCGTGCCACACGTACTCACGAACAATCTGCCGTTCGCCAGACCGTAATCAACCGAAATCGGCTCGGAGTGGTTGATCATCTCTAAGGCCTTCTGCGGACGGATAGGGATGTTTAAATGCCGTGCAAAACCGTTTCCGCTTCCCATCGGGATGATGCCGAGTGCGGTCTGTTGACTTCTAAGAGCTGACGGCTGACGGCTAGTACCTGCCACTATCCCTCGTGCCACTTCGTTCACCGTTCCGTCGCCGCCGACCGCTACCACAGCGTCAAAGCCCATCCGGGCATACTGCTTCGCTAACTCTACCGCGTGACCGGCATACTCCGTGAAGGTGATGTTCGGCAACCACTGCTCGCTGTCGAGGGTCTGCATGATCAACTTCGGCAACTTGCGCTTCGCGTTCTGCGTCTCCTTGCTTCCCGAGATGGGATTGATGATAAATGCTATATTTTTCATATTCAAATATGTTTCCTACGCGCACGCACGTACTCGTGCAAACTAAATCGGCTGCAAAGTTACAAAAAAAAAATGACATGTGCAAATAAAAAATGAAGACAAAAAGTATATATACTATGTATATATAGTAAAAGAAGCCAAAATGACAAAATAGGGGTTTCATCCTATGGTGATCCTATGGTCATCTTATGGTGATCCTATGGTGAGAGAGTGTAAAAGTCCTGTGGGAGGATTGTAAAACCCCGGCAAATATCAGAAAAAGTGCAAATTAATTTGTTTATTTGAAAAATTATCACTATCTTTGCACACAAATTGTTGAATGCGGATCAGAAGATAGCGAGAGAGACATGGAATCATTGATTGATATACGGCGGCCGGTGACGGTCTGCAGGGCGTCGGCGGGAACGGGAAAGACGTACACCTTAGCGGCGTATTATGTGGGGTTATTGCTTTCGGGCGAGGACTACCGCTCGATCCTTGCGATCACCTTTACCAACAAGGCGACGGCGGAGATGAGTGAGCGTATCATCGGCTATCTGCATGAGATCGCCAAAGGCGGGGCCGAAGGTGCGGCGTCCGGCGGAGCGAAAGGTGTGGTGTCAGGCGGGGCGAAGGACTTCCTCAGCTACGCGCGGAAATTCATGATCCGCGATCAGGGTGCGCCGGACGAGGTGCTCTGCCGGCGTGCGGGAGAGTGCTTCGAGAAGATGCTGCTGGACTACGACAATGTGCAGATCCAGACGATCGACTCGTTCCTGCAGACCCTCTTGAGCGGTCTGGCAGGGGTGTTGAAGATGAGTGCGGGTTTGAGTACGGAGCTGGATATCGACCACGTGATCCGCACGGCGGTGGAGCAACTGCTGACGACCGACATGACGGCGTCGGACCGGACGATCATCGAAGATTATATGCGTCTGAAGTTGGATCAGGAGAGCCAGTGGGACGTACGAGAGAGTTTGTGCGGCATGGCGAAAGAGCTGTACAACGAGTCCGTGCAGATGTTGGACGAAGAGGGGCTGATTTGTTTTGACGGTCCGTCGATTGTCCGCCGTCGCAAGGCGATTGAGGAGCAATGGAAGACGGATAAGGACTTGGCGAAACTGAAGGAGATTCTGCATCAATGCGAGCCCAAGGCCGATACCTATAACCGCTATACGAAAGCCGCTTATGAGCGCTTGGTCCGGTCGGTTGAGGCACCGGACAAAGTGACGGCGAAAGACCGTTTCCGCGGCGTGAGCGAGAAATACTGCTGCGACGAGTTGATGGGGCAGGCGACGGCGATTGCAGAGCCTCTGGGAAGAAAGTACAACACCCTGTCGCTGACCATCCGGTTCAGCAGAGACATGGAGCTGATGAGTTCGTTGCAGCACCTCATCCAACGCAACCTCTCGGAGGCTAACTGCGCCTTGCTGGCACGGACGGCAGGGACGCTGAGTAAGGCGCTTCGGGACGGTGATGCGGAGTTCATCCTCGAGAAAGCCGGTATCCGCTACCACCACGTGCTGATGGATGAGTTTCAGGACACCAGCCAACTGCAGTGGAGCGTCATCCGGCGGCTACTGATGGACGTTCTTGCCGGCGCCGGCAACACTCTCCTCATCGTGGGCGATATCAAGCAGTCCATCTATCGGTGGCGAAACGGCGATTGGCATATTATGGAGGGGCTAACTAATGATGGATTGAGCCGCTCGCAAGGCGAGCTAAATGATGGATTGATAAATGAGAAGTTTACTTCGCTCACGCGGAATTTCAGGAGTAGCGAAGAGGTGGTGCGGTTCAATCTGTCGCTCTTCGACCATATAGTTAAAGAGTGGGACAGTACGTTGGCGGCGAAGATCTACGGCGAAGGGTACGAAGAAGGCAAGTTGGCGGAGTTTTACCAGGCGAAGAAGAAAGGCGGCTACGTGCGCTTCCACGCCATCCCAAACGGCAAGCCGGCGGACTTGGCGATGGAGATGTTCGAGCAGATGGAGGAGCTGCTGAGCCGCGGTGTGAGAGCCGAAGAGATGATGGTGCTCGTTCGCGAGAAGAAAGAGGCGATGCGGGTGACGGAGATGCACGCGGATTTGGACGAGGCGCAGTTCCCGCACCTGAGCAGTGTGAAGATCGTCTCGGCGGACAGTTTTCTCTTGGAGGCCTCGACGGATGTGCAGCTGGTCATTGCGGGGTTGAAGAGTCTGACGTCCGGCGGCGTGGAAGAGCGGTATATAGAGATGATGACCGGTCGGCCGGAGTTGCTCAAGGCGCTGAAGGAGCGGCTGAACGCCGACACGCCTTTGTACGAAGCGGTGAGCGAGACCATCGCTATCCTCCTGACGGACGAGAAAGGGCAGTACCACGGTTCGCAGACGGCGTACCTGAATGCCCTCTTAGATCGTACTCGTGCGTACGTAAGCGCGTACGGTAGTAATATAAAGGAGTTCCTCAAATACTGGGACGACACAATGCACGCGAAACCCATCCCTGCCTCGTCCACCAACGCCATCCGCATCCTGACGGTTCATGCCAGCAAGGGCCTGCAGTCGCAGACCTTGTTCGTGCCGTTCTGTACGTGGACCAAAGAAGCCGGGCGGCATCAACCGAAGATCTGGTGTAAGGCGGACGGAGAGAAAGATTTTGTGCCCATCCAGGACGGCACGGAGATGGAGCTGTCGAACTACGCGCCGTACCGCGAGGAGGAGCACCTGAACATGCGGATCGATAACCTGAATATGCTGTACGTGGCGCTCACGAGGGCAGAGGACAACCTCTTTGTCTCCACCTCGTACCCGGTTAATAAAGACGGCAAGAAAGGTGCCTGCAACCACGTGGGGCAGTATATTTTGGATTACGTCAAGGCCGATGAATATGAGGCTGGAAGTGTGATAGTCAAGAGTCAAGAGTCAGGAGCCAAGAGCCAAGAGGTAATTGAGGAAGCAGAACTGTGGGCGGATAGCGGACAAGTGCGGTTCGTGCAGTCGCAGGAAGGTGCGATGTACACGGCGTACGGCGATGAGTCGTACCGCAGAACGGCGAAGATGGAGGAGGGCACGTTGTGTCACGACATTTTTGCACATATCCGCAAAGCGGATGAGTTAGACGCGGTGCTGCGGGATTTTGAGACACGCGGTCTAATCGCTTCGGATGAACAACGGGAGAAGCTCCGCGGCTTGATCTCTTCGGCATGGAAAGGCAACGACGAGATGCGGGATTGGTTCACCGCTCCGTGGGAACTAAGGCTCGAGGAGGCGATCTATATCGACCGGCGCGAGTTGCGTCCCGACCGCGTGATGATCAACCCCGAGACGAAAGAAGCCGTGGTGCTGGATTATAAGTTCGGCGGATGGGAGAAGCAATATGTCCACCAGGTGCAGGAATACATGGAGGCACTCCGACGCATGGGCTACAGCCCGGTGCGCGGATACCTGTGGTTCGCGAAGGAAAACAAGTTGGTTAGGGTTTAGGATTTAGGGTTTATGGAGAGTTTTTTGGAACAAACAGCGCGGGAGATCATCTCGCAGATCGAGTGGAGCAGGTTGAGCCGCACGACCTTAGTACTGCCGTCGCATCGTGCGGGGGTGGTGCTGAAAGATGCGTTGCTGCGGTTGCAGAAAGAGAGCCATGCACCGGCAGTATGGGCGCCGCAAGTGAGAACCCTGACGCAGTTGCAGGATGAGTTGAGTCCGCTCTACGCCGAGGATGAGTTATTCACGATCATCCGCCTCTATAAACACTATCGTGCCTTGATGCACGATGACGACCCGATGCCCCTGGACGTCTTCTATAACTGGGGTCGCCAGATGCTGGCGGATTTCACGAACGTCGATGCGTCGATGGGAGCGAGCGAGGTGCCGAACTTCTTTGAGAACACCATCGCCGCGCATGAGTTGGAGCGGTGGAAGTTAGACGAGGAGGTGGAGGAACGGCTTCGGGCGCTGATGGGTACGAGGACGGACGCGGCGGCAGACTCCGTACGGGCGGCATACGAACGGCTCTGGGATCATCTGTACGAGTTGTATAAGGCGTTACGGGCAGAGATGTTAGAGGAGCAGAAAGGCTACGCGGGACTGAGACAACGGGCGGTCATCGAGCGATGGGAGGAAGAGAGTGTCCAAAACCAAATAAAGGATAGGACCTATATCTTCGTGGGCTTTAATTACCTGCTGCCGGTGGAGCGCGAGCTGATGACGCTGCTGAAGGACAAAGGCCAGGCGTTGTTCTTCTGGGACTACGTCCCGCATTTCCAAACCAACCGCAAGGCCTTCGCTTTTGCAGAGAAGAACGCGGGGGTGTTAGACCGCAGTGCTGACAGAGTACAGACCGCTTCGCCGACAGACCGCAGCAGAGCTGCTGACAGATTTCCGAAGGAGGTGACAGTGCTGTCGTGTGTGTCACGGGAAGCGCAGGCGCAGTACGTTCACCGATGGTTGCAGGAGAACTACACGGCGAAGGGCCGGAAGGTCGGTGTCGTCATCTGCGACGAGTCGATGTTGGAGCCGGTTATTTATGCCCTGCCGGCAATCACCTTGCCGGGCGAGAAAGAACCCGAACCGGTGAATATCACCAAAGGTTTTCCGCTGCGCAACACCGCCGTTTACGCCCGTGCCTTAGCGTGGCTGAACGAAGAGACGAAAGGTCGTGCCGAAGAACTCGCTCAGCCGGAGACGATCGACCGACTGATAGAGGCGTTGTTTGTCAAAGACGAGAGTCAAGAGCCGAGAGACGAGAGTCAAGAGCAACCGCTTCATTGGCAGGAGTTGCTGGCACTGGAGGCGGACTATCAGATACGTAAGATCCTCAACCAGCTGCGACTGCTCGTCACCGGTGGGCTGGACGGCGTGCCGTTCACGATGAAGCTGCTGCGGTTATTGTTCCGGCGTATGGTGGAGTCCGTGACGATGCCTTTCCACGGCGAGCCCGTGACGGATATCCAGATCATGGGTGTACTCGAGACGCGTATGTTGGACTTCGACCGACTGCTGCTGCTGAATGTCGAGGAAGGTGTCATCCCGCAAAAACAGGCGGATATCAGTTTTATTCCTTTCTACCTGCGCAAGACCTACCACATGCAGACCTCCGATGAGAAGGCGACTATTTATGCCTATAACTTCTTCCGTCTCTTGAGCCGCGCCGGGCATGCGACGCTCTTGTACGCAGCGGCAGACGCCGTGGAAGGCGGCAAAGGCATGTCGCGGTTTATCATGCAGATGATCTACTCGCCGGAGTTTAAGGTGACGCGCGGTGCGATCCAGGAGAGCAGCGTGATCGAGAGCCACGAAGCAGAGATCAACCTCACTCCGCGTTCGATCTTCTCCACCTTGCATCTCAACGACCGCGGAGAGTTATGCCGGGAGGACGGAAAGCGTTACCGCCTCTCGCCTTCGGCGCTGAATACCTATATCTCTTGTCCCAGGTCGTTCTACCTGCAGTATATAGAGGGCTTGCGGCCGAAAGAAGAAGAGGATGTGCTCTTTGAACCCGCCACGATGGGTTCGTTCGTGCACCACGCGATGGAGTATATCTATACCCATTTCTTAGGTTGCGATAACAAGACTCCGGTGACCGTCACGCCCGAAGCGATTGAAGCCATCCGGGCGGATGAGACGAAGCTGCATGAGGCGCTGATGGCGGCATATGAGGCGATGAACAAGCTCTACGCAGAAGATAACCCCGACGAGCCGAACCATTACATCCCCGACCACCACGTGGGGGAGAACGTGATCATCGAGGGCTATATATCGAATATCCTGACGCGCGACCGCGAGGATGCGAAGAAAGGGCTGCAGATCTACCTCTTAGAGCAAGAGCGTACGTTCCCTGTCGCCGTAGAAGGGCTGGGCGAGATACAAACCGGCGGCACCATCGACCGGCTGGATATAGTCGGCGAAGAAGGCGCAGAGACCCTGCGCGTGGTGGACTATAAATCCGGCAGCTATAACGACACGACGCACGCGAAGAAGATGTCGTCTTCATGGGAAGAGATCATGGAGGATGCAGACAAGGCGTACGTACGCCAGACGATGATCTACAGCCACGCCGTCATGGCGCATGACAAGACCGGTCTGCCCATCGAACCGAACCTCTTCTTCTGCCGCCGGTCGCTGACGGAGATAGAGACGACGATCGACGTGGAGAACGAGACCGTACAGGACTATAGAACCGTGCAGAAGTCCTTCTACGAAGCCCTGCAGACGAAGATCAAAGAAGTAATCACCACCACGGATTTCCCGCAATGCGAGGAGGACCAATGCCCTGCGTTCTGTCCTTTCTTTGCCTTGTGCGGAAGACAACCCAATGAATATTAACAAGATGATGAATACCCGTTATTACTGCGTAGCCGACCATCTGATGGCTATCACGGCACCTGAGAAGGCGTTTGAGGTGCTGAGCAATTATGCGCCGTTTGAGATCCCTGAACCGACCGGCGAGGTGCTGCTGCACATCTCCGTTTCGAAGGAAGAGCGACCTTCTTCCGATAGTTGGGGACACGTCTATACCGACCGCTCGGACGAAGACATGCCGCGTATCGAGATGTACCGACGCCCCGAAGAGTGGTTGCTCTGCGTCTCTGTCTATCGCGATGCGCCGATCGACTGCGCCATGCGCTGCTCGGCGGACTGGCATGAGGTGACGCTGTACCCGAACCCGGAGAACTTCCGCTTTGCGGTCGATAACGCCGCGATGCTCACTTTTGCGTTTGCGACAGCAGATCGCCAGACGCTGCTCTTTCACTCTTCCGTCACGGTGCGTGAGGGCAAGGCATATATGTTCCTCGGCCATTCCGGTACGGGCAAGAGTACCCATAGTCGCCAGTGGCTCACGGCCTTCGAGGACGCGTGGCTGCTGAACGACGATAACCCGGCGGTACGGCTCTTGGAGAACGGCGAGGTATGGGTATATGGTACGCCGTGGAGCGGTAAAACTGCGTGTTATAAGAACGAGAAAGCACTCGTGCAGGCGCTCGTGCAGCTGGCGCAGGCACCGGAGAATAAAATAGCACGCCTGCGAATGACGCAAGCGTACCCGTATATCCTGGCATCGGTCAGCGGTCTGAAAGTGCTGCCGCAGATGATGGACCGGTTGTATGAGTCCATCGCCAAGTTGTTGGAAATCAGTCCTGTGTATCGTCTGGAATGTCTGCCGGAACCGTCTGCCGCACGGTTATGCGCTCAAACGTGTTCACTTTAGCCTCGTCGTACGGACAGGAGACCCGGATGTAGTTTTCCGTCCATCCGTACATCAGCGGAGTTTCGACTTTTCCCCCTTCCCAAAGGACAGTCGCCTCGTATCCCTCATGCTCAGCGTAGAAAGCTGCGGTCTTGCGGGCGCTTAGTTCATGCAGTTCTTTGCTGCGGCGTTCGCGTTCTTTCTGCGGCACGATATATAGGTCCATCTCTAACATCCGCGTGTTGGCGCGCTCCGAGTAGGTGAAGACATGCAGCTGGCTCACCGGCAGGGAGTTGATGAAGGTCTTATAATCCTCCCAGTACTCATCCGTCTCACCCCGTACGCCCACCATACAATCGACACCGATGAAAGCGTGCGGCATGACGGTCTTTATATGGTTCACACGCTCGGCGAAGAGTTCCCGCGTATAACGTCTTCCCATGATCTTCAGCACCTCGTTACTGCCGCTCTGCAGGGGAATATGAAAATGCGGCGCGAAATGCTTGCTGGTGGCTACAAAATCGATGATCTCGTCGGAAAGCAGGTTCGGTTCGCAGCTACTGATTCGTATCCTGAATCCTGAATCCTGAATCCCGACTCCCGACTCCTGCATCCCATCCAAAGCCCGCAGGAGGTCGATGAACCGCTCACCTGTCGAGCGCCCGAAATCGCCGATGTTGACGCCGGAGAGGATGATCTCTTTGGCTCCGCCGTCGATGGCTTCTTGGGCTTGTTGAACGATCGTCTCGATGGAGGGGTTACGGCTCTTGCCGCGCGCCAGAGGGATGGTGCAGTACGAGCAGAAATAATTACAACCATCCTGCACCTTGAGAAAACACCGCGTGCGGTCGTCCTTGCTGTACGCCCCGTGAAAAGCCTCCACCTCGCGGATAGGAGAAGTGAAGACTTGAGATTTGAGATTTGAGACTTGAGATTTCTCTATCTCTTCCACAAACTCCTCGAGCCGGAATTTCTCATCCTGACCGAGCACATAATCCACACCTTCGATCTTCGCTATCTCGCCGGGTTTGAGTTGGGCGTAGCACCCCGTGACGATCAATATCGCATGGGGGTTCTGCCGCCGGATGCGGTGGATCATCTGACGGTCCTTATGGTCGGCGGCGTCGGTGACGGAGCAGGTGTTGATGACGCATATATCCGCTTCTTCACCTTTCTCTGCCCGCGTGTGACCTCTCGCGATGAGCATTTTACCCAACGCGCTGGACTCCGCAAAATTCAGTTTGCACCCTAATGTAGTGAACGAAATCTTCATCTTTTTTCCATTTCGAGTACAAAAGTACTACAATTTTGTAAAATATGCAAATATTTTTGGTAATATCGTTTTTTTTTTGTAATTTTGTGCGCTAATTTTGGAGTATAATGAATAACTTTGAACAATTATGTCAAGTTAGGCGGTCCGTGCGCGCGTACACGAACCGACCGATAGAGCAAGAGAAAATAGATTATATGTTGCGCTGCGCGCTGATGAGCCCGAGTGCCAAACGAACCTGCCCGTGGGAGTTTTACGTGACGACGGACGAAGCCAAGTTGCGTCCGCTTTCCGGCTGCAGGACTTATGGCAGCAAGATGTTCGATACTGCGACGGCGGCGATCGTCATTGCGCTGGATCCGACGCTGTGCGATAACACCTGGATGGCAGACGGAGCCATCGCTGCGGAGAATATCCTGCTGGCGGCAGCAGAGCAAGGTATAGGCGCTTGTTGGTGCCACGTGCACGAACGCGAAGGAGCGCCGGAGTTAACCCATCGCCTTTTCGGCATCCCCGAGAACCTCAAGGTACTCTGCGCCATCGCGCTCGGTTATCCGGCGGAAGAGAAGAAGCCCTATGAGTTAGACAAACTAAAGTACGAAAAAGTGCATATTTTATGAAACCGATTATAGCAATTACTACCGGAGATACGAACGGCATCGGATACGAAGTGATCATCAAGGCGCTTTTGGAGGCTCACATGTTCGAACTCTTCAAACCCGTCATCTACGGCAATGCCGTGGTGGCGAAGTATCATATCCAGACCTTAGGGGACTACTGGAGAAACATCAACTGGAATGTCATCGACTCGCCTGAGCAGGCGAAAGACAGCCGTCTGAACCTCATTGTCAGCTATCCGGATAGTACGGAGGTGACGTTAGGAGTACCTTCCAAGGCAGCTAACCAAGCGGCGAAAGCATCGTTGGATCGTGCCTGCAAGGACCTCAAGGACGGTAAGGTGGACGCGCTGGTGACGGCGCCGCTGAACAAAGAGGCGCTGAACGGCGGTCATACGGAGTATCTGGAGAAAATGTTTAATGGTGCAAATGGTGCAAATGGTGCGAATGGTGGCAGTCTGATGATGCTTTGTTCGGAGGGCTTGCGCGTCGCATTGGTTTGCAACCACGTGTCGATAGCCGACATCCCTTCGCAGATCACCGAGGAGCGCATCCTCGCCAAACTGAATATCCTCCAACAATCCCTCATCCGGGACTTTGGTCTGGAGAAACCCCGCATCGCCGTGCTGGCGTTAAACCCCCATGCGGGTGATGCAGGTCTGTTAGGCAAGGAAGAGCAGGAGATCATCGCCCCGGCGATTCAGAAAGCCAACGAGCAAGGTATCTGGGCGTTCGGTCCGTACGCCGCAGACGGATTCTTCGGTTCCGGCCATTTCAAGCATTTCGATGCGGTTCTGGCGATGTACCACGACCAGGGCTTGATTCCTTTCAAGACCCTCGACATGAGCGGCGTGAACTATACCGCCGGCCTGTCGATTATCCGCACTTCTCCGGACCACGGTACGGCGTACGACCTGGTGGGCAAAGACCAGGCGGATTTCCTCTCTATGCGCAATGCGATGTATATGGCGTATGACCTCATCCGCGCTCGCGCTGAGTATGATGAGTTGCGGAAGAACCCCCTGCCGTTCATCGAGCGCGAAGATAAGGAGGGACGACCCAGAAGAGAATTTATAGACTTTAAAACAACCAAATATGACAGCTCAAGAAATTAGAAAATCATTCTTAGATTTTATGGCATCGAAGGGCCACCAGATTGTGCCCTCTGCGCCGATGGTCATCAAGGACGACCCGACGCTGATGTTCACCAACGCCGGCATGAACCCCTGGAAGGGTATCATCCTCGGCAATGATCCGATCAAATATCCGCGTGTGGCAGACAGTCAGAAATGTCTGCGCGTAAGCGGCAAGCATAACGACCTGGAGGAAGTAGGGCATGATACCTACCACCACACGATGTTCGAGATGTTAGGCAACTGGTCTTTCGGCGACTACTTCAAACAAGAGGCGATTGATTTTGCATGGGAGTATATCGTCGATGTGCTGAAGATCGATCCGGCTAACCTCTATGCGACAGTCTTTGAGGGTTCGCCCGAGGAGGGTCTGAGTCGCGATGACGAGGCGGCTTCGATATGGGCTAAGCACCTGCCTGCGGATCACATCTTGAACGGCAACAAACATGATAACTTCTGGGAGATGGGTGAGACGGGTCCTTGCGGTCCGTGTAGTGAGATCCATGTGGACAGTCGTCCTGTCGAGGAGCGCGCCAAAGTGCCCGGACGGGAGTTGGTCAACAAGGACCACCCGCAGGTCATCGAGATCTGGAACATCGTCTTCATGCAGTTCAACCGCAAGGCGGACGGTTCGTTGGAGCCGCTGGCGAAGAAAGTGATTGACACCGGTATGGGCTTCGAGCGTCTCGTGCGGACCATCCAGGGTAAGACCTCTAACTACGACACCGATGTCTTCCAGCCGATGTTGAAGCAGATCGGCGAGATCTGTCATTGTGAGTATGGCAAGGACGAGAAGACCGACATCGCCATGCGTGTCATCGCCGATCATATCCGTACGATAGCGTTCGCTATCACCGATGGCCAGCTGCCCTCGAACGAGAAAGCCGGTTACGTCATCCGTCGTATCCTGCGCCGTGCCGTGCGGTACGGTTATACGTTTCTGAATATGCGTGAGGCGTTCCTCTACCAACTGGTGCCGCAACTCATTGCGGACTTAGGCGAAGCGTACCCCGAGTTAGTGAAACAGCAAGCGCAGATCGTGCCGGTCATCAAGTCCGAAGAAGAAGCATTCCTCCGCACCCTCGACAAGGGTATAGGTCTCTTGGATAAGCTGATGGACGAAGCGAAGAAAGCCGGCAAGACGGAGATCAGCGGCGTCGATGTCTTCACGCTCAAGGACACCTACGGTTTCCCGCTCGACCTCACGGAACTCATCCTCCGCGAGAACGGTTTCACCACCAACGAGGAGGAGTATAACAAAGCCCTGGCGCACCAGAAAGAGATGGGTCGCTCGGCGAACAAACAGGACTTGGGCGACTGGAATATCGTCAAGGAAGGCGAGCCGGAATTCGTGGGCTACGACGAGCTCTCCGTAGAGACGGAGATCCTTCGTTACCGCCGCGTCGAGCAGAAAGGCAAGGCGTTCTTCCAGGTCGTCATCTCCAAGAACCCCTTCTACGCGGAAATGGGTGGTGAGGTAGGTGATACCGGTTGTCTGCGTCTGGATAATGAGTGCTTTAAGGTGCTCGACTGCAAGCGCGAGAACGGTCTGCCGGTTCTGATCATGAACGAGGTGCCGTTCGTCACCGGCGGCGTGGCAGGTGTCTCCGGCAAACTCACCGCTGAGGTGGATGCAGCTCGCCGCGAAGCGATCATGTGCAACCATACGGCGACGCATATCTTGCACTACGCGCTGCGTCAGGTCTTAGGTGCCCACGTCGAGCAGAAGGGTTCGCTCGTGACTGCCGACAGTCTGCGTTTTGACTTCTCGCATTTCCAGAAAGTGAGCCCCGAAGAGCTGCGCGAGGTAGAGAAGGTAGCGAACCGTCTCATCCGCGAAGACATGCCGCTTGAGGAGAGCCGTCATACGCCGATCGCTCAAGCCAAAGCCATGGGAGCCATGGCGCTCTTTGGCGAGAAATACGGCGACGACGTGCGTGTCATCAAGTACGGTCCGTCGATCGAACTCTGCGGTGGTTGCCACGTGCCTTCCACCGGTAAAATAGGTTCTGTACGCATCGTCATGGAGACCTCTGTGGCTGCCGGTGTACGCCGTATAGAAGCCGTGACGGCAGCCAAGGCAGACGAACTCTACTACGCTGCGCAAGACATGCTGAGCGGCCTGCGCGGACTCTTCAATAACGCGCCGGACCTGGCAGGTGCCATCCATCGCTCCATCGAAGAGAACGCCGGTCTCAAGAAGCAGATCGAGACCTTCATGGCGGAGAAGATCGAGCGGTACCGCGACGAACTCATTGCGCGTGCCGAGGACTTCGGAGAGATCAAACTCGTGCGGCTGCAGGGCGAAGTGAACCCGGAGATGATCCGTGGCGTCATGCCGCTCTTGCGAGGAAAGTTCACCGATGTGAAGTTCGCTGTGGTAGGCGCGACGCAGTTCGAGGGCAAACCCACGATCGCTGTCTTCCTCTCTCAACCCCTTGTTGACGCTGGCAAGAACGCCGGCGCGATGATCAAGGCGGCAGCCAAGAATATACAAGGCGGTGGAGGCGGTCAGCCATGGATGGCTACTGCCGGAGGACGTGACGTCAACGGACTCAATGCCGCGATGGAGGAGTTGCTGGCTGCATTGCAATAAATGGTACATGGTAAATGACCAAATGGTACATGGTATGAAACTCCCGACCCGATATCTCCCTGATAAGACCCGTAGTGCCGTGCGATTCTTCTTCGTCGGCACGACGGGGGCAGTACTGCAGACGTGGTTCTTCATGGCGGCGCTGACGGTCATGGGCGAACCCGACAAAGGTACGGCGTTGTACTACGTCGCTTTCGGTATCGGATATATTCTGGAGATGATCCCGAATTATTTCTTCTCGAACTGGTACACCTTCAACACGAAGCCCACGAAGAAGAACGCAGGAGGATTCCTCTTTGCGCGGGCAATCAACCTCGTCGTGCAGTTCGGTCTGCTGCCATTAGCTCTGGCGGCTTTCCCATCTTGGCGGGATGACCTCATCAGTATCTTCGTCATCTTCATCGGAGGCTGCATCAACTACTTAATCTGTCTTATCTTCTTTAAGAAACCCAAATCATGAAAATCTACAGAGCCAATATTATCCATACGCCTACGCCCGGTCGGTTGGAGATCATCGAGCACGGCTATATCGTCGTCAAGTCCAACGGGCTCATTGAGGGCGTTTATAAGGACCTGCCGTCTGATCTTGACTGGCGGAGACAAGTGATAGATTTTGGCGATAAACTGCTTATCCCGGCTTTCAACGACTTGCACGTTCATGCTCCGCAGTACCGCAATATGGGTCTTGCGCTGGACTTAGAGTTACTGCCGTGGTTGAATACCTATACTTTCCCGGAGGAGACCAAGTATGCCGATCCGGAGTACGCAAAGCGGCTCTACCGTCGTTTCGTGCATGAGCTCTGGATGCAGGGCACAATGCGGTCGGCGGTCTTCGGGACGATTCATCCGGAGTCCACACGTATCCTCGCGGATCTCTTTATTCAGGCCGGCATGGGTGCTTACGTAGGACTCGTGGGCATGAACCGTAACTCTCCGGAGACTCTCCGTAACACCACGGAGGAGTTGATGGATGGCATGCGGATGCTTAAGGCCCATCTCGACGAGCACGGCAACGGGCTCGTCAAGCCGATCATCACCCCGCGCTTTGTACCCTCCTGCTCAGATAAGATGCTTACCGCCCTCGGCGAGTACGCCCAAGAGACCGGTCTGCCTGTGCAATCCCACCTCTCCGAGAACCGATCGGAGATTGATTGGGTCAAGGAATTAGAGCCGGAGGCTACTTGTTACGGCGATGCCTATAATAAATACGGCCTCTTCGGCCAGACGCCGACGCTCATGGCGCATTGTTGCTACACCGACGGCGAAGAGATGGAGCTGATGAAGCAAAACGGCGTCTATGTGGTACATTGCCCGACGTCAAACAGTAACCTCTCTTCCGGTATGGCACCGATCCGTAAGTTCCTCAACGCAGGTATCCACGTGGCGCTGGGAACGGATATCTCTGCCGGCCACCATTTGTCGATGCTGCGTGTCATGCAGTATGCCATCCAGGTCTCCAAACTCAACTATGCCCAGACGAAAGGCGAGATGTCGTTCCTCAGTCTCTCTGAGGTCTTCTACCTCGCTACCAAAGGTGGCGGATCGTTCTTCGGCAAGGTGGGTTCGTTTGAACCGGGATACGAGTTCGACGCCCTGCTCATCGACGATAGTTACCTCAATTATGACCACTACACGCTCCCGCAACGCCTCGAGCGTTATCTCTACCTCGGTGATGACCGCGATATCAAACGCCGTTTCTGCCGAGGAGTAGAGCTAACTGAGCCGGCCTACTAAAGACGGCTCGATATATAGAAGTATCGATATTTCGATTTATCGAAGATGAGAATAATTAAGCAAATAGAGAATCTCCCGCTGGAGGACTACCTCGCCCTCGAAGCTGAGATGGTGAAGACGGTTACCGAACCGACGCTCTTCACGTGGGTCGTCGATCCGACGGTCATCTACGGCCGTCATCAGCTGCGCGAGCAGGAGGTGAACGAGGCGTATTGTGCGGCCCACGGCGTGCGGGTCGTTCAGCGGCAGAGTGGGGGAGGATGCGTGTACGCCGATCGTGGCAACCTTATGGTCTCCTTCGTCTCTCCTTCGACCCACTCGCAGGAGGTCTTTGACGAGTTCCTGACGCTTCTCTCCGGGGCTTTGCGAGAGATGGGATACGAAGCCGTCACCACGGCGCATAACGATGTCCTCGTGGGAGGCCGCAAGGTAGCCGGAACGGCTTGCTATACCACGCCTACGGGCACGGTCGTACATGCCTCGATGCTCTATGATATCTGCCTTGAGGCGCTTGAGCAAGCGATCACACCTTCAGCGACGAAGTTAGCCAAACACGCCGTCTCCTCCGTCCGTCAGCGCGTTCGTAACCTCCGCGAGATACGCGACCTCGGCGATATAGAGTCCTTCCGAGCAGAGTTGGAAAAAGAGCTATTAATTTTGAATTTTTAATTTTTAATTATCTATATGGAAATCTCCTTACGTGCCCAATCCATGCCGGAATCGCCGATCCGTAAGTTGGCGAAGTACGCAGATGCTGCTAAGTTAGCCGGTGTTCACGTTTATTATCTGAATATCGGTCAGCCGGATATCAAGACCCCTCCGCAGGCGCTCGAAGCCGTGCGTAACTACTCCACGGACATCCTCGAGTACTCGCCTTCGCAGGGTCTCAAGTCGCTCCGTACGAAGATGGTCAGCTACTACGCCGAGTACGGTATCGACCTCTCCCCGGACGAGATCATCATCACCGCCGGCGGTTCGGAAGCGATTATGTTTGCGTACATGAGTTGTTTGAACCCGGGCGATGAGATCATCGTCACCGACCCCTCGTACGCGAACTATATGGCGTTTGCTATCTCTGCAGGAGCCGTCGTCAAGTCCGTTAAGACCGACATTAAGAACGGCTTCAAGTTGCCGCCGGTGGAGGAGTTTGAGAAACAGATCACGCCGAAGACGCGCGCGATCCTTATATGTAACCCTAATAACCCAACGGGTTATCTCTATACCAAGCAGGAGATGCGGCAGATACGCGACCTCGTGAAGAAATACGACCTCTATCTCATCTCTGATGAGGTCTATCGCGAGTTTATCTATACCAAGTCGCCGTATATCTCTGCCTGCCACCTTGAGGGTATTGAGGAGAACGTCGTGCTCGTGGACTCCGTCTCCAAGCGTTACTCCGAGTGCGGTATCCGTATCGGCGCGCTCATTACGAAGAACAAAGCCGTCCGTGAGTCGGTCATGAAGTTCTGCCAGGCGCGTCTGAGTCCTCCTTTGTTCGGTCAGGTCGTTGCAGAGGCTTCGCTCTCGACACCGGAGGAATATATGCAGGAGGTGTACGACGAGTACCTCACGCGCCGCAACTTCCTCATCGACCAGCTCAACCAGATACCCGGAGTCTTTGCACCCGCGCCGACAGGAGCTTTCTATGTCATGGTAGAGCTACCGGTGGACGATGTGGAGAAGTTCTGCAAGTGGTGCCTCACGGACTTCACGTATGAAGGCGCAACGATCATGATGGCGCCGGGAACGGGTTTCTATACCAACCCCGAAGACGGACGTCATCAGGTTCGCATGGCGTACGTTCTCAATAAGGAAGATCTGGGCAAAGCGATGATCGTCCTCCGCAAAGCCCTTGAAGCCTATAACGCGTGATAGTATCCTTTGGGTCTCCTGATCTTTATTAAGCTTATGCTAATTGGCTTTGGACGACTTGTGCCACCATCTTTCCGTCTGCATTGGGCAGCGCGGTTTTGATTGCTTTGACAAAGAGTCCCATGTTTTTCTTTTCCGCAGTCCAACCGTTGGCTTCTTTGGCTTGGTTGAACGCGCGAAGGATATCTTCTTCGGACGCTGCTTTCGGCAGGAAGGTCTCCAAGACGTTTATCTGGGCTTGCTCAGCATTGGCTAACTCTTTACGTCCGGCGGCGATATATTGCTCCACGGACTCCTGACGTTGTTTGACCATCTTCTTGATGATCTGGATCTCATCCGCTTCGGACAGTTCTTTACCTGCATTCTCTTTGCTGGTCTGCCAATTAAGGAATGCACTTTTGATGGCGCGCAGGGTCTCGGTGCGCACGGTGTCATGGTTTTTCATTGCCTCCATGATCAAGGCATTGATTTCATTCTTCATATTTTATGGTTGTTTATTTCGTTGCTGATTTTTGCCGGAACGTCCACGATTCGTGCTACGCCGGCTTTGATTAAAGCATCCCGGCTCACGTATCCCCATGAGCACGCGACAAACGGAACATGGGCATTCTCAGCCGTGTCTCGATCGACGAGACTATCGCCGATGTAAAGTACCATAGGGTCATTTGCCATTTGGTCATTTAGTTGCGCCATGATGTCCTTTACGATTTGCGGATCGGGTTTGCGGGGAATGCCTTCTCGTTCGCCGAGGATGACATCAAAGACCCCGGGGAAGAAATGGGATACAATCTTCTCTGTGGCCGCCTGGTATTTATTGCTGGCTACAGCGAGCAGATGACCTTGCGCTTTGAGCTTTTGCAAGACTTCCGGAATGCCTTCGTATGGGCGCGTGTAATCGCAGTTATGCTCGTTATAATAGGGTACGAAATATTCTCGTACCCGCCATATATTCTCCTCCGTCCGTTTGGACTCCGGCAAAGCACGGCGGATGAGATTATTGATTCCATTTCCTACCATTCGAGGGTAGTTTTCTATCTGATGCGTCGGAAAGCCGGTGTGCTCCAACGCATAATTGCACGCATAACCCAAGTCATCAATCGTATTGAGCAGCGTTCCATCTAAATCAAAAATGACAATCATTCGTTACAATAACTGCTATCTAATTATTTACGGCTGCAAAGTTACTGCTTTTTTTTGAGATATGCAAGAAAAAAAGCGGCAATTTTGCTGAGACTCTTGTATGATTGATAAAAAAATTGTAACTTTGCAGCAGATTTTAAGTTTGTTCAATTATGAATCCTACTTTCTTATCTTTTCTTTTTGCTGCTGTATTTTCAGCCAGTGTGATTAATTATCAGGCGGATGACGCGACGACTTTCCCGAACCCGGAACGTGGCTTTACCGACCAGTTAGGCGGCGAAAAGGCTTTGAGTGACAATAATAACCATGTCGTTCAACCGGAAGAAGATTGGTATTGGGACCAAAGTGACTCCCATTACGGCGAGCGCAAGAACCAGAGTATCGTCATGTTGATGTATTACCTGAAGAACTACAGGACCAAAGACCTCTCGAATCAGATTCTGCAGGGTTTTGACGAGGATATGCAGATCCTGCGCAACCACGGCTTCAAATGCGTGCTGCGTTTTGCGTATGACTGGGGTAGTAAGAACGATGCTTCTTTGCAGTGGGTACAGCGTCATGCAGCGCAGTTAAAACCCTATCTGGCGGCGAACGCGGATGTGATTTATGTGATGGAAGCCGGATTTGTAGGGCAATGGGGAGAGTGGTATTATAGTTCTAATTTCGGCAACGAGACGCAGAAGATGAATGACAGCCGAAAGGCAGTGCTGACTGCTGTTTTGGACGCTTGTCCGGCGGACCGGTTTGTACTGACGCGCTATCCGCTGATCAAGATTGGATATCTGGGCGATGAGAATACCTTGACCCCTGTGCAGGCGCATGACGGCTCTGTTCGTGCTCGCATCGGACACCACAACGATGCCTTTTTGGCAGAGTGGGGTAATGATGGTACGTACGGTCGCGACGGCGACGGACCGGATGACGACCCTGTACTGCGTCGCTATATTGCTACGGAAACGCTCTATGTGCCTAACGGTGGTGAGACGAATGTAGAGGACGATGGGCCCGCCAGTATCGTGGCGCAACACGACACGACGATAGCCGAACTAAGCCGTTACCACTGGTCGTTCTGCGGATCCGAGTATTCCGAGAAGGTAACGGGAAAATGGCGCAATAACGGTACGTTCGCGGAGATGGAGAAGCGATTAGGCTATCGTTTCCAGCTGAAGCAAGGTTCCTATCCGGCGCAAGCAGCGAAAGGCGGTACGATGCCGATCCGGATCACGCTGGTGAACAAAGGTTTTGCCCCGATGTATAACTACCGTCCGGTGTATCTGGTACTGAAGAATGCGCAGCATACTTATTCCTTGCCGCTGCAGGCCGATCCGCGTAAATGGACTGCTGAAGCAGGCACGATTACCATCAATGAGGCACCGGATCTGCCAGCAACGATGGCAGAGGGTACGTATCAGATGTATCTCCATCTGCCGGATGCCTACGAATCGTTGGCCGGTGATCCGCGTTATGCCGTGCGGTTTGCCAACCTGAATGTCTGGGACCGGAACACCGGAATGAATAACTTGGGCGCGTCAGTAGAAGTGGTGAGCGGAGGAGAAGGTATAGAGGTTCAAAATGAAAATCCGACCTCATACACGAAAATCATGCGCAGTGGTCGGATCTATATTCTTCGAGGCGAGAAAGCCTATACGTTGCTTGGCGGCGAAGTAGCTACATATTAGCGTTATAATATTGCGGCAGGCCGGTTACTTCTTCGCCGATCCAATCGGGACGAAGGAATGGCTCGTGCTCGTCTCCCAACTCAATCTCCGCCAGGACACGTCCTTCCAGACGGTCGTGGAAGACATCTACCTCCCAACATCGCTTTTCTCCATGATAGGATGGAGCAGGGATGATATAGCGGGTCTTGGAGATCGCTCCGGGAAGGCAAAGCTTCATCAGTTCCTGTGCGTCCTGCAGGTCAATCTCCCGTTCCCATTCGAACTTAGCGAGACCCTCTCGAAGTGTGCTCGACTTAATAGTAAGGAACGCGCGCGTATCGCGTACACGCACGCGAATGGTCTTGTTGGGATCCTTGCAGAGGTATCCCTGCAAGATGGAGAAATGCTCTGTGGCCTCCTTCATAAAGGCATCTGAGCGAACCAGAAACTTACGTTCTATCTCGGTATTATGCATACAAAAGGGGATTTCTTCGTAATCGCCCACAGTCTGCCGACGGCATCCTGTGCAAAAACTTCAAAACGATTTGCTTGCTTGAGTGTGACTCAGACAGACAAATCGTTTCTTGTTTAGCGGAGAAAGGGGGATTCGAACCCCCGGTACGGTTACCCGTACGACAGTTTAGCAAACTGTTGGTTTAAGCCACTCACCCATCTCTCCTCGCGCTTGCGCGAATAAATGTTCTGTGCTTAAATTTCAAAAGCGAGTGCAAAGGTACTGCTTTTTTCTGACATATGCAAATTTTTTTGCATTTTTTTACAAAAAAAAAGAAGGTTGTCTCCCGACAACCCAATCTTTTCATTTAACCTTAAATCTAATACCATGAAAAACACGATGCAAAAGTACTGCTTTTTGCCGATATGACCAAATATTTTTGCAAAAAAGTGTTAAAAATCTTAGAATTGTAAAATTTAGTTGACAAAACGAGGTGTGCCGCAGTGCTTTTGTTTCAAAATGCTGCTAATCGCATAGGGAAAACAAATCTTCTCTTGGATTTATCAACATCACAGGTACCAAAGCCCGTTGAATGGCTTTTCGTTCAGGCGGCCCGAAGAGAATATCGTCCAGCCCATAGTCTCTGCTGGCGGTTAGGATCAGCAAGTCGTGTTGAAAATCCCGTTGCCGCTCTGCCGCTTCCTGAATAAGTGAGAAGGAGTCCTTGCGGGCTTGAACTATTTCGTACGATATTGGTTCTTCACTTCGTTGCGCCACGGCGTTGATATGCGTGACGATGCGGTTGACATTCTGCCGTGCATGCGAACCGTAGTCGTTGGCTTGCAGAAGGATGATATGTGCGCCCGTCTTACGCGCCAGATAGGTACATATCTCCGCTTTGTAGGTCTCCTCCTCCAGCATCGAAACCGGTACTAACAGCCGCCTGAGAGGTTTGATAGTCATCGTAGGAGTGACAAAGACGTACGGCCGCCTCTCCTCGCGACAGGCGTTGAGCTGGCGTTGGATAGCGCGTTTGTTATTCTCGCACTCCACTAAGCGGATATCTTCGTTATTGTCCCAAATCATGGCATTTATTCATTTATCATTTGGTCGTTTACCATCTGGTCATTGACCCAGTGGATGGTATCCAACGTGTGGCGGTACTGGCGCGCTGCGGCGGCGTGACTGCTGTAGGTCGAGGAGAAGATATGCGTGTTATTCAGCTCAGGGCTTGCGCACATATATAGGTAATCGGTCTTGGGCGCATTGAGCACAATATCCATCGTCTCCGGCGCCGGACAACGGATAGGTCCCGGGGGCAGACCGGGGTTCTTATAGGTATTGTAAGGCGAATCGACATTCAGATGGCTGTACAGGATGCGGCGGAGTTTGAAATCCCCCACTGCATATTTGATGGTCGGACAGGCTTGCAGCGGCATGTTCTTATGCACGCGGTTGAGATACAAGCTGGCGATGAGCGGCAGTTCCTGCTTGTTATGGCTCTCGCCTTCCACGATTGACGCAACGATACATACTTCTACCGGCGTGAGGCCAATCGAATCCGCTTTTGCGCGGCGGGTGTCGTTCCAGAAACGATTATATTCCCGGATCATCCGGTCGAAAAGCTGCTCCTCGGTGATATTCCAATAGACCTCGTAGGTGTTGGGGATAAAGAGGCAACGGCTGGTCTCGCGATTGAAGCCGTACGGCGCAAGGAAAGCATCGTCTTCCAGCAACCTGAGAAGGGTAGTGCTGTCCATCTTCAGGTGCGTAGTCACTTTGCCCGCGAGTTCCTCACGCGTCCTTACATAATGGTTCCAAGTGATACGCACCGGCGTCTGGCGGCCGTATTTGAAGGTTTCAATCAGTTCGCGGTCACCGATCTTCGCAGGCAGCACATAGTGGCCCGGTTCCGGGTAACGGAAGAGAAGGATACGCATATGCATCTTCAGATCCGCGTCAGCGCCGATCTCATAATCCTCTTCGATCATCGTCAGCAACGAGTCAATACTCGTTCCCTCGTTGATGTTATAGGTATGCGGTTCGCCGTCGCGGGAGACGAAGTTACTTACCTTCCAGCGGTAGTATTGCTCGATGACAAAGGCCATGATCAGGCAGAATACCCATCCTGAGATACCTAAGGTCCAACGGAAGATACGTGCTTTGGTCCAGTTGTTTTTCTTCATGTACTTCATATTATTTACCTCCTACCAATCGTTTTATTTCGGATAGTTTATTGAGTGCCTCCAACGGCGTGAGGTTATTGATATCCAGACTCTTGACTTCATCGCGGATCTGCTCCAGGACGGGGTCGTCGAGTTGGAAGAAACTCAGTTGCATACCTTCCCTCGACTCGCCGATATGCTCAATCGGTTTGGCGATGTCGCCGTTCTTGGCAGCGCGCTCCAGGTCTGCGAGGATCTGGTTCGCGCGATCGACAATGGATGCCGGCATGCCTGCTAATTTAGCCACGTGAATACCGAAACTGTGCTCACTGCCGCCACGTACGAGTTTGCGCAGGAAGATCACTTTGCCGTTCACTTCGCGCACGGAGACGTTATAGTTGCGGATACGGTCGAAGGTCTTCTCCATCTCGTTCAGCTCGTGGTAATGGGTGGCGAAAAGGGTCTTGGCATGTCCGCGGTTCTCATGGATGTACTCCACAATCGCCCAGGCGATGGAGATGCCGTCGTACGTGCTGGTGCCACGGCCCAACTCGTCGAAAAGAACCAGACTCCGCTTGGAGAGGTTGTTTAGAATCGAGGCGGCTTCGTTCATCTCCACCATAAAAGTTGATTCGCCGAGGGAGATATTATCCGACGCCCCGACCCGGGTGAATATCTTATCCACGATGCCTATCGATGCGCTGTCGGCGGGTACGAACGAACCCATCTGCGCCATGAGAACGATCAATGCCGTCTGTCGCAAGAGTGCCGATTTACCGGCCATGTTCGGTCCCGTGACGATGATGATCTGCTGGCCGTTATTGTCCAGCAGCACGTCGTTGGCGATGTATTGCTCTCCCGGCGGCAGCTGTTGCTCGATGACGGGGTGGCGTCCCTGACGGATGTCGATGACGAGGCTGTCGTTGATGTCCGGACACACGTATCGGTTCTCTGCTGCTACCGTTGCAAACGACAGCAGGCAGTCCAACTGCGCCAGCACGTTTGCGTTCAGTTGCATCTGCGGAATCCACTCGCTGAGCGCTAACATCAGCTCCTGATAGAGCCTGTTCTCGATGATCTGTATCCGCTCCTCGGCAGAGGTGATCTTCTCTTCATACGACTTGAGCTCGTCGGTGATATACCGCTCTGCGTTGACGAGTGTCTGCTTGCGGATCCACTCCGCCGGCACTTGCTCTTTATAGGTGTTACGGACCTCCAGATAGTAGCCGAAGACGTTGTTATAACCTATCTTCAAACTCGAAATACCCGTTCGCTCTATCTCGCGTTGCTGAATCTGCAGGAGGTAGTTCTTGCCGTCCGACTGGATGGCGCGTAACTCGTCCAGTTCGGTATCTACGCCCCGGGCGATGATGTTCGGCCGGCCTTGTGCAATAGGCGGATCGGGCACTATCTCCCGCTCGATGCGGCTTCGCATCTCCGTGCAGGGGTCTAACTCTTCGCCCATAAGCGACAGATAGGGATTGTCCGTAGCGGCTTCACAGACCTCTTTGATCGGTTTGACTGCCCGTAACGCACGACCGAGTTGTACCATCTCCCGCGGACCGATACGGCCGGTGGATACTTTGCTGACGATGCGCTCCAAGTCGCCTACTTGTCCCAACGCCTCACGGATCGTCTCGCGTGCCTCGGGGTTCTTGAAGAGGTGCTCGACGACCGTCTGGCGGTTACGTATCAGCTTTACTTCTTTGAGCGGAAAAGCCATCCATTGATGTAACTTTCTTCCGCCCATCGGAGTGATCGTCCGGTCGATGATATCATATAACGTCCGGCTCTCTGTTGTCTGACCGCCTAACAGTTCCAGGTTCCGGATCGTGAACTTGTCCAGCCATACGTATTTGTCTTCCTCAATGCGGCTAAGATGCTGTATATGACCTGTCTGCAGGTGTTGCGTCATGTCCAGATACATGAGTATTCCACCTGCTGCAGTAACGCCGGCCGGCATCTTCTCCAGACCGAATCCCTTGAGCGAACTAACGCCCCAGAGTTTCTGCAAACGCTCGTGCGCAGTCGATTCCACAAGCATCCAGTCCTCCAATTCAAAGGTGAAGAACTTGGAGCCGAACAGGTTCTCGATATCGTTCTTGCGCCCGCGCAGGTACAACACCTCTTTTGGAGCAAAATTCGTCAGCAGTTTGTCGATATAGTCGTTCTCTCCTTGGCCCGCGAGAAACTCTCCGGTGGAGATGTCCAGGAATGCCACACCGATGACATGTTTGTCGAAATGCAGACATGCCACCCAGTTGTTCTCCTTCTGCGTGAGGGTGGTGTCCGAGTAGCTCACACCGGGTGTCACTAACTCCGTCACACCGCGTTTGACCAGTTTCTTCGTCAGTTTGGGATCCTCCAACTGGTCACAGATAGCAACCCGCAGTCCCGCGCGAACGAGTTTCGGAAGGTACGTATCCAAGGCATGGAACGGAAAACCGGCCATCTCTAAAACCGACGCAGCGGACGAACCGCCGTTGGAGCGGTGGGTCAGCGTGATATTCAGGATCTTCGACGCCTTCACGGCATCCTCTGCATATGTCTCATAGAAATCCCCGCAACGGAACAACAGCATCGCGTCCGGATACTGCGTCTTAATGTCGCGGAACTGCTTCATCATCGGTGTTAACTCTTCTGCCATATTATCTCAAATCTACTGTTATTTTCAAATTAAATCGTCTTCCCGTCAGGTAGTTCGGGCTGGCCCATTGTGCGCCATACGCGTCAGCTACCCAGAAATACGAGTTCACGTTGCGCCATCCCACGAGGTTGAACACCTCAAACTGGATCGCCCATTGTTTGACATGTTTGGCGCTTGGCGCGCGCATAAACTTGGCGGTCTGCGCATTGAAGGTATAAGTTGCGCCTATGTCGATACGTTTGTAAGTCGGCATTCTGCCCCAAGCCTGGTTATTACGCGGCGCGTAGTACGGCTGGCCTTCCGAGAACTGCATCTTCAGGTGAAATTTCAACTGCGGCAATCGCGGGATATAGTCCTGAAAGAGCATCGAGAAGTTGTACCGTTGCTCCGTGGGGCTCGGAATCCACAGCGTTGAGCCCAACAGCCTTTGACGTGCCACCATCGTGCTGAATGAGATCCAACTGTCTGCGCCCGGAACCAACTCGCCGTAGAGCTTGAGGTCCAGACCTCCGGCGTAGCCCTGTGAGTCATTGCGACCGGAATACCGTACGCGTACATTATCCACCGTATAACTCTCCATCCGGTCGATATATTTGTAATAGCCTTCCGCCGTCAGTTTGAACGGCCGTCCCCACGCGCGGAAATAGTAGTCTCCGCCTAACACCACATGCACCGAACGCTGTGCGCGAAGGTCTTTGTTGAGTTGGATACGCGTCACGCCGAGCGCGTCGGTCACGGTGTCGCGCAACTCCTTGTAGAACGGCGCCTGATAGTACAGACCCGTTGCCAGACGGAAACATAAGTCGCGTTTCCATCCGGGGATCCATTCCACCGAAGCACGCGGAGAGGGAAGTACCTCGTTGTTCCAGCTCCACCATTGCAACCGGCCGCCGACCGTCAATATCCATTGTCCCGAACGGGTATGCCAGCGATGTTCGTTTTGGATGTATCCTTGTATGCGCGCCGAACGCATCGCACTGTCCCCGCGTAAGGCGTAATACAGCTCCATCGACTTGCCGTCATTCGGCAGCGAATAACCCGCCGAGTCGCGCCATTCCCATTCGCTTATATGATCCCGAATCAGTTCTGCCTGGCCGCTCACGCCCCATTTCAAGTCGTTATTGCCGCTATGCCAGTTTCCCGAATGAGCCACTGTAATCACACCGGCTTCCAGGCTGTTGCGCGCGTGTTGATGAAAGAGTCCCGTTCCCAAGGCGTCGGTAATCTCTCCTGCCGGCGCATTCGAAAGCACGTACTCGCCTGTGATATCGAAATTCTCCCGCTCGTTGGTATAGAACCCGCTTGCGTCAAAGCCTATCTCTACCTCCTCCGACACTTTTCCTTTCGCGCTCAGCGCTGCAAAAGCCGTCAGGAAGCGGTCTTTCTCTTGGCCCTCATAATAAATGGAGAGGTTCTTCGCGTTTTGTCCGCCGAATGACTCACTCAAACTATCCGGCGTGAAGCGGTAGTCGTTCTGGCTCACGTTCCCCAGAAACGACATCGTCCACGGCCTCTCGGCTCTTGGCTCTTGACTCTTGGCTCTTAGCTTCCACGTGATATACGTCTGGTAATCAATGTACGTCGGCTGATAATTGCCGCTCGTCGCCAGGCCGCCTAACATATATTTGCTGGTCTTGTAACGCAGTCCGTGCATCTGGCTGTACGTGCTGTCGCCGTGGCCCACATATAGTTGTGCGCCCAAGAGACTTGCGCTGATACTCGCCTCAAATGCCTGCGGGCGTTTATACGTGATATCCAGTACCGACGACATCTTATCGCCGTATTGCGCTCCGTAACCGCCGGCAGAGAAATGTACGTTCTCCACCATTTCCGGATTGACAAAACTCAATCCTTCCTGTTGACCGCTGCGGATCAGCAACGGACGGTGGATCTCGATACCGTTGACATAAACGGAGTTCTCGTCAAACGAACCGCCGCGGACGTTATACTGGCTGCTCAACTCATTTGTCTGGCTCACACCCGCAAAAGTGATCAGCAGACTCTCTATCGAACCGCCCGTAGCGTCCGGCATGACGCGCGTCGTGGAAGCGTCGATGCGGTCCATCGTGCCCTGCGTATGTTTGATGCCGCGCACCTCTATCTCCGTCAGCATCTGTTCGTCCGTCAGCATCTGCACATTCACATTCAACACCTCTTTGAGGTCGATGATGCGTTGCTGCACAGTAGTATAACCGATCATCGAGAAGGACAACACCACCGTGTCCGTTTCCTCCAGAATCAATTCATAATAACCGTTTTTGTTGGTAGCCGTTCCGCCTATGAGTTCCGTTGTACTTTGTACATTGTCCCCTTGTACATTTTTAGTGGCCGCCACATTTGCCAGTTCGATTCCCACATTGTCCTGATCTACCACGTACCCATATACGCGTGCCGCGCGCGCGTACAAAGAAAACGTGCTCAAAAAGAGCAACACCCACAAATGTACTATTTTTAAGAATCTAAGCACGGTTCTATATCAATTCAAAATCGTTTCAAATGGCAGACCTTGCGCTGACGTTGCGCTGAGGCTACGCTGACCTTGGAAATGTACTATTTTTAAGATTTTGTGCATTTAGTCTTTACTCTTTATTCTTTCAGCGAAGCGGTCTTTGTTCTTTACTCTTTATTCTTTCAGCGAAGCGGTCAAACTTTCTATGTATGCGGTTAACTCGTCTCCTCCTAATTTGGTCTCAGATGAAGTCACAAAAATCGGCGGCAGCTCTTCCCATTCCTCCAATAATCGTTTCTTATACGCTTCTATGTTTTCCTCCAACCGCACTCTTCCTAACTTGTCGCCTTTCGTAAAGACAATCGCAAACGGCACACCGTTCTCGCCCAGCCATGCCATAAACTCCAGGTCAATCTTCTGCGCCTCGTGCCGGCAGTCAATCAGCACAAACAGGCACACCAACTGCTCCCGCAGCAGGCAGTAACGCTCGATCATCCGTTTCAGCGCCTCCCTTTGTTTCTGTCCCGCTTGCGCGTATCCGTATCCCGGCAGATCGACTAAATGCCCGGAGCGTCCTCCCGTTGAAGCGGGAGGAGCGGCCTCCGCCGAGGAGGGACCGAATTCTATCTTAAAATGGTTGATCAGCAAGGTCTTTCCCGGCTTCTGACTTGTCTTCGCCAACTTCGGGTTATGGCAAAGCATATTGATCAGGCTCGATTTGCCCACATTGCTTCGCCCGATAAACGCATACTCCGGCAACCCGCTCTGCGGGCAATCCTTCACGTCCTGACTCGAGATAATATATTTCGCGTTGGTAATCATAGTTCACTCTGTGCATTTCTCGCGCATCATTGCGCGAGCCGCTCCCTCCCTCTCGGGAGAGGTCTTTCAACTTCTTTCAACTATCAACTATCAACATTCAACTCTTTTCACCTTCTTCGCCCAATTGATGAACCCAAACAGGCAACCGATTGTCACTAAACCGGCGATAACATATCCCAGCCAGCGCACCTCAGGTGCAATATGCAGACCCTCCGGAGCTATCAGTATATAACTGCTGCACACCATCGTCATAAACAACGCCGGAATCATCGCTACCAGATACCCGTAACGGTACTTGGTACCTTGTACTTGGTCACTTTGTCCCTTCTTATACAGCCAACACGTTCCCGCCCACAGCGTGAAAACCGCTAAGGTCTGGTTCGTCCATGCGAAATAGCGCCAGACGACATTGAAATCCACAAACACCATGCCGAAGACGCAGAGGAACAGCGGCACGGCGATTATCAGACGCTTCGGTATCGGACGCTGGTCCCATTTCAGAAAGTCCGCTACGATCAGTCGTGCACTACGGAGCGCCGTGTCGCCGCTCGTGATAGGCGCGGCGATGACGCCCACGATCGCTAAAATGCCACCTACCGTACCCAACCAGCTGCGGCTCACTTTGTCAATCACCAGCGCCGCAATATTCTCACCCGGGTGTTGCGCTGCAAACGCCTGCAGACCGTCAATGCCGTACAAACCCTTCTCCGGATCCGCAAAGAAAGTACCCGCTGCGGCGGCCCAGATCAATGCCAAGATACCTTCCGCTACCATTGCGCCGTAGAAGATCCAACGCCCCTGACGCTCGTTCGTCACGCACCGCGCCATGATAGGACTCTGTGTCCCGTGAAAACCAGAAATAGCACCGCAAGCGATACTCACGAACATCATCGGAAAGAGCGGCAAACCGTTCGTCTGCCTGTTCTGCAAACCGTCAAACACTTCCGGCATCTCGCTACTATGCCATCCTAACATCACAACCATGATGCCTAAGCCCATGAACAGAAGGATGCCGCCGAAAATAGGGTAGAAACGGCCGATGAGTTTATCCACAGGAAGTACCGTAGCCAAGGCATAGTATCCGAAGATAATCAATACCCAAACGATAGGAATCATCCGTCCCTGAAAATCCATGGTGTCCAAGCCTGCCAGGCCTTGTAACAATGTAGCCGGACCGCTCAAAAACGTCGTCGTCAGCAGAATCAACAGAACCAAGGTCAGAATACGGATGAACATCTTCAGTCCGGCTCCTTTACCCAACTCGTCGCCGATGATATCCGGCAGAGACGCTCCGCCCTTGCGGATGGACAACATTCCGCTCAGGTAATCGTGAACGCCACCGGCAAAGATCGTTCCGAACACAATCCATAGAAACGCCGCCGGACCATAGAAGATACCCATAATAGCGCCGAAGATAGGTCCCAGACCCGCGATATTCAGAAACTGAACCAGGAAAATTCGCCACGGGGCCATCGGCACAAAATCCACACCATCCGTCTTCGTCAGCGCAGGAGTCTTGCGCTCGGGCTCGATGCCAAAAATCTTCTCCACCAAGGTTCCGTACGTAAAGAACCCTACCACCAATAAAATCAATGCAACAATAAAAGTAATCATACCAAGCCTAATTTTCAATTAGCCTACAAAGGTACTACAAAAATTGCACATACGCAAATAAAAATGTATTTTTCCGCAAAAAATAGAATTTATTCTATTATTGGCTATACCTATACGGGCTTGGATGCTTGCATACGAAGAACGTATAGGTATAGACGATAGAGGGCAAAGCCCTTTGCGGAAAAATACATTTATTGGTGTATGTCCTGCAGGATGCGACTGTACTTTCGAAGGGGACCCCTATGGGGGAGGAGGTCGAAGGTACAACTTTTTTTTGACATACGCAAAAAATAGCGCATAATTTGAGAAAAATGTGAGTCCAATCCCGCGACCTGCCCGCGACCACATCGTGACCAGTACGTAAGGTTACTACAAAAAAAGAGACCTTATTGGTCTCTTCGTTGTGGGCGTTTACGGATTCGAACCGCAGACCCTCTGCTTGTAAGGCAGATGCTCTAAACCAGCTGAGCTAAACGCCCGTCGTTTTACCGACTTTAGAGCTCTTTTTCAAAAGCGAGTGCAAAGGTACTGCTTTTTTTTGACATGACCAAATTTTTTTGCAAAAAAATGCACTTTACCCCTCATTTTTTTGCATTTTTCTCATTTTTGAGGCTTAGAAGGCGGTAATTATACCATTTTTTGTCTTCATACCGACTAAAAACAGCATAACAAACAGCAGTGACAATCACTCCTACTAAAATGCCCGCAAAAACGTCCCGCGCGAAATGCTGACTCAAATAAATCCGGCTGTATCCTCCCAATGCCGCCAGGAAAAACAGCCCAACCTGTATGAGACAACTAAACGCCTTATACGTTTTAGGACTCCTAAGGCTTCTAGGACTCCTAGGACTTCTAGGACTCCTGGTAAAAATCACACACAGCACAAAGGCCAGCGCAAAGAAACTGGTCGTATGTCCCGATGGGAAAGAGAACCAGCTATGAACCTCTACTCCCTGAGTAAGCGGCAGTTGTACATCCGGCATGTTTAATTCAAACCACTTGATAGGGCGGGGCGCATTGATGATGTTCTTGAAGAGTTGGGTTGTCAGCGCAGAGAGAATCATCGCTGACGATGCAAAAACACCGTCTCCGATGCGGCTGAAAAGCAGTAACGCCACGCACACTATATACGGAAACCATTCCGCCACCTGCGTGTAATACCTATAAAATATATCGCGCGCGGGCGTGTGGCGGTCACAAAGCAGCAGGTGCAACTCGCCCTGAGGGATATACAAAAGGGCTAAGCCCAATACTCCAAGGAGTATCAGGCTTAGTCCGATAAAGATGCTATTTCGTTGAAATAACTGTTTCACTGTCAATTATTGTATCCGCTGGCCATAGATATTATAGCTCTGCTCGCCTTTCTTTATCACGATTCTGCGGTCGATCAGATGTTTCGATGCCGGAGCATTCTGCGGCTGCGGATTGAAATCCTTCACATTTGTGATGACTTGCTGACAAGAGGGCAGAGTCATTCCGTCTTTGTCGGTCAAGACGACGTAAACGACATCTCCGGATTCGAAGGTCACGCCTTGTCCCAAATAGAGGATGGACACTTCCGGTCCTGCTGCCATAATAGTGTCTTGTACTCCACGAATAAGGTGCCATTCATAGTTCGAGAACTCATATCCGGAGTTTCCTCCATGACCCGGTTTATACATCGCCAGAACGTTATTGAACTTGAACTTGAAGATACTATCCGGATAGTAAACAGCGAAATCTATAGGGAACTCCAATACTTTTTGTTGCTCCGGATTGTTCTCGTCATAGCAGTACATGTCCGTGACGTATAGTTTACCGGAATAATAACCCGGCTTTTTGATATCGCTGATTGGCAGCGTGAACGAACCGTCTGTCACCTTGTCATCCATCAAAATGGTCTGATCCGGATAGCCCGCTACGCGGAAGATGGCGTCGCCGTCAATATTTCCTTTATGTTTGGTATAGGTGACGTTGAAGGTCTCACCCGGACAAACATGTTGTGCGCTCGGTGTGTTGTGTACATCCAAATTTAGACAGGTGATTACCTTAACATAGTACTTCCTGTAGATATTACATCCGGAGTAGGGATCCTTAAGCGTATCAACCACATCGGTGGACCTATCATACCACAGGCCGTTATAGCCTTGAACCAAATCCTGACCTTTGAGGGTATCAAGGATTTCCTCTTTCTCTGCTGCATAAGTGACGAAATTCAAGACGACGTCATCGTAGCAGTTTTCCTGAACAGTGTCCATATCGCCATGGAGAATCTTCTCATCCCAATATTCCTTCCGGGCTTTATAATCCTCCAGTTTTACGCATTCTGTCGGTTGAACCGTACCCATCAACGTATCCGGACGATAAACGAGGAAGGAGAAGGATACTTGACCTATATACATTTCGTCTTCGTTGGTACAAACTTGGTGACCATAGAGATCCGCTGTCACGTCATACCATCCAGGAGAAGTATAGGCATGTTTGGTTTGTGCCGGACCGTAAACTTCCGTCGTACCGTCGCCGAAATACCAGTCCACACGGGTAATATCGTCCGTACCTACTTTGGCATCAAACTCAATGCTATCACCAAAACAGAACTTATTCTCGCTACGATAACCATCGGTAAAGGTCTCTCCATTCACGTTCACACCTTGTTTAACGGCAGCAGAACCAACTGAGTATGCGTATGATTCGTTAAATCCACTACCATAGACATGTGCTACTACGCCTTTGGGACTGCTTAATGTGTATATTTTATCTGGATTAGAATCGTCCGTATCGACTAAGAATTTTCTGGTAAATGAATATGCCGGATTTCCAGGAACAGGCTGGAAGTCTAAGGGAATATCTGCTCGTTGGTCGGAACTTAAATGAACATTTGGTGCATCATCTGTGAGACAAACAATATTCACATAGTGTTTATTGGTATGTCCTTCTTCTCCCGTAGTGCCACAGGCTCCAAATGTAATCTTGGATATACGTTGTTGCAAAGGAGAAATCCATACCATAGAAGGGTCACCCAATTTTGCTGTTGAAGAGAAGCGGTAATCACTGGACACATCATAACCAAATACGGCTACCGGGCATGACGTTTCTATATAGTGTGCATCGCCTGTTAGTACAGGAGGAGCAGTCCTTCCGGCTCCACTAATTGCACTTGCCATATCAGTAGTGGCCAGATTGTCAGACATCTCAAATTCGTACGTTTCTCCTTCATTTAATATATCGGAGAGTTCTACCCCATCAATGCTGATGGTAGTACCATTAGTTTGTGCTGTAATACGAATACGGTTAGCATCCTTCTCCATAGACCGTGTTACGACGAACTGAGTTCCCCAATATTCGACAGGCATAGCTTGTTCATACAGACAGTCACGAGCAGATTTTCCACCAGGTACCTGTGTAAAATCGGCACCGGAGAATACAGCGATTTTCTTAGGCGCTGATTTATTTCCCGTCGTATAGGCGGTTACACGTGTGCCGGAGAGAGTTTGTTTATCTGTACCGATAACCTGATAGGTTTCGCCCTTCTTTAGGTTTACCGTAATTATTGAACCGGCTGCTTTACCCTTTTGAGTTGCAGTAGAGGGGCGAATCTCGACTGTCGTGTTGTCTTCCGTAGCGAGTATTACCATAGCAGCATGAGATTCTCCTTGCGAGTTGTATGCCTGATAATCTTGAATAATATATTCACTACCTAAAGCAGTAACTGGTAATACATTCGTGGCATCGTATGAAAACTCCATACGGATAGCTGCATACACACTAACCTCTTCTGTCGCTTCTACCTTAATACCCAAGTTGCGTACCGTTTCAGACGCACTATTGGCCGTCCATGTTGCGTCGTACCATTTGTCATTTGGTATGTCATTTATGACAAGCCATGAATCAGCTTGCACAGTACGTACCGGCTGAGTCCAATTTTGGGCGGGGTTTGAGACTGTGACTTGGCATTGTTTCTTAGCGGAAATAGCGATGAATGGTTCAAATGAACTTGCGCTGAATCCGCTTGGAGAGTTTGCCATTAGCAGCGCAACCCAGAACTCCTTGCCTTGCGTGGAGGCTTGGCTCCATGCGGGAAGGGTAGTGCACGCGAAAAACGCTACAAGCAATAGTGACTTAAATAGTTTTTTCATATCGATAAGTTATTTCTTCGTATTACTGGATCTCGATCTCTACACGACGGTTATTCTGACGTCCTTCTTCGGTGTCATTTGTGTCGATCGGTTGGGTCTCACCACGACCTTCCGCTTGCAGACGATCGGCAGAAATACCACGTTCAATCAGGTCTTTCATTACCTCGTTAGCACGGCCGTCAGACAGTTTCTGGTTCGCCTCGTCCTTACCTACGCTATCGGTGTGACCGATGATCTTGATACGAACTTGCGGGTTACGCGCCAGATACATGTACAGGTCGTTAAGCGCCTCTTCCGAACGAGAGAGGATACGAGTCTTGTTGGTCGCGAAGAAGAGGTTCTTGACGATGAAGACCTCGCCTTTCTTAACCGGAACCAACTGGATATTGAGCGAGTCGCCGATATTGGCAATCGCCATATCTAAGGTGTCGTAACCCATCTGTGCGATATGCAGGCTATATTTCGGACCTTCCTCCAACATCTGCTTTGTAGCGCCGGTAGCGGAATCGGTAGCTAAGTTATAAGCGGGATCCGCAACGTCGGCACGGAGGATCTGTACCGTAGCAGGAACAGCGAGACCGGTCTCCTTATTAGTTACGCGTACGCGCAAGACAGGACGGTGACGCATTGCGATGGTTACATACTCGGTCGTACCTACTTCCTCGATATCGAAAGTCTGCGTAGCAGGGTAGTAGTTCTCTGCCTTGACATCTACGGTGAAGTTACCCAGGGCATGTTTCTGACGGAGACCCTTCGGCGTGATCTGTTTCTCACGCATAGCGATCTTACCGCTTTCGGTAGCACGAGTCTCAATCAGCGCTTTCTCCAGCGGCTGGTTGGTCTCGGAATCAACTACGCTATAGATGGCATATGCAGGAGGAGGCGGAACGGGACGCTCTTTCTTACCCGGAACCTCAAACTGGATAGCAAACTTAGCACCTACGAAGAGGTTGTTGAGTTTTGTGTCGCCGTTCATAGCAAGAAGAGTGTTGGAGTTCTTTACTTCTACAGCCTTCGCGTCAAAATCTACCGGATTAGCCTTCGGAGTACCGTTGGTGTTCAGTACGCCGTATTCAGCGAACAATGCCACGCGGTAGTGAATATGTTCACGGCCAAACGGCAGACGTTGACCCGGTTTCACTTTCTGTTTCTTCTTGGCTTTCTTATCCGGCTGAGCCTGCATCCATTCGTCGAGATCCAAACCGACCTCAGCGGCTAAACTGATATCCGGTTGCTTGAACGACATCTTTTGATTGGTCTCGCCATTAAGATCGTAGATACCCATACCGTACGGATCGATGTATGCAGGATCATCGACGGTGATATCGTATTGTCCCTTATGGCTGTAACCCATCGGCAGACCGTAATGTACTTTTGCTCCCAAGAGGAAGTAGTAACGGCTGAATTGCGCACCGAACATCACCGGAATACCAATCTCCAGCATGTTACGCATCTCGCGCAAGTTATCAAAGAGATAAGTGTACGTCGCGCCGTAGGTACGATCCAGACGCGTGGCCTGGAAACCATACGCAGAGGTGGAATTCAGGAAACGGAAGTCCAAACCTGTCTCAAACAGGAAATGTCCGTACTCCAAGTTATAAGTTACATCCAGACCTACGCCCGGGCCGCCTTTGAGTTGCTGCAGCGCATTGCTCTGGTTCAGCGTTCCGGCGCCCATATACGAGCCGTTGATCTTATCCATCATCGCGGCATAACCGAGGCGTAGCCCTAAGTTGAAGTACGAAATCACCTCTGTACGCGGGTTCTCCAGACGCTCCTGGTATTTCTCGTAGTCGCGGATAGCCTTTTCTTCTTTTGCTTTCTGCTCCGCCTCTTTCTTTGCCTGTGCTTCAGCGCGCTCTTCAGCGGCTTTCGCGCGTTCAGCAGCAGCCTTATCACGCTCTGCCTGTTTCTTTGCATTCTCTTTAGCGGTAGCGGCTTTCTTCTTTTCTGCCTCGCGTTTCTTTGCCTCTGCGGCTTTCTGTTTCTCGCGTTGAGCCTTGGCTTTCTCAGCCTCTTTCTTGCGTTTCTCAGCCTCTTTCTTCTTCTGGGCAACTGCTTTCGCCTTGTCGTTTTGTGCGGCAGGAGCCGGTTCCGGCATTGCGTACGCCACTATCGGAGCGCAGTTCAAACTAAGAACAACACTTGCAATCAGGATATTTCTAAAGATATTTTTCATTTCCGTGTTCTCCTATATTAGATTTATTTATTGATGACAAATTTGAAACTACGGCTCTTCCCGTCTGTTACTACGCGCAGTAGGTACAGACCGTTCTCGTTCGGCGTCGGGATCGTGCATCCTCCGTCCGGGATGTCGAATTTCAAGTCGCCGTAGATATTACCGCTTGCGGTGATCCATTGAGCGTAGCACTCGATATCTTTTTCGCCTTTGTAGTTGGCGTTGACGAAGATCTTGTTGTCTTTGTAGTCATAGTTAGCCGTGATAATCAGGCTGTCCGGATTCACCTCAAAACTATGCTCCGATGCGTCCTCACCGAACATCTTCGCGCAAGCGCAGGCGTACGTCTCGTCCGCAAGTCCTTTATTGATATAGTAGCAAACGTAGAACGATTCGTTCTTGTAGCTGTCTTTGGGCAGGTCGTACATGTTGAGGTTCGAACTTACCTGACCTTCGATAGCCGTGCTGTCACTTACTCTGTACCATTGGAAATCGCTCAGTGTCAGCCCCTTGAACTGCGGGTGATCTTTCAAGAGACCTAATACATTGTTGTATCGCTGTGCAATCACGTCGTTGCCCACCGGCAGACGGAAAGGAAGGACTGCGGTCGTGTCGCCACAATCTGATTTGATATCAATCGTAATACCGTATTTTACACCCGGTTCTGCATTGTCAGGGATATGCAACTCGAAGTAACCCGGCTTGATCGTCAGGTCGGTTATTACGAATCCTGCTGCCTTGGCGGCATCATCAAAGTCCACCGTCACGTTCTTTCCAGCGAGGTCAATGGTACTGGTATATGGAATAGTACCAGGAGGTTGTATGCCGTTTACCGGACATGGAATATTCGGCTTTTTAATTTCGAACGTATAACGTCCTACATTCACTTTTATGTTGATTTTAGTAACGGCTGATTGACCTACGCATACATTACTACTATTGCGGTAAATATAGCAAACCGCATTGTAGTCCTGTGATCCCGTGTAATAGTGCTTTACAACTGTCGTCGTATCCTGAACAAGTACCACATCCGGTGTTCCGTCTCCGAAATGCCAAATGACGCTATCGGGCATGAAGTCCGGTTTGCAGGCAAAATGTACAGTATCTTTACCGCAGAGGTTGTTCTCTTTGTCCGGCGAGAACTCCTCACCGTTGATATAGATCGACTGCGAGAGCGGTACTGTCGCACCTCCGGCAGAATAGCCATAGGACTCATTTTTCGTGAATCCGTACACGTGAGCGATGAAGTTCGAACCGTTGCTCTTAAGCGTATAGGAAGTAGCTTCATTTCCTAGCGATACTTGTGCGTAATAATACGTGGAAGAACCGCTTACAGGGTTGAATGTCATGGTAGGAGTGGTTGTTCCTCCGGAAATTGTCATTAAATCCGGCTGGTCGGTTACTACATTTACATAGTGTGAGGTGGTTCCGTTGCTACTAGCATAAGTGGCAAACGTCACCTGATCAATCTGTTGCTCAATTGGGTTGACCCACAACATTGCCGGGTCTCCGTTGCTATTTTTATCGCCATGGTAGCGTTGAGAAACCATAAAGAGGTGTGCAGCGCAAGGACAAGAAGTAGTTACTAAACAACTTCCTTCTTTTGCGTAAGTACCTTCTGTTCCTATCTCAAACTCCCAATAGCGCTTTGGTTCGTTGGCGAAATTGAAGGTATGTACCAGATTACCATTGATACGCACTTCCGTTCCATCATGCAAAGCCAAGATACGAATAATATCTACAGGGCGGCTGGCAGAAGCCGTCAGCACAAATGTATTTCCCCAGTATTGGATAGGCATTGCTTGGGAGAAGATATGGTCTCGTTGCTCTTTTTGATACGGGATGTTGGTATGCGGACAACCCTGGAAAACTGCAATCTTCTTGCCGTCACGGGCTTTGACATATGTACCGGAGAGGTCTCCAGCATCTTTGTCTTTCTTACCTGTCCAAACATAATAAACCTGACCTGCATTCAGGACCGGAGAATGCAATGTGTCACGACCAAATTGATAATTTATCAATTCCAACTCCTCTTCGGTTAGTTCATATCCACCATCGCGTCTTTTAATGGCATCGTTTATACGCTCCGTATTTACAGAGGGGCAATAATCGACGATGGTGTTGTCCTCGGCAGCAATAATTGCAAAATGGCTACCTTGTGTTGCGTTAGGACCATCGTGGTCAGATGGTGTATAAGTTTGGATAATATATTCATCCAGCAACGAAGGTGTAGGTAATACATTCGTAGCATCAAAAGTAGCTTTCTTATAACTCGTAGCGAAGAGAGAGATATTCTTCGTCGCCGTTACATGCAGGGCGCATGTATCCACTTTCTCCGAGTTGACAGCGTAGCACACTTTACCGGTACCAGCCATTGCAGAACGTGCATTGCCGGCCAGTACATTGCCGTTATACAACTCTACTAACTTCATTTGGTTGGCGGTTACGATTACGTCTTCCGTATAACCAGTGAAAGGGTTCTTAATTGTTACTTGGCAATCTTCGCGGGAAGAAATGGAAAGGGAAAGTACCAAGGCATTGTTGGCGTCCTGGTCGGCACGCATAAACGTTACCCAGAAATCTTTACCTTCGGTCGATTGACCTTCGTCGATCACATCTGCCCGGATACTCATTGCCGGCATTGCCAGCAAGCAGAAGAGCAGCGCATTGAATAGTTGTTTTTTCATATGATTTTTTGTGTTAAATGATGTCGTTTCAATTCGGGTGCAAAGTTACTGCTTTTTCTTTACGCGCGCGTGCAGATATTCACGGAAAATGTGTAAAAATTGACACACTTACCGTAACTGCTGACCTAAAGTGGTGTAAATTGCCGAATTACGTCGAATTACTACTTGCCCGTTGCGTATTTCCTTGTACGCCGGTACTTTTTCGGTCGGGCTATTACTGACGCCGGTCTCTTGTTTGCGACTAAGGAGATACAACTCCTGTATGCACGCTCGTTTGGACGTACTTCCTCCTACCGATCGCAGGCTAAGCGTCTCTGTTCCGGCAGGAATAGTGATGCGGTAACGTATCTCGTCGCGTGTCTCTTTCTGAACCGTCACTTGGATCGATTGCAAGAGGGTGTTGCCGGCATACACGTCTAACTGCATACTTGTCGCGCTATTATACGGCGAAGCCCGGAACGCCAAAATGGCTGTGTCCTGCAGGTTCAATCCGGTAAATGAGATCTCACCGTCAGTACTGCTCTTGCCCATCGTGATAGAGGCGTTCCCGTTAGACTGAATACCGCTGTTGGCGGAGCCTGTAATACCGTCGTGGCTCACCGCGTTAACCAACGCTGCGGTAATAGCCGGCAGGTTAATCAGCGTGTCATAGAGCTGCGGAGCCGGCGTAACGGGATCGTCCGGACAAGTTCCCGGGATGAAAGCACATGTAAGTTCCGATAGATTAACTGTTTGCCCTTTCCGGTTGCCCCAGATATATTCCACCAATTCCGGGTAGTCGATAAACGGATTTCGGTTGCATTGAATATCTGAGATTAGATCCATTCGGCATCGCTCTTTATCGCTCACCGGATCGGCTCTGTGCCAGTCTAACAGCACTTTTTGAATACTGTCGGAGAACATGAGATAGCTCGCTTTGCTGATATATTGCGGGTACGCCGTCCATGTTAAATACTCATAGGCGGTAGCCACATAGAAATACGCGCGGGCAAAATCGCCCCGATACTCTTCTGCCGGTTCCCAACAGATATATCCGTATCCGGAACTCTTGGCGGCATCCATCCTGAATGACCCATTGTCGAACTTATCGCCTTTCTTGACATGCCCCGGGGCATAATTGCTTTTCTGACTGTTGGCGCGTTGGTCCGACGGGTTGAGGTTATACAAGTCTTTGTACGCCTCATTCACCGTGCCTCCCCACCAACTCTTCGGTAAACAATGCTCAATGTTGAGCGAACAGCCCGAATCGCCTAATTTATTGGGGTAGTAGCGTACGCAATCGGAGTACATGTCCCAAACCACTCCTCCTTCTTTTCTGTCCGTGTAAGGCAAGGCTTGCCATGTACCATAAGCCTTTAAGTCGCCTTTTTCCCACTCCGGCGGATTACTCGAACTATGGTATTGGTTCGGGCCATACTCATACCGGTCACCGCCGCGAACAATCAAACTTAGTGTCGATTTGAGCACCGAGTCTTGCTTCCCGTCGATGGCATCATAGTAGCCCGCAGGAATATCTTCCGCCATCATTCCGACGGAGAAGAGGATTGCTGCAATAAAAATGGAGGTGCGTTTCATACTGGTAAAGTAAGGGTTAAGTAAGGGTTTTGTGCTGTTCTCAATTATTTCTTTCTTGTACACGCCAATAACAGGTTCAGCGTCACGTACCAAAGGATACAAGCCGTACCGCTAAAGAGCGCGAACTCCGGATGGTGATTTATAATCGCTTTCGTCACGCAATAACCGATTAGTATCACGCAACCGAGGAGGAAGCTGATAATCACCGTCTTCTCTTTTTCCCAGCCCTTGAAGCTGAAGAACGGGATCTCGGCGTTCAGCAGATAGCAGCTTACAAGCGACAATCCTAACATGCACCAGCCCATCCAGTCGTAAGCCAGCATCGCGTATGGCATGCAACATATACCACCCCAGAAGATGGCGTTTGCCGGTGTCGCCAGACCGATAAAAGAGTCATGCTGACGCTCATCGACATTGAATTTCGCCAAACGGAGCGCCGAGAACGCCGCCATCAGCAGCGCTATTCCTGCCCACCAACCCAAGATCGGTTTCAGCCAGCAGAACAGCATCATCGCCGGCGCCAGACCGAAAGTGATATCGTCCGCCAACGAATCTAACTCCACACCAATAGGACTCGGTGTCTTCAGTAACCGAGCGCTCAATCCATCGAAGAAATCGAAAAACGCACCGGCTAAGATAAACACAAAGGCCCAAACAAAAGCCCCTTGCGTTGCCAAGAACACAGCTACACTGCCGCAAAGGAGGTTACAACTCGTTATGGTGTCGGGGATAATTCGCTTATTCATAATCTTTTATATACAAAATAGGTGATTAAAAAGGTTGTCACGCTGCATGCATTCGCGATCCAGAAGAAGGTGGAGTAGCCCACGGCGAGTTCCAACGAACCGGCAATGAATCCCGGAATCATCATACTAAGCGCCATGAACGCTGTGCAGATGGCATAGTGAGAGGTCTTGTATTTGCCTTCCGAGAAATGCATCATGTACATCATATACGCCGTGAAACCGAATCCGTAACCGAAATTCTCAAAACTGATTGCGCTGCCGATGAGCCAAAGCGACTCCGGTTGCGCCATACTCAGATAGACATATACGAAACTCGGTAACGTCAGCGCGGAAGCCATCAGCCATAGGGACTTTTTTAGACCATGGCGGGAGATGTAGATACCGCCTAAGATACCGCCTAACAGCAGACAAGCAACGCCGATCGTGCCATATAGCAGTCCCACAGTGTCGGTGCTCAACTCCAGTCCGCCGCCGATGATCTGTCCGTCTCGCAGCATCGTCGCGCGGCTGTCAACCAGGAACGGCTGACATAACTTCACCAGGAATCCTTCGCTCAACCGGTACAACAGCATAAAAGCAATCGCTAATCCCACGCCCGGCTTGGTGAAGAAAGTCTTGAATGCTTCTCCTAATTCCTTCCAAACTGCTTTAGAAAGGCTTTTTCCTTCTTTTGAAGGGGAGGTAGGGAGGGGATCCTCAACCTTTGGCAACGCAAAACAGTGGTACAACGTGACACACAGCATCAGCACGCTTGTCACGCCTAACGTCACTTGCCAGGAGAGCGGTATATCGCCCGTGCGGTTCTCTATCTGGCCGGCGATATACACCAGCACGCCTTGCGAGAACACCGACGCGATGCGGTAGAACGTAGAACGGATTCCGATGAAAGCCGCCTGGCTCTTGGTGTCGTGTGCCAACATATAGTACCCGTCCGCCGCTATGTCATGCGTCGCCGATGCAAATGCAGCGATGATGAAGAACACCAAAGTCCACCGGAAAAGACCGACGGATGTAGCCTTCGTAGCTATCATCTCCGCCTCCGGATGAGGCAGTGTGAGGGTCAATAAGACACATAACACCGTCATCAGCGCTTGCATCGCTATGATCCACCATCGCTTCGTCCGGAAGATATCTACGAACGGACCCCACAGTCCTTTCAGGAACCACGGGAAATAGAGCAGGGTAGTGAAGAATGCCAGCTGATCATTGGGTACTCCCATTTTAGCAAACAGCATCACAGAGATGCTGTTTACCAAGAAATAGGGGATTCCTTCAGTGAAGTACAGGGTCGGAACCCATACCCACGGTGATATTTGCCTTTCGCCTTTCACCTTATTATATTACGTACGCGTGCGCGGACGCGCGTTGCTTATTGGAAGTTAGCGCGGTTATCGGTAATCTCTGCCTCGTCCTCCAGCAGCTGGATAGCCTGATACGGCAGGTAAGCGAAGCGACTGGATAACTGTGCTTTCTCGCTCTCGGCGTTGAAAGTGCCCTCTGCGTTATTCGCTGCGCCGGTCTTTACGACGAACACACCCATGTTACCTTGAATCGGCTCGCTCAGAGCATTCTCGCCTTGTGCGATAGCGGCGCCGATGACTGCTGGCTCCATGCCGGCATTGCCGAAACGGCTGTCAGCCAGACTCACGCGCTCTACGCTCTGTACTTTCTGACCCATGATCTGAGCAGCAGCCTCCAGGCTCTCAACGCCTTTCAGCTCTTTCATGATATATGCTGCTTTCGCGTTATTCGTTGCCTCGTAAGTCAACTCTGCACGTACAGCCTCCAACGGACGATAATCGCCGTCGTTCACCTCGGTCAGAGCAGCTACGATGAACTGCTGGCCGCACTCGAACACGTCGCTCACTTGACCTTCTTTCGCCTCAAATGCCCAGCGTACGATAGGACGGCTGGCTGCCAACTGACCTACTTTGTCGGTCGTGGCGGTCAGGTTGAACTGCGGTACAACGGTCATGCCTGCTTCCTGAGCAGCTGCCTCCAAGGCCTCGGCATTGTTGTTGTCCACGATGAACTGTTTTGCGTTGTTATAGATGATCGAGTAGGTCTTGCTCGACGGAGTTACCTCGCGTGCAAGGATAGCCAACTTCACTTTCGGGGTCGGTTTACCGATCTCCATGATCTCATAGGTCTGCTCACCCATGCCCTGTGCAACGGTGAATTTCTCGCCGCGTTTGCCTGCCAGAGCCGGCTCTGCGATGTTCTTCGGCAGATCTGCAGCCTTGAACCAACCTAACTCCTGATCCTCACCGCCCTCAACGATAGCCTTCAGCTCTACGGAATCCGGCAGCGAATAGCCGGCTTGCATGATACGGGCCATCGCATAGGTGTTGTTCTCAAACAGAATCTCCGTGCAATCGCCGGCTTTAGCGCCCTTAGCGAACGCAAACTCCTTGAACTGAGCCGGAACGGTCTCCTCCGAGTAGTCGCGGCCGTCGTACATAACATCCGAATTGGTGTTAACGACGAGGCTCACGTCTTCTGCGTTCCGGAACTCCTCTTTGAGGTTGTTCATCAGCGTCTCTGCTGCCTTGAAATCATCCTCGCTCGGAACGATATCAAAGGCGATGTATTTGATCGCGCGGTTCGGAGTCTGCTTGTACTGCTCTTTGTGTTGTGCATATAGTTTCTTGATGTCGCGGTCGCTAACCTTTACCAGGCTGTCGGCTACGCTGAAGTACGGCTGCATAACGTACTCTGCGCTCACACCTTTCTGACGGGCGTCAAAAGCGTACTCTGCGTCCAGCGAGTTTGCCTTCAGCAGGTGTTGCAGCAGAGAGGTGTATTTCTCCTGCATATAGCTCATGCGTACGGCTTTCTCCCAGTACATCCAATAGGTCTTGGCCTGCTGCAGGTTCGCGTTCTGCTCTGCGTCATCGCTACCTTCGTTGATAGCGGCAATCAGGTTCTTCACGATCTCGCGGCTGTACTGACCGTCCTCGCCGTAGAAAGCACGACGACCACGCAAAATCTGATGCACGTTCTCGCCGATGCATAACTCTGTTAACTCATCGGCGGTAATGTCCATACCGATTTTCTTTGCTTGAGCACGCATCGTGTAGTCCATAACGAACATGTTCCATACCTGATTGCGAATCTGTGCCTGCAGGTCCTCGTCAAAATCCGAACGTCCGGACTCGATCTTATAGACCTCTGTCAATTGTTCTTTAGCTGCCTCGTACTCCGTGTAGTGTACTTTCTGACCCTCGATAACACCCACGTTCTCGCGGCTGCGGTTGAAGAAGCTACTACCGGAGTTCAAAAAGTCTCCGAGGATAAATGCCAACATGGCGAGACCGACAATCGCGATCAACAATGCGCCATGATTTCTAATTCTTTGTAAACTTGCCATTTTTTATTATTGAATTTATTTTTTTTTTGCGTTTTGGTTACTGGGCTGCCTCAAGAATAGTAATCTTGCCATTCTTCATTTCAGCCGTGCTGCCATTATAGTTCATGATCTTACCTTGCAGACGAACTTTTGCTCCCACAGGTACCGGTGTTGCGCCGTCCGGCACGTCGCACCAATATGCCTCGAACACTTTCGAGCCTTCTTTCACGTCGTCAATCCAAAAGTATTTCTGCTGACCTCGGCTAATCTCCGAACTGTAGCCTTCTGATTGTACGTAACCTTCGATAATATAGATATCCGTACTCGTTCCTCCGCTCGGCAATGCCAATGCGGCAGTCTTGGCCTCGGCGCATGTCGCGTAAATGGTATCCGGTATCGTCGGACGTACCATCGAGTCGATGCGTACGATGAAGCCGTCTTTCAGCTCCGGCGTGGAACCCTTGTAATTGATGAGCTGGCCGCGAACGGTCAGTTTGGAACCTACCAGAGGCACATCCGTCATCTTCGTGAACTTCTTGTTGTTGAGGTTGTTGATGTAGTAGCAAGAGATACTCGTCTTGCCGCCGTTGTCCGACAACTTGAAGTTGATATTCTTGTATTTACCCGGCACGTCATCCGGATTTGTGCTGTTTGCCGTCAATACGCCCGACAGCTTATACACCTCTGCCGTTGCCTGGTCTGCCGGAAGACTCTTGCATATAGCGATAGCGCTATCAACGGATATCTCAATACCGTTGGTATCGGGAATTGTCACGGGCATCGATTCCGGCACACCATCCGTGGTTCCGGGATTCGGGATATACGGACTCTCCTTGCAACCTACAACTACCATTGCGACCATTGCGGTCAGTATTAAAATGCTCTTTTTCATATAACTTTTTGTTTTAGATATCAGATTAAGCGTTAAATATCAAAATCGGCTACAAAATTACAAAAAATATTTCACGCGCGCAAACATTTATAAAAAAAAGTGAAAAAAATCGCACTTTTCTTGCGTATGTCAGAAAATTGTTGTAATTTTGTGCGCTTTTTCGATGGTGGGGCAATTTGTGCACGCACGAGAAGCATCAGTATTAATCCGGAAAGTGGTAGCTGAGGGGCTTTCGACTTTCGACTTTGAGCGAAGCGGTCTTTCGACTTTCGACTTTGAGCGAAGCGGTCTTTCTACTTTCTACTTTCTACTAAAGGCTAAAACTATAGCAACTATTCCTCAGCGGCCACGCGGTGGTCGTGTTATTAAAGAAGACCCGCATCGTATTAACGACAAGATTCGCGGTGTCCAGCAAGTGCGCCTCATCGGCGACAACGTAGAGCAAGGGATCTATTCCTTCCAGCAGGCAATGAAGATTGCCGATGACCTCAACCTCGATCTGGTTGAGATTGCGGCTACTGCTAACCCGCCTGTCTGCCGGGTTATTGACTACCAGAAGTTCCTCTACGCGCAGAAGAAAAAGCAAAAAGAGGCAAAGGCGAACCAGAAGAAGCAAGAAGTGAAGGAGATCCGTTTCGGCCCGCAAACCGATGACCACGACTACAACTTCAAGCTCAAGCACGCCCAGGAGTTCCTCAAGGAAGGCAACAAAGTGAAGGCGTATGTCTTCTTCCGCGGACGTTCCATCGTCTTCAAGGAGCAAGGCGAACTCCTCCTCGCACGATTCGCGGCCGACCTCGAAGAATTCGGGAAGGCAGATAACGTCCCAACCCTCGAGGGAAAAAGGATGATTATGTTCTTGAGCCCCAAGAGCCAAAAGTAAAACTAATATAGGTCAAAAATAAGTCCAATACCGACGGTCGAACGACGGTCAACCGACGGTCAACCGACAGTCAAAGCCAATGTTGGACCAATGTAACGCCCCAAAACAAGTCGTAGGGCCTACCTTTTTATCGCGTCCGAGTACGCGTGGCTGCCCGAGACTTTAGTATTAATATTTTAAATTCAAAACAAAATGCCAAAGGTAAAAACGAACTCCGGTGCAAAAAAGCGTTTCGCGCTTACCGGAACCGGTAAAATCAAGCGTAAGCACGCTTACAAAAGTCACATTCTGACGAAGAAGACTAAAAAGCAAAAACGCAACTTGACTCATGTTGCTATTGTTGATCAGACGAACATGCGCTCCATCCGTGAGATGCTGCTGCTTCGTTAAGTACTAACCATTAAAGTGAAAGGACAAGAGAAATGCCAAGATCAGTAAATCACGTTGCTTCGCGCAACCGTCGCAAAAAGATTTTGTCTCTCACCCGTGGTAACTTTGGTGGCCGTGCTAATGTATGGACCGTAGCAAAGAACACGTGGGAGAAAGGTTTGCAGTATGCTTACCGCGATCGTAAGAACAAAAAACGTACTTTCCGCGCTCTCTGGATTCAGCGTATCAACGCTGCCGCTCGCCTCGAAGGTCTGAGCTACAGCCAGTTGATGGGTTGCCTCAAGAAAGCAGGAATCGTCATCAACCGCAAAGCGCTTGCTGACCTCGCTATGAATCAACCCGCTGCTTTCAAAGCAGTCGTTGACCAAGCGAAGAAGAAAGCCGCTAAGTAATTGCGTTGAACGTATCCGCCATGAATGGCGGATTATCCCGTTCTTACAAACAAAAAGGCTCGCATTTATGTGCGAGCTCTTTTTTATATAATAGCCGATATCCGGCGGTTTAGTTCTGCGCTTGCCGGAACAAGCGGTAGCCTCAAATAATTATCAATCAATCCCTTTTGCGCCAAGACGGCTTTGATGCCGACAGGATTGCCTTCGGCGAAAAGGAGTTTGATTATCTCTGCGTATTTCGCTTGCAAGGCTGCATCTTTGTCATGCACGATATGCCAGAAGTCCTCCGGGAAGGCGTTCGACGCTACAGAGATCAGGCCTGCCGCGCCTGCTTCCATCAGTTCGCACGCAATACCATCATCGCCGGAGATGACTAATAGACCGGCTTCGCTGACAGACCGCTTCGCTGTTAGACCGATTAACCTTTTTATTTGCTCGAGGTTGCCGGAGGCTTCTTTGATGCCGATAATCTTATCTGGGTGCGCCTCATAAATACGCATGACGGTCTCCGGAAGCAGGTTCACACCCGTGCGCCCGGGAACATTATATAATACTACAGGAATTGGACTCGCCTCTGCTACGGCGCAGAAATGTTGGTATAGCCCTTCCTGGTTGGGTTTGTTGTAATACGGGCAGACAGAAAGGATAGCGGCATAGTTCTCCGATAGTTCGTCACGCATGGTGGTCAACTCTGCACACACCGCCGCAGTATTGTTTCCGCCAACTCCCAATACCAATGGTATCGGAACGGGTCTGATCGCGGCGCAGATGTCGGGGTCATCCATCGCCGGGTAATGACGTTTAAAAGCGGCAAGTTTGACATGTTCCGCTATAAACTGCCGTACTTCTTTCTTCTCCTCTGCGGTCAGGGTGGCGGCTTCGCCGGTTGTACCGAGTACAACGAGATAATCTACGAAGCCGGTTAGTTGGGTGTCTAACAGGCGAGCGAGTGCTTCGTAATCCACCTTGCCATTTGCATCAAACGGCGTGATAAGCGCTGTTCCTAAACCTTTTAACTTTTCCATGCGGTTTTTAATCATTGCTTTTAATAGTGGTAATAAATCCCATAATCTGGTCGTAGAGCCAAGAGGCCTCGAGGGCCGCTTCTTCGCCTTGCTCAGGTGTGAGATCGGGTAGGGAGATCAGCATGTCGTGTATCCCTTCGCCCATATTCAGACCCACTTTGAAATCCGCATTCGTGTACATGGTAATGTAGCGAAGCGGCAGACTTGGCCTCGTCGTGAGATCAATCAACAGGTCGTATTGCTCTGCCTGCAAGTCTTCCAAGACGTAGTCGCGCGGTTTGCCGAAGAAATTATAATCTCCCACACCGAGAATGCGACTTTGCGGCAGAATGAGCGTGTTGATTTCTTTTTTCTCTACATATCCCCACATCGTCACGTCCATCTGGCGGCGCAAGAGGTCTTGACGAATCGACTTAATCGCATCATTTCGCTCCAACAGATCGCTCTCATAGACAATCATCACCTTCAGCGGCTGGTCTAAATGCGGAAAACGCGGATGGCGTTCCGGCATTTTCTTACGCAGGTAATCAAATATAAACTGTTTTAATTTTCTCATAAATCCATTTACCATTTAGTCTTTTACCATGTACCATTTATTTGGTCATTGAATCATTTCGAGGAATTCCTCCTCCGTTTTGAGAGGAATTCCTAAGTCTTCTGCTTTCTTTCGTTTCTCGGGTCCCATGTTCTCTCCTGCAAGAATGAAACTCGTCTTCTTGCTCACGGAACCGACGTTCTTTCCTCCGTTAGCTTCAATCATCGCTTTGTACTCGTCGCGGGAGTGGTGAGCAAACGTACCGGAGATGACGATTGACATTCCGGCTAACTTGTCGGATTGCGGCCCTTCGGCTGCTTCGCCCTCGAATTGCAGTCCGGCTTGACGGAGACGTTCCAAGATCTCAAGATTGCGCATATCGTTGAAGTATGCCACGATATTCTCTGCAATCTGCGGACCGACATCTTCGATGGCGCAAAGTTGCTCGGCCGTTGCCCATTGGAGCGTGTCTATATTGTTATAGACGCGGGCAATTTTCTTGGCGGTTGTCTCTCCGACCATGCGGATTCCGAGCGCAAAAAGAACTCGTGCCCACGGCACTTGTTTAGACGCCTCAATACCGGCTAACATGTTCAGCGCGGACTTCTCACCAAGTCGTTCTTGCGCAGCGATATCTTCGAGTTTCAGATCGTAGATATCTGCGATGTTTTTTAACAAGCCTTTCTGGTAGAACAAGTCAATCGTCTCTTCTCCAAGACCGTCAATATTCATCGCTTTGCGAGACACAAAATGCTCGATCTTGCCTTTTATCTGCGGCGGGCAACCGGCTTCATTCGGACATCTCCAAGCCGCTTCACCTTCCACGCGCACAAGAGGCGTGCCGCATTCCGGGCAAACATCCGGGAAAGAATACATCATTCCATCATTGAGCGACGGAGTCGCGCTCATTTCATCATTTCGGTCGGCACGACCGACGATCTTCGGTATGATCTCTCCTCCTTTCTCTACCCACACACGATCACCCGGACGGATGTCAAGCGACTTGATAAAATCTTCGTTATGAAGCGTCGCGCGTTGGACAATCGTACCGCTCAGTTGTACGGGTTCGAGGTTTGCTACAGGTGTTACGACACCTGTGCGGCCGACTTGGTATGTGATCTCTTTGAGGAGCGTCAACTGTTTCTCCGCGGGGAACTTATAAGCAATCGCCCATCTCGGTGTCTTGGCGGTGTAGCCGAGTTCTTCCTGTTGGGCCAAGTTATTGACCTTGAGCACAATACCATCTGTTGCTACCGGCAGATTCTTGCGTTCCGTGTCCCAATAAGCGATGTACGCCATCACTTCATCGACGTTCTTGCAGACCCTGATAGCGTCCGAGATATGAAATCCCCATTCTTTAGCAGTCGTTAGTCGCTCATAATGGGTCTTGCCGGGCAGGTTCTCGCCCAACATATAATAGAGATACGCTTCCAAACCGCGCCGTGCCACCTCTTTCGGGTCTTGCAGCTTGAGAGTACCCGAAGCGGCGTTTCTTGGGTTGGCGAACAGCGGTTCTTCCTGTTCCTCACGTTCTTTGTTAAGTGCCTCGAATCGCTCCCACGGCAGCAATACTTCGCCTCGCAATTCAAAGAAATCAGGAATATCGTCTCGTTCAATTCGCCAAGGAATGGAAGGAATGGTTTTGATGTTTGCAATCACGTCATCGCCTTGTACACCATCGCCTCGCGTGAGCGCTTTGACAAGTTGCCCATGCTCGTACCACAACGAAATAGAAAGTCCGTCGAACTTCAGTTCGCAAACGATTTCTACGCCCGAAGGCAACTTTCGCACCCAGTCTTCTATTTCTTCGCGCGAATAACTATTCGCCAAAGACAACATCGGGTATTTGTGACGCACCTGCTCAAACCCCTTTTTGCCCAAATCACTTCCCACATGTTGGGTCGGGGACTTAGGGTCGAACATATCCGGGAACTGCGCTTCGAGCGCTTGCAGACGATGCATCTTCTCGTCGAACTCACGATCCGACAGAGTTGGCATGTTCAGTACATAGTACTTATAGTTCGCCTCCTCCAGTTCCTTACGCAGGCGCTTCAACTCCTCGCGCTCGGGTTCTTCTATTTCGCTGAATAAATCCATCATCTGACGATCATTTTCCGTTGGTAAATCTGGCCGTCGTAATAAACGGTAACGATATATACTCCTGCCGGATTTGGCAGTTCTACTTCGTAGAGAGGTGAAGTGATCTTCTTTTGTTCTACAAGCCATCCGTTGATGGTATAAATGGCATAGAAACTCTGCTGACCATCCGTGTAAGCGTTTTGGATAATCATCTTTTTGCTTTCGCCGGAGAGGATCTCGCAGGCGTTGATCTGCGGAGTGGGGTCATAGACAAGTGTGCTGTCTAACTTGAGACCGACTAACACCGGATCGTGGTCGGAGCAACGGAACATCGTCTCGTCGGAAGAACGCTGGTAGTTATACCGGTCGTCCTCATCGGAGTTGATGTGAAAACCGCTCATGCCGGTTACCTGGCGGTACATCGTACCGTTACTGATGGCGTGGTCGATGTAACTCGCCATGCCGCCGAACATATAACTGTAACTGCTGTCGCCATGGAAAGCCCGATGCAGGTCGATCATTCCGCTCTCGGTAAAGACCTTAATGGGTTCTGTGAACGCGTAGCAGTTCATGTCGCCCATGAACAATACATCTTTCTCGTGGATGTTTTTGTTTTGTTTATAGGTGTTGTATAGTTTGAGAACCGCTTTCGCTTCATTCACACGCCGGTACTCATCGCCGGTGTTCATCGATTTGAAATGGTTGATGGAGTAGATGAATTTCTCGCCGGTCTCTTTCTCGCGGAAACAGATCATCTTCTTGCGGTCAGCCACCTCTTCATCGGTTCCCACAGGCGTGTTGATGGGCTCTACGGTGTTCTCGTCATAGACGAAATCTACTTTCTGAAAAGTGCCCGAAGCGTCTCCGGAGAAATACTTATAGTGTCGTTTGGGAAGGGCCTTGTTGAGGTCGTTTACGATCTCCTTGATGGCGTCGTCACCCTTTTGCAGCTCTACGAGACCATATATGTCTGCATTGATTTTTTTCAGCGCTTTATGCACTTTGGCGCGTTGTGCCTGGTGCTCCGCGTAACTGTAGGCTCCCATCGAACCCCAAGTCATAAAGTAGTTTTCCACGTTAAACCCGCACACCAACAACCGGTAGTCGCCTAAATCAGGAATGCCGGCCTCCAAGTCTGCACGGGTGTTTCCTGACCATTGGCCGCCCTGAAAAGTGAGACTGGACGTGCTGATGACGCGGGCTTTGAGACCGATGATCTTCTCTCCGCAACGATGATAGTTGTTTATCCCGCTGATAGAGAACATACAACTGCCATTCACCCGAACGGTGGACTGGTAATCTTCAGAACCGGGAAAACCATGGCTCTCCGGATGAAATCTCCGCCATGGCGAAACGATATAGTTTCCGTTGGCGTTGCTGCATACCACAACCGGCACGTCGAAGATGACGGTCTGACCGATGTAAGGTCGCAACGCTTCGCCCGACCAGGTTGAAGGATTATCAATGGTGATATGTGCCTGCCCGATGGCTGTAACGTACAGCAAAAGGGCTATCAAAAGCATGCCAAAACGGGTTTTCATAGTGCATTCCTGTTAAATCGGCTACAAAAGTACAAAAAAATTTGCATTCTTGCAAAAAAAATCGTAACTTTGCAGCGAATTTTGAATTTTGTAAGCTTTATACTATGACTTTTTCGGAATTTTGGACAACAATAAAGATTCGTAAATGGGGCAAGTATGTGATTACGCTACTTGTTTTTCTCGTCGTGTTTCTGTTTATCGGAGACCAAAGTCTGATACATTTCATGCGCCGAGGACGTGAGATTCGTCATCTGGAGGAACAACGGGATATGTATCGTGCCGGAGCAGAAGAGGCACAACGGGAGATATTGTTGCTGCAAAACCCTGACAGTCTGGAGCAATACGCGCGCGAACATTATTTTATGCATACAAGTAACGAAGACATTTATTTAGTCGAAGAATGAAAAAATCTACTATCATATTGATTATCGGCCTGATTATTCTGGCCGTTGGAGCAGGGCTGAGTGTTGCTAAAATAGAGCCCTGGGCGGATTATGTGCTCATCGCCGGAGCGGTTGTGGTCATCATCCGCGGTTTTGTCAGAAACCACGAAGATTAGCATAATCATCGTGGCCCTATGGTTTAGGTCTTATTTGGGTAGGGAATGCAGGATACTCTCAATCGAGAACATATTATTTTGGGTGTCGATCCCGGTACGTTGTACATGGGCTATGCACTCTTGCACACGGTCGGTCAGCAGGTGGAGATTATTGATTTCGGCGTACTGGACGTGCATAAGTTGGACGGTCAGTATCCGCGGTTGCAGCAGGAGTTCTTCTTCTTGCAGGAGTTGATCGACAAGCATCATCCCACTTCGTTGGCAATCGAGACGCAGTTTGTGGATAAAAACCCGCAAACAATGATAAAGATCGTGCACGCGCAAGGCGTAGCGATCGCTGCGGCGTTGAGTAAAGATGTGCCGATTTATGAGTATTCGCCGATGAAGATCAAGATGGCGATCACCGGCAACGGGCATAGTTCGAAAGAGCAGGTGGCGGGAATGTTACAACGGTTTTTGCATATTCCCGATGAGAAAATGCCGAAGAAACTCGACGCGACGGACGCACTCGGTATTGCGTATTGCCACTACCTACAATTAGGGATGCCGGTTTCCGATGGCGGTCCGAAAGACTGGACCACTTTCGCGAAGCGCAAAGGCCTGACGGATAAGGGTTTGACAGGTCCTGCAGCACAACTGGCTGCCGCGCTCGCTACCGCAAAAAAGAAAAAAAAGTAAAAAATCTTTCCCTAAAATTTGGTAGTGTCAATTTTTTGTTGTACCTTTGCAGCGGAAATCAATGTACAATTAACAATGTACAATTCACAAGGCGTTCTAAAAGTCCCGTACAAACCTTAAAGTCCGTACGTATTCTAAGAGCCCTTTGTAAATTGTGAATTATAAATTTTAAATTAATATAGTATGGCTTACAAGATTTCAAGTGACTGCGTAGCATGCGGTACATGTATTGATGAGTGCCCGGTAGGAGCAATCCATGAGGGCGAACAGTATTCGATTGATCCGGAGGTTTGTATCGAGTGCGGTACATGTGAGGGCGTGTGCCCGAGCGGCGCAATCAGCCTCTAATGAGGTGTATTTTTTGACGAAAAATGTAAATTTTTGAGGGACTACGGCTGGTAGTCCTTCATTTTTTTGCAAAAAATGTAAGGTAAACCTTGCAAATATGAATTTTTTTTTGTAATTTTGCAGCGATTTTCAATATTTTAATTCAAAATGGAGAAAAAAGAGGCAAATATGATTGCTCAAGAAGAGCAAGTGCAAGGTGTTCCGGAGGTTCAGGAAGTGCAGGTTGACGTGCAGGAAGAGATGTTAAAAACCTTCTTCCGTATTCATGATTATCTCGTGGCTCATGCGAAGATGCCTATCCGCAGGCAGTTGATGGACGAAATCAATTGGGACGACCGGTTGATTGCGATTAAAGGCGGCCGTGGCGTGGGCAAAACGGATTTCCTCCTGTCTCGTGCGAAGGAAATTGAGACCGAGTGGAAAAATCTGCCGGTACCCTTGACCAAGAAAGGACGTCCTTCCAAACGCAAATCCCAACGGGATGTGCGCCCTTGCCTCTTTGTGAGCATGAATGATTTCTATTTCACCAAGCACACGTTGATGGAGCTCGCAAGCGCGTTTGCGCAGAAGGGTGGGCGATACCTCTTCATCGATCAACTCTTCAAGTATCCGAACTGGTCGCGCGAACTCAAACGCTGCTATTCGAAATTCAAGAATCTGCATATCGTCTTCTGCGCTACGCCGGTGATGCCTATTGATGAGGAGAACCGCGACTTGGAACGAATTGTTCACACGTATAACCTCCGCGGATTCTCGTTCCGCGAGTACCTGAACCTGCAGACCGGTCTGCGCTTGCAGTCTTATACGCTGGAGGATATTCTTCAGCGTCATGCTTCTATCTCTCGCGAGATTTGCGAACGTGTACATCCGCTTGATTATTTCAATGCGTACCTCGACCACGGCTATTATCCTTCCTATCTGGAGTCCAAGTCCTTTGAGTCCGAAGTGTTGAAGGTGATGAACAGCCAGTTGGAGGTGGACGTGCTGATGATTAAGCAGATTGATGTAGCGTGTCTGCATAAGCTCCGCAAACTGCTCTATATTCTTATGGAGGAGGCGCCTTCTGCGTTAAATGTGTCGAATATCTCCGATGAGATTCAGCTCAGCCGAGCGACGACCATGAACTATATCAAGTATCTCAAGGACTCGCGACTCATCAACCTCCTCTATCCTGAGAATAAAGCTTTCCCGATGAAGCCGACCAAGGTCTATATGCATAACCCGAACCTCGCACGGATGATTTTCACCCGTGAGATCCCGCGGATAGATATGCTGGAGACCTATTTCTATACGGCTATCCATGGTTCGCATAAGGTCAACGCGACCGAGCGAAGCGCGATGTTCATCGTCGATAACCAGTATTATTTCGACGTGCACGAGAAAGTCTCTAACCGCGACACTATCCGTCCGACGGCAGTGGGCGACCTCGAGACCGGCCGTGGCAACCAGATACCCCTCTGGCTGTTAGGATTCCTGTATTAAAGGACGAAATATCGACATATCGATAAATCGGCATATCGATAAATCGAAAAATTAATCAAACAATTTAAACCATTATAAAAAACAAATTAGTCTTATGGCAAAAGAGAAAAAATTTATGACCATGGATGGTAACGCAGCTGCGGCGCATGTGGCTTACATGTTCACCGAGGTAGCTGCTATCTATCCTATCACGCCGTCGTCTCCGATGGCGGAGAACGTGGACGAGTGGGCTGCTGCAGGTCGCAAGAACCTGTTCGGCGAGACCGTACTCGTGCAGGAGATGCAGTCTGAGGCCGGTGCAGCAGGTGCCGTTCACGGTTCGCTGAACGCAGGTGCCCTCACCACCACTTTCACGGCTTCGCAGGGTCTGCTCCTCATGATCCCGAACATGTACAAGATCGCCGGTGAGTTGATCCCGACCGTCTTCCATGTATCGGCTCGTACGCTCGCTTCGCACGTGCTCTGTATCTTCGGTGACCACCAGGATGTCATGGCTTGCCGTCAAACCGGTTTCGCTATGCTCGCTGAGGCTTCCGTACAAGAGGTGATGGACCTCGCAGGTGTGGCTCACCTCGCTACTATCAAGAGCCGCGTACCATTTTTGAACTTCTTCGACGGCTTCCGTACGTCCCACGAGTATCAGAAGGTGGAAGCGATGGATATGGAGGACCTCCGTCCATTAGTAGACTACAAGGCACTCCAGGAGTTCCGTGAGCGTGCTCTGAGCCCGATGCGTCCTGAGATGCGCGGTATGGCGGAAAACCCCGATGTTTTCTTCGCTCACCGCGAGAGCTGCAACCGTTACTATGACGGCGTAGCGGACATCGTTTCCGACTACATGAAGGAGATCAGCAAGATCACCGGTCGCGAGTACCGTCCGTTCAATTACTACGGCGCTGCTGACGCAGAGAACATCATCATCTGTATGGGTTCGGCTTGCGAGGCTATCCGCGAAGTGATTGATTATGAGGCTGCTAATGGTAACAAGAAACTCGGTCTCATCAACGTACACCTCTATCGTCCGTTCAGCCTCAAGTACTTGCAAGAGGCGCTGCCGAAGACCGCTAAACGTATCTGCGTGCTCGATCGTACCAAAGAGCCGGGCGCTAACGGCGAACCGCTCTACCTCGATGTAAAAGACGCACTCGACGAACTCGGTCTGAAGGACCTGCTCGTTGTAGGCGGTCGTTACGGTCTGGGTTCCAACGATACCACTCCGGCACAGATGCTCGCAGTATTCGAGAACCTCGCTCTGCCGCAACCGAAGAACCACTTCACCGTGGGTATCAACGATGACCTCACCTTCACTTCTCTGCCTGTTGGCGAGGAGATCGCGATGGGTGACGCATCGCTCTTCCAGGCTAAGTTCTACGGCCTCGGTGCAGACGGTACCGTCGGTGCAAACAAGAACTCGGTGAAGATCATCGGTGACACCACCGACAAATACTGCCAGGCTTACTTCTCTTACGATAGTAAGAAATCCGGTGGATTCACCTGCTCGCACCTCCGTTTCGGCGACGAGCCTATCCACTCGACCTACCTCGTTACCACGCCTAATTTCGTGGCTTGCCACGTTCAGGCTTACCTCCACATGTACGATGTGACCCGCGGTCTGCAGGACGGCGGTACGTTCCTGTTGAACACCATCTGGGAGGGTGACGAGCTGGTTAAGAACCTGCCGAACAAAGTGAAGAAATACTTCGCTGACCATAAGATTAAAGTTTATTACATCAACGCTACGAAGATCGCACAGGAGATCGGTCTGGGCAACCGTACCAACACCATCCTCCAGTCTGCTTTCTTCCGTATCACCGCAGTCATCCCTGTTGACAAAGCCGTTGAGGAGATGAAGCACTTCATCGTGAAGTCTTACGGCAAGAAGGGTGAGGATGTCGTTAATAAGAACTACGCTGCTGTTGATCGCGGTGGTGAGTACCAAGAGCTCGCTATCGATCCCGCATGGTCGAAACTGCCTGCTGATCCCGCTAAGGACTACGGAGATGAGCCGGAGTTCATCACCAAAGTCGTTCGTCCGATCAACGGTCAGGACGGTGACCTCCTCCCGGTTAGCTCGTTCAAGGGCATCGAGGACGGTACATGGCCTGCTGGAACTGCTAAGTTCGAGAAACGTGGTGTGTCTGCCTTCGTTCCGGTTTGGACCGCTGACAACTGTATCGAGTGTAACAAGTGTGCGTATGTTTGTCCTCACGCTTGTATCCGTCCGTTCGTCCTCGACGAGAAAGAGCTTGCAGGCCTCAACGGCGCTGCTACCCGCGAGATGAAGGCTCCGGCTGCCATGAAGGGTATGCACTTCCGCATGCAGGTTGGCGTTATGGACTGCCTCGGTTGCGGTAACTGCGTCGATGTATGTCCGGGCAATCCGAAGACAGGCAAGGCACTCGCTATGGTTGATCTCGAGAGCCAACTCGGCGAGGCTGCTAACTGGGATTACTGCGTAGAGCACGTAGCTACCAAGCAACACCTCGTTGAACTCAACAACGTCAAGAACAGCCAGTTCGCAACTCCGCTCTTCGAGTTCTCCGGCGCTTGCTCCGGTTGCGGTGAGACTCCGTATCTGAAGCTCATCAGCCAACTCGTCGGCGACCGCGAGATCATCGCTAACGCTACCGGTTGTACCTCTATCTACTCCGGTTCGGTTCCTTCTACTCCTTATACCAAGAACGAGAAGGGTCACGGTCCCGCTTGGTCCAACTCCCTCTTCGAGGACTTCTGCGAGTACGGTCTCGGTATGCAGATCGCACACCGCAAACTGCGTGAGCGCCTTGCTGCTCTGATGCAGAAGGGTCTCGAGTGCGCTGACTGCTCCGACGAACTCAAAGCGATGTTCAAAGAGTGGCTGGAGAACCAGAACTCTGCAGAGGTTACCAACCGCCTCTATGAGCCGATGGTAGCTGCTATGGAGAAATGCGGTTGCGACACCTGCAAGGCTATCCTCGCTGAGAAAGACCATATCGTTAAACGCAGCCAGTGGATCGTCGGCGGTGACGGTGCTTCCTATGATATCGGTTACGGCGGACTCGACCACGTCATCGCTTCCGGCGAAGATGTCAACATCCTCGTGCTCGATACCGAGGTGTACTCCAACACCGGTGGTCAGGCATCCAAAGCAACGCCGCTTGGCGCTATCGCTAAGTTCGCTGCTATGGGTAAGCGCGTTCGTAAGAAAGACCTCGGTATGATTGCTACCACCTACGGTTATGTCTATGTAGCACAGATCGCTATGGGCGCTGACCAGGCTCAGACCCTCAAGGCTATCCGCGAGGCAGAGGCTTATCCCGGACCGTCGCTCGTCATCGCTTACGCTCCGTGTATCAACCACGGTCTGAAAGCAGGTATGGGCAAGTCGCAGGCTGAGGAGGCTAAGGCTGTTGAGTGCGGTTACTGGCACCTCTGGCGTTACAACCCGCAGCTCGAGGCAGAAGGCAAGAACCCGTTCTCGCTCGACTCCAAAGAGCCGCAGTGGGATAAGTTCCAAGACTACCTGAAGGGTGAGGTTCGCTTCGCTTCTGTAGCAAAACAGTTCCCGAAGGAGGCAGACGAACTCTTCGCTGCCGCTCAGGAGAACGCTCAGTGGCGTTACAAATCCTACCTCCGCATGCTGGGCACAGCTTGGTAAGTCGAGCGGCTCGACACCCGGATATCCATGCGGGTGTGCGTGCGTAATAATAAGGAGAGGCATCCATTCGGATGCCTCTCGTTTGTTTACAGCCCTTTCTTTGACGCGTCATACGAGAAGGGGTCTTCTCCGTTACAAACGCTCTTCAGCGTTGTAACTCTCGACGGTCTTGGTCTGAATAACGACGCTGGTGTCGCCTTTCTGCCATGCTTCGCTTCGGGTCGTTACCGTTCGGGTGACGTTGCATGAACTCAGTCCCAACGCAATCGCCACGCACGTCACGATGGCGGTAGTGATGGTTACTACCATCTTGTAGATCTGCTGCTTACTCATACGATTTAACAGTTTAACGATTTAACAGTTTAACGTTAAGAGTGGGCCTGATCCCACTCCGCGCCGCAGACGCGCCAGTACCACTGTTTCATGGTCTTTGCGCCGTTCGGCTCGTTCTTCTGCGCGATGAAGGTCTGCTGGTCGGTCGTGATCTTCGACAGG
>ONEG01000002.1 GCA_900316845.1 uncultured Bacteroidales bacterium
ATCTGCACTTTGTTGGACACCACGTCGTGCCGCAACCGTCCCGATGCCACGTAGTTCTCATAGATGTAGGTACATACGATTTCTTGTCTATTTGCCATAGTTCATTGAAATTTTGATGCAAAGGTACTGCTTTTTTTCGACATGAGCGACCACAAAATCGTGGGCGGTTGCTCTACCTTGCTCGCGAAATTGAATAAAAAATGCATTTTTCGCGACAAAGGTCTTGTATATATCAAAAAAAGTCGCTTGAAAAAGGTGCAGTACTTGCAGAAAAGTCGTACCAAAAAGGTGTTAAAGTAATAAAAAAATAGGACGAGAGGGTGCATTATTGACCATTCCGTTCTATATGGCTTTCTTGCTGAAAGAATCATAAGTAATCTCCCCTTCCATAAACCGGTAGGCATTCCAGACGGTGCCTTTACTAACGCGAAAAGCCAATGACACTTGCCATTGGCTTTTCTTCGGATGCTCCAGATGATACTCATAAATCTCCATCCACTGGGCGTACTTGAGAGGTAACTCGAAATCGTTGAAGAGAATGCTCAGTTCTCCTTCTTCTTTTTTTTGAGCAGAAATTGATACTTGTTCATAATGATTGTTTTTTTTGATAAGTTATTATATAAAAAAACAGACCCACGATTAAGTTTCGTAGGTCTATTTTTGTTAGAATGATGCTATTTACTTGACCTCTTGTCCAGTGAGGGTATAGGTCTTGTCACCGCGAAGAATGAGGATTTGACCGTCATGAAAAATCTTGGTGAAGGAGAAAGGCCATTCGGACACATTATGTAGAGCATTTACGGCATCATCATTATACCAACGTTCACAATCCCCATTATTTTTTTCATACAACAGATTGTTTCCTCGAGTACAACAAATAAAATTATTAGAAACTCCATTAAGAGGCTGTTCAAATACTATTGCGCCAAAGATGCCGCTTATATTTCCTATATATTCAATATCATCTTCTCTCGTATTGTAACTGATGCGTCTAGCCTTACGACCATCAGACAGAGTGATTGTATCCACATTCGTAACTTTTGCAAAACATGGAGGTTCTTCACACATTCCAGCGTATATGGTACGGATAGAATCTCCGACCTGTAAATCAAAATCATACAATAAATTTTCCACGGACACTCCCATGCTATCCACCACACACCATACTTTTGCTCCTTCTGATCGTAACAACCCACCACCTATCACTTGATACGGGACTCCGTTTAGCATGGTGTCTTTCACTATAAGGGTATATGTATACTGGTCAGAAGATCCCCCAAACATTTCCGAATGCCGGTAATGCCACTCTGTGTCAGGAGTAAACATCGGTTCGCTTGCGTACGAACTGCAAATACTGCCTAAAAGCAGAATCATTAATAATCTTTCCATGATTTATTTAATTTTGCCACAAAATTACAATTATTTTTGCAATTATGCAAATTATTTATGACTTTTTTAATGAATTAGTAATTGTCCGCGCGAATAGAGAATAAGATAAATTTAACAATACTAATAATAGTATAGTCCGTGAATATAAGCGTTTCATTGAACATTAAAATTTATAGTTAACGGAATCATTATGTTTTTTATATCACCCTCATTTCCTTTTTTATAATAATAGATGTGGGGATTTTTGTAATAATAGCTGTCGGATGCGACATCAATAGAGAAGACATAAGAGAACCGAGCGGTTGTTCCACGATAAGCCGGTTTGAAAACAGGGAACGAATCATTGCTTATATATGTAGACATACTCTCCATCAATTGATTCTTATTATAGCAAGAACCTAAATAGTCCGCATTGATCATAACGGTATCTACACCCCCATTTTGTACGTCCAGATGCACAATCAACAATTCCCCCGGGGCGTACGTATTCGTGTTTGTCTTTGATTCTGACAAGTAATATGAGAATGTAAGGTTTCCCATTTTATAAGTCTGTTTTCCTCCGTCCGGTTCATTGTTTTTACAAGAGACCAACGTAACCGCAATTACGGCAAATAAAAAGAATTTAAGCTTTTTCATGATGTAATCAATTTAATTAGACAATATTATTTGGCGGTGCAAAGATACTAAAATCTTTACGAACCGCCAAATAAATCTACAATTTTACTTTGTCTTTAGTTTATAGTAATGACCGGAGGAATAGAGATAGATTTTTCATTGTAGATGCTATGCTCCTGCAAGTCATCAATACCTACAACTGATTCAGGATAATAAATCAAAAGAGTGTCAATGACCTGTTCTATATATGGCAGTTCATTGGTCTGAGTACCAGTCTCTGCATAATACCTACTTGGAAAATGATCACATGTAATAGTCTGCCCATTCACTATAATACACGAACATCGAAATACATACGATGTTACCTTATTGCCTGATTTTCGGATATGCAAGTCATTGTACTCACTATCGTAAGGCACTTCTCCTTGGATTTTCGAATGACCACTATACCATTGCACTACTTGTGCGATATTTGACGGAGCAAGCATCGTTTCATGCTTTAGTACATTACCTTCCTGTCGAGTATAGAATCGCAGGTACAGGGTATCTGCCGGACTATAGATATACGCATATGTATCCGTATCGGCAACAGGAGGCATATAACGACTCGGGCATCCTGCGAAACTCATAACAACAAAGGTAATTGCTAATAAGCGAAGGAATTTTTTTGTATTCATAATGATATCGTTTTTAGTTATTCTCTACCCAAGCATAGTTAAGTCCTCCTAAAATGCTCCAAAATGGATAGTGATGATGGTCATCTGTGAAATACCCATTATCAGTTACAAACAATCGCATATAATATTTGATAAACCACCATTGATTATACGAATATCCGATAGCTCCAACATAGTGAGGAGCACCATGTATGCCCTCAACAACTACTGGTTGCTGTTCATTCTTTAGCCATGAGATAGGAGCAGTAATAAATTTGATGTAATATGCATCGTCTGTTATATCTGGTAAGCATGCCCGTAATCCCCAATCTAGCAAAGGATATTCTCCACATAATTGATCTGTATATCTAAAGACCTGCCAGAATAAACCATTATCTGTATGTTCGCTATGCGATTGCACTATATCCGGATAATTGCCATTCTCATTTGAGAATGGTTTCATAAAATAATATAGATAATCACCAGCATTATATAAATAACTATATGTACTATTATTAGATGCGGCATCATTATAAATGGGAAGATATAAATTACGATAATCATGATATTTTCCTCGATATAACCAAGCCATTATTGCAGGACCACAATAACCCTCCCAACGTGTAAGACGCAGTCGATCGTTTTGGTATTCAGAAAGAAAGCCTTGATAAGAAGCATCTATCTCATGGATATTGTTATTAATCCATGTCTGGATAGTTTGACTTATGGCAAAAGTATCACTTATTGAAAAATCATATTCCATCAAGTCTCTTCGCCAATATTCCCTTATAGAAGCACTAACGATAAAAGAGTCACGATATTGATCAATGTCTCTAAAAGGCACATCATCATTATCCAAGTAATCTGCATTTTGCAAATCACGGTTAATGTCATCAAACTCCATACTACTTAATCGTTCCATTTTTTCTCTAAATAATTCAAAGCGATTAGTTCTAAAAGAAAAATCAGTAATTCTTCTAAGTATTGGTTCGGAGTGTTCATTACATTCTGCCTTATAATATGTAGCATTATCATCGCTAAAATATACACAAGGATATTCTCCAACGTATCTTTTATAGTGATAACTATAGTTATTATATAATATTGGAGATGGGAATAAGAAATGAATAAGTTCCTTATTAAATGGCTGTGCGGCAACTGTAACCGTTCCAACAATGATGTCCCCTCTGTAAAGCAATGGAAATTCATAGTAATACGGTTTCTCTTCATAATCGTAAACTATAACAGGTCTATCAGTGAAAGACAAAAGGGTATAATCTCTCAAATCAGAAGGTAAGTTTAGTTCATGCAAAACTTCGTCTGGGTAATAGTTCTGCATATTTGCACATAATTCTGCGAAAGCCTTGTCTCGTGCGTACCGATAATCAAGCACTCCATATTCATAGTAACTTATAGTATCTTCGAAGTGCACAAAATCATCAATATTTGCTATCGGTGTATTGCTGAGATAAGCAGGAATACGCTTTACATTAATTGGAATAGAGCCCGTTTGCTGTACAATATCGTTTTCAGTATTGCAACCCACGAGGATGCAGCCGGAGCTTATTATAATTAGTATTTTCTGTATAAAAGTATTCATAACTGTCTTGATATTTTTTGTCAATAAATATTATTTGACGGTGCAAAGATACTAAAATTTTTACGAACCGCCAAATAAATTTTCATTTTTTCCTTTATTGTACTACAAATTGTCCTATGAGGTCACCGCCGGCAGTAGAGATACGGAGTACATAAACACCGGGAGTAGCGATCTGCTCGGAGAGGGAGTTCGTGAACTGCTGGTTCAATACCATGCTTCCGGTAGAAGCCTTCACCACCGTCGCCTGTGCGGATGAAATAGCTGCTTCCTGTTTCAAGATAGACAACTGATTACCGTTAATCGTTGCACGGAAATCTCTAGGACGAGGAGGAATGGTTGGATCTTGAGCTGGTCCATCCAATGGGCCGTCACCCGGGAGGACACTCATGCCCACTACTTCCATTAATTGGATTTCTATCTCTTCTGCGCGTAACACGCATGGTATTGTAAGGAGTGCGCCCAATACCAAAGCAAGAATTTTTGTTTTCATTGCGATTGTTTGTTTTTAGTTAAATAATAAAATACACCGCCATCTTTCGAAAGGCGGTGCAAAATTACGGCTTTTTACTGATATAGCCAAAAATAAATGTGGGAATTACAGAAGTTATAATGTGCTGGAAATAAATACTTTGTGACTAAATTGGTGTGGGAATTTTATTTTATCCCACTAATCAACAGTCATTTTAATTAGGTAATCTCGCAGATTTTTACCGGTAGTATTTAATTTTTTAGCTGTTTGGTCTTTTAATTTTCCAACACTACTTGATGCGTATGGTAGGGTCTTGGAAATGTCAACTCTACTTAAATTGAGTAATACTAATATACATAAACGAATCTCGGTTTCATTTAGAACATTTTTCTTGCTTAGTTTTGTGGCTATCATATAGAACTGGCAGTCGATGACTGCGCGCATTTTATTAAAGTCTTTCCAATATATATTTTGAGGAAAAGACTCTGCGTTAATGATTAATTGACAATTCTTTTCTACCTCATCGGTTATAGTTCTTTTGTGCTTTTCTATATCACCTATAATCTTTTCATGCTGCGTCTCTGCCTCCTTGTTCTGTATGGTCAAATCCTCAACCTGTTGAGATAGCAAAGCATGTTGGCGACGTTTACGATAATTATATACGTATAAGCATGCGCCACCAACAACTAGTGTTAATAATATTGCATATAGCCACCGGAAGTCAGGTTCGTGATGCAGATCTTGATCTAATAACTGAACCGCCTGAGATAATTTGCCTCGGCGAATTTCTATAAGTTTTTGAGTATCGGATCTTTCCGCAGATATATTCCTGACTTCTTCTATGCATTTCTTGTTATCTTCATGAGTAAGTATATAAAGTGCGCTATTCATATAAAATAATTCTCCTGTATGTCGAATTAATTCATTTGCATAATTCACGGCTGAATCTTTTAGACCCATATAGGAATAAGACTGTGCTTTTATCAACATCTTTGTTAACTGATGTTGTGGTATCTTGCATGTTAAATTAGCATAGTATATAGCAGAATCATATAGTTCCTCATTTTTATACATTTCTGCTTTTGTTAAGTGGACTGATGATGATAATATAGTGTCAAAACATTCAATGCTATTCAGCAATACCAATGCTTCATTTGTTTTCCTTTGTTCTGCTAATTCAAACGCCATGTCATTGAGCAGGAAATAATATGACAAAGAATCATTATCGGCAAGAAAACACTTAGCCGACCTTTCATACATGTCGTATGACAGCTGAAATTCGCCTGCCAGATGGCAGATAGAGCCCATATTACTATATATGCGTCCGATGATATGATAGTCTTTCGTGCCGGAATGAGTGGCGGCGATGAACGCCTGCATGGCTGCCGCGGGATTGTCTTTTGCTCGGAGCAGTTTGCCGTAATGATAGCAGGTATGGGCATAAGGAGAGCCTAACCCCAGCCCTTCCCTGAAAGGAAGGGGGATAGCTTCTAATGTCTTATACGCTTGCGCAAGAGTGGCGCTGTCGCCCTCGTCTATGCCGTATTGTTTGCCTGCATGCCATAGGCTATCCGCCTGCGCAACGACATCTTCTGCCTCACGTACAGCCTGCGGAGCGCATGCCATGAGGCATCCTCCCATCACCGCTATCCAGCATCCTATGATCCATCGCTTACCAATCATGCTGCAAAGGTACAATAAAAAAACGAGATACGCAAGGAAAAAAGGAAAAAAAGCGCATTAGCGCTTGCATATATGCAAAAAAAAGTGTACCTTTGCAGCCAAATTTGGATGATTATGGGCAAAAAGAAGAATTTACCTGTTTTGGAAAACATCACCATCACCGGCGTGGCAGCGGAAGGGAAAGCCATAGCCAAGGTACAAAGTGACGAAGGACCAAGTACCGGCGAGAACGGCATGGTGGTATTCGTGCCGAACTGCGTGCCGGGCGACGTGGTGGACCTGCAGGTGACGAAGAAGAAACACAGCTTCATGGAAGCGCGAGTGATACGTATCGTGAAGCCGTCGGAGGTGCGATGCGAAGCGAAGTGCAAGCATTTCGGCGTGTGCGGCGGTTGCAAATGGCAGATCCTGCCGTACGAGGAGCAGCTCAGATACAAGCAACAACAAATCGTCGATAACCTGACACGCATCGGGAAAATCGAGTTGCCGGAGATAAGCCCTATCTTAGGTTCCAAGCATATATACGAGTACCGCAACAAACTCGAGTTCACTTGTGCTGACCGGAAATGGCTGACTTCCAACGAGTTGGAAGAATTAAAAATTAAAAATGAAGAATTAAAAATGGAGCCCGGCTTGGGATTTCATATACCGGGGGCGTTTGACAAGGTGTTGGATATCGAGGAATGTCACCTCATGCCGGATATCAACAACCGGATCCGTAACTCCGTACGCGAGTACGCACGCGAGCACGGGTTGACCTTCTATAATGAACACACGCACGAGGGACTGCTTAGGACGCTGATCATCCGAAACAACCACAAAGGCGAGTTGATGCTGATTGTCTCCTTCGGAGAGAGAGTCGAGAGTCAAGAGTCAAGAGTCAAGAGTTTTTTGGAGTACCTGCATCAGGAGTTTCCGGAGATTGTCTCGCTGCTATACGTCGAGAACACGAAATATAACGACACCATCGGTGACCTCGAGGTACACGTGTATTCCGGTCAGGATCATATCTACGAGGAGATGGAGGGGCTGCGGTTCAAAGTAGGTCCGAAATCCTTCTACCAGACGAACACGGAGCAGGCGTACGAGCTATACAAAGTAGCCCGGGAGATGGCGTTCGAGGAATTAAAAATTAAAAATGAAAAATTAAAAATTAAAAATGAAGAAATAGCCAAGCCCCTGGTATATGACCTCTATACGGGTACGGGGACGATCGCCAATTTCGTAGCGAAGCATGCTCGGCAAGTCATCGGTATCGAGTACGTTCCGGAAGCCATCGAGGACGCGAAAGTGAACTCGAAGATCAACGGCATCGACAACACTCTCTTCTTCGCAGGGGACATGAAGGATATTTTGAATGATGCTTTTGTGGCTCAATACGGCCGTCCGGACGTCATCATCACCGACCCACCCCGGGCAGGCATGCACGAGGATGTGATCGACGTGATTATGAAGGCTGAACCGAAGCGGATCGTCTATGTCAGCTGCAACCCGGCGACGCAGGCACGGGACCTGCAGCTCTTAGATCCCAAATACCGCGTGACGAAGGTGCAACCGGTCGATATGTTCCCCCATACGCAGCATGTAGAGAACGTCGTGCAGCTGGTGCTGCGATAGACAGACTGAGTATGATTCATCTGATCATTTTATTACATATCTATTTTGTCTCGTTCACGGACAAGCCTCAGAAGAGTGCTCCTGCGCTGTCGCCCAGGGCGGTAGCGCAACGGGCTCAATGGGGTATCCCGACGGACGAGAGAGATTATCCCGTTTGTACGCTATATAAAGACAGCCTGAGGAAGATGGGCGTACGGATCCATCATGAGAGCCGGTGGTTCAACGGGGTGACCTGCGAGATGAAGGAAGAGACCGCTCAGGCGGTGCTGCGCTTGCGCTTCGTCGATGGCATTGAGATGACTCGGGACAGTACGAATATGCCCAAGCAAAACGCCCCCGGCAGGCAGAAATGGGAAACCGAAGAGTACTTTGCCGCCGAAGGGTCCGATCCGCTCATGAGCGACAAGCAGCAGGAGGTGTATAATCTTCCGCCGCTGCACCGGGCAGGCTACCACGGACAAGGCATCCTGATAGCGGTCTGCGACGGAGGATTTCAGAACGCCGACACCCTCTCCTGTTTCCGGGACAGTCTGCTATCAGGCCATTACGATTTCACGGACGACAAAGGTGATTTCTTTGGTTCGACGGGCCATCACGGGACGTGTTGTCTGAGCGCTATCACCGGCATCAGAGAGGGTTATCACGGCGCTGCGACGAGAGCAAAATACTACCTCATGCGGTCGGAGGAATACGCGACGGAAAGCCCCAAAGAAATGGATAACCTCGTGGCGGCGCTGGAGAAAGCCGATTCGTTAGGCGTGAATATCTTCTCCGTCTCCCTGGGTTACAGCCAGTTTGACAACGCGTCGTGGGACTTGGACAAGAGTGCGTTGGACGGTCAGACGACGCGCGTGAGCATAGCCGCGACGATAGCGGCAAGGAAAGGCATGTTGGTTTGTGCAGCAGCCGGGAACGAAGGCAGCAAGCCATGGGAGACGATCTCAGCCCCGGCCGACGCAGATAGCATCCTGACGGTCGGCGCCGTAGATACCTTACGGACGATAGGTTCGTTCTCCAGCCATGGTCCTTCTGCGGACGGCAGGGTGAAGCCGGACGTGTGCGCCGTAGGGGTTCAGGCAGCGGTGATCAACCCGGACGGAGTGATTATCCACAGTAACGGAACGAGTTTTGCGACACCTTTATTGGCGGGTCTTGCCGCATGTCTTTGGTCGGCTTATCCGACGGAGAACGCGATGCAGATCCGCGAGCGCATCCTTCGTTCGGCAGACCGCTACGCTACACCGGACGCGACGCACTACGGTTACGGCATCCCCGACGCGTGGGTCGCTTATACGATGGACATGACGGCAGTAGAGACGATATACGAAAAAGAGACACCGCGTAAGATCATTCGGGGCGAGCAGATCCTGATTCTTCGCCACGGGCATGTGTATAACTTAGCGGGTCAGCGTGTCGAGTAACGGGCACAAAAAAGGCAGGCTCACTACATCGCACCGCTACAACCTCCTACCCTTGCTCCGGTCAAGGCCTGGGGGAGTTCAGAGGGAGCTGGTCGTATAGCACCTGCCTATGCTTGAATTAAAACTTCGCGTGACTCGCGATACATCGCTCGATTACGCCTTCGTTTTATTCTGCGCTTTCCCCATAGCAAAACATGTTTTACTCTGGGGACCCTAATGAATAAAACGCTAGCGCAGTGCGTTTTATTCATAGAGGAGATTTCCCAAAAACCACACGAGTTGCAGGGCAACGAAGTCGTTTATTGGCGAAATCGACGACAAAGGTACAACAAAAAATCGACATACGCAAATTTTTTTGCAAAAATCACGGATTTTTAGATAAAAAAGATGCTGGAAGAGTTCATCATAGGACGGATACGAGACGAATTGCCATTTGAGCCGAACGAAGAGAAGGAGGGTTTGCTGAAGGCCTTGGGCTCCTTTATTGTCTCGCGTGACGCACGAAAGGCGTTTGTCTTACGGGGTTACGCAGGAACGGGCAAGACCAGCGTCATGAGTGCGTTGGTACGGGCGTTGGAGGGACTCAAACAACCCTGTATCCTACTCGCTCCTACCGGCCGTGCCGCCAAGGTGCTGAGCCGTTATTCCGGCAAACAGGCGTACACCATCCATAAGAAGATCTACCGTCAGAACCAGCTGGGCGTGGAGGCGTTCTCGCTGAGCGATAACCTGCATACGCGGACGTTGTTCATCGTTGATGAGGCATCGATGCTCTCCGGTCAGCGCGACAACGGGGTTTTCGGCAGCGGGTGCTTGTTAGACGACCTGGTGCGGTACGTGTATAACGACAAGGGGTGCAGCCTCCTCTTGGTCGGCGACAACGCGCAGCTGCCGCCTGTAGGCAGCACGCAGAGTCCGGCGTTAGAACCCGACTACATGGCGAGCAGCTATCAGCTTTCAGTATTCAGTTTTCAGCTCAGAGAAGTAGCGAGGCAGGCCTTAGACAGCGGGATCCTGTCGCAGGCGACGAGGATAAGGAATCAGGAATCAGGAGTCAGGAGTCAGGAATCAGTAGTCAGCATCCAGCCGAACGGGAAGGACGTCATCAAGGTGAAGGGCGAGGAGGCGATAGAGACCATCGAAGCGAGTTGGCGGGACGTGGGCGCCGAAGAGACGCTCATCATCGCCCGCAGCAACAAGATGACTAACCTTTATAATCAGGGCGTGCGGGCACGCGTATTATGGAAAGAGGAAGACCTCTCCAACGGCGACAGGTTGATGGTAACGAAAAACAACTATTTCTGGACGAAGGGATACGAGAACCTGGAGTTTCTCGCCAACGGCGATATGTTTGCCGTCGAGCGTCTGTATAACCGGCATGAGCTATACGGTTTTGAGTTTGCCCGCGCGTCGCTGAGATCGGTCGATTACGATTGGGAGATCGATGCGATGATCTGGCTCGACACGCTGACGACCGACAGTCCCGAAGCGAACTACGGTCTGCAGAAAGAACTCTTCAGCCGTATTGCAGAGGATTATCCGGAGATCCGCAACAAGAAAGAACTCGTCAAAAAGATCTACGAAAGCGAGTATTACAACGCCTTGCAGGTACGTTTTGCGTACTGCGTGACGTGCCATAAAGCGCAAGGCGGACAGTGGAAACATGTCTATATCGACACCAGTGGAATCGGCGAAGACGAAGCGCGCATGAGCGACCCGATAGAACGGCAGGAATACATGCGATGGTTGTACACCGCCGTCACCCGAGCTACCGAAAAAATCTATATTTTGCGATAAAATAGCAAATAAATGCTTTTTTACTTGCGTATATAGATTTTTTTTTGTAATTTTGCAGGCGCAAACAAAATCTATACATATTATGAGTTTTAAACATTTACGTGCATTTATTGCGATTATGGCTGGTTGCGTGTTAGCAAGTTGTCACTCTGAGATTGACTTGAAGAACATCGACAAGACAGCCGAACTTGAAATGGGTCTTGCGCTACCTATCGGTAGTGTTCATGCAAAGATTTCAGACTTCTTCGGACAAGGTGCCGGAGATTTCTACGTGGACACTATCTCGGAAAAAGACGGAGGTCACAAAGGAGTGATCACTTGGAAACACACGTTTGACATAGACCGTCCCTTCCATGACGATTCTTTGGATTTGACAAACATGGTGTCGAATAAAACATTATACTTGAATGTGTACGACTCATTACCGAATTACTATGTCCCCGGTACAACAGACAAAATTGTAGCCGCTTCAGGCATCCAAAAGGCTTTTCGTTTTGAGATGCCTATTAAACTCAATGGTATTAACCAAAAATTAGGCGGAGACCGCTTGGATAGCGCATTGATTGAGATGGCTAGGTTTACCTCGACAATCGACACATGCAATGGCCTCCCTTTTAAATGGGAGTGGATTGACGAAGTGACTTTGGAATTAGGTAATCAAATCAACCGTCCGGGGCCGGGCAGAAATGTAATGACTGTTTATAAAAAGGGCGACCCGGGTGATTACACTAAGCCTATAAAGACAGATATTGATGCGTTCACGATATGTTTAATGAAGAATCGCGATCTTGATCCCAAGACCCAATGGAGTCTTTATGACTTGAATAATGTGATTGACTCATGCGTATTCTGGATCAATTTCAAGTTTACGATTCCCGAAGGTACGCCACCTGTAACTGTTCCCAAAGATGCCGGATTTAACTACAATATGAATGTGGAGTTTATCAAGTATAAGGCTATTTGGGGAAAATTCGTTCCTTCATCCGACATGCACGATGAAGACGAAATTCCTCTCCGCAAATATCTTGGCGACATGGATTTCATTTCCAAATGGAGTATTCCATTTACAGATCCACGCATTGATATGCATGTAATCACCCATATTGCAGGAGCAATGGTATTGAATGGAGATTATTTATATACCATAGATGCCAACAACGATACCACTTATGCGGAGTTCTACTCGAATAGACAGCATAATTTCCGCCCGAACATTGTGCCCGGTCAATATCTGCCATTGAGCAGCCAAATTGGTGATTCTACAGAGAACTTGGTTATTCCGTTCAGCAAAGCGGAGTCCGAAGGACGTATTGATCGTTTGTTCCAAAATATGCCACAAAAATTGGCCTATAAGTTCAATGTCAATTTCAACTATCAAGAGACTCCGCAAATCCGTATCACTCCGAACACGAATGTGCGAGTCAGCGCGGATTGCACCTTGCCGTTCATCTTCAATGAAGGTCTTTACTTGAATTATATCGATACTATCCAAGGTGTGAATCTTACCCAATATAGCATAGAATCGATGATCGATAGTGTGAAGATGATTGATACGGTGAAAGCTACAGACGTAGTGCTCTTCTTGAAGGCACATAACTCTATACCTTTGGACGTATATGCTTCCATGCGTTGCTTGGATTCTCTTGGTAACATCATCCCTGATCCGATTGATTCGACGAAACCTTTACTGCTCTTCCCGCAAGATACTATCACGCTGAAAGCTCCTAATTATGTTAACAATGTAGATACTTGGAATAGTACTCCCGGCGAGACGGTTATTACCGCACGCCTGACCAAGAAACAGTTGGATTTGCTGCCTAAGATTAAGAGCATTCACTACGAAGCCCGCATCAATGACAAATCGCTCAAGGAGGCTTACAATAATGGCTTGAGCAATGTACGCATCACGGAAAACCAGGGTATTACTCTCAAGATCGGAGTAACGGCTCATATAGATGCTATCTTTGATTTGAATGTAGAAGACAATAAAAAATAAGGAGGGCTGAACTATGAAAACCAACCGAATTATTCTCGCAGCCCTCGTGGCTCTCTTCGCCTTCAGCGCAAGCGCGCAGCAGGTCAACACGCTCTACTTCCTGGAGAACGCGCCTATGCGTCATACGATCAACCCGGCCTTCCAACCGGTGAGCAACGGATATCTGAACTTCACCCCCTTAGGATGGATGAATATGGAGATCGGCAACAACTCGCTGACGATAAGCGATGTGCTGTTTGTGGATCCCGAGACAAAGAAGACCATCACCCCGCTCCACCCGAATGCGGACAAGCAGAAGTTCCTGAACCAGCTTCGCAGCATGACCTACTCGAACGGGAACATGACTTTTGCGTTCCTCAACTTCGGATTCCGCCTCAAGGAGGCCGGTTATGTGACCATCGGTATCAACGAGCGTATAGAGTTAGGCGAGACGACGCCTAAGTCGCTCTTCAATTTCGCTTTAGGCGGTGGAATGAAAGATCTGATGGGCGAGAATGTGTTATCGCTCACGGGCTTGGGATTAGGCGCTGACGTCTATACGGAGGTCAGCGGTGGCTACAGCCATAAGATCAACGACCAATGGACAGTCGGTGGTAAGCTCAAGTTCCTTTTAGGAACGGCGTATGCCGGCTTCAATAGTAAGCAGCTGAATATGTACGCCAGCACCGAGGTGTGGAAGTTCGGCGGCACCATGCGTCTCGACGTAGCAGGTCCGGTAGATACCGAGTACCTCAGCCAGTACGTAGATGGCAAGACCGCCAGAGAGGTCTATGACGCCCTCTCCGGGGCGGATGAGACCAAAGAGAAGATCGACTTCAACAAACTCGTCGATACCAAGAATATCGGTAAGCTCCTCGCTCCTTCCGGATATGGTGCTGCTTTTGATCTCGGTTTCACGTACAAGCCTATCGAGCAGCTGCAGATCAGCGCCGCTATCACCGACCTGGGCTTTATCTACTGGAACAAGAGCAGCCGGTTTGATTGCGAGTTAGATAGCTCCAAAGTACAGTTCCGCGGGGCAGGAGAGATCGAGTACAACCAATACAAAGATGAGCAGGGTAATTTCTCCACCCAGATGCTGATGGATACCGTAACCAATAACCTCAAGAATATGCTTAACGGCATGACCTTGAGCAAACGCGGTAACGCAGGTTTTGCCCGCATGACCTCTGCGCGTCTGAACATAGGTATTGATGCGAACTTCTGGGACAACCGCGTGGGTATCGGTATCGTCTCCGCGACGAGACTGTATAACGCTCGCCTCTATGAGGAGATCACTTTCGGTGTCGCTTTCCGACCGGTGAACTGGTTCAATATCGCGGCTTCCTACTCGCTCATGAACAACGGTAAGTACAGCAATATCGGTGCCGGTATCGGTTTCATGCCATACGACGGTATCAACCTCACGCTCGCGCTGGATTATATCCCGACGAGTTACGCCGGCATGGCGCGTGAAGGCAAGTCGCCCTTATACGTCATCCCCGACAAGACGAAGATGATGAACCTCGCCCTCGGCTTCTCTATCTGCTGGGGCTCCAACCGCCGTGACAAGGATAAAGACGGCGTATGGGATAAGATCGATATGTGTCCGGAGACCCCGCGTGGCGTAGCCGTCGATAGCGTCGGTTGTCCGCTGGACGAGGACCACGACGGAGTGCCTGATTATCTGGATCACTGTCTCGGTACACCGGCGGCAGCTATCGGCTTTGTGGACACCGCAGGTTGTATGTTAGACACCGATGGCGATGGTGTAGAGGACTATAAAGATATGTGTCCGAGCACGCCTGTTGCCGCTCGTGGCAAGGTGGACAGCGTCGGTTGTCCGTTAGACACCGACGGTGACGGGGTGCCTGACTACCTCGACGAGTGTCCTGACACGCCGAAAGAGGCGTACGGTAAGATTGACGCCAAGGGTTGTCCGATGGATACCGACGGTGACGGGGTACCCGACTACCTCGACGAGTGCCCGGGAACGCCGGTAGAAGCACACGCGACCGTCGATGAGAAGGGTTGTCCGAAAGACTCCGATGGCGACGGCATACCTGACTACCTCGACGAATGCCCGCATACGCCGGAGGCTGCACGCGGACATGTCGATAATAAGGGTTGCGAACTCGATAGCGACGGCGACGGGGTTCCCGACTACCAAGACGAGTGCCCGGTAGTAGCAGGAACGAAGGCCAACAAGGGTTGTCCGGAACTCAAACGTGAGGTACGCCAACTCCTGCAGAAAGCGATGCAAGGTATCGAGTTCGAGACCGGCAAATCGACCATCAAGAAGAAATCCTTCCCGCTCCTCAATCAGATTGCGAATATCTTCATCGAGAACGCTAACTACGTCATCGAGGTACAGGGACATACGGATAACACCGGCAAGGCAGAGATGAACCGCAAGCTCTCGCAACAACGTGCAGACGCGGTAAAGAACTACCTCGCTAAGAAAGGTGTTGAAGCAAGCCGCATGACGGCTGTCGGTTATGGTCCTGACGTACCTATCGCCGACAACAAGACAAGTGCCGGTCGTCAGAAGAACCGCCGCGTTGAGTTCAAGATTACTTTCGAAGAAGTACATGTCGAGACCATCCTTGACCATGCGGATGAATCTGAGGAAGAATCAGAAACGGAAAAATAAACAAACAAACATACAAACTAAAAAAACATTTCACTATGGGACGCGCTTTTGAATACAGAAAAGCAACTAAATTAAAACGCTGGGGACACATGTCCCGCACTTTCACCAAGTTAGGCAAAGAAATCACTATCGCTGCCCGTGAGGGCGGACCGGATCCGGATTCGAACCCTCGTCTGCGTGCGTTGATCCAACAATGCAAGCGCGAGAATATGCCGAAGGATAACATCGACCGCGCCATCAAGAAAGCGACCGATAAGTCTTCCGAGGGCTATAAGGAGATCAACTACGAAGGATACGGACCGCACGGCATCGCGATCTTCATCGAGACAGCGACCGACAACCACATGCGTACCGTCGCTAACATCCGCTCCTACTTCACCAAGTTCGGCGGTACCCTCGGTACACAGGGCTCTCTGCAGTTCCTCTTCGACCGCAAGGCTTGCTTCACCGTCACCATGAAAGACGGCATCGACCTGGACGAACTCGAGCTCGAGCTCATCGACTTCGGTGTAGAGGAACTCGGCGTGGATGAAGAGGAAAACACCATCGTCATCTATTCGGACTTCAACGAAGCGATCAATATGCAGAAATACCTCGAGGAGAACGGCTTTGAGATCCAGTCTATCGAGTTTGTACGCATCCCTAACGACACCAAGGAGCTCTCCGACGAGCAACGCGAGTCCGTACAGAAACTTATCGACAAGATCGAGGAGGACGAGGATGTACAGAATGTTTTCACCAACATGGCAGAATGATAATCAAAGATTATTTTCATCTCTCGCCGCGCCAGGCTGAGCAGTTTGCTCAGCTTGACGGGCTCTATCGTGACTGGAACAGTAAGATCAACGTCATCTCCCGCAAGGACATCGATAACCTCTACGAGCACCACGTGCTCCATTCCTTGGCGATCGCGAAGCTCGTGCCTTTCCAGCCCGGTAGCACTATCCTTGACGTCGGTACCGGTGGTGGCTTCCCCGGTATCCCCTTAGCTATCCTTTTTCCCGAATGCCGCTTTACCTTGATTGACTCCATCGGAAAGAAGATCAAGGTCGCTACCGAGGTCGCTACTGCCCTCTCTCTGACCAACGTCGTCTGCAAGCAGGAACGCGCAGAGGAGGAGAAGCAGAAGTTCGATTTCGTCGTTTCCCGTGCCGTCATGCCCCTACCCGATCTGGTCAAACTGGTGAGGAAGAATATCTCTTCCTCCTACCGCAACGCCGTGCCCAACGGCGTCATCGTACTCAAAGGCGGCGACCTCAAAGAAGAACTACGACCCTTCAAGAACGCAGAAGTAACGCCTTGCTCCACGTGGTTCAAAGGCGAGTGGTTTGAGACCAAACAGGTGATCTACCTGCCATTATAAATTTTGCTATTAGATTATGACCAAGCATTATCTGAACTATCTGACATCCGTCATGTCGCATCAGTGGAACGACGCGGCGCTGACCGATTATAATGAGAATCATGAGTATAGTTTTGGCGAATTAGCCATCGAGATGCTGCGCCTGCACGTGCTCTTTGAGCAGCTCGGTATCCAACCGGGCGATAAGATCGCCCTTGCCGGACGAAACTGCGCAAACTGGGCGGTAGCGTACCTCGCTATCGCGGCGTACAAAGGCGTCTGCGTCAGCATCCTACAGGACTTCACCGCCGAGGATATCAACCACCTTCTCGACCACTCGGATAGCTCGATGCTCTTTGTCGGACCCTACGTCTGGAAAGAGCTGCAGCACCAGACGATGCCGTCCAAACTGAAGGCGGCTGTCTCCTTGCAGGACTGGGCGCCTCTATACCAAGCGGAAGGAATCAAAGTGCCTGCCAAGGAAGCCATCGACAAACTCTTCAAAGCCAAATACCCGCAGGGGATCGAACCCGAAGATATCTCCTTCACCGCCGATCCCGACGAGCTCTCCCTCATCAACTATACCTCCGGCTCTACCGGCAGCCCCAAGGGCGTCATGCTCAACGGAAGGTCGCTGAGTAACAACGTCGAGGTCGGCATGAAGATGCTGCCCGTCGATCCGGGACAACGACTCGTCTCCATGCTCCCCCTCGCGCACATGTTCGGACAAGTATGCGAGCTGCTCTACCCCCTTTGCTCCGGGACGCATATCTATTTCCTGACCAAGAGCCCTACCCCGTCCATCCTGCTCAAAGCCCTCAAGGACGTGCAGCCCTACCTGGTGGTCACCGTGCCGCTGGTCATCGAGAAGATCTACAAGCAGAAACTCGACCCCACGCTCTCCAAGTGGGCGATCCGCTCTTTCTGGAACGTGCCTATCATCGGCGATTTCCTCAAGAGCCGCGTCAAGAGCGGTCTGAGGAACGCGTTCGGAGGCAAGCTGCGGTACTTCATCTGCGGCGGTGCGGCGATGAACCCCGTCGTGGAGAAATGTCTCATGGATATCCATTTCCCGCTCTCTATCGGTTACGGCATGACCGAATGCGGACCCCTCATCGGCGGGAACCCGCCGAAATACTTCAAAGCCCGTACGGGTGGCGTGCCGGTGATGAATATGCAGGTCAAGATCGACAACCCCAACGATGCCGGTATCGGCGAGATACTCGTCAAGGGAGAGAACGTCATGCTCGGTTACTACAAGAACGAAGAGGCTACCAAAGCCGCCTTCACCGATGACGGATGGCTCCGTACAGGCGACCTCGGACGGCTCGACAAGAAGCAGAATATCTATATCAAAGGACGTTGTAAGACGATGTTCCTCGGCGCTTCCGGCCAGAATATCTACCCCGAGGAGATCGAGGACAAACTCAATAACCAGGAAGCGGTCGGCGAGTCGCTCATCGTCGAGCGTGAGGGCAAACTCGTGGCACTCGTCTTCCCCGATGAGACGCTCACCAAACGCATGTCTTTCGAGGAGATCCAGCAGCTCATGAAGCAGAACCTCGAGAAGCTCAACCACCTCATCCCCTCCTACAGCAAGGTCTCGAACATCGAGGTGCAGGACAAACCCTTTGAGAAAACTCCCAAACGCTCCATCAAGCGCTTCCTATACAAATAACCAATTGTCAATTATCAATTATCAATTGTCAATTATAAATGACCTGGGTCATTTTAACCTTTCTTTCCGCCCTCTGCTTAGGGTTCTATGATATCAGCAAGAAGGTAGCTTTGCGCGATGGCTCGGTGGTCGATGTCCTGACCGCCAGTGTCCTCATCTCTTCGTGCATCCTGCTCGTCCCCCTGCTGCTCTCCCGTCTCGCACCGTCTCTGATGACTGAGACGGCTTTTTTCGTGCCTGCGCTCGATCTCCGCGGTCACCTGCTGACCGTCCTCAAATCCGTGATCGTCCTCAGCTCCTGGCTCTGCGCCTATCTCGCGCTCAAGCACCTCCCTATCTCTATCGTCAGCCCTTGGCAGGCGACACGACCCATGTGGACGCTCATCGGCGCGATGCTCATCTTCGGAGAACGCCTCAACCCCTGGCAGTGGACCGGTGTCCTCCTCGCCATCGGCAGTATCTTCGTCTTTCAACTTTCTTCTTCCGACTTTCGACTTTCTTCTTTCGACTTTCGACTTTCGACTTTGAGCAGGCCTCGCCTGCGGTCTAACTATTACCTCGCCCTCGCGCTGGCGATCCTCATCGGTGCCGGATCCGGGCTGTACGACAAGTATATCATGCGCCTCTACGACCATAACGCCGTGCAGGTGTATTATACGCTCTATCAGGCGGTGATGATGCTCGTCTTTTGTTACATCCACCATCGCCGTCACCCCTCGTCACCGGGTTTTCACATCACCCGTCTCCTGCCCGTAGCCCTCATCTCTGTCTTCCTCGTCATCAGCGATAACGTCTATATGTTAGCGCTGCAGAACCCGGATTCGATGATCGCCGTCGTCTCCACCATCCGCCGCGGAGGGACGGTCATCGGCTTCGCCTATGGGCTCATCTTCCTAAAAGAAAAGGACCCTTATAAAAAGGTCCTTTGCATGCTCGGCATCCTCGCCGGTCTCATCTGCCTCGCCCTCGGCTCATAGCAAGTGCCAACTTACCGTCAGTCCCGCCATGACGATACTGACCATCGACATCAGCTTGATGAGGATATTCAGACTCGGGCCGCTCGTGTCTTTGAACGGGTCACCTACGGTGTCGCCGACGACGGTCGCCTTATGGCAGTCGCTGCCCTTGCCGCCGAAATGACCTTCCTCCACATATTTCTTCGCGTTATCCCAAGCGCCGCCGGCGTTCGCCATGAACACGGCTAACACAAAGCCCGTCGCCAGACCGCCGATGAGCAGACCTAACACGCCTGCTACGCCCAGTACCAGACCCGTGATGATCGGTACGATGATCGCGAGGAGCGACGGCAGCAGCATCTCGTGTTGCGCACCCTTGGTGGAGATAGCTACGCACCGTGCGTAGTCCGGATCGGCCTTGCCTTCGAGGATACCTTTGATCGTCCGGAACTGCCGGCGTACCTCCTCTACCATCTTCTGCGCCGCACGGCCTACCGCGTTCATCGTTAGACCACAGAACAAGAACGCCATCATCGAACCGATGAAGATACCTACCAGCACGATCGGGTTCATCAGATTGACGTTATACGCGTCCATGAAATCTACCAACGTCGCTTTCGCCGCCTCTACCCCGTTCGGCAACGCTTCGCCTGTACGGATAAGCGCTATCTTGATCTCCTCGACATACGATGCCAGGAGCGCCAACGCCGTGAGGGCGGCACTACCGATGGCAAAACCTTTTCCCGTCGCTGCTGTCGTGTTGCCCAGTGCATCCAGCGCGTCCGTACGCTGTCTGACCTCTGCCGGCAGACCGCTCATCTCCGCGTTACCGCCGGCGTTGTCGGCGATAGGACCGTAAGCGTCCGTAGCCAAGGTGATTCCCAAGGTCGAGAGCATGCCTACCGCCGCGATGCCGATACCGTACAGACCCATACTCAGGTTCGCCGCGCTGAACTCTACATGGAAGCCGTTCGCACAGAGGTACGCCAAGATGATCGCTACCCCTACCGTGATCACCGGCACCGCTGTTGAGAGCATGCCTAAGCCCAGACCGCTGATGATCACCGTCGCCGGACCCGTCTGAGAACTCTCACTCACTTTCTGCGTAGGCTTATAGCTCTGCGAGGTGTAGTACTCCGTGCTCTGACCGATGATCACGCCGGCGAGCAGTCCCACTACTACCGACAGACCCACCTGCCACCACAGACTTGTCTCCGTGCCGAAGAGCCAGGCGAAGATGCCGAACGTCACCGCCGCTATCAGTACCGCAGACGTGTTCGTACCTATCGCCAACGCCCGCAGCAGCTCTTTCATGCCCGCGTCCTCTTTGGTCTTTACCAGATAGATGCCGATGATACTCAGCAGCACGCCGCACGCCGCTATCAGCGACGGAGCCAACACCGCCTTCATCTGCATCCCTTCTACCGCCGCCCCGGCAAAAGCCGACGCTCCTAACGCCATCGTCGCAAGGATCGAACCGGCGTAACTCTCATACAGGTCCGCACCCATACCCGCTACGTCACCTACGTTGTCGCCTACGTTATCCGCTATCGTCGCAGGGTTACGCGGGTCGTCCTCCGGGATGTTATATTCCGTCTTGCCTACGAGGTCGGCACCTACGTCCGCAGCCTTCGTGTATATACCGCCGCCCACACGCGCAAAGAGCGCCTGCGTCGAGGCACCCATGCCGAACGTCAGCATCGTCGTCGTGATAGTGATAAGGTCCGCGTCCGCGCCTACGAGCGCGAGCAGACCCGTCTTCTGCAGGATCAGGAACCATCCGGAGATGTCCAGCAACGCCAGTCCCACTACCGTCAGACCCATCACCGCGCCGCTGCGGAATGCTACCTGCAGACCCGCGTTCAGCGTCTGACGAGCCGCGTTAGTCGTACGCGCTGACGCATACGTCGCCGTCTTCATGCCGAAGAATCCCGCCAAGCCCGAGAAGAAACCGCCCGTCAGGAAGGCGAACCAGACGATACCGTTCTGCAGGTTGAAATACGCCATTACGGCAAAGACAACCGCCAGTACCACAAAGACGATCGTCACTACTTTGTACTGTTGTTTGAGATAAGCCATCGCTCCTTTACGAACGTGTGAAGCGATCTTCTTCATCAGCTCGGTGCCTTCCTCTTTTCCTAACATCCAACGGTAGAAATAATAGGCGAATCCGAGCGCTAAAACCGATGCCGCCAATACGACGTACATCAAGGTAGTTACATCACTCATAGATTTGTGTTTTTATGTATTAGATTTTGTGTTTTTCTAATTTCGCTGCAAAATTACAAAAAATTTAGCATATGTGCAAATAAATTTGCATAATTCAAAAAAAAATTGTATCTTTGCACCGCATTTTGTGAGAAACACATTATTCAATAAAAATTATATCTTAAAATGGAAAAGAAAAAAAGAGTTTACACCTTCGGTAACGGTAAGGCCGAGGGTAACGCGCAAATGCGTGAGCTGCTGGGCGGCAAGGGCGCTAACTGCGCAGAGATGAACCTCGTCGGCGTGCCCGTTCCTCCGGGATTCACCATCACCACCGAGGTCTGCAACGAGTACTACCAGGTCGGTCAGGAGAAGATCGTAGCCGAGCTCACCGCAGAGGTAGAGGCAGCAGTGAAACACGTGGAGGAGTTGATGAACTGCAAGTTCGGCGATCCGAAGAACCCGCTGCTCGTCTCCGTTCGTTCGGGTGCACGCGCATCCATGCCGGGTATGATGGATACCATCCTCAACCTCGGTCTGAACGATACCGTAGCAGAAGGCATGGTAGCCAAGACCAACAACCCCCACTTCGTGTATGACTCCTACCGCCGTTTCGTACAGATGTACGGCGACGTCGTGCTGGGCATGAAGCCGGTCAACAAGACCGACATCGACCCGTTTGAGAAGATCATCGAGGAGGTGAAGGAGATCCGCGGCATCAAGCTGGACAAGGACCTGAACGTAGAGGAGCTCAAAGAGCTCGTTAAGCGATTCAAAGCCGCTATCAAAGCGCAGACCGGCAAGGATTTCCCGGACGATCCTATCGAGCAGCTCTGGGGCGCTATCTGCGCTGTCTTCCGCAGCTGGATGAACGAGCGCGCTATCCTCTATCGTAAGATGGAAGGTATCCCTGACGAATGGGGAACGGCTGTCTCCGTCATGGCGATGGTCTTCGGTAACATGGGCGAGACCTCCGCTACCGGCGTTTGCTTCAGCCGTGATGCCGCTACCGGAGAGAACCTCTTCAACGGTGAGTACCTCGTGAACGCACAAGGTGAGGACGTCGTAGCCGGTATCCGTACTCCGCAGCAAATCACGCTGGAAGGTAGCCGCCGTTGGGCAGCACTCCAGGGCATCAGCGAAGAGGAGCGCGCATCCAAATATCCGTCGATGGAGGAAGCCATGCCGAAGCTCTACGCCGAGCTCAATGAGATCCAGCAGAAGCTCGAGGACCACTACCGCGACATGCAGGATATGGAGTTCACCGTACAGGAAGGCAAGCTCTGGTTCCTCCAGACCCGTAACGGCAAGCGTACCGGTACCGCGATGGTGAAGATCGCCATGGACCTCGTACGCGAGGGTGTGATCTCCGAGAAAGAGGCGATCATGCGCTGCGAGCCGCAGAAACTCGACGAGCTGCTCCACCCTGTCTTCGACAAGGACGCGCTGAAGAAAGCCAAAGTCATCACCCAAGGTCTGCCGGCATCTCCGGGTGCTGCGTGCGGACAGATCGTCTTCCACGCAGATGACGCACAGGAGTGGCACGAGAACGGTCATAAGGTAGTCATGGTTCGTATCGAGACCAGCCCTGAAGACCTCGCAGGTATGTCTGCTGCCGAAGGTATCCTCACCGCACGCGGCGGTATGACCTCCCACGCTGCCGTAGTGGCTCGCGGCATGGGTAAATGCTGCGTCTCCGGCGCAGGTGCCATCCTCGTGGATTATAAAGCCAAGACCGTGAAGATCGAAGGCGTGACCTACAAAGAGGGCGACTATATCTCCCTCAACGGTTCGACCGGTCAGGTCTATGCAGGTGAGATCCCGACGAAAGCGGCTGAACTCAGTGGCGATTTCAAGGCCCTCATGGACCTCTGCGACAAATATACCAAACTGCAGGTTCGTACCAACGCCGACACCCCGCACGACGCTCGCGTAGCTCGTCAGTTCGGCGCTAAGGGTATCGGTCTGACACGTACCGAGCACATGTTCTTCGACGACCAGAAGATCATCGCTATGCGTGAAATGATTCTGGCCAAGGACAGCGCAGGACGCGAGAAAGCACTGGCTAAACTCCTCCCCTATCAGAAGGCAGACTTCAAGGGTATCCTCGAGGCGATGGACGGCCTGCCTGTGAACATCCGTCTGCTCGACCCGCCTTTGCACGAGTTCGTTCCGCATGATCTGAAGGGACAGGAGCAGATGGCGAAAGAGATGGGCGTTTCCGTTGAGGAGATCCAGACCCGTGTAGCTCAGTTGGCAGAGAACAACCCGATGCTCGGTCACCGTGGTTGCCGTCTGGGTATCACCTTCCCGGAGATCACCGCGATGCAGACCCGCGCTATCCTCGGTGCCGCTTGCGAACTCAAGAAAGAGGGCAAGAACCCGATGCCGGAGATCATGGTGCCGCTCATCGGTATCCTCTATGAGCTCAAGCAGCAGAAAGAGATCATCCAGCGCGTAGCGAAAGAGGTCTTCGCTGAGTACGGCGTAGAGGTAGAGTTCGAGATCGGTACGATGATCGAGATCCCGCGTGCCGCGCTGACCGCAGACCGTATCGCTACCGAGGCTCAGTACTTCTCCTTCGGTACCAACGACCTGACGCAGATGACCTTCGGTTACAGCCGTGACGATATCGCTTCCTTCCTCCCTGTATACCTCGAGAAGAAGATCCTCAAAGTCGATCCGTTCCAGGTATTGGATCAGAACGGCGTAGGTCAGTTGATCAAGATGGCAGTAGAGAAAGGTCGTGCCGTTCGTCCGGGACTCCGTACAGGTATCTGCGGCGAGCACGGTGGTGAGCCAAGCTCCGTTAAGTTCTGCGCCCGTGTCGGCATGAACTACGCATCCTGCAGCCCGTTCCGCGTACCTATCGCACGCCTCGCCGCCGCCCAGGCAGCCGTAGAGGACGAGCAATAAGCAGCATAGATTTCAAAAAAAATGGCATGCACCCTTGTGTATGTCATTTTTTTGTTGTACCTTTGCAGAATCATGTACGTGCTCATGAAGCTCAGCAAAGGCAAAGAAGGTCTCCGCCAGATCACTCCTACCGTCTGGGTTCTCTTCGTTATCTTCATCATCCGCTACATCCAAAAGAGCCTTGCGTAGCGTACGGGACAAAACAAGAGAGCCGCCCGGAAAGGCGGCTCTCTCTTTGATCAGCCATACATGGCTGATGCGATTACTTGCGGGGACCCCATGAACGATTACTCGTTCATTAAAAGTTGCATAACCACTTTCGCGGAGTAGGCAACCGGAGTACCGGGGCCGAAGATGGCGGCAACACCGGCTTTGTAGAGGAAGTCATAGTCCTGCGCGGGGATGACACCACCGGCAGTAACCATGATATCCGGACGGCCGAGTTTCTTGAGCTCCTCGATGACCTGCGGAATCAAAGTCTTGTGTCCGGCTGCCAACGACGATACGCCTAATACGTGGACATCGTTCTCCACCGCCTGTTTAGCTGCCTCTGCCGGAGTCTGGAACAACGGTCCCATATCCACATCAAAGCCGCAATCGGCATAACCGGTGGCTACCACTTTGGCGCCACGATCATGGCCGTCCTGTCCCATCTTGGCAATCATGATACGGGGTTGACGACCTTCTTTCTTGGCAAACTCTGCCGTGAGACGACAAGCTTCCTGGAAGTTATCGTCGTTCTTAGTACCTGAAGCGTACACGCCTGAAATAGTTCTGATGGTTGCTTTATAACGTCCTACGACTTTCTCGCAGGCATCGGAGATCTCGCCGAGCGAAGCGCGGAGACCGGCTGCTTTGACAGCGAGCGCGAGGAGGTTCTCACCCTTACCACCGTCAGCCCATTTCTGTACGGACTCGGTGATCTCAGCGAGCGCAGCCTGCACGGCTTTCTCGTCACGGTTAGCACGGAGTTCGTTGAGGCGGGCTACCTGCTGCTCACGAACGGCGGTGTTATCGATCTCGAGGATATCAATCGGGTCTTCGTGCTCCAGACGATACTCGTTGATACCGATGATCTTCTGTTTGCCGGAGTCGATACGCGCCTGTGTACGAGCCGCTGCTTCCTCGATACGCATCTTAGGAATACCGGTCTCGATAGCTGCCGCCATACCGCCGAGTTTCTCAATCTCCTGGATATGTGCCCAAGCTTTCTCCATGAGTTCCTGCGTGAGGGTCTCTACGTAGTAGGAACCGCCCCACGGGTCGATCTCCTTGCAGACCTTGGTCTCTTCCTGGATGTAGATCTGGGTGTTACGTGCGATACGAGCGGAGAAGTCCGTCGGCAGCGCGATAGCCTCGTCGAGTGCGTTGGTGTGGAGCGACTGGGTGTGACCAAGTGCAGCTCCCATGGCCTCGATACAGGTACGACCGACGTTGTTGAACGGGTCCTGCTCGGTGAGCGACCAACCGGAGGTCTGGCTGTGCGTACGGAGCGCCATGGATTTCGGGTTCTTGGCGCCGAAAGACTTGACGATCTTCGCCCACAACATACGTCCTGCACGCATCTTGGCAATCTCCATGAAATGGTTCATACCGATGGCCCAGAAGAAGGACAGACGCGGTGCGAACGTATCGACATCCATGCCGGCGTTGACACCTGCGCGGAGGTACTCCATACCATCGGCGAGCGTGTAAGCCAACTCGATATCTGCCGTTGCACCGGCCTCCTGCATGTGGTAACCGGAGATGGAGATGGAGTTGAACTTAGGCATGTTCTGCGAGGTATATTCGAAGATGTCGGCGATGATCTTCATGGAGAACTTAGGCGGGTAGATATAGGTGTTACGCACCATGAACTCCTTGAGGATATCGTTCTGGATGGTACCTGCCATCTCCTCGAGTTTGGCACCCTGCTCGAGTCCGGCGTTGATATAGAACGCGAGGATCGGCAGCACGGCGCCGTTCATGGTCATGGAGACGGACATCTTATTCAAGGGGATGCCGGCGAAGAGGACCTTCATATCCTCGAGCGAGCAGATGGACACACCTGCTTTGCCGACGTCACCTACGACGCGCATGTTATCGGCGTTGTAGCCGCGGTGGGTCGGGAGGTCAAAGGCCACGGACAGACCTTTCTGACCAGATGCGAGGTTACGGCGGTAGAAGGCGTTAGACTCCTCAGCGGTGGAGAATCCGGCGTACTGACGGATGGTCCAAGGTCTTAATGGGTACATCGCGGAATACGGGCCTCTTAAGAACGGCGGGATACCGGACACGTAGTCGAGGTGCTCCATGCCCTGCAGGTCCTCTTTGGTGTAGATCGGCTTGACGTCGATGAGCTCCGGCGTCTGCCAGTCGGCGTTGTTCGGGCCAACAACCTTGCTGGCCGAAACTTGCTTAATATCAATCTTTGAAAAATCAGGTTTCATAATTGTATGTGTTTTTGGAGTACAGAATACAGAGTACAGATTACAGACTGATTATGATTTAGCGAGTCACGCTACTACGGGAGAGTTCCCCTCATCCAAGTGATGCTGGAATCCCGTAATCATCTTCTGTAACTTATCCGCTTTTACTTGTAATCTAACAGACTGATTATTATCAATATAACCTATTCGCTCTGATAACATAATTTGAGTATTTAACTCAAACAAAGAACCTATCGCGATAGACAAGAAATGCGAGAAATCTTTGTCCGTACGGCCAGAACCTTCTGCAATGTTGGACGGAACTGAAACAGCGGCACGTGTCATTTGTGAAATAATTCCATACGTCTCCTTTTTAGGAAGATTCTCAGTTATCTCGTAAATGTCTTGTGCTAAATCCATCGCGTCTTTCCATATTTGCATGTTTCTGAAGTTATGCATAATAGGTCTGTATTCTGTCAGTGAAACGGTCTGTATTCTGTATTCAAAATTTATTTCTTCAGTAACTGTGCATTAAGGGCTTTGAGGGTCTCGAGGACGTTGCAACGGACGTGGATGAAGTTGGTGATGCCGAGCTTCTGGAGGTCCTCCATGCAAGCCGGCGCACCGGCAACGATGAAGAGCTCTTTTTTGCCCTGCAGCTTCTTCCATGCCTTCGGCGCGAGGTCGGCGTACTCGTCGTCCGACGAACAGAGGACGATGATGTCCGCTTTCGCCTTGCGGGCTGCCTTGATTCCTTCGGCGATGGTAGCAAAACCGTTGTTGTCGATGACCTTGTATCCTGCACACGCGAGGAAGTTACAACTGAACTGCGCACGCGCGATACGCATAGCGAGGTTACCGATGGTGAGCATGAAGGCAACCGGCTGTTTCTTAGCGGCTTCGGTCTCTAAACGCAGCTGTTCAAACTCTTCCGCTGCTCGCGCAACCGGAAGCGTAGCAATCTGCGGCTCGCAAGAACTACCGCAACCGCAAGCAGCCTGTTTCTTATCCGTCTTGCACGTACAAATGCTACTGCAAGCACCGGCATCGGCTTTGATCTTCTTGCCTGCTTTCTCGGTGAAGTTCGGGAACTGGTTCGAGCCAAGGAGTACCTCTTTGCGTTTAGCGACGTCGGCGAGACGTGCCTTGAGGTTAGCTGCCATGTGCTCTTGTACCTTGCCTTCGGAAACGAGCTGGTACATACCGCCGCGCTCCTGGATGTCGAGGAACTGCTTCCATGCCTCGGCAGCGATGGAAGCCGTCAGGTTCTCGAGGTAATACGAACCCGCTGCGGGGTCAACGACCTTATCGAAGTGTGCCTCTTCCTTGAGCAGTAACTGCTGGTTACGCGCGATACGCTCGGAGAAATCCGTCGGACGCTCGTAGGTGATGTCGAACGGCGTAACGGTGATCTCATCCACGCCTGCAAGGGCTGCAGACATCGTCTCGGTCTGCGTGCGGAGGAGGTTCACATACGCATCAAAAATAGTCATGTTGAAACGGCTCGTTTCTGCGCTGACGTTCATCTTAGCAGCGTTGCGGAGTGCGGTGGTGAAGATCGGGTCTTTGTATGCCTCAACAATCTTTGCCCACAGCAGACGACCAGCGCGGAACTTGGCAATCTCCATGAAATAGTTACCGCCGATACCCATATTGAAACGGATAGCGTTGGCTGCACGATAGTTCGGGATACCTGCCTCGGTCATCATCGTCATGTACTCGGCACCCCAAGCGAGTGCGTAAGCCAACTCCTGAGCCGCATAAGCGCCGGAGTTATTGAGGATGACGCTGTTGACGCCTACTACGCGGTAACCCGGCAGCGACTTGGCTGCTTTGACGGTCTCCGCGATCTTCTGAGATACCTGCTCACGGGTCAGGGCTTTGCCCTTGAGGAGCATGTTCTTGATCGGATCGACGTTGATCGAACCGATAAGACCCTTGGTGTCATAACCCATACGGCCGTAGTAACGCACGAGGATGTTCGCCAGCTTCGGCGCTGCGCAAGCGCAGATGGAGAAGTTGATAGCTACTGCCGGTGCATACACGCCGTTGAGGAGCGTTTTGATGAAGTTGTACGTCAGTTTGTCTTTGTCGAGACAGAAACCGAGGGACGTGATACCTTTGTTGAGCACCTCCAGCGCCTTCGCATTGGCCTTGCGTGCGTTCTTGCACGCGCAGATGTTCTGGCGGATAGCCCATTCGTTGTTTGTACGCGTACCGCGGACGTAGGGGAACTGACCGGGCGCAGAGACGGTGGTCTTCAGGCCTTTGAGGTCCTCACGGCGGTAGAACGGCTGCACGTTGAATCCTTCCGGCGTGCGCCATACCAACTTCTTGTCGAAGTCGGCACCTTTCAAGTCAGCGATGATCTTGTCCTTCCACACTTGCGTGGAGACCGGAGCAAAATCCGCTAACATGTTTACTTTGTTGTCTGCCATGATTTAAAAAAATTAAACTTTGTTTATATTTTAGATCGTTCGTTTCACTCACTGACAGAGTACAGACCGCTGCGCTGACAGAGTACAGACCGATTATGATTTAGCGAGTCATGCTACTACCGGGGAATTTCCTTCGTCTAAATGACGCTGAAACCCCGTAATCATCATCTGTAACTTATCTACTTTGGTTTGCAATCTAACAGATTGATTATTATCTATATAACCTATTCGTTCAGATAACATAATCTGAGTATTTAACTCAAACAGAGAACCTATAGCTATGGACAAGAAATGCGAGAAATCTTTGTCTGTACGACCAGAACCTTCTGCGATATTGGAAGGTACGGAAACAGCAGCGCGCGTCATTTGGGAGATGATCCCATACGTCTCTTTTTTAGGGAGATTTTCGGTTATCTCATAGACTTCCTGCGCTAAATCCATCGCATCTTTCCATATTTGCATATTCCTAAAGTTATGCATAGCCGATTGTAATCAGGTCTGTATTCTGTATTCTGTATTCTGTATTCTATTTTACTTTTTGGCCGAGGCTGTTATACATCTCTTCGCCGACGAGGATATACAATTGTCCGTTGCGGAAGATCTTGGTGGCACGAGGCGTCGTTACGGAAGTTTGGATAGCTTCCTTAGCCCCTCCGCAAGAAGTGATGTAACGGACGTAGATCTCACTCGCACTACCGGCTTTGATCTTGATCGACTGGATGCCGATACCCTTGCCAGAACCATAGTTGGAAGAGAAAGTAAGCGTGGAGATGCCGGCGATGTAGAGGTTGTTGACCCATACATATTCGGTCATCGCCGAACCCTTAGCCGCCGTCAAGGAAACCAGTTTGCCATCCGCCTCGTATATATCCAGCTGGTCGTTTTGCGTGCCGCCGTAGGTACGCATCTTCACGACGATCGAATCGAGTTGCGCCAGATCAATCTGCGGCGAGACGATAGACGTACCGGATTCAAGCAACCAGTAGGAGTTCTTCCACGGAGCGTTATTGGTCCATCCATCGGTGTTATCCTTGTCGTAGAAATACGTCGTCGGGAGTGACACTTCGCTCATCACCGCTTGCGCAAAGACTGCATAATAAGTCACGTCAGCCGTTACCGCCGGGAAGTCCGCGAGCGCCTTATAGATGACCGCCGGCGCATCGTCCTGCGTGCCCTCGACAGGCGCGGTGGTCCAACCGATGAAGACAGGGCTCTCCTCCGAACACGAAGCAGGTTCATCCGGCAGGGACGCCGGTTTCCGGTTCTCCTGAACGGAATCGGTCTGCATCTCTTCGCCGTTGACCGACCAGGTCACGCCATGCTTAACGGTCTGAACCGGCACTACTCCACCTCCACCGCCTTCGCATGTCGGCGTCATGGAAGCCAGAACAACGGTCTGCCCTACTCTGTTACCCCAGATATACTCTGCGAGTTCCGGGTAATCGATGAAAGGATTACGGTTATGCTGGATGCCATAGACCGCTTGGTTGCGGTCGATCTCTTTCTGCGAGACCGGGTCCTGACGATGCCATTTCAAAAACAGATTCTTGGCAAAAGTGGTCAGGTTCGTCTTGTTGGACGTAAAGACCGCGTTTCCTTCGGAAGCATTCAGCGCCCTATCGCGGTAACGCGCCACCATATAGAAATACGTGCGCGCGAAATCGCCCTTGTAGTCATCTGCCGGCTCAAAGACCGTTCCTGTATAGCCGGAGAAAGTGTTCGAACCTTTCTTGCCGAGACCGTGGTTCTGATAGTTATCCGGAAAACCGGCACCGTTACCACCTGCCACTTCGCCATACGGCAAGTTGCTGCGGAAGTTATTGACACGTGCATCGGTGGGATAGACATGGAAGAGGTCGGATTTCATAGGCGACGCCTTGTTAAACCATGACTGCGGAATGGAGTGCTCCTTATTCCACGCATCGCAGACCGTATTCTGTGCGCCATTCGCATCGTCCATCGTGAAGCGACAAGTGGAATACATATCCCACACGGTGTCGGAATAGAAATCCGTCTGCTCATAATAATCCTCAAGCGCGCCATAGGCAATGACCGTATGGTCTTTGATTTTCGCAAAGAGCGCATCGAGAATCGACTCAGCGGACGACTTACCGTCCACGCCACTATAGTACCCATCCGGGATAGCGGCCTGCCCGGTAACGACATTCGCCTGCGTTAATCCGCCAAAGACGAAGACCGCAATGAATAATGAGAGAATGTGTTTTTTCATGATTGTGGTTTATTGAATTCGCTGCCCTTGCAGGTTATACATCTGCTCGCCGACAAGGATATACAATTGTCCGTTGATAAGTATCTTCTGCGCGCGCTCGGTAGCCGAAACCTGCTCAAACGCGGTCGCAGGCGCCTCATTGGCATACGGCGAATCAAGGGCATCGATCGAAACCGACACACCCTGCATATCGCCCCATATATACTCCACCAGCTCCGGGTAGTCGATAAACGGATTCCGGTTGCGCTGCTTCTTACTGCTCTTATTATAAGTAGTATTCCCATAGATGACCTCGTTGCGGATCAGTTCCTTCTCAGAGACCGGATCCAGGCGATGCCATTTGAGCATCAGCTCCGCCGTATAAGTATTCAATCCGTTTCTCGCCGAACCAAAAGCTCCGCCGGACCAGTTGGCACAGACGTCTGCATAGCGCGTAGCCATATAGAAATACGAACGCGCCAGATCGCCTTTATACTCATCATCCGGCTCATAGACCTTGCCGGAATGCGTAGCCGTCGGCGCATAGGTCTGACCCTTATAGGAATAGGAAGCGATAGTATTGGAAGTACCGGTACTGAGTTTGCCTGTCTCGCGGCATTTGGAAGTCGAATACGATGTGCCTGCGCCCGAGAACTCGCCATACAGGTACGACGAGCGGTTGTTATTGGCTTTACAATCCGTAGGATAGATATGAAAAGCGTCCGAGACCATCGGCGACTTCTTATCAAACCAACTCTGCGGCACCGTGTGCTCACGGTTCATTCCCGCACCGACATCTCCGGAGCTCTTCCAAGTAACAGGACCGGAACAGGTGAAGTTACAATCGGTGTAGATATCCACCACGTGCCGGCCATCCGCTCCTTCCGTATCGGAATACTGCATGATTGTTCCCAAATCGCCATAGGAAACAACCGTATGACCATCAATAATATTCTGCAGAGCCAGACGAAGTTGATTGCCGGAGGTGGTATTTGCAGAAGCATAATACGTCTTTAAGTCGGTAGAAGAATCGACATCTGCCCACGCAATACTTGCGCACAGAAAGAGCGCAAGGAAGGTAAAAATATGTGTTTTCATGTTAAATTTTATGGTATGTAAATGCATGTATATACGTGTAAAAATCAAAAAACGTACAAAGATAGTGCATTTTTTGCATATATGCAAATAAAAACGGCAAATTCTTTTAAAAATCTGCCGTTTTTTGCTTTTTCGCTGCGTTGCGAGGGATTTTTTACAAAATCTCGTGCAAAATCTCACTAACTGTGGGGTGCGGGAAGACCACTTGCTGCATTTCCGGCACCGTGTACCCGTTGCGGACGGCAAAAGAGGCTGCGGAAATGAATTCTGAGCACGGATTGCCGATACAATGTACGCCGAGAACGGAGTGGTTCTTGGCATCGACAATCATCTTGCAAAGACCCGTTTCGCCTTCGTTCTCTGCCATGAAGCGACCGCTAAAAGTCATCGGCAGTTTCTTTACCTCCACGGGGATGGACATCGACTCCGCCTGTGCTTCCGTGATGCCTACGGACGCGATCTCGGGATTCGTATAAACGACCGAAGGTATAGCATTATACGCGATACGTTGCAGCGGGATCTCCTTCAACATGCGTCCTACTGCCACTTCGGCTTGACGCGAAGCGACATGCGCGAGCATGATCTTTCCCGTGACATCGCCGCAGGCATAGACGTTCGGCAGGTTGGTCTTGCAGAACTCATCGATCTTGATCGCTCCGCGCTCCAACTCAAGTTCATTGAGCGCTTCGAGACCTTGCAGATTAGCCCGACGACCTACGCTTACCAGCACTCTCTCCGCCTCATAAACCTCGCCGTTAGCCGTCACTTTGCCGCCGTCCAGCGACTCCACTTTCGTGTTCGTGAGGATATTGATGCCGGCTTTGCGGTATTTATCGAGCAGGATCTGTACCACTTCGGGATCGAGATTCGGCAGGATAGTAGGCATGGCTTCGATAACCGTCACGGGCACACCGAGTTCATGATAGAGCGTAGCAAACTCCATACCGATGACGCCGCCACCGACGATGATGATGGATTTCGGCAGTTCAGCCGCTGCGAGTGCGTCCGTCGAATCCCAAACGGCAGGATTGTCCTTGATACCCGGAATCGGCGGCACAAAATTCGTCGAACCCGTACAAATCATGAGGTTCTCTGCCTCGTACGTCTCGCCGTTACACTCGATACTAACCACTGAATCCTGACGGCTGATAACAACGGCTTTGCCGTTCACCACCGTACAATGCTCATTATTCAACCGCTGCTTGATACCCGCAACGAGTTTACGCACGACGATGGTCTTGCGTTTCTGCATGGCGCCAAAATCAAACGCCACCTGGGCTGCCGTCACACCGTATTTCTGCGCGTGGGTCGCATTAAAATACTGCTTCGCGCCGTAAAGCAGCGATTTGGTAGGAATACATCCCACATTCAGACACGTGCCGCCAAGCGCATTCTGCTCAAAGAGCACCACATCTTTGCCTGCCTTTGAAGCTTTTTCAGCAGCCGTATAACCCGCCGGGCCGCCGCCGATGATTGCTAAAAAATATTGCATATATGTTATTTTTTTGTCAGGTTAGTTTCCCTTCAATCCTGTGTTAATCCTGTGTTAATCCTGTGTTGAAGATAGGAAGATTCTTACAGCTTCGGCAATCATTTCCACGCAAGGTCTTTTCTCGTAATACTGCTGCGTGCGCTCTTCAGGTTTGGGGCGGAGAGCCTCCGCAGGCAGGTATTCCATCGTGGATCCCTTCGGTGCCAAACCTAATAATTCCGCGCAAACAAGGCTTCCATACTTCGCTTTGAACTCTCCTGCCAGCTGCTGCACAAAGGCATAGTTCGCCATCTTTCCTTCGGAATCATGCGGTGTGGCGGAACCGTTATGCAGCCCAGCGAGCATGAACATGCCGTTGGCAGCACCACACGTCATGCGCATCCTTCCCGTTCCACCGCCAAAAGAAGCAGCCAAACGCAATGCCAGTTGCTCATCGTGGATGCCATACAGATCCGCACAAGAAGCAAACACTGCCTGCGAGCAGTTAAATCCCTGTTTGAACAAGTCCTGCGCCTTCTGCGCACGAAATTCAATTTCCTGAGTTGTCATTATACCAGTTTTCCAATTGTTGGTTAAACGTTCTTCTGTCCATCGTCTGCGCCCACTCTCTCAATTCGTCCGTATGGTCCTCAAAATGCATAGTGACCGTACGGCGCAGTTTCCATTTCTTGGGTTTGAGCTTGGACCAGTAACTGCCTTCCAACCCGCGCATTCTACAAAGGATCACGCGCACGCCCGCAGGAAGTTCCCGGCAGACTTCATACGCCATACGGCGGTTTCCGATGATCTCTTTATCGATGGTCTTCACGTGTCCGGAGGGGTAGAAGCACAGCTGTTTGCCTGCTGCAAGGCTGCCGATGGCGATGCGACTGAGTTGTTCTGCTTCCGCCACACTCTCTTCGCGCGACATGGCGCTCTTATTCAAATCCGGGACTTCGATGGCGTCAGCTTTGTTGAGAATGTGCCGGTAGAACTTATTACGCATGAATAATTCGTCCACCATCGGACTAATCGGCAGCCACCACATCTCGCTGAAAAGAATCAGCGGATCGACATACGCCGTATGGTTCGGCAAAACCAGATGCACCGATTTGTCGCGCAGCAGATCCTCCCCTGTGACACGGATGTCGTAGTGCCAATGAAAGAAGAATTTTACTATTTTTCCTAATGTGTACCGGTTCATAATTCGTTATTTGGGATTACGTTATTATAGTTCTTTAATTAGTTCCATCAACGACGCTCCGCCTCTTCGGTCGAAGAAGAGCGCATCGATGCCGGCTTTCCGTGCGCCCTCAATATCCGTCGTCATCGAATCACCGATCATGAGCACCTCGGAGGCTTTCAATCCGCAGCGACGCAGCGCTTCTTCAAAGAAACGAATGTCAGGCTTGTCGTAGCCTATATCCATGGATATATACGTATCCTCGAAATACGATAAGACCCCTGCCCGCTCGAGACGGTTGCGTTGCAAATGACCGAAACTGTTTGATGCCGCAAAGAGCCGATAGCCTTTATCCCGCAGCGTATCTAACATCTCTTTGGCTTCAGGCACTAAGGTGTGGGTATTTCCCCATGCCGCACGAAAAGCGTGCGTAAAGGGTTCTACCGCCGACTCCGGATAGCCGATTGCCGCAATAAACTCCTTCGGATAGAGGTCCATCACTTCCGCAATCGTATATTTGCCATGCTTGGCTTCGGAGAAGAGCCGCCCGGCGATGTCGAAGAAGAGCCGGAAATGCTCCGGGTGTTCCGGCAGAGCTGCATCAAAAGCTTCCCGACAACAAGGGACGTAGTCGAGAATTGTATCGTCAATATCGATAAAAATCGCTTTATATTTCACTTTTTTGCCAAAATATTTGGTCAATTCAAAAAAAAGCAGTACCTTTGCACCCGCTTTTCGGATAAGCCTGGGCTCGGTAGTAGTTCTTATCTCGCTTCGCTCGAACGATTTACTACCCGCTCTGCGAAGCCGAGCGGGTAGTAGTTCAGCCCGGTTAGAATGCCTGCTTTGGGAGCAGGAGGTCGTGAGTTCGAATCTCGCCTACCCGACTACAATTCAACAATTTCCCCTTTGATAGGGATGTTCACATGCTTAAAGCCTGCCTCTTCGAGGTGGGCTTTATACGTCTCTGCGGCGGTTTCTTCGCCGTGAACAATAAACGTCCGCTGGACTTGATCGACCGTGAGGGAGCGCGTGAGGTAATCAATCATCTCTTGGTAATCGCCATGGCCGGAGAAGCCTTCAATCTTCGTGATCTGCGCTTTGATCTTGCGGTCGAGACCGAAGATAGAGATCCACTGTAAGCCCGGTTGCTGAATACGTGCGCCAAGGGTGGTGGGTTCGCAATAACCGACGATAAGAATCGTACACCGCGGGTCGGAGATATGGTTCGCCACATGGTGTTTGATGCGTCCGGCTTCCAACATCCCCGAAGCGGAGATGATGATACAGGGTTCGTCCTTGTGGTTGAGCGCTTTCGACTCGCGGATGTCGGTGATGTACCGCAGGGTGTTGAAACCAAAGGGATCGGAGTCAAAACGGAGTGTGTCATGCACCTCTTCGCTCAGTTCCTCGGGGTACATACGGAAGATCTGGGTCGCGTTGGTACTCATCGGCGAGTCCACATAGACGGGGATTTGCGGCAGACGGCCGTCGTTATAGAGTTTGTTGAGGACATAGACGATCTCCTGGGTTCTGCCGACCGAGAAAGAGGGGATCAGCAGCTGGCCCTTGCGATAGACGCAGGTATCCTCAACGACGCCTAAGAGTTGCTCCTCTGTCACTTCTTCTTCCTCATGCAGACGGTCGCCATAGGTCGATTCGCAGATGAGGTAATCGCATTGCGGGAAGAGTTGCGGCGAAGGCAGAATATGACAGTGTTTACGGCCGATGTCACCGGTGTAAGCCAAGCGTTTCCAACGGCTTTCTTCATATATCTCCAGCGAGCAGATGGCACCGCCGAGCATGTGACCGGAGTTGGTGAAAGTCAGCAACACGTCGTCAAACAAACGGAAACGGCGGTCGTAACTATACGTCACAAAATGCCGCATCACCTGCTCCACTTCACGCTGGGAGTACAGAGGTTCAATCTTATAGGTCTTGCCCTTCTCCTTATGCGGGTGTTGGCGATCGATCTTCTTGTTATACGTACGAACATCCTGCTCCTGAATAAAAGCCGTGTCGGCAAGCATGAGTGCACAGAGATCGCGCGTTGCCGGCGTGCAGTATATATCCCCGCGGAAACCCATCTTATAGATATACGGGATGAGTCCCGAATGATCGATATGCGCATGGGAGAGCACGACACAATCGAGTTTCTTGGGATCAAATCCCAGATCGCGGTTGGCTGCATCGGTCTCCATTCCTTTACCTTGGTACATACCGCAATCCAAAAGAATGGTATGTCCCGAATCGGTAGTAATCAGATGTTTACTGCCCGTTACTTCGCGAGTAGCGCCTAAGAACTGAATCTTCATACGTACAAAAAATTTTGGCACAAAATTACTAAAAAAATTGCAGATATGCAAAATTTAGTGAGAAATAATCGCATTTATTTGCATAAAAAGAAATTTTTCACTAATTTTGCACAAATTTTCTTAACAACAATGAAGAAATTAGCAATTTTCAGTATGGCATTGATGGCGTTAGTTGGCGCAAGTTGCCAAAAAGCAGAAGAAGAGAAGGCTCCCATTACGAAACCTCAGATTACGATTGAAGGCGGTCGTCTGACGCCGGAAGGATTATGGGCGATGGGTCGCATCGGTAGTGTGAAAAGCGACATTGAGACTGGTCTGCTCGCGTACACCGTGAGCTATTATTCCGTAGAAGAGAACCGTAGTACGACCTGGATCCGGATTTGCAACCCGTTCGAGAACATGCAGGTCGTTGATGAGTTTGTAGGTTCTGAGCCGGCGTGGTTTGGTAACAGCGGCGCGTTAGCATACCTCAAAGGCGGCAAACTCTACATCCGCCGCGACAAAGAGGAAGTGGAGGTCGAGGGCACAAATGACATTGAGGGCTTCCTACTCTCCCCGATGCGCGATAAGATCATCCTCGTCAAGCAGGTGAAGACCGTTCCGACGACCGCGGACAAGTATCCTGATCTGCCTCTGGCAACGGGTCACATGCACGAGGATCTGATGTACAAACACTGGGACGAATGGACGGAGACAGCTCCGCAGCCGTTTGTCTATGAGCTGCAGACCGAGTACTACGGCGAGGGCGAGCGGATGAAATCCGCCAAGTTAGGCGAAGGATTCAATATCCTCGAAGGAACGGCTTTTGAGAGCCCGATGAAGCCTTTCGGCGGCATCGAGCAGTTGGCATGGAACCCGAACAACGAGGAGATCGCTTATACCTGCCGCAAGAAAACGGGACTCGACTACGCCATTTCGACCAACAGCGATATATACCTATTTGATATACGTACGCGTGCGCACAAGAATATCACCTCCGACAACAAGGGCTACGACACGAATCCTTCTTATTCGCCGGACGGCAAATGGATCGCTTGGCAGTCCATGGAGCGCGACGGCTATGAGAGCGACGAAAACCGCCTCATGGCGATGAATATGGAGACGGGCGAGAAACGCTTCCTCAGCCGCGTCATGGACACCAACGTCGATGAATACAAATGGCTGGACGACACTTCGCTCGTCTTCACCGCTTGCAAACAGGCGACCGTACAACTCTACCGCGTGACGCTGGACGGATGGACAAGCAAGCTGACGGAAGGCCAGCACGACCTCGGTCTGGGTGACGTAGCGGATTATCAGGCGTATATCTTAGGTCACTCGATGCGTCAGGCGAACGAGATCTACCACCTCGACATCCGCAAAGAGGGCGCGCTGGAGCAGTTGACCCACGAGAACGACAATATTTATGACCAGATCGAGCGCTCGACAGTTGTTCCCAGATGGCAGAAGACGACGGACGGCAAAGACATGCTGACTTGGATCATCTACCCGCCGCATTTCGATCCGAGCAAGAAATACCCGACGATTCTGTACTGCGAGGGCGGTCCGCAAAGCCCCGTAAGCCAGTTCTGGTCGTTCCGTTGGAACTTTATGATGATGAGTGCGGGCGATTACATCATCGTGGCACCGAACCGCCGCGGTCTGCCGGGATTCGGCAAGGAGTGGAACGAAGAGATCTCCGGCGACTACGGAGGCCAGTGCATGAAGGATTACTTCACAGCGATTGACGAGTTCTGCACGGAGCCGTACGTCGATAAAGAGCATTTAGGATGCGTGGGTGCGTCGTTCGGCGGATTCAGCGTGTATTGGATCGCAGGACACCACGACGGACGATTCAAAGCCTTCATCGCGCACGACGGCATCTTCAATCTGGAGATGCAATACCTTGAGACCGAAGAGAAATGGTTCGCCAACTGGGATATGGGCGGCGCTTATTGGGACAAAGACAATAAGATTGCGCAGCGCACGTTTGAAAACAGTCCTCACAAGTTCGTCGATAAATGGGACACGCCGATTCTCTGTATCCACGGTGAGAAGGACTACCGCATTCTCGCCAACCAAGCCATGGCAGCGTTCGATGCCGCCAAGATGCGCGGCGTGCCGGCAGAGCTGCTGATTTTCCCGGACGAGAACCACTGGGTCCTCAAACCGCAGAACGGCATCCTCTGGCAACGTGAGTTCCGCGGCTGGCTGGATAGATGGCTGAAAGAATAACGAAATAACGGGATTACGTAATTACGGAATAACGAAAGAGAATGAAATATAATTACGAATACGAGATTAAGTACCAGGAGGTGGACGGCGAGAAGAAACTGCGTCTGTTTAACCTCGAGAACTACCTGCTGGAAGTAGCGGGAACGGTTGCAGATGAGTTGGGATTCGGCATCGCTAACCTCCACCCGAAAGGGCTGACATGGATCCTGACGCGGCTCTCCGTAGAGATGTACGAACTGCCGACGCATTGCGAGAAGGTACGTTTTGAGACATGGATCGAGAGCAACGCACACATGCTGAGCACACGTGACTTCCGGATATTCAGCGGCGATAAACTCATCGGGCAATGCAAGTCCGTGTGGGCAGTACTGGATCTGGAGAAACGCGAGATCGTGAATATCTTCGATGACCCGATGTTTGAGGGCTGCGTGGATGGTGAGGTGATTGAGATGAACCGAATCCGCATGACCACTATCCCCGAACCGACAGGCTGCGTGCCGCATAAAGTCGTTTATTCGGACATCGACTACAACGGGCATTGCAACTCGTGCCGATACCTGCAGGCGATGACCGATGCCTATCTGCCGGCGTATTACGGCAAGAAAGTGCGCCTCGACATCAATTATCAGAAGGAAGCCATGCTGGGCGAGGAGCTGCAGACACTCTATCTCGTCACAGAAGACGGCGTACAGTACCAACAGAAGAACCCGCACGGCGAGACCTCTTGCTCTGCAAAAATCACAGTATTATAATATGGAACAAATCGAATCTGCGCCCTTGAAGCGCCCTACAGAACTGGAATGCGACGTCGTGCGGTTCCAGAACCAGAAAGACAAATGGATCGCTTTCGTGGGTCTGAAAGACGGTCATCCGTACGAGATCTTCACCGGTCTGGCGGACGATGAGATGGGTATCGCCTTGCCCAAATCCGTGACAAAAGGGAAGATTATCAAGGTGCCCAAAGAAGACGGCCACCACCGGTATGATTTCCAGTTTGTCAACACGCGCGGCTTCAAAACGACCGTCGAAGGACTCAGTTATAAGTTCGACCGCGAGTTCTGGAATTATGCCAAACTCATCTCCGGCGTGTTGCGGTACGGCATGCCGATCGACCAAGTGGTACACATGATCAGCGGCCTGCAGATGGACAGCGATTCCATCAACTCCTGGACCACCGGCGTAGCGCGAGTGCTCAAACGCTACATCCCGGGAGCCGAAGTAGAAGAGATAGAGGAATAAAAACAGAAAAGCCCGCAGCGTTGCGGGCTTTTTTCTTACTTTTCTGCAATAAATCGCGTCTCGAGCATTCCGAGCGATTGATTTTCCACGACCTTGATGCCGTATTTGGTACGCCACTGGAAGGCCAAGGATTTCCACCACCCTTTCGTGACATAAGCATAGATAAAGGGATGAAGATGTAACTTCAGACCTCTGCCATGCTTCTCGTACTCTTGTTCGCATTCTTCGGCAATCTTATCCGTAAACAGGAGAGAGGCCTGGATTTTTCCTTTTCCCATACAGGTCGGACAAACCTCTTCAACAGGCATCTCCACGGCAGGACGGACGCGTTGGCGCGTGATCTGCATGAGTCCGAACTTGCTCAGCGGCAGGACGTTGTGTTTCGCGCGGTCGCGGTCCATCAGTTTGCGTACGTAGTCGTAGAGTTGCTGCTGGTGCTCCTTGGAGTCCATGTCGATGAAATCGACGATGATGATGCCTCCTATATCGCGGAGTCGCAGTTGGTGAACCAACTCATCCGCTGCCAGCATGTTAAACTGGTACGCATTCTCCTCTTGGTCCTCATAGATCTTCTTGCTGCCGGAGTTGACATCAATGGAGAACAGTGCTTCGGTCTTATCAATGATGAGGTAGCCCCCATGCTTAAAACCGACCGTTCTGCCGAGCCCCGTCTTCATCTGGCGGGTAATGTCGAAATGGTCGAAGATAGGTTGTTCGCCTTTGTAGAGTTTGACGATCTTCGCGCTCTCGGGAGCAATCAGCTCCAGATAATTGCGCACGTCCTCGTAGATGTCCTTGTCGTTAACTTGAATAGATGTGAAATCCGGGCTGAGTACGTCTCGGATGATACCGAGGGTACGACCCATCTCTTCACTGACAAGGCTTACGGGTTCTTTCTGCTGGAGAGATTTGATGGTCTGTTGCCATCTCTCCATTAACAATCGCAACTCACTATCCAGTTCGGCTGCTCTCTTATCCTCCGCTACCGTGCGGACGATGATTCCGAAGCCCGCAGGCTTGATCGAGAGCAATAGTTGTTTCAAACGCTGGCGTTCTGCCTCGCGTTTAATCTTCTGCGACACCATTACGCCGTCGGCAAAGGGGATGAGGACGATATTCCGTCCGGCGATAGAGATCTCTGCGGTCAGACGCGGTCCCTTGGTGTTAATGGGCTCCTTGGAGACCTGAACCAGCAGTGTATCGCCTACTTTGAGTACATCCGCTATTTGTCCTTCTTTGCCTACTTCCGGTTGCCGTTGCGTCTTTGTGACAATCGGCATCTTGCGGCGGTCGGAAACAGCTTTGGTGACGAACGTTTGCAACGTACGAAACTGAGAACCTAAGTCCAAATAGTGCAGAAAAGCTTCTTTCTCATGACCCACATCCACGAAGACGGCATTGAGCGCCGGCATGACCTTTTTCACTCTACCGTAGTAGATATTCCCCACAGCGAAGTTATCCTGATTCCGTTTCTCACGGTTCACCTCCTGCAGGCGGTCATCCTCTGTCAGCGCAATAGCGATCTCTTGCGGCTGTACGTCCACAATCAATTCACTTTTCATACTTGAAAGGATTAAAAAATAAATAAAAAAGCCTTGTGGCAAACTCACTCACACCAGAGCAAGTTTAGCGCCACAAAGCTGAAACAGCAATCGTCAATTACTTATGCTTATGACGATTCTTACGCAGACGTTTTTTGCGTTTATGCGTAGACATCTTGTGTCTCTTATGCTTCTTTCCGTTTGGCATAATTGTTTAATAATTAAATTGTTACTATAATGTTATTTCTTTCTTGCTCTTTTGCCTGCTGGTTTTGCGTTCTCAACGACCGACTTGAACTCCTTGGCTGGTTTAAAGACCGGTACGCTGTGTGCAGGAACAATCACCGTAGAACGGCGGGTAATATTGCGAGCCACTTTCTCCTTACGAGCCTTCAGTTCAAAGGTTCCGAAACCACGGAGGTACACATTCTCGCCATTTGACATACATTTCTTTACGTGGCTCATATAACTCTCTACGATCGTACTGATTGTCGTCTTATCGAATCCCGTAGAGATTGCAATTTCTGTAATAAGTTGTGCTTTAGTCATATATGTATTTTGCTTTATTCGTTTCAAAAATCCGAAAAACGTGGCAAAATTACTAAAATATTTTGACATGTGCAAATTTTTTTGTATTTTTGTGCTCGATTTTGATATTTTGATTAAAAAATTGGGCAAAATGCAGGACAAATCGCTAATATATAAGCGTTTATACGCATGGTATGAGAGTTCTCGCCGTGTCTTGCCGTGGCGTGAGACGGAGGACCCTTATTATATATGGTTGAGCGAAGTCATTTTGCAACAGACGCGTGTGGCGCAAGGGATGGAATACTACCTGCGATTCATCGCTCGTTGGCCAAAGGTAGAAGATCTGGCGGCGGCGAAAGAAGAGGAAGTATTGCGGGAATGGCAGGGACTCGGTTATTACAGCCGTGCGCGGAACCTCCATAAGGCCGCGCAGATGATAGCCGAAAGTCACTCTTTTCCTCATACTTTTGAGGAGATCCGTGCTTTGCCCGGCATAGGCGACTACACCGCCGGCGCGATTGCTTCCTTTGCGTACAATCTTCCTTACCCGGCGATGGATGGAAACGTCTATCGGGTGGTAGCACGGCTCATGGATATAGACGAAGCCTTTGACACAACCGCAGGCAAGAAACTCTTCCACAAGCGTATTGAAGAACTCTTAGACCGGGACAATCCCAGACTTTTCAACTCCGCAATCATGGAGTTTGGTGCGCTGTACTGCACGCCGGTCTTGGGCGATGCGTGTGAGGCTTGCCCCTTAGCGGATATCTGCATGGGACACGCGCACGGGACGGCGGACCTACTGCCCGTTCGCAAACCTCGTCCCAAAGTGCGCGACAGATGGTTCACGTACCACATATATATACAAGGAGACAAGACGCTGATTCAAAAGCGCGAGAACCCCAAAGACATCTGGTACCACCTCTATGAATTTCCCTGCGAGGAATCTGTCGGCGAAGCGCCCGAGAAGCCTCGAAATATCGAAATATCGAAATATCGGGATATTGAGTTGACGCACGTCCTCTCGCACCAGCGTATTCACGCGCGCTTTATTATTCACAAGGTACAAAAAATGCCGGAGATACCCGGCACTATTCTTATCCGTTGGGACGATCTTGATGACTTCGCCCTTTCCCGATTAACGCTGCGAGCGCTCGATACAATTCAGCATAAGGTGTAGCCTTGAGTATCTCCCATTGATGGTTCATGACCGCCTGGTCTCCGCGCTGCGCGGGGCCTGTCTGCGCATCCTTAGGAGCCATGAAATGCACTTTCGCCGCCGTGTTATCAATCAGCGGAAGGAGCGCCTCAAACGGGATATGCGTGTCTTGTAAGATCTCCGCTGCAATGCGGTACATGAGGTTCGTATAGTTATTGGAGAACACTCCGGCAATGTGCAAACGCTCGCGGTCGTGCTGGTTCGCTTCGTAAATACGGCTCGTCAACACCTGCGCCAAAGAGTAAATAGCCGCTATGTCATCGATGTTCTTTCCCTCGATAAAACAAGGAATACTACTCCACTCGTCTATCAGCTTCGTCCGGCTGAAAGACTGCAGGAAATAAAACACACCCGCGTGAGGCTTATCCTCTCCAAAGACCTCAATAGGCATTGTTCCGGAAGTGTGCAGATGAAGCGCTTTCGGCGCATGAACAACCGCCACCACTTCCCGCAGGGCATGATCCGCCACCGTATAAATATAGACATCCGCCGTCGGCAGTTGTTTTATCGCTTCTTCTGAGGTCTTTTCATCCGTCAGAGGCCGTGCATGAACGAGTTCCGTCCGGACACCTTTGAGCGCAAAAGCATGGTGAAGATTCGTTCCCACACTCCCGACGCCGATGATAGCTATTTTCATAATTCAGCAATAAATTTCTTGAGTCTGTTCATGGCTTCGGACAGAACCTCACGGGAAGTCGCCAGATTGATGCGAACATAATGTTCGCCGCCGTACATCTCCGACGGATTGAAGAGGACGTGCGCCTCTTTCGCCAGACGGCAGCAGAACTGCTCTGCCGGCATGCCCAAAGCCGCTATATTCACCCAAGCCAAGTACGTTCCTTCGGTCTCGTGAATAAGCAACTGCGGCAGTTCCTCATGCAGAAAATCGCGCAGGTAACAATAATTGCCATAGACATATTCGTTCAGCTCATCGAGCCATTTCTCCGACTCGTTATACGCCGCTACTTGCGCTACCAAACCAAACGGATTGAGTCCGTTCACTTCGTGAATCTCCAGCGCGTGGTTGATCTGCTCGAAGAGTTGTTTGTTCGGTACATAGATATTCGCGCACAAGAGTCCGGCGATATTAAACGCCTTCGAAGCCGACGTGCACACGCAGAAATCCGTATCATCAATGACGATTGTCGCAAATGGTGTATATTGATGCCCCGGGAAAGCAAACTCACAATGGATCTCGTCGGAGAGAACGAACAAATGCTCACGGCGCATGATTGCCGCCAGACGCTCCAACTCCTCTTTCGTCCACACGCGCCCCGTGGGGTTATGAGGGTTACAAAGCAGGAAGACATCTGCGTGCTGCGCCTTCTGTGCCACATCCTCCCAGTCGATCTCAAAGCGGTTATCACGCAGCACTAATGGCGAAGGAACGAGCTCGCAGCCCATGTTTTCTATACAAGAGAAGAAGCAGTTATACGCCGGTGTGAAAGTCAACACACGCAGTTTCTCGCAACATTTCTTCTCATCTTTCTTTCTCGCCTGCAAAGCTGCAAAAATCGCGGAGATAGCCGGTACAACCGCCGTCGCATAAAGGAGATTGTCGCGGTTGATTCCTTTCCATCCGTGTCTCCGGCTGAACCAATGAGCTACCGCGTCATAATTGGCTTGCGGAACGATGGAATAACCAAACACCCCGTGATCCAAACGCCGCTGCATGGCTTCGCGGATAGGCTTGGCTGCCGCGAAATCCATATCTGCAATCCACAAGGGCAGACAGCCCTCCGCACATTCCGAATCCCATTTATAACAATCGGAATCCTTTCGATTTACGTATTCTAACATGTTTTATAGGGTAATAGATTAAGGAATAACAATTTTACGGGAAAGTCCGTTGCGAACAAGGATATATACGCCGGACGGCAAACCGTTTGCCGCTTTTAACCGGACACCGGAGAGTGTATAGACAACCGTCTCCGGGTCAAGAAGAAGATCCGCATCGGTGACCACGTCAGCTATACCGGTAGCAACTTCGGAGATTTGTATCTGCGTGTCGCTTACCTGAACCGACAGGAACGCCTTTCCGGTACTTCCGGACGCCAACTGGAGCGGCTTCCATTGGCAATATACATGGTGGTGACCGAAAGCAAGGAGATACGAACCGGACGTGACATTTGCCGGAACGGATACATTGGAAACGGTTATCGGCGAAACAAAATAGTTGTTCACCGGCAGGCTCACCGACGCAGAACGGACTCCTAACACAGACACCACTTCACTCGTAGCCGGGTCAAGAAGCAACACGCCTAACTGACCGGAGAAGGCTTCTTCTCCCACATTCATCACACGATGAGCGGTTACACTCCATTGGCCATTACGGGATATTTGCATTTGCGAACACGTAATACTGTCCGTCGCCATTTCTATCGGAGACTCCAGCTCCGGAATCCGGAAGGTTACTTGCGATGAAGTGAGGGTTACGGTCGTCAGATGCTTGCCGCCGGATTCCTGCATGATCTGCCATGGTGCATTGCCGTTGGATCGGAACAGACCGCACAGACGGTACGTACCATTGGGGATCGTGTTCGGGAAAGTGCAGTAAAAAGGCATAGGAGAGGAGAAGTAATAACTGGCCGGCAACGAGTATCCCGCTGTGCCGGAAACAACGGCCTCTATCACGTCCGAAGTCGGAGACAGGATTCCGACGCTGTACTCTCCGTTAAAATCATGCAATCCCTCATTCTTGATCGTTACCAGTTTTACAGTAACCGTTTCCGAACGCGCAGCCTGCGTCTCCGGCAACTCTATCTGGGCTACCGACATCTGATGGACAGTGTCCGTGGAGCCCGTCGATGGCTGTATTCCGATAGAGAATGAGACATTCGAGTTATAATCTCCAAGGTCGTTGGCGCCTATGCCTTGATCCGTAGGATTCAATCCCGTGAGCAGATAATCTCCGTCACCAAGACCGCCCCAGCCCCAGTTGAAGTGGAAATAGCCGTTGGCGCTGAATCCGTCGCACAGGAATGCATGGCCGCCGCCGGCTCCTCTTCCGCTGACAAACACAGGACGACCTCCGCGCAGTTCATTACGGAGCTCGTCGGCTATGTATTCTATTTCGTACATCGATTTGGGCAAGATGCGGATATTATGGTCGTAACCGAAGTAATTCATCAACCCTTTCATAACCATTACATTCGCTCCGCTACTGCCGCTGGCTCCATATCCCATTTCGATGGCTACACCGCAATGGAACATGAGTTGCGCTACTTCCTGAGCCTGCTCCGGAGTATAGTCTGAATAATAGCGATAACTGTCCAGCATCTGATTCCAGTTATAGGTCGTGTTGCCAAAATCTGCATAAAGCGTCCGGCTATATGCAGGATTTTCCTCACAAGTCCAGTCGTAACTATGGCTGCCTGTTCCTTGTGCAGGATAGCGATGGGTGTACATGATTTGCGCCATAGCCGTTGCGGTACAGCCGGTCACACAATGGTTCGTGCCGTCATAAGTAGGAACCATATTATTGAACGGTGTACCTTGGTTCCAATGACAGGGAACCAACGGAGCACATTCATCTTCTGCCTTGCTGAGGTAAACAGGATGCGTGTTGTAGTCCTCCAGCCAAGCCTTCAAAGCCGGCGGCATACTCTCTGCCGTCAATGCTCCATTGGGACTGAATCCCAGCACTTCCGGCATCTCGTCATCCGCCGAGACGATCACAAAACTGTTACCCGCGTTGATTGCATACCACGCATCGGAGCGGCTGATAATCTCACACGGGACCGGAGTACTTCCTTGACGGGCCGGAGCACGGAGAGCTGATGTACGTTGGGCGATGGAGATGGCTTCTTCCGGGGTTCGGAGAGCGGCGTAAAACAACTGTGCGGAAAGCACGGATAAGAGTAAAATAAGTGAACGCTTCATGAATAATGAATATTATATGGTTATTAATGATGTTCGCTGTAATTCTTGTAGAACTCCGAAACGGCAATAATTCCCTTCTCCCAGACCTCTAAATCCATACTCTCGTTGGGCGAATGAATGGCGTTCTGCTCCAGACCAAAGCCCATGAGGATGGTCTTACAACCGAGAATCTGCTCAAAAGCGGCAATAATAGGAATCGATCCTCCGCGGCGAGCAGCCAACGGACGGACGCCGAACGCTTTCTCAAAGCCCTTCTCCGCCGCTTTATAAGCAGGAATATTTATCGGGCAGACATAGCCCTGACCGCCATGCATCGGCGTGACCTTGATCCGCACACTCTTCGGCGCAAGCGACTCCATATATTTCACAAACGCGCGCGAGATCTTCTCGTGGTCTTGGTTCGCCACAAGGCGGCAGGAGACCTTCGCAAACGCCTTGCCCGGCAGCACGGTCTTGCTTCCTTCGCCTGTATAACCTCCCCAGATGCCGCAGATGTCAAACGACGGACGGCAACTATTGCGCTCAAGCGTCGAGTAGCCCGCTTCGCCAAACACCTCCTCTACGCCGATCGCCTTGTTGTATTTCTGCTGGTCAAAAGGTATCTGCGCAATCATCTTACGCTCCTCTTCAGGGATCGGCAGTACGTCATCGTAAAAGCCCGGAATAGTGATCTTTCCGTGCTCGTCCACCACCTTCGAGAGCATCTCACAAAGGGCATTTACAGGGTTCTTGACCGCGCCGCCGAAATGACCGGAATGCAGGTCTCTGTTCGGCCCGTCCACCTCAATCTGCCAATATGCCAGACCACGCAGACCCGTGGTGATAGAAGGTGTCTCTTTGCCGATCATCGACGTGTCGGAAACCAGGATAATATCCGCCTTCAGCAGTTCCTTATGTTCCTCTAAAAACGCCTCCAGAGACGGCGAACCGATCTCTTCCTCGCCTTCAAAAATAAACTTGACGTTACATCCCATTTGACCGCTCTTGACCATGTACTCAAACGCCTTCGCCTGAATCATCGCCTGTCCTTTGTCATCATCCGCTCCACGCGCATAAAGCCGTCCGTCACGCACACTCGGCTCCCACGGATCCGTCCTCCATTCCTCCACCGGCTCCACCGGCATCACGTCATAGTGCGCGTAAACAAGTACGGTAGGGATACAGACCGCTTCGCTAACAGAACACAGACCGGCTCCGCCTGACAGACCGCTTCGCTGACAGATATATTCAGCGTACACGAACGGATTGCCCGCTTCTCCTCCCTCTTTAGGGGGTTGGGGGGCTAATATCTCTGCTTTCTGGCAACCGGCTTCCAGCAACAATTCTCTCCACCTTTCCGCACAACGCCGCATATCCGCTTTATGCTCCGCCTGACAACTAACAGAAGGGATCCGAATGAGGCTTCCCCACTCTTCCATAAATCGCTCACGATGAGCCGCTATATATTCCTGAACGGTCATAGATTTAAAATTTGGTGCAAAGATACAAAAAAAATTGCATATATGCAAGATTTTGTACATTTTTTAGAAACAAAACATCTTTTTGTGTATCTTCTGTATATCCTGAACAACCCCATATAACCCCGGAACAACCCCCAAAACACCACCTAATAAGACTTAAACCATAGGATCACCATAAGATGACCATAGGATCACCATAGGATGAACCCCCTATTTTGTCATTTTTTCCACTTTTACTATATATACGTAGTATATATACTTTTTGATGCATCTTTAAGCAAAAGACAAATTCATTCTCTTTCATTTAATCAAAAAAAAATCAAGAAAAATACGTGCGCGCTTGCGTATGTCAAAAAAAAGTTGTACCTTTGCAGCCGTTTTTAATTTGCGGTATAGTGCGCGTACGTGTATATATATGGATTTTGAGCCTCCTACTCTGCTTCACAGCGGCGTGGGCGGAAGACAGTATATACGTTGCGCGGGACACATTAGCAGCGGATAGTATAGCCAAGCCGCAGGAGGTGAAAAAGAAGAGTGCGCTCTCGGCGCCGGTACACTATCAGTCATCGGACTCGATGGTGATGATGGCGAACGGAACGGCTTATCTGCACGGAAAGGGAGAACTCAAATACGAGAAGATGGAGCTGACGTCCGATTACATACGCATGAATATCGATTCGAGTCTCATTTATGCGAGGGGCGTTTACGACAGTCTGGAGTACGAATGGAAAGGCAAGCCTGTTTTCAAAGACGGCAAAGACAGTTATGAGACGAACGAGATCACCTATAACATCAAGACGCAGAAAGGTTACATCCGCCATGTAGTGACGCAGCAAGGCGAGGGGTACATCATCGCCGACAAGACGAAGAAAGTGGATGGCGATGAGATGATGATGGCCGGTGGTCAATACACGACTTGCGACAACCATGAGCACCCGCATTTCTACCTGAAGATGACCAAAGCGAAAGTCAAACCCGGCAGTTATATTGCGACCGGACCGGCATATATGGTGGTGGGCGATGTACCGCTGCCGTTAGCGATCCCGTTCGGCTTCTTCCCATTCACAAACACCTACTCCAGCGGAATCATCATGCCGACTTTCGGCGATGACTACTCGAGAGGATTGTATCTAAGCAATTTCGGATACTATTTTGCGCTTTCGGATTATGCGGATCTGGAAGTCACGGGAGATATCTACAGCCGCGGTACATGGGCGGTACGAGCAAAAAGCAAATACGTGTGGCGGTACCATTTCTCGGGCAATCTGAGTATCAACTACCGCAACGACGTGACGAGTGAGAAAGGCATGCCGGACTACGCAACGAGGAAAAACTTCAGCGTACAATGGACGCACAGCCAGGACGCGAAAGCAAATCCGTACTGCACTTTCTCGGCGAGTGTGAACTTTGCAACGAGTGGTTATAACCGCAGTAATGTCAACAGTTACTACAACCCGAACCTGTATTCGGAGAACACGAAGAGCAGTACGATCAACTACACGCAGCGTTTCCCGGACAGTCCGTGGAATCTGAGCATGAGTGCGAGTCTGACGCAACGTACAAGCGACTCGACAATCTCGTTAACCGCTCCACAGCTGACGGTGAGCATGAGTAGTGTTTACCCCTTCAAACTATGGCGGCAAGCGACCCTCAAACGCAAAGGCAAAGTGGGCGGCAAGGAACAATGGTACGAGAAGATCAAGATGAGTTATTCCGGAAACGGCAAGATAGCGATCAACAGCATCAAAGAGAAAGACTTCCTGACGTCGAATTTCCTGCGGGACTGGCAAACGGGTCTGAACCACTCTATCCCAATCAACGCGAGCTTCACGGTACTCAAATACCTGAATATCACGCCGAACATCAACCTGCGTGACCGAATGTATTTCATGCGCACCGACCGTCATTGGGACGACGAGGCGCAGAAGATGGCGATGGACACCACCACGGGCTTCTATAACGTTTTTGACTTCGATGTGGGACTGAGTTTCAGCACGAAGATCTACGGATTCTTCACGCCGCTGAAGAAGTTATTCCCGAACAGCAAAGTGGAGAAATTCCGCCATGTAATGACTCCGACGCTGAGTATCAGCTACCACCCGGATTTCGGCAAGTCGTTCTGGGGGTATTACGGCAGCTACGATGAGCCGGTTTATTACCGGGACAGTCTGGATACCGAGGGACGGAAAGTACCGACAGGAGAAGTGGTGCATCAGACTTATTCACGATTTCAAGGCAGCCCTTACGGCAACGCGTCGCAAGGTATGTCCGCCTCCCTCAATTTCGGGTTAGCGAACAACTTGGAGATGAAGGTGGTAAACAGTAAAGACACAACGGGCAAACAACCGTTCAAGGTCATCAGCCTGATTGATAACTTCTCTGTCAACGGCGGTTATAACTTCGCGGCGGATAGTATGAACTGGAACCAATTCACGGTGAACCTGCGTCTGAAATTTCCGTACTTGAACAACTACAGCCTGAATGTGAGTACGCATTTGGATCCGTACATGTATGAGTTGAATTCACTCGGGACACCGGTACGAACCAACAAGCAATACTGGCACCACGGCCGATTCCCTCATTGGGACGGACTGCGATGGAGTTTCAGTTACTCGATCTCCAACCAGACGATCAAGAAATGGAAGGACAAGTTAGAAGGCCGTAAAACCAAAGACGAACCGGAGAACGAAACGGATGGCGATCTCGCAGCGGTGGAGAAAGACGGCGAAGGTATGGACCGCAACGCCAAACGGGAGAAGAAAAACGAGGAAGTCGATGACGGCTACGTGATGACCGATTTCCCGTGGAGCGTGTCGCTCAGTTACTCGCTCGCTTACGCCCCGGGCAATCAGTTTGACTACGAGAAGATGTACTATAAGATGAAGTTCACACACAGCCTGACCATGAGCGGTAACATCGGCCTTGGACAAGGATGGAAAGTGAGCGCGAACATGACGTACAACTTCGAATACAAGAAAGTAACGGCCTGCACGTTTAACATCAGCCGCGACCTGCACTGCTGGAACATGACGGCAAGTATCAACCCGATAGGTCCGTTCAAGAGCTATACGTTCCACATAGGCGTGAACGCGTCGATGCTCGCGGACCTCAAATACGATAAAAACAGTAATCAATCAACAAATAGTAGAGTATCATGGTGGTAGAAAACCTGAAAGTAGTAAAAGCCACGTACGAGCTGTATATAGCCGGCGAAGATGGCAAAGAAGAATTAATGGAGAAAGCGACTGCGGAGACTCCGTTAGTATGGTGTCACGGCGAAGGAATGATGCTTCCGGCGTTTGAGGCAGCCATGGCAGGCAAAAAGGCCGGCGAGCATTTTGACTTCGTTCTCAAAGCCGCTGACGCCTATGGCGAGTACCTCGAAGAAGGTGTCATGGAACTGCCGAAGACGATGTTCTTCAACGGCGACGGTGAGTTTGACGAGGAGCGCGTGTACGTCGGTGCAATCGTGCCGATGAACACGGTCGATGGTCAGATTGTCAAAGCACAAGTCTGCGAGATCACAGAGGACAAAGTGACAATCGACCTCAACCACCCGTACGCCGGCGAGGACCTGCACTTCAAGGGAGAGATCTTGGAGATCCGCGACGTGACGGAAGGCGAACTCAAAGCCATACGTAACCCCAGACACGGCTGTGGAGGCTGCGGTGGAGGTCATTGCGGAGATGGCGGCTGCGAGAGCTGCGACAAAGGCTGCGGAAATTGCAAATAACAACAAAATACTATAAAACTATGGCAAATATTGTAGCGATAGTGGGTCGTCCCAATGTCGGGAAATCGACTCTTTTTAACAGGCTCACGGGAACCCGTAGAGCGATTGTGATGAACACCGCAGGAACAACACGTGACCGGCAGTACGGCAAAGCCGAATGGTGTGGACGCGAGTTCTCGGTCATCGACACAGGAGGTTGGGTCGTTAATAGCGATGACACCTTTGAGTCGGAGATCAACCGTCAGGTGGATCTGGCAATCCGCGAAGCGGACGTAGTGATGCTCGTTGTGGACGTGAACGAAGGTGTGACGCAATTCGACATGGAAGTGGCACACCTGCTGCGACAGGCGAAGAAACCGACCGTGCTGTGCGTCAACAAAGTAGATTCCTTCGAGAACCAATACGGGGCTGCGGAGTTCTATAAACTCGGTCTCGGCGAGCCGTTTATTTTGAGCGCTGAGAACGGTTTAGGAACCGGTGATCTGCTGGACGAGGTGGTCAGCCGTTTCCGCAAAGAAGACGACTCGGACGAGCAGTTGGAGGAGTTACCGCGCTTTGCGATTGTCGGAAGGCCGAATGCCGGCAAGTCCAGTATTCTCAACGCCTTCATCGGTGAGGAGCGTACCATCGTGACCGACATTCCCGGTACGACACGCGACTCGATCTATACGCGGTACAATAAGTTCGGCAAGGATTTTTATCTTGTGGACACAGCGGGTATCCGTAAGAAAGCGAAAGTGACGGAAGATCAGGAGTACTACTCGGTCGTTCGTTCCATCCGTGCGATAGAAAACAGCGACGTGTGTATCCTGATGATTGACGCGACGCGCGGCATCGAAGCGCAGGATTTGAATATCTACTCGCTGATTCAGAAAAACAAGAAGGGTCTGGTAGTGTGCATCAACAAGTGGGATTTGGTAGAAAGCAAGACGAATCAGGATATCAAAGCCTACGAAAGTGCCATTCGCGAACGAATTGCGCCGTTTACAGACTTCCCGATCATCTTCACGAGTGCCGTAACCAAACAGCGAATCTTCAAGGTGGTAGAGACAGCGCTGCACGTGTACGAGAACAAAAACAAGAAGATACCGACCGCGCAGCTGAACGAGAAATTCCTGCCGCTCATCGAGAACTATCCGCCGCCCGCATGGAAAGGCAAGTATATTAAAATCAAGTATTGTACCCAACTGCCGAACACGCAGATTCCGACCTTTGTGTTCTTCGCCAACCTGCCGCAGTACGTCAAAGAGCCGTACAGACGGTTCTTGGAGAACAAACTGCGCGAGTGGTGGGACTTCGAAGGCACGCCGGTACAACTATTTATACGGGCGAAATAACGGCGATTTTTAAGAAAAAGTTACACTTTTTACTTAATTGCTTGCGTATGTCAAAAAAAAGTTGTAACTTTGTGCGCTTTTTTCGGAGATGAAAATAATAGGTTTCATATATCACGACTCAGGGGTGCAAATGGTGCTCAAAGGCGACAGTTGTCTGCTGAACGGCCGCAAGCCGATGTTCCTACCCGATGGGACGAGCGAGTTAGGCGTGACGGAGTGCGTGATCCTCAGAGTGAGCCGCTTGGGAAAAGAGATAGCACCTAAGTTCGCAAGCCGTTACTACGACGCCGTAGCTCCCGGAGCAGATTTCATTGCGATGGATCTGGCGCGTAAGGCGCAGAAGGAAGGCAAGCCCTGGACGGAAGCGATCGCGTTTGACTACTCGCTGGCAATAGGAGAATGGATTAACCATGATGAAATGAGCGCAGCAGAGCTGCTCAATGATGAATTGGTTATTTCGCCCGAAGAGGCGATTGCAAGAGCCAGCAAGGTGATGACCATCCGGCAAGGGGACTTGATTTATATCCAACGGGCTGTTGCTCCAAGGAAGGTGGAGAAAGAAGAAATCATCCGCATAGAGATCAACGGAGAAGAGAAATTGTATTGCAAGATCAAATGAAGAAAATTGTTTCCATAGTACTGCTATTATCGTTATGGCTGTCTGCCGTAGCGGGTATTCATACATACCGGAGTCACTCGGTGCTGGCGGACGGCAGCTGGGTGAAGATCCGTGTGAGCGAGAGCGGCGTATGTAAGATGACGTTCAGCGAGCTGGAGGCCGCGGGTATCAGCCATCCTGCACAGGTTCGTGTGTACGGTTACGGCGGCGCGATGAAGACACAGGATTTCAGCAAGCCCAATATCGACGACCTGCCGCAAGTACCGGTGTTTGTCGGAAACGACTATGTGCTGTTTTATGTTCAGGGACCGATCAGCTGGGTTTACGACAACTCTAACGGACGGTTTGTACACACGCGCAACACCTATTCTAACTACGGCTACTATTTTCTGACAGAGAACGTCGGTACGCCTCTGGCGCCTGTAGCAGGCGAGCCGATAAGCGGCACTGCTACTGACGTAACGAGCTATCCGATGTTGCAGGTACACGACAAAGACAGTATCAACCTGATTGACCGAAGCGGCGTGTCCGGCGGCGGTCGTACGTTCTACGGCGAGACGTTTGTGAACGGCACAAAACGCAGCTTTACTTTCACGACCCCGAATGCCTTGACGTCTGAGCAGAGTACGGCCGTTGTGGATGTAGCAGGGTACGCTTCGATTGCAACGCAGTTCACAGCGACACTCAACTCGTCCTCCAAATCGGTAAATATTCCCAAATACAAAGATAACTACGACTGCGGTCAGCCCGGTACGATCACCGTCTTGGCGGCATCAGACGCGCAGAGCCAGCAGGTGCAAGTGCGTTACCAAAGCAGCCTCAACAGCGCCATAGGATGGCTCAACTATATTGAGTTAAGCACCCCGCGCGAGATGATTATGAACGGCTCGTACATGACGGTAAGAACGCTCACAAACAAGAACAGCTCGGTGCCCGTGCGGTTCCATCTGACAAACGCGGATGCGGGTATTCAGATCTGGGACATCACCGACAAAGCTGCTATCCAACGCATGCCGACGACCCTCTCGGGCAACGAGATGACCTGGGTCGGCACTCAGGCAGACGGCATCCATGAGTACGTAGCGGTCAACACGAACGGAAACAGTTTTGTGACGGCTGACGTAGTAGGAACAATCGATAATCAGGACTTGCATCAACTGAGCGATATTGACTACGTCATCATCTGCCCGAGCGAGTATGTAGCTCATGCGACGCGTCTGGCGCAAGCGCACCAACACAAAGAAGGAATCACCTGGGCGGTAGTGACCGACCAACAGGTGTATAACGAGTTCTCTTCAGGCACCCCGGACGCTACGGCGTACAGGTGGCTGATGAAGATGCTCTACGACCGTGCGAACAACGGCACCGGTCAGAAACCAAGATGGTTGTTGCTGCTCGGTCATGGTTCGTTTGACAACCGGAAGATCCTTGCCACCTCAGGTTCCGCATTGTTGCTGACGTACCAGGCGGAGAACTCCACGAACGAGGTTAACGCTTATGCGACGGATGACTACTTCGGTTTTCTGGACGATAACGAGGGTACACGTGATGCCAGCGGAAAGATGGATATAGGCGTAGGACGTCTGCCGGTAACGAGCGTAGAAGAAGCACAAGGGACGATCGACAAACTCATCGCGTATATTAACAACGAGCAGACCGGCAAATGGAAGAACCAGATTGCGTATCTGGCGGACGACGGCGAGCACGGTACGCATACGGAGACCGCCGAGGCAAGTGCCGAGTTGACGCGTATGGGCAATCCGGATTTCATTATACATAAGGTTTATCTGGATGCTTATCCCCAGGAGATGAACGCGAGCGGCGAGAGTTATCCCTTAGCCAAGAACAAGATCCAGAACCTCCTGCGTAACGGCGTGCTCTATTTCAACTACTCGGGTCATGGCGGTTATAACGCCATCACCAACGAGTCCATTCTTAACATGCGGGACATCGAGTTGATGAGCAATAAGAATCAGGCTTTCTGGCTCTTTGCGACGTGTAGCTTCGCTCAGTTCGACGGAGGCAAACGCTGTGCAGCGGAGACAGCCATGCTGAACTCCCGCGGCGGAGCTATAGCTGTACTGGCTGCAACGCGTACGGTTTATGCAACAGGTAACACCAAACTCAGTCGTTCCGTGACGGCAGAACTCTTCAAACATACGAACACCTTCCATTACGAGGCTACTATAGGCGAAGCGGTCGCCAAGGGTAAGAACGCGCTGGGCTACGACGAGAACAAGATGGCGTACGTCTTGTTCGGAGATCCCGCCATGCGGCTCAATTACCCGACGAACTACTACGTAGAGACCGTGACCGATATAGACACGCTTCATGCCCTGAGCGTGCAACAGGTACAAGGGCGCATCGTGGATGAGGACAACCAGACGGTAACGGATTTCAACGGCAAAGTGGATATCACGATCTACGACAAGATGCAGGTCATCACTACGCGTGACAACGATGCCAAAGAGAACGAAGAGGCGAAAGAGTTGCAATACAACGACTACCCCGGTATGCTCTTCACGGGTTCGGCAGCGGTAGAAGAGGGCGAGTTCAACTACTCGTTCATGGTGCCGAAGGATATACGTTATAACTACGGCAACGGGCGCATCGTCTATTATGCAGTGAGCGACGATGAAGAGGACAAAGTGGAAGCTGTGGGTCATTACGAGGAGTTCGTCATCGGCGGAACGGGAGAAATATTGAGTGCCGACACCATAGGTCCCGAGATGGAAATATACCTCAACAACAAAGCCTTCCAAGACGGCGGTAAGACCTACTCTACTCCGCGGTTCTTTGCGGATCTGTACGACCAGAACGGCATCAACACCGCAGGCGCAGGTATCGGACATGACTTGATGATGATTGTAGATAACGATCCAAAGCAGATTTACGTCCTTAACGAGTATTTCACGTCGGCGAACGACAGTTATACCTCCGGTCAGGTCAGTTACCTTATGGGTGAACTGCCGGACGGTCCTCATAGTCTGACCTTCCGCGCATGGGATTTGCTGAACAACAGCACGACGAAGAGCCTGAACTTCATTGTTGAGGCAGGGCTCGATCCGTCCATCTATTCGGTTATCAGCTACCCGAACCCCGTACGGCAGAGCGGCGTACTGAACCTCATGGTTAACTACGACCAGCCGGATGAGTTACTGAGCACAGAGATTTACCTCTATAACATAAACGGGCAGATGATATACAGCCATAAGCAGGAGAACCCCGACCAGGTTGCGATTAACCTCTCGGAGTTGGGTCTCCACCCGGGCGTATTCATGTACACCGTAAAGATCAAATCCGCGAGCAGCAAATACAGCACTACCTCGGGTAAGATTATTGTAACGAAATAAAAATAATGTATAACCAATATTAGTCTGTACAATGCCTATGAAGCATATCGCTTGAAGATTACCAAATATCGAAATATCGAAATATCGAAATATCGAAAAACAAAAAAATCAAAACATAACACAATGAAAAAAATCAGTATTTCTATGGTGGCTCTGCTCTTTGCAGCTACGATGAGCGCGCAAACAGAACCGACTCCTAATCCTGTTATCACGGCTATGCCTTCCCTGTCCATCGCTCCGGATGCCCGTGCAGCCGGCCTGGGCGATGTAGGTGTAGCTACAGAGGCGGATTTTAACTCGCAGTATTGGAACCCCGCCAAGTACGCTTACATGTATTCCAAGGGCGGTATTACCGCTAACTACACGCCGTGGTTGCGTAAGTTGGTAGGCGACATCGACCTGGCTTATCTCGCCGGTTTCTATAACTTCGGTGATCTGGGCGGCGGTATCGGTGCCAGCTTCACGTATTTCTCGATGGGTGACGTAGCGTTAACGACGATGGACGGAACCAAACTGCAGGACGTACGTCCGAACGAGTGGGCTCTTGACCTCAGCTATTTCCGCAAGTTGCACGAGTATGTATCTATGTCGGTAGCCGTTCGCTTCTTGTATTCGGATCTGAACAACGGTGTGAACAGTTCGACCTCTACCGCAGGTGAGATGCACGCGGCTTGGTCTATGGCTGCAGACATCGGTCTGTACTACAAACAGCCGATTGAGTTGCCGATGGGTACCTCCCATTTCTCGCTCGGTTTCACCCTCAAGAACTTAGGTGGTAAGATGACCTACGCAGAGGACGGATCGAGTAACTTCATCCCGACGAGCATGAATCTCGGTGTAGGTTATGAGTTGCCGCTGAACAAGTACAACTTCCTGACCTTCAACCTCGAGACAAACAAGATGCTCGTTCCAACCCGCTACTCGAAGTTCGCAGACCAGCCGGACGGCAAGTATAGCCAGGACGCTTACTCTGCTATCAACCCCGCTAAGGGATGGTTCCAGTCCTTTGCAGACGCTCCGGGCGGTGCGAAAGAGGAGTTCGAAGAGGTTCGTTGGGGCGCAGGTATCGAGTATAGCTACAACAAGCAGTTCTTCGCTCGTGTTGGTTACAGCTATGAGAACTACTACAAAGGTAACCGTAATGTCATCACTTTCGGTGCCGGTTTCCACCTCTCTATTGTAACGCTCGATGTCTCTTACTGCGTTGGTCTGGCAGCATCCAACCCGCTGGATCAGACCATGCGCTTCACGCTGGGCTTTGACCTCTATGGTATCAAGGACCTCGTAGATAACAAAAAGAAATAATCCATGCGTATTGGCTTTGGATATGATGTGCATCAATTCGCCCCTGACCGCAAATTGTGGTTAGGGGGAATTGAGGTGCCGTGTGAGCGGGGATTGTTGGGTCATTCGGACGCTGACGTAGCGATCCATGCGTTGTGTGACGCGCTCCTTGGTGCCGCCGCCATGCGCGACATCGGCTATCATTTTCCCGACACCAAAGGCAATGAGTACGAAGGTATCGACTCAAAGATTCTTCTTCGTCGCGTCATGGAGATGATCCGCAAGGAGGGGTATGAGTTAGGTAACTGCGACCTCACTATCTGCGCACAAGCGCCGAAACTCAATCCGCATATTCCGGCGATGGTAGATTGTCTGGCGGAAGTTATGGGCGTCGAGCCGAACCAAATAAACATCAAAGCCACGACCACGGAGCATTTAGGTTTCGTCGGTCGTGAAGAAGGAATTGCTGCCTACGCGGTAGCATTGATTCAATGAGATTGCTTTTACTCTCTATATCACTATCGCTCATCACGGACTTGTTCCAGATGGGTCATCGGCCTCAGATAGAGGTGCAGGACGGTCCGTACGAGCGGATCGCGCTGACGGATAGCACACGTCTGGAGGTCTATCAATACACGGACTCGACGCTGGTTGTCATGACCGCTTGCGCGCCGCAGTGTTCTTCGTGCGCGCGTGTATATAATAAGGAGTGGCAACTCATCCGCACCGTCACTCCACCCTTCTCTTCTATCTTCCCGCTCGCCACTATCGAGGACGGTAAGATTGTCTGGAAGGACAATGATACCTGGGAATACTAATCATGGAACTTCCTATTTATTTAGTGGGCTATATGGGAGCCGGCAAGACTACTGCCGGACGTCTGCTGGCTGAGAAACTCGGCTGGCATTTTGTGGATCTGGACGAGGCGTTCAAGGAGATCCACGGCTACACTACCGCAGAATATATCCGCACATTCGGCATTGAGGATTTCCGCAAGAAAGAGAAATACGTTGTGGAGGACATAGCGGATGCGGCTCCGTTTGAGAAGGTCATTTATGCTACCGGAGGCGGTTATCCGTGCTGGGAAGACAATATGGATTGTCTTCGTGAGTTAGGTACGAGTATCTATATCCGGTGGAAACCCGAGCACTTGGCCAAACGACTTGCCTTGACGGATCTGAGCGAGCGGCCGGTACTGCAAGGTCGCACAGAAAAGGAGCTACTTTCTTTCATAGCTCCTCAACTCGAAGCGCGTGAGCCGTTCTACAGCCGTGCGCATCATATTCTCGATGTAGAAATATGCGATGAAGACTCCGATGAGCGCATCGCTCAGGAACTCTATGAGTTCCTCTCCTCTCACCTCTAACCTCTAATCTCTAACCTTTAGCCCCATAGGCTAAGGCGTACAGTTTCATCTGTTTGAGCATCGCTACGACGCCGTTGCTACGGGTCGGACTGAGGTGTTCCAACAAACCTATTTTCTCCACAAAATAGAGATTCGCATTCGCGATCTCCTCGGGCGTATGTCCGCTCAGGACATGGATCAGCAACGCTACAATACCTTTTACCAAAAGGGCTTCGGAATCGCCATTAAAAATGAGTTTGCCGTCCTCATACTTGCAGGTAAACCACACTTTCGACTGGCATCCGTCAATGAGGTTGCTCTGCGTTCTATCGGCTTCCGGAAAGGGGTTCTTTTCCAGTTCCTTCGCATAATCCACCAGTAACTGGTAGCGCTCCGTCCAGTCCTCGATGAACTCGAACTCTTCGATCAGTTCGTCCTGTATCTCGTTGATTGTCATACGATTACCCTTCCTCCTTCAAATGACCATTTCTTACCGGGGTATAACTCCGGCCAATGTAAGTTATGCGTGGACATCAGGACGGTGATGCCGGCCTGGGAGATGGAGTACAGCAGGTCCATGATCTCTTTTCCGGTCTCGGCATCGAGGTTTCCTGTCGGCTCGTCGGCGAGGATGATCTCCGGCGTGTTGAGCAAGGCACGCGCGATAACCACACGTTGTTGCTCGCCTCCGGAGAGCTCGTACGGACGTTTGTAGGCCTTGGTCTCCATGCCTACCTGCTTCAGGATCTCGCGTACATGATCCGCCATCAGCTTCTTGTCTTTCCATCCCGTCGCACGGAGGACGAACAAGAGGTTCTCCTCGACAGAACGATCGGTGAGCAGCTTATAATCCTGAAAGATGATGCCCAGACGGCGACGGAGGTACGGCAGTTTGCGGCGGCGGATGGTACACATGTCGTAGTCCAGCACTTTCGCCTCGCCGCTGATGATCGGCAGCGCGCCGTAGAACGTCTTCATCAGCGAGGACTTGCCGCTACCGACTTTGCCCAGGAGATAAATCATCTCCCCGCGCTCAACGGTCAGGTTCACGTCATGCAGTACGATCTGGTCCGCCTGATGGACCTCCACATTTTTATATTCGATTAACGCGTTCATTCCTCGTTCATCTTCTTCTCGATGTCCGCCAGTTGTGCTTTGAGATCCTCGATCTTCTTCTGCATGGAATCGACTAACTTGTTGGCTGTCTTGGATTTAGCGGTGAAGAAGAGGATGTTGTTTTCTGCGGTCTGGATCTCCTGTTTGAGTCGTTCGTGCATCCGACGGAGACTGTCTCCGCCTTTGGCGATAAAGGCCTGGCGCTGCTCCTCACGTGCTTTCTGACGCTCCTCACGGGCTTTCTGACGCTCCAGATATTCCTTATGGCGTTGCTCACGCTCTTTGCGGCGCTCGCGGAGTTCGAGGAAGAACTCTTTCTTGGTAGCAAAGAAGCGGTCACACTCTGCGCGGTACGAGTCGTAGATGGACTGGTTGAATTTCTTCGGCGCAAAACCGATCTTACGCCATTCGTTCTGCAGGCCCTGGATCTTCTCGGTCAACTCTTCCCACTGCTTGGCACTCATGGGTTCGCCGTTCACGAGGGGTTCGTTGATCTGTTTGAGCTGCTCGATGATGGCCTGTTTGGCTTCGAGGTTCGCCTGCTCTTTGGCATGCAGCTCGTCGAAATATGCCTGATGCTTCTTATTGATGATGGTCGAAGCGGTCTTGAATCGGTTCCAGAGGTCCTCACGCAACTCACGGGCTACAGGACCGATCTCTGCCCACTCGTCATGAAGATTCTGCAGCGCACGGCTCGCCTCCACGATATTCTCGTTGTCCTGCAGTTTCTCTGCGGCTTCGCAAAGGAGGGTCTTGAGTTCCAGATTCTTCTTGAAATCCAAATCGCGCAGCTCAATATTGATCTTCACGAGGTCGTAGAACTGCTCCTGGTACTGCTGGTACGCCTTGCGGATCTCCTGATTCTTGGTCGCCGGAACGGCACCGATGGTCTTCCACTCGGCTTGCAGCTCGCGCATCTTCTGCAGGTTCGCCATGACGCCGTCGGCGTTCTCGTCCTCCGCCATCTCTTTCATCTTCGCGAGGATTGCCTCCTTGCGAGCGAGGTTGGCTTCCTCCTCTTTGGCCTGAACGGCGGCTACCTCAGCGCGCTTGGATTTATATTGCGCCAATAAAGCCTTGAACTCTTCTTCTACTTCCGCACCTGCTTCCTCAGCCTCCTCGGCGGAGGAATAGAAACGTGTTTTCAGATGATCTACCTGCTCCTTGATAGCGGCTACGTCTTCCTGTTGCAGCAACGCCTTGAGCTCCTCAATAATTTCTTGTTTTGTACTTGCCATAGTTGTTTTTATTACGTGCAAAAACCTTTGCGGGTGCAAAGGTACGCAAAATTTTTGATATATGCAAGAAAAATATGAATTATCGTGCTTTTTATATCCCTAAGACGGTGTATTTCCTTCCGTTTCGCAGGATCATGAGTTGTCCGTCTTGCAGGATCTTGACGCTTCGCAAGGAGTCGGGCTCTACGTTCTCTACGCCTTCTTCGTCTCCTTTTTTCACGAACGATACAGGTCCCTCAAATACAAATTCATACTGCACATCATTCTCGGCAATCACATAGCCCTCGATGCGGTAGTTGCTGCCGGACTTGGTGATCGTAAACTCCTGATCATAAGCGTACTCGTAATCCAGCGACGAAGCGCCCAGCTGCACATATGTGTAGTCGCCTACGTTGTAGTTATATAGCGAGTACTCGCCGGACAGATCACCTTTGACCGCAGCGTAGAGATCGAGCCAAACCTCGGGATAACCTGCCTCGGGCGCTAACATCAGCCAATAACTGTACGCTCCTTCACTGGAGTACGTGGTGTCCTCCGAGTAGTCTTGCGCTACCGCCCTTACCATCTCCAGACGCACGGTATCCGTCGCCTCTTCCTGCGGGGCGTCGGGGTTCTCGGAGAAATACACCTCGATGCTGAAACAGCGGAGCTGCTTGTCACAGGAGATCGTCACCGACGGATGGTTAATGTCGCTGATCGTCAGAACCGGTTCGCCGACGGCGTCCGCTGCCTCATCGGAGATGTAGTCGATATTTCCGTAATCACACGACGCGCTGAAGTTCTGCCTTGCCCATCCGTTGACCGCAATGCCGCGGATGTTTTCGCCGGCGGAAATGGTCATACTCCCATTGGCAAGAACGCCGAAATACGTCACGTCGATGTTATTGTACGCATGGTCCGCGGGGTACGCTGATCCGTACGAAACAGCGATGGTGATGCCTTGTTCGGATAAGGTATAAGCGGTCTTGTCGATCGTTGTGTCCGGGGCGGTGATGATCACCGGCTCCTCCGCCGCAATTTCCTGTGCCATCTCCGGCACCATAAAGGCTATCATGGCGATAACCCAAAAGAATTTGTTAGTTTTCATAAAAAGAGTTTGTTAGTTTTCATAAATACTTTTTCTGTATTTTTTCTGTATTTACTTTTTCTGTATTTTTTCTGTATTTACTTTTTCTGTATTTATTTTTTCTGTATTTATTTTTTCTGTATTTCTGCCCCATTGCAGTATTTTCTGCAAAGGTACGACAAAAAATCGACATACGCAAATTTTTCTGCAAAATAATGACAAAAAATTACGTCCAAATAACAAAAAAAATAAGACCAAAATACATCCAAAAGCGCGTGATTAGCGGGTGATTAGCTGGTGATTACCGCGTGATTACCGCGACATTCGTATGACGAAAAGGGGAGAAAAGCCCAAGAACGAGCCTCGAGAGAATACCTCTTCCAAATCCGACGCAAAGGTACGAAAAATTTTTGAAATATGCAAATATTAGAGGTTGAAAAAGTATGAAAAATATATAAAAGTAGTAAATTTACTTGCGTATGTCAGAAAAAAGCAGTAATTTTGCAGCGCAAAATCAAAACAAGAACACTATGAGTTACATGCAAATGGCACAGTTAGACGTGCTCAACCTTGTGAAGGGCATTCAAACGGAAGGGGATTATATGGACTTCCGAAATATGCTTGCGCGCTATTTTGCGGACAAAGCACAAAAACAGATAGATGCCCTTTGGGAGAATGGTAAGATCAATGAGCAGACCATTGAACAATGGGGTAACGAACGAATGAGAATTAGCCACTAAAACGACTCCGGAGATTGCTCGAAATATTGTGGACGCAATCGCAAATCTGTCCACTACGGTTTTTCAAAACACGTATGTTCATTTTGAATTGCTTCCGGCTGATTCGGATGATAATAAATTCGTTGACTGTGCAGTAGCTTCCGATGCCGAATACATTGTAACTAATGACAAGCATTTCAATCCTTTGAAAGAAATCCCATGGCCGAAGGTTGAGATTATTAAGATAGCAGAGTTTATCAAACTTATATAAATCGTCACTCACTGACGTAAAACAGGGGAAAGACAAGCGCGAAGCGTCGCGCAAAAATATATTGATTAAAAGAAGCGTTTGCTTTACTCTTTGTAGAGAAAAATTAGGAACTTTTCATCTAAGCAAGAGAATGGCAAATAGGTTTCGCGCATCTGCGTGAAGTTACTATCTGCATACTTGCTTATAAGGTCTTCCTAATTACCTCTCTACAAAGTGTGTGGCATAGCAGCCTCACGCTTTTGTTTATTTATAACCGCTTATGCAGGAGGCAGGCGAAGCAATGTAAAATTTTAAAATTATGTCATCAGACGAGTTGTGGGTTATCGTAATCCTTATCGTGGTATTCTACTTATGCCGTGAACTAAATTGTTGGTATTTGAAAATCAACGATCGTAAAAAGCAAATGGATCAAATGATTGAAAACCAAAAAGAGATTATTGAATTGCTCAAAAAAGAGAGAACAATTAGTACTCAAAATGAGGAAAACTAATAAAGAAAGCGCTATTGTATGAATCTATTACACCGATGAGTCGATGGAATATAACAGACAAAAAATCAATGAAAAAGATTTTATTATTTTTAACCATGTTAGGTATGGTATCGTGCTTTGTTGATAGTAATATGACAGAGCATGAGAAACGGGTCAAAGAGGCAAAGGAGTATCTGTCTGCTGATGTAGCTCTCTCCAACAAACAAACCGCTGGAACAAAAATTGATGAAACTACCAGAGTGCAATCAATTGTTTTTGATGGTCAAAATATCATTTACACATATGATGTAGATGAAAATTATATTACAATCAGCCAAATGAGAGCCCTTCAAAGTGAGATTGAAAAAGAACTGAGAAAAGAATTTTATTCAAATAAAGAATTAGCCGAAGTAAGAGGTTATCTATTGGTTCTTGAGGGAACCGCAATTTATAATTATGTCGGAAACAAGACAAAACAAGTGTTAACTATCAAAATATAGCCCAATATCTACTGAGCTTGCGATGAGGTTAGGGGAATGTATATACCAGTGAAATAAAGCCGCACATAAATGAGCGGCGCATAAACGCTAAAAAAGCGGAATAGTATTCCGCGGAAAGGGAGGGAGAAACGGGATACTATCCCGCGGAACTACCAAGAAAGAAGAAAATAGAAGAGAAAGGGCTGTAAGAAGAGAAAGAAAGGCAGTGAGGGAGACCTTGCTGCTTTTTTTTGCAAATAAATTTGCATATGTCAAAAAAAAGTAGTAAATTTGCACCCGATTTTAGATTGGCAAAATATAGGCTTATGATTACGATAGAACAATTGAAAGATGTGCAGCAACGTGCGGACAAGCTGAAAGCGTACCTGCAGATTGACGAGAAACGTATTCAGCTGGAGGAAGAAGAGCTGCATACGCAGGCTCCGGGATTCTGGGACGACGCGAAAGCAGCGGAGGCGCAAATGCGCAAGGTGAAGGGCATCAAACGATGGATCGACGGATACGAAGGTGTACGCGCTGCCGTGGAGGAGCTGAACCTCAGCTATGAGTACTACCGCGAGGAGCTGGTGACCGAAGAAGAGGTGGATGCGGCATACGCGCACGCTCTCGCGGAGGTCGAGGATTTGGAGATGAAGAATATGCTGAGTCACGAAGAGGACCAGATGCCGGCGGTGCTGAAGATCGTCTCCGGTGCCGGCGGTACCGAGGCTCAGGACTGGGCAGAACAGCTGATGCGTATGTACCAGCGGTACTGCGAGAAGCACGACTACAAAGTGACAATCGCCAACCTGCAGGAAGGCGACGAGGCAGGAATCAAGACCGTGACGTTCAATATCGAAGGTGACATGGCGTACGGTTATCTGAAGAGCGAGAACGGCGTGCATCGTCTGGTGCGCGTGAGTCCATATAACGCGCAGGGAAAGCGAATGACGAGTTTTGCGAGCGTGTTTGTCGTGCCGCTGATTGACGACACCATCGAGGTGGAGGTCAACCCTGCGGGAATCAGCTGGGACACTTTCCGTAGTTCCGGTGCCGGCGGACAGAACGTCAACAAGGTGGAGTCCGGTGTGCGGTTGCATTATAAGTTCATCAACCCCTTGACTAACCAACCCGACGAGATCGTCATCGAGAATACTGAGACGCGCGACCAGCCGAAGAATAGAGAGAACGCTTTGCGGCATTTGCGGAGTCAGCTCTACGAGTTGGAGCTCGAGAAGAGAAGACAGGCTCAGGCCAAAGTGGAGGCGGGTAAGAAGAAGATCGAATGGGGAAGCCAGATTCGCTCCTACGTCTTCGACGACCGCCGCGTGAAGGACCACCGGACGAATTATCAGACGAGTAACGTTAATGCCGTCATGGACGGAGATATAGACGCGTTTATCAAAGCGTATTTGATGGAATTTCCAGAGTAACGAATGAACGAGTGAACGAATGAAAGAATGAAGGAATGAAAGAATGAAAGAGTTAATGATTATAGCCGCGTTGGCTGTCGGAATGACGGCCTGGGCGCAGAACGACAGTACCAAAGTTGAGAAAGACAGTACGAAAGTTGAGAAAGACAGTATAGAGGGCTTCCGTTTTACGACGGTGGATAGCGTGGGTATCACGCCTGTGAAGGACCAGAACAGGAGTTCGACCTGCTGGGCATTCTCGACGCTGGGATTTCTCGAGAGCGAGGTGCTGCGCGAGAAAGGCAAAGTGGTGGATTTCAGCGAGATGTATGTCGTGAGCAAGACGATGATCGACCGCGCAACGTACTGCGTAAGGTTATATAACGAGCCACATTTTGCGCCCGGCGGCAGCGCGTACGACGTGATTTACTGCATGGAGCACTACGGTCTGGTGCCGCAGGAAGCGATGCCGGGAATCCGTTACGGATGGACGAAGAACGACACCCTACCCGTTCATAGCGAGTTGGACAAGGTAGCAGGAGGATACCTGAACGGTCTCAAGAGCCTGAAGAAACTGAGTCCGGTATGGAAAGAGGGCCTGCAAGCGATCTACGACACGTACCTGGGCAAATGTCCGGAGGAGTTCGAGTACGAAGGCAAGAAATACACGCCGAAGAGTTTTGTGGAGAGCCTGGGGCTGAAAGAAGAAAACTACGTCTCCTTCACATCCTATACCCACCATCCTTTCTATGAGAAGTTCGCGTTGGAGGTGCCGGACAACTGGCGTATGGACCAGATGTACAATGTACCGATCGACGAGTTGATGCAGATCATCGATAACGCGATAGAGAACGGCTACACCCTCGCATGGGCTGCGGATGTTTCGGAGTTGGGCTTCACGAGAAAAGGTATCGGCGTGGTGCCGGATGACGACCACGGCGCCGACATCACCGGTTCCGACATGGCGAAATGGGTCGGCATGAGCAGCGACAAGAAGAAAGAGGAGCTGACGAAGAAACCGCTGCCAGAGAAAGAGATCACCCAAGAGATGCGTCAGGACGCCTTCGACAATTGGGAGAACACTGACGACCACGGGATGCAGATCTTCGGTATCGCCAAAGACCAGAACGGCAAGAAATACTACATGATCAAGAACAGCTGGGGCACGATGCGTTCCGACTACAAAGGTATCTGGTACGTTTCCGAGGCGTTTATGCGGTACAAGACCAACGACATTCTCGTCAACAAAAAGGCGGTGCCGAAGGAGATCCGTGTTAAGCTAAAGCTTAACGTTAAATAGTTAAAGAGTTAAAATGGTTTTACTTGCGTAAAACGTTAAATTGTTAATGGCAGCGGAAGGTATCTATAAAGATCGCGGGAGTAAGTTCTTAGGGTTCGCAGAGCCGATAGCGAATGAGGACGAAGCGAAAGCGCGTATCACGTGGTATAAGAAGAAGTACCACGACGCGCGGCATGTGTGCTACGCGTATCGGTTGGGACCGAATCTCTGGCGAACGAAAGATGACGGCGAGCCGCACGGTACAGCCGGAGCACCTATCTTGCGATCCATAGATGCACTTGGATTAGACAATATACTCGTCGTCGTGGTGCGCTATTTCGGCGGTACGCTGCTCGGCACCGGAGGACTGATGGTGGCGTATAGAGAAGCTTCCAAGGATGCCCTTGAAAGCTTCGTTAAACAGTTAAATAGTTAAAATGGTTTTGATTGATATCAAAACGTTAAATTGTTATGACTGATTTTAAAGATATTAGAGCTTATCGCGTGGGATGGTTGCTGACCATCTGCGATTTTCTGTTTGCTTTTCCGCTCTTGTGGATATGGGCGTTGCGGACGACCAAGGGTATCAAGTTAGATTACATGGGCGACCGCAAACAGATTGAGAAAGATATCAAACACGGGGCCTTCTTCATGACAAACCACCGCGACATCGTTCTGGACGCGGCATGGCTGTCGTTGCTACTGCGATGCAAATACTTCATCCGTCCGTTTATCGGCATCGGCAATAATTTGTTTGCCTATAAATGGATCGAAGTGCTCGTGCGTTTCAACCGTTGTTTTGTGGTCAAACGCGGTGCGGGGGCTCATGCGCAGTTGGAGAACTCGAAGCAGCTCTCGGCGTATATCCGTTCGCTGCGGGAAGAAGGCAAATCTATCTGGTTGGCTCAACGTGAGGGCCGCGCCAAAGACAGTAACGACCTGACGCAAGCGTCGGTGCTGCACATGCTGACGCTGGGCGACGAGGACTTCTTTAAGAACGTCAAAGCGCTCAATATCTGCCCGGTGAGTATCACTTACGAGTACGACCCGTGCGACTACCTGAAGGCGGCAGAGATGCAGCTCAAACGGGACAATCCGAAGTGGAAAAAGCGCGCGAAAGATGATGTTTTGTCGATGAAGACCGGCATTCGTGGGTATAAAGGACACGTGATATATCGTCTGACGGCAAGCATCAATCCGGAGATCGACGCGATGTTAGCGGCGCATCCGGAGTACCGCGAGGCACCGATCCACGACCAGCTGCAACATGTGTGCGACATCATCGACCGGCATATTCATCGGGGTTACGAGATATACGAACGTGGCACGGATTTTGATGCGTACATCGAGAGCCGTCTGGCGATGATTGACATCCCGAATAAGGACGAGGCGTTCCTGCGGGCAAAACTTTACGAAATGTATAGATTTCCGGAGGTAAACCACCGGAAAAGTTTAGAGGTTTAATTGTGGCTAAAGCCACGTTTAGAGGTTTAAAAGTATCTATGAAAAGAGCAATATTTCCGGGGTCATTTGATCCCTTTACAGTAGGCCACTACGATATTGTGAAGCGTGGTCTGGAGTTATTTGATGAGATCATCATCGGTATAGGCCGAAACAGCACGAAGAAAGAGACCTTCCCTATCCGTGAGCGGGAAGAGGCGATCCGTAAGATTTTTGCTGACGAGCCGCGCGTGAAGGTGGCTATCTACGACTGTCTGACGGTGGATTTCGCGAAAGAGCAAGACGCCAAGTTCATCCTTCGCGGGATGCGTTGCATCGGCGATTTTGAGTACGAACGAAACATGGCGGAGGCGAACAAGCAGATCGGCGAAATTGAGACCGTGATCCTTTATACGCGCCCCGAGTACGCGCATATCTCCTCTACCTTAGTACGTGATTTATACGCTTATGGAAAAGACGTTAGCGATTTTGTGCCTAATACTCTGCGTTAGTCTTCACGCGCAGGAGCGGCCGTCGACGGTACGGGTGGATGAGTGTATCACGATCTTCAACGATGTGATGCGTCAAGTTGATGTGAACTACGTCGATACCCTCAACTACGAGGATCTGACGGAGAGTGCCATCAACGCGATGCTCCGTAAGATCGACCCTTATACCGTATATTATCCGAAGAAGAACGACCGCGATCTGCGTATGCTGACCACGGGTAAGTACGGCGGTATCGGTTCGATTATCCAACAAAGGCCAGCCAATAAAGCGCAACTCAAAGGCAAGGCGAAAGTGTCCAAAGACAGCCTCTGGACGTACGCGGTGAACCCCTATGAGGGCAAGCCGGCACAGCGGGCAGGTGTGCAAGCAGGCGACCGCATTCTTTCCGTAGATGGCAAGACGACGAAGGGTCTGAGCGTGAGCGAGGTAAGCAATAACCTCCGCGGCGAACCGGGTACGACGGTGGTCTTGGAGCTCGAGCGCGAGGGCGTGGAGAAGCCCTTCAAGGTCTCCATCGTCCGCGAGGATATTCACCTGGAGCCCGTCAGCTACGCAACCATTCTTCAAGCAGACACCCTGCCCTACCCGATCGGATACATCGCTTTCGGAGAGTTTACAGAGGGTTCGGCGCAAGACTTCAGCAACGCGCTGGACGACTTGTACTATAACCACGGCGCCAAGGGTCTGGTGATTGACTTACGCGGTAACGGCGGAGGTATCGTCGATGAGGCGATGCAGATCGTCAATCTCTTTGTAGATCGCAATACGACAATCGTGGAAACGCGCGGCAAGACGGCGCGTAGTAACAACACCTACCAGACCCGCAATAACCCGCGGTACAAAGAGTTGCCGCTCGTGGTGCTGGTAGATAAGAACTCCGCGTCCGCAAGTGAGATTGTCTCCGGTGCCTTGCAGGATCTCCACCGCGCTACGTTAGTGGGTCAGCGGACGTTTGGCAAGGGGTTGGTACAGAACGTGCGGCCGATTGCTTACGGCGGCCACGTGAAGGTCACGACGAGTAAGTACTACCTGCCTTCGGGACGGTGTATTCAGGCGATCGACTACAGCGAGCGGCAGAAAGGGCATGAACTCAAACGCGACACCGCAGGCGGCATCCTGCCGGATATCGTTCTCTCGGATTCGGGAAAGGTGGATATCACCTACACGCTCTATATGAACCATTATTTCTTCGACTACGCGACGCGTTACCACCGTCTGCATGACTCGATTGCCCGCCCGGAGGTGTTCGAGTTAACGGACGAGGAGATAGAGGACTTCTGCCGGTTCCTGGACGAACGGGGATTCAAATACGAGACGGAGACCTCGAAGTTCTTCGAAGACATGATCAAGATGGCGAAGCACGAAGATATCGACTCCGCGACGCTCGCGCAGTTAGAGGCTCTGGAGCCGGTGCTGACACCGGATTTCCGCAAAGCTATCGAGCGCAACAAAGAGGAAGTGAAACAACTCCTGGGTGCAGAGATCGTGCTGCGGTACTACTACCAGAAAGGTCAAGCGGCGTATAACCTCCGCTACGACAAAGAGCTGAAGAGAGCGCTGAAAGAGTTGAAATAAAAAAGCGCTCCCCGTCATTAAGGGGGAACGCTCTGTAGCGGCTTTAGCCGCGGGGATTAGCTGTGTTGCTGATCCCACTCTTGTCCGCAGACGCGCCAGTACCACTGTTTCATGGTCTTGCAGCCGTTCGGCTCGGTCTTCTGCGCGATGAAGGTCTGCTGGTCAGTCGTGATCTTCGAGAGGTCATGACTGCGCTCCTGAATCATCGCTGCGACGCCGATGAAGCGGTTGCGGATCTGGTGCTCACGCTGGGTCAGCGGAGAGGTACGCGTCACCGGCTTACGGAGGTAGATGCGGTTGCAATCACTCGAGGTGGTCGCAGCGGTGCGGTGGGTCGCAAGCAGCATCTTCTCGCAGCTGTGCTGTCCGGACTTGCTGGGCTTGGACAGAGCGCCGGAGACTGAGCTGATACCCGGATCGTATATAACTTTTGCCATAGTGTTTGCGGTTAACATGACTCCTAACCGCTTGGAGGGAAAAATGAGTGAGTAAGTATGGGGCGGTTTCTTTAGAGCCGAGCGCCCTTTGCGGCTGTGGGAGGTGTCGGATGGCATCCGACCTAATGGACGACGTTAGCGCTTCTTGACGCCGGTGTATTCCTCTACCGTTTTGGTGGAGATGGTCGTGGTCGTTTGCGCTTTCGCGGAGTCGTTGGACTGCACATAGGTGGCGGAGGTGGTGATAGTACGCCAAGCCTTGCAGGACTGATTACTGACCGCTACCGCTGCCAGGAGAAGGCTAAACAGGCAGATCGTCGCTAATTTGGAGTAAGATTTCTTCATCATGATAAAATTCATCTAAACGGTTTAACATTATGTTCAGGTTGCTCATGCCGTACAAGTCGGTCAGGATGCAGCCTTGTGAGTGTTCTGGGAGCGTGCCGCGGTGGATTCGTATGCCCTCGCGTTCGGGCACCTCATCGACGAGCGGCAGGAGTTTCTTGAACTTAAACGAGTACGTACGTTTGAGGGGGTACGTACCAGCGGGGATGATAAAATCGGCGTTCTCGAGGGTCTTGATGGCGATGTCTTGTTCCTCGCGGTCGCTGCAGGGGTACTTCGTGAATGGGAGAAGCATCTTGCCGTACACGGCGTTACCCTTCTTGCTCGTTCGGGTTAGTTGGATGGTTATCATTTCTGTTGCGGTTTTTGTAGTGATAATTAAAATTTCCGGGGACCCTTATGCTTGTAGTAGTAATCTACTCCAAGCAGACTGCCGGCAAAGGTGGCAGCTTCTCCGAAGGCGACGAGAACGGTTTCGTGTATCTCTCCGGCAGGGTCGATCTGGATGCCTACATGAAGCAGTACAAGACCACCGAGGACGACCAATGCGGCGATGATGAGTTGGGCAATATTTTCAGGTGTTTTGTTCATATGCGATTTTTTGTTCGTTAGTTGTGCGGACCCCTTGAAGCCATGCGGATAGCGTATATACCCTTTCGGAGTAACTCGCCCCCTGCTCGACGGATTTTCGCGTACCCCTTCGCGAAAATACGCCTCCGAGAAGGGTATATACTAATCGTCGCCTGAAGGCGAAGGGGTCCGAGCGTAGCGGAGGGGAGCACCGCAGGTAAACAACCAAATCCGTGTGGGAGGCAGGTGGAGAGGGAAAGCACCGCAGGTAGCAACAAATGTGAGATCGAGGGGTTTTTCTAAATCCGGTGCAAAGGTACAACAAAAAAACGAAGCCACCAAGAAAGTGACTTCGCGGAGTATGGCAAAGACATAGTTATCGGAAAAACTTAGTCTTTTATGAGGTCGTAGCCCGCATAGCGAGAGAAATGTATCGCTTCTCCGAGGGTTAGATAAGGCTCACCACTCTTCCTCTTTCTATCGGCGAATTGTAAGCGCGAACACCTACCGTGTTTGGTAATCCATCCGTAGAGGAGAATGTTTAAGCCTTTTTCACCGACATCGGCGTGGATGGCTCTTTCAAGTCGCGCGGTTAGTTGCGCGAATGTTACTGCATCTTTTTTCATAAAATAGGCAAATTTAGGCCGGATTAAGCCTGATTAGGCAAATTAAAAGACCAAACCAGGCAGGTAGTCTCGGCGAAAGTTAATAATATCCATGGCGGAGAGGGGCTCGGGGAGGTTGTCGGGGAGGTTGTCGGGGAGGTTGTCGGGGAGGTTGTCGCGGAGGTTGTCGCAATGATGCGACAAAAGTGCACAATGATCGCCCGGGTAGGCTTCGGCGAGGGCTTGGGCCGGGTAGGCTTCCAAAAGGGCTTCGCGTAGCTCGCCACGAGAGACACGGATGTCGGTGATGTGGGTCTTCATTTGGGCGAGGTCGGCACAAGCGAAGATGAAGCGGAGGTGCCCATCACGGGGGATTGGCGGATGCTTTGATCGCTGTGAGAAGAAACGGACGGATCCGTCTTGATGCCGGGCTCTGCGGATATAATATCCGAAGCCTTTTCCGAGTGAGCCTGTGAGGGCTGCACAATGTTTTGATAAGATGATTTCCATAATAGTGTACTCGTAATTAGACTTATTTACTACTGATTTAGTACTGATGTAGTACCGTTTTCGGTCTTGGGGCGTTCAGCGTAGAAACGCGCCATGATATAGCCTTTGAGGGTGGCATATCGCTTGCCGTTGAAGAGATAGTCAGAGCGTTTCCACTCGTCGTAGTACTGCCGCGCTTGCTCGTCGGAGAGGTTAGCGGCAAAAGTTCTTGCCGCGGAGAACCACTCTCGGCAAGCTATCTCGTTGTCGGAGAGGGGCGTTTTGCGCGTCTGCTTATGCGAGAGATACACGCGTGTTTCGGTTTTGCTCTTGCGGTTAACAGAGGGTCTTTTGTAGGTCTTGAAGATAAGCCGCGAGCCGTTAAGTCCTTTGACAGACCCGGAAATGGACTCAATACCGGGGGATAATGTACATTTCATAATGTTTTGGGGTTTTGGGGCGTGCATAAATGACACGCCGCGGTTAACAATAAAATAGGGTTTCAGTATGCGCTTTCTTAAAGCGCGTATTTAACTAATTTCGGGGAGTGATGTCGGTCATTTGCCAGACGCGTGCTTCATCGGCGGTGTAGATGCCGAAGGTGCCTTGGTACTTGGCAGAGACCATTTTGGATTCCCGCATGAGTCGGTCGGCTAAGGGTCGTCCGTTCCAGTCGGTGGGGTACGGGTGACAGTTAGTAACGATCTCATAGGGCGTGCCGTAGAAGCCTTCTCCTCGCCATTTGCGGTAGAGGAGATAGAGGTAGAGGCGGCGCTGGTCGGTGAGGGAGAGCCTACTCCAAGCCTTGCTCAGGTTGAGGTCAGCCTTGTATCGGCGCTCCGGGTCGACGAGCTTTAGGAAATGTGTAAGCGAATTGCCGAACCTTTTATCAATAACATCTGTTATATTTTCTTGTGCCATAAAGGAGAACTTTTTTTTATAATTATATATAATTATTTTTTTTAAGAGAAAAGTTCTATCTGCATAGCTTTTCTCTTTGCTACTTTCTCTTTTAGCCAAAGAGGTCATCGTGGCAGTACTCGCAGAGGTAGCCACCGAAACCCTCATAGGCGTCATCACGATCGATTAACATATCGCATCTTTCGCAGGTCACCAGATGCTCATCCGCGCAGTCCGGGCAGGCGTAGATGCCGGCATCCTCGCAGAACGTCGCTTCGTTTTTCGGCAGGGTCTTGCCGCAATACTCACATTGAACGGTTTCCATAGGGCGTTACGATTGATGGTCATTAAATTTCCAGACCCTATCAAGGCTATTGAAATTGAGGACGTTGAAGGATCGCCACTCGCGTTTCTCGAGGTCGAAATAGGGGATGGCTTTGAATCTATCTTCCCACTCGTTATTGTCTTGCGGGCATTTCGGGGCTTTGTCGGCGGGGATTAGAAGTGGCGACCTCGTACCAAGTGCGGTGCGGGTCGTACCATCTTTCTTGTAGTAGGTAAAGCGCGCAAAGCCGTTATTGAGGACTACTCGGAAAGACTCGAACCGCCAGGCTTGTTCGAGGGCGAGTGATAGACTAAATTTGTGGTCGTCATCTCCTTTTTGCAGGACATGAGCGGTGCGCATCAGTCGGCGCAGTTTTTTGATGTCGTTTGGCATAATAAATAGGGGGTTTGTTCGCGCAAAGATGCGCGAAAATTGCACAATGTTAACACTCCTGATGGCGGGAGATTTCGAGATCCATGAGGGCGTTTGGGTCGGCGACGGTGAAGGTCGGGCCGACGAAGATACGGAGGAGTTCGTCGCGGGTGAGGCAATCGTATTGCCATTTTGTGTGAGAAGCTTTCCATTCTGCCATCCGCTTGAAGCCTTCGAGGATGATGCCGGGGTACATGGCAACGTTGATGCCTTTGTTGCGGAGCTTGCGGAGGAAACCTCCGTCGCGGAAGTTGATGGCGCGGGCTATAGCGCGAAGATTGTAGATGTCGTTATTGAGAGTGTTTCCGTCGATATGGTCAATGGTCTCTCCTTTTTTTATTTCGCCTTTAAAGGTGAGGTACTTTAAGCGGGCAAGGAGTATATGACCATTACCTAAATCTATTCGTAGGTAAAGCGATATAGTCTTTTTGTGCTTTTCTTTCGGCACGAGACTAAGCTTTATTTTTCCGTAGGCGGAATAGACATCGTTGGTCTTGGGGTGTAACCAGATGGCGCGACCGTTGGTGTAACGGGTGTCGGCTTTGGTGTAGCCGTGAGATAAGAACCACGTCCGTGGGATGGGTTCGCGTTTGGGTTTGTACTCTCGTTGGTGGAGATGTTTAATGTTTTGATTTTTCATAATGCATCGGACTCGGGGATGGTTAGTTATCCGAAATCCGGTGCAAAGTTACTGCCGATGAGACAAAAAAATCGTGCACGTAACGTACACGATTTGTATGAATAAAAATGCTATGTGTTTAGAAGGAGAAGGTTGATTCCATAACCATAACGGCATGTCTTATAAGGTAAGTTTCGGGTGCGTCAGGATTTTTCAGATTATGCGAATACCCCCCCTATTTGGCTATAAATTGCTTCGTTAGCGGCTATACGTGAAGCGTAGCCGTAGGATTTTTCAGGTTCGTATTTTCGTACGAGTGAATAGATACGGAAATAAAGATCGAGCGCCTGCGCGTTTCGTCCGAAGACGGCTTGCGTTTTTGTCCAAAGCCCGGCGTTGACCTGTTCAGCTATGTACTCGTAGTAGGTCATTGGAAATACTATTTTTGGTACTTGCCGACGTACTTCATCGCGAGGAAGAGGAGCCAGTCGGGCGTGTGTTTGAGAAGCGGTGTGGCGAGCCAGTTGAGGAAGCCCGGAGTGTCGGCTTTCTTGTTCTTAAAGAGTTTCTTCAAAGCACGTTTGACAAGTTTCTCCGGCGGGATGGAGACCGTCAGGTTCACCGCTAACTTGCGTAACTTAGGCGAGAGTCCGAAGAGCGCAGTATCCACGGCTCCGGGCGCCATGACGGTGATGCCGACGCCGAGTGGTTTGAACTCGTACCAGAGGGACTTGGAGAAGTTATAGATAAAGGCCTTCGAGGCGTTGTAAGTCTGGATTCCCGGCATCGCCATCCATGCGGACATCGAGCTCATGTTGAGGATGTAGCCTTTCATGGGAAGACCGCTATCCAGGTTGACCTCAGATCTTTTAGCCATATCTTCGGCAAAGAGGCGCGTGAGTTTGGCGACGGTGATGACATGAAGCTGGAGCATCAGTTCGATGCGCTTCATCGAGGTCTCGATATAGGGGTTAAAGAAGAACACGCCCGCGTTATTGATAAGCACATCGACGGTAAAATTGTTCTCTTTGGTCCATGCGAAGAGTTGCTCTGCAGCGTCGTTTAGCGAGAGATCGGCAAAATGCGCAGTGGTCTGAACGCCGTACGTCGCCGCTAACTCTGCCGCTACGCGATCCAACTCCTCCTGCTGGTTGCTCACCAAAAGGAGGTCAGAGTGATAATCCCGCGCCAAGGCGGTAGCGTATTGCAGGCCTATGCCGCTACTTGCGCCCGTTACTAAGCTCAGCATCTTTCTCTAATTTAGCTATCTCTTTCTGAATACGTGCGGGGATGACCTCGCCGTCGCGCTCTACGCACTTGTGGCACTTCATATTAAGCGTGTACATACGTCCAACGCAGTAGTTCGACCTTCCGCAGCCCGCGTGGTAATGGGGGTTCGCCTCGACGTGGTGAACGAACTCCGGATCCTTGATGAGCACGTGGGCTATCTGGAAGAGCTCGAAGCCTTCGTCCATAATCTGGTAGCAGTTATCGCCGGATTGCACGCCGCCGACATAAATAAGGGTCATTTGGTCATTTCCTATTTGGTCATTTAGAGCTTTCTGGAAAAGCTTCGCTTTTTCCATGAAATAGAGCTCTTTGAAGGGCGAAGTAGGCAGCATGATCTGGTGCACACCGGGGATATTGAGCGCGGCTTTGAGCCACCAGAAGGACTTCATCGGCATATAGTGCGCGAGGGTCTTATAGGGCATTGCGCCGGAGAGGATGGTCATCGGCGAACGGCTTACTGTACCGCCGGAGAGGACGATGCCGTGCACTTTATGCTTGGCTATCTCCTTGGCAATCTGAATACCCTCTTCGATGGAGACACCTTTCCAGCAGTCGTCCCACATGTTCGTCTTTACCACGACCGCCATGTCGTCCTTGGCATGGATCATCACTTCGTCGAGCACCTCGTTGAGGAAGCGCACGCGGTTCTCGAAAGAGCCGCCGTACTCATCGTGGCGGTGGTTCGTACGCGGCGCGAGGAACTGCGAGATGAGGTACGCGTGCCCCGCATGGATCTCCACGCAGTCAAAGCCGCACTTGCGCGCCCAGTCCACCGCTTCGCCGAACTTCTTAACGAGCGCCTTGATCTCCGAGACCTTAAGGCGGCGGTGAATCGTCGGGCTATAGAGGTTGAACCACGTGTCTGCGGAGACGGGCATGCAGTGGCAAGTGTAGAAATGGGTCATGTTTCCGCAGTGACCAAGTTGGATGGATGCTTTCGCGCCCTCGGCATGGATGGCGTCGGTCATCTTCTTCATGTCCGGGATGATCTCGTCACGGACGTAGAGTTGACCGTCAAACGACACACCGCTCAGATCGACCGCACAGTAAGCGACGGTCGTCATTCCTACTCCGCCGCGGGCTACCGAGACGTGGTAGTCCTGCAGCTCTTGGGTCGGCGCATTGTGACGCGCCATATTCTCGAAAGCCGCAGAACGGATGATGCGGTTCCGTAGCGTAATCGGCCCTAATTGAAAAGGGGTAAAGAGTTTATTGTTCATTAGTAAATAAAAGGAATGATGCGTTTCAGTTTCTTGCGGTCGAACTCATCGGGGAACTCCTCTTCGTACTTCTTGTAGATCGCATTGCTGCGGGGCACAAGGTTGCAGCAGCTGAACCAGAAGAAGAGCAGTCCCGCGAGCGACCAAGTGAGGATGGCAAAGCCGAGCCACTCGGTGATTTCGCCGAGGTAGTTAGCGCTCGTGACGTATTTGTAGAGGCCTTTTTTCGGCAGGTAATGGTTTGTGTCACCGGGTTTGCGCAGATGACGGATCACGTAATCCGAGTGCATATTGATGATCCATCCCGTGAAGAAAATCAAGGTACCGATGATGAACCGCGGGTCGGTCAACCAGGATGACGTGTAGAGATGTGCGTAGAACGGATCTTTCGGCGCCAAGTGGAAGAGCCAGAAGCCCTGTATATAACCATTGATGAGGTTCCAAACGACCGACAGAATCATGATCGCTACCGGCATCTTGCTCTTGCCCTTCAGCAGGAACGGGAAGACGAACGAACGCTGGAAATAATGGAACTCAAAGAAGAGGAAGAAGAGCCAGTACGGCGCACTCTTCACAGCCTCGGAAATCACCGGATCAGCGCTGCCCATCGCTTTGAAATACTCGTACCAAACAACGAGGAACACCGGACATTCCATCAGGAACCACCCTACTTTATTGTTTATCGCAGGGCCCCATTTCTCCGAACGCATCTTACCGTACCCTGCGTCCACAAAATACAGGGACACAAACACAACCAGACCTACCACAAACATGATAAACAGCAGGTCGTAAAAGAAATCAATGGTGTAAATATTCATAATTGTTTGTTATTTATAGTTTTCGTATCTTGTTTTTGACAAATAAAAAGTCCTAAGATAATTACCGCCATGCCGACCCATTTGAGCGCCGGCAGTTGTTCTCCGAAGAAGAGGAACATCCACAACGCCGTGAACACCGGACGGATGTTATTGAACGCGTTCGCCTGCGTGACTCCTACCTGGCGCAGCGCAAAGCAGAAGAGGATGAACGCCGTGACGGACGCAAAGATCGTCAGGTACGACACCGACCAAAGGGCTACTGTCAGGGACGAAGCCGGATCGGAGAGTTGGCTCCAATCGATCGCCATCAACGCACTCGGTCCTTCGCGCCAGAACCACACGGGGATGAAGAACAACAGGCTCACCACCTGGGTATAAAAGACGAACGACAGGGCACTGTACCGTAGTGGCGCTTTGCGCATCATCACCGAGTCTATCACCGCCGCCGAGACCGCCATGAACGCTAACAACACGCCCCAATAACTACCGATCGAGTAGTCCGTCGTGCCGACCAAAGTCAGTACAAACACGCCGACGGTGGAGATAAGGATACCCCATATATTGTTACGCGTGATGCGCTCGCGCAAGATGATTGCTGCGAAGATAGGGCTCAGCAACGGGCTTGTCGAGAGCAAGGTCTCGGCGATCGTCGGGCTGTTGAGCGCATCATAGGCGTAGGTCTCCAGCATGTAGTACAAGAACGGCTGGCAGAACCCCGCGATGAGGAAGAGCGGCAGGTCCTTTCGCTCCATCCGCTGCAAACAGAAGAGCGAGTGCTTGCGCCTTACGATGCCGATGACGAGCATCAGCAACACCGAGGGGATGAACCGCATGAGGATCATCGTGAACGGCGGTAGGGCTACCAAGGCATGCTTGATAGCAATCCCGCTCACCGACCAGATGATCATCGAAACGATCAGAGCGATGACGGCCACGTATTGTGTTTTATTCCCGCTAAACGACATATTTCTTCGTGTGTTTTATTCATTAGTCTTTCCGTCTCTGCGGCTCTGGGAGCCGAGGTATCCGGATAAATCGGCGCGCCCATCACTACTTGCGTCAACGGCTCGTCTTTCGAACCCAAGAACCGATAGATTCCTGTCCGCTCGCGATACGTGATGGCGAACGGGATGATGGGTTTGTTGTACTTATAACTCATCGTGAAAGCGCCTTTCTGGAACGGCCGCAAGGGCTTGTACCAGTCCCATCGCTTGGCTTCGGGGAAGATATGAAACCAATACCCGCGGCGGTCGAACTCATCGAAGGCGGCGTTGAAGGCCTTCATGGCAGAGAGCCCGGCTTCCGGTGCAGGGATAGGTATTCCACCGACGATACGAAGGAAGTACTGGTCTTTGGTCCGGAAGTTCGGTGCAAACATCGGGATACGCATCCTGTGCGTACCGTTGATGGCGGTCAGTACCGACGCGCAGTCGTGCCGGTAACAATGGTTCGCGATGGTGATGGCTCCGTGCGAGAGGTCGAATTGCTTCAAGTAGCGCCGCATCGGACAGGCACAACGATGCCATTTCTTCTCGCCCTCTATCTGCCACCTCAGCCCGTATTTCAGCCGCAGCATCACGCCTAAGATCGAACGCACGATGCGATAGCCAAACCATATACGCAGCTTGTTCCGCAACGTATCATCGACGTACGGATAGTTCGCATCCACCTCCGGATAAGGATGGTCGTAAACGGGCTTGTACAGCCCTATATACGGATCGTCCTCCGGGTAGTCTATCTTCACCGGCGGCACATAGGTCCCGGGAGTGACTTTCAGATCCTGATATCTCTTGTTCATATTTTCAAAAACTTTGCTCCCACGGCGCGGGCACTCGCACCGTCTTTATCGTCCCGGTCGCCGACAAAGAGCGTCGTCTCGGGATCGGCTTCGAGCATCTCCAAGACCCTTCTCGCGCACGGCTCCGAGGGCTTGAGAGCGCCTAACTGCGGTGCTGCGATAAGTAACTCAAACGGCTCCGGGTCGATACCCAAGGCCTCTAATTTCTCCTCCACATAACCGTAGTCGGAGTAGATGGCGAGTTTCAGTCCCCTACTCTTCGCCTCCTCCACCAGTTCCATCACTTCTTTGCGGGGCTTGTGGTGACGATGAATCAGGCGCACCATCGCGGGCATATAGACAGAGTTATACCACGTCTCGGCGATGCCTGCGCTCCACCAATGACCACGCGCCATGAAATGGAAGAAAGCGTCGTTGTACTCTTCCTCCGAGGCGTACTGGGTGTAGTGCATGTTACGCCGCGCCAAGCGCTCTGCCATCACTAACGGCAGGCACCAGAACAATCTTCTTACCATTCGGGCAGCGAGACCCGACTTATCATACATCGTTCCGTCGAGATCCAGCACGACGGTCTTTACGCCGTTTAGCGCGTTCTTTTTGTCGATCATCTATCTTGTTTGCTCTATCAATAATATTCTGGCTTAGTTTTTCAAAGCCACTCTCCATGCGTTGGATGAGGTTGAACTTGCTACGCCGCTTCTCGTCTTGCATGAGGAGGTTGAACTTGAATTGTCCGTCTCTAAATCCGTCTTTCAGGCACGCCGCCTTAAATCGCGCGTACGCGTTAGATAGGAGTATATGGGTCTCAGGCGCATGGAGACGGAAGGACTGGCGTTTGGATTCGTACTCTACGTTGATGTGCTGCAGCTTCTCATCCACCACTTTCGTGAACGCCTCCGCTTGCTCCTGGTCGATCTTCTCGTCCTGGAACTCGAAATAGAAATGGTACTTACTCTCCTCCACCTCAGCGAAACCGACGAAGAACTTCGTCTTGATTCCCGTCTCTGCCTCGGCTTGATGTACGGCGTCCATGAACTGCGGTTCGTACAGCTTCTCGCCGGTCATGGAGACGATGCCGTTGACTTTCGAGATCATGTGTACGGTCGGAGTGTTCTTGTAGAAGCCGCCGACCTCAACGAGGTCGTTCATGTTGTACCGGAAAAGTCCCGAGTAGGTCGTCACGTACGCGCAGTAGCGCTTGCCGAGCTCCAACTCGTCGATCTGCTTGAAATGCTTATGCGGGCTGTCCAACTCGCTCTCTTCCACAAACTCGTAGTAGTGGAACTGCGGGAAGAGAACGGACTCGTTGGTGTCATCGAGCGGGAAACCGAACCGGCACTCGGTCGCTATATAACCGAGCTCCTGGTAGAAGGTCTTGTCCCAGTTAAACTGGTCCATGTACTTGTCCATGTAGATCTTCGTGTTGCCGCATTTCCAAGTACTGAGGTACTGCAACCACGGCCAGAAATCTTTCGGATACAAGTGTCCCTTCTCGGCGAGTATCTGTCTGAGTTCTGCGGCTCTCTCAGGATGCGGAGCGACGTACGCGTCCAGCTCCGAACGGATCTCGTACGGTATATCCACATCTTCGCTGATGGTGCCCTTTTCGATGTCGTTGATCATCTGCTCGGTGTTCTCGTTGAGCGCCCGCAGGAGTTCGAGTATCGTTGAGGGGTTCGCCGTCGCCCAGAGCGTCACGTCGCGGTACTGCAGCGCCAACCGCATCAACACATAGTTGCGCGTCCCGTAATCCGGAATCGCCATCACCGACGCAGGAGCCGTGTAGTGCTTCTTGATGATCTGCGGGATGTCGCGCACCAACACGCCGCTCACGGAGCCAAAGAGCGTCCCGTCCGGCGCGTAGCCCTCGCACTCTTTGCCGACCGTCGTGAAGATCCTTCCGCCGAAGATCCGACTCCGGTGCTTCACGAAGTTCCAAGTCCAGATATGACTCATCTTGCCATAAACGTCCTTGAGGTACTTATGCGTCATGGGAATCCATTTGGGTTCGGAGGTCGTACCCGAGGTCGTTGCGTACATATCCGGCTTGCCAGGGAAGAGCACATTCTCCTCGCCGTTCTTATGCCGCTCTACGTACGGCCGCAGCGTCTCAAACGAGTTATTCACCGGCACATAGAGCCTGTACAACCGAAACAAATCCTCAGCACTCGTGGCACTCAGGATGCGGTCGAAATGATGCTCTTTGCCATAAACGGTGTCGCGGGAGATAGTGAGTATGTCTCGTAAAGTCTTCTCTGCAGTGTGGCGGGGCTTGCGACTCCAGAAACGCAGACGCAACGTCTGCGACCCGCCGACTAACATCAGCATGAAATTAATGAGCCATGGATAAGGCAAAGCCTTGCCTTCTTCATCCAAGTATGGTTTTGTTTTTGCCATAATAAATGGTCCTGTTTTTGCCAATTAACGCAATTTGGGTACAAAGGTACAACAAAAATTGCACATACGCAAATAAAAATGTATTTTTTAATAAAAAATAGAATATTGGCGGACGAAGAGTACATAATAGGTATAGTAACCTCCAACGAATCACTAAGGAATCGCCAACGAATCACTAACGGTTGGACGCATGGGCGACGTGATTTATGTAAAAAAAATAAGAAATTGCGCGCGGGCTTGCGTATGTCAAAAAAAATTAGTATCTTTGCAGCCGAAAATGAATTATCGTGCCCTTGCGGCAAAGAAATTTTGGATTTATGACTTTTACACATCTTCATGTACACTCCCACTACTCCCTGCTAGACGGACTATCCAAGGTGGAGGAGATCGTAGATAAGTGTCTGGCGACGGGCATGAACGCCGTGGCGTTAACCGATCACGGCAATATGTACGGCATCAAGGACCTGCTGGACTACTGCAAGGGCGTGAATAAGAAACTCAAAGTTGCCGCAGAAGAGAAAGGTGAGCCTTTTGTTCCCTTCAAGCCCATCGTGGGCTGCGAGGCATATTGTGCGCGTCGCGGACGACACTCCATGAGCGACGACAAAGCCGTGAACGGCGAGGGAAAGACTTACGTCATCGACCGCTCGGGATGGCACCTCATCCTCTTGGCGAAGAATATGGCGGGCTACCATAACCTCTGCCGCATCGTCTCGCACGGATATATGTCCGACGCGTTCTACCATACGCCGCGTATCGACAAAGAGCTCCTGGAGAAATGGCACGAAGGTGTCATCTGCTGCTCCGCCTGTCTCGGTGGAGAGCTGCCGCAGAAGATATTAGGAGCACAGACCGCTATCCAGGTTGACCTCAGAGCACAGACCGCTTCCAGGTTGACCTCAGAACTCATTGAGCAAGGTGTTTTTCAGGAGGCGGAAGAGACGGTAAAATGGTTCAAGAATCTCTTTGGTGAGGATTATTACATTGAGTTGCAGCGCCATGAGACGCAGAAACCCGGAGGTGATCAGGACACTTACGAACGGCAGAAACAGGTGAACCCTGTGCTTGTGGAACTTGCCCGCAAATACGACGTGAAGATCATTGCGACCAACGACTCGCACTTCGTGAACGAAGAGGACGCGGAGGCGCATGACCGGCTGATCTGTCTGAGTACCAACCACTTCGTCAACGACGTCAACCGGATGCACTATACCAAACAGGAGTGGCTCAAGACACCCGAAGAGATGGCGGCTATCTTCCCCGACCTGCCGGAAGCGTTGGAGAACACGCAGGAGATCGTCGATAAGGTGGAGATCTACGACATCGACCATGACCCGATCATGCCTAAGTTCGACATCCCCGCTTCGTTCGGCAAGGAGGAAGACTACCCCGACCGTCTGGCGTTCGAGAGTGCGTACCTGCGCCATCTGACGATGGAGGGCGCCAAAGAGCGTTACGGCGAAGAGCGGTTGCAGAACGACGAGGAACTGAAAGAGCGTATCGAGTTCGAGCTCAACACCATCATCACCATGGGTTTCCCAGGGTACTTCCTCATCGTCATGGATTTTATCCGTGCGGCGCGTGAGGAGCTGGACGTCTCCGTCGGTCCGGGCCGTGGTTCGGCGGCAGGTTCGGTAGTCGCTTACTGTCTGAAGATTACCGATCTGGATCCTCTCAAGTACGACCTCCTTTTTGAGCGTTTCCTCAACCCCGACCGTATATCCCTGCCGGATATCGATACGGACTTCGAGGATTGCGGCCGCGGCAAGGTGCTTGATTACGTCTCCCGCAAGTACGGCGAGACACATGTGGCGCATATCGTGACTTACGGCAAGATGGCTACCAAGTCCGCCTTAGCCGATGTCGGCCGCGTGCAGCAAGTGCCGTTAGCGAGGGTGAACGAACTGAAGTCCTTTATCCCCGACCGCGATTTCCCGGACTCCTTACTGAAGGACCTGCCGAAAGATGCCAAACGTCCCAAAGTGAACCTCAAGAACTGCTATAAATACATCCCCGAACTCAGAGAGGAGCATAAGAACGGCGATCCGAATATACGCTCGATGCTGGACTACGCAGCGCGGCTGGAAGGTACGATCCGGCAAGTAGGTGTACACGCCTGTGGCGTGATTATCGGAGCGGACGACCTGACGAACTTCGCGCCGCTGAGTTCCGTCGAGGATAAGAACAGCAAGAAACGTGTGCTCGTGACCGAATACGACGGGCATGTGGTGGAGTCTGTGGGCCTGATCAAGATGGACTTTCTCGGCCTCATCACCCTGACGATCATCAAAGAGTGTCTGAGAAACATCAAGAAAGCGCAAGGCATCGATATCGACATCGACCATATACCCATCGACGACGAGGTGACCTATAAACTCTTCCAGGAAGGACGGACGGTTGCGGTCTTCCAGTTCGAGTCCGCCGGCATGCAGAAATACCTGCGTGAGTTGAAACCGACGGTCATCGGCGACCTCATCGCCATGAACGCCCTCTACCGTCCGGGACCGATGGATTATATTCCGCAATTCATCCGCCGCAAGCAAGGTTTGGAGCCTGTGACGTACGACATCCCTGTGATGGAGAAATACCTCAAGGACACATATGGCGTCACCGTTTATCAGGAGCAGGTGATGCTCCTCAGCCGCCTCTTGGCGAACTTCACCCGTGGCGAGAGCGACAAACTCCGTAAGGCGATGGGAAAGAAGCAGATGGCGGTTCTGGAGTCGCTGCAAGTCAAGTTCATGGAAGGCGGCAAAGCGAACGGTCACGACCCGAAAGTGCTGACGAAAATCTGGGAGGACTGGAAGAAATTTGCATCTTATGCCTTCAATAAATCGCACGCCGCATGTTACTCTTGGGTCGCTTATCAGACAGGTTACCTCAAAGCCCATTACCCGGCGGAATTCATGGCGGCGAACCTCACCGTCCATAAGGACGATATCAAGGAGGTGACCAAACTGATGGACGAATGCAAAGCGCTCGGTCTGAGTGTCTTGGAGCCGGACGTGAACGAGTCGGAGTTGTCCTTCACAGTTAACGAGAAAGGCGCTATACGGTTCGGTCTCGGCGGCATCAAAGGTGTCGGCGAAGGCGCAGCAGAGGCCATCATCAAAGAGCGCGAGAAGAACGGCAAATACAAAGATATTTTCGATTTTCTGGAGCGCGTGAACCTGCAGTCCTGCAACCGCAAGACCATCGAGAACCTCGCGCAGGCAGGTGCATTCGAGTGCTTCGAGGACCTCTACCGCGAGCAGTTCTTCGGCGTCAACGACAGCGGCGAATCGGGACTCGACCTGCTGATGAACTACGGCAATAAATGGCAGGCAGACAAAGCCTCCAACGCCAACTCGCTCTTCGACGATTTCGACATCGAGGTGGATATACACCACCCTTCCCTGCCGCAAGTACCCCGTTGGGACACCATCGAGCGGCTCAACAAAGAGAAAGAACTCATCGGCATCTATCTCTCCGCGCACCCTCTGGACGAGTACGCGTTCGAGGTCAACGAGCTGAGTAACACCACGGCGTTAGAGATGTCGCAGTTTGATAAGTGGCGTCGCCCGGACGCCCGCAACGAAGCGGAGATCAACCTGCGCAAGCAACAGGTCGAGGAGCCGGATGAGAAGATCCTCCTGCCTTCGCAGTTCCTTGCCGCGCACAAGAACCAGACCTGCCTCATCGGCGGACTCATCATAGAAGCGGAGCAACTGCGTTCGCAGAAAGGTAACCCGTACGGCCGTTACACCATCGAGGACTACACCGGCTCCTACCAGTTCGTGCTCTTCGGCAACGCTTATGCGCAGTTCGCCCACCTCATGCTCAAGGACCTCTTCGTCCTTGTCACCGGCGTTGTGCAGCAGAAAGGCGCCGGCATGAAATGGTTCAAGGAAGCCAAAGACGAGGAGGCGGAGTTTGAGTTCGTAGTGCAGCAGGTGGAGATGATGAACGAGGCGCAGGACAAACGTATGGAGGGTATCAATATCCGGTTGTCGTTGGACGCGCTGAGTTATGAGCTGATTGACGAACTGAACGACGTGCTCAAGGCCAACAAAGGCTCCGAGCGCGTACATATATCCGTCTTTAATCCTCTCAACCGTCACCAGGTAGCCCTCACCAGCCGCTCCAACGCGATTCACGTCACCCCGCAGTTCTACAAATGGCTCGTGACCAAAAGGATGGAAGGCGTGCTGGAGTTTAATGTAGTAACGAAAGAATAAAGCCCCACCCGATCTCCCCATGAAGGGGAGGAATTATATGAACTATCAAGAAGCAGTAGATTATCTTTATAACGCGCGGCCGCCGTTTCATCTGGTAGGCGCGGCAGCGTACAAGCCCGGTCCGGAGAACACGCTCCGCCTCATGGCGCACGTCGGTAACCCGCATGAGAAACTGCGGGCAATACACGTGGCAGGAACCAACGGCAAGGGTTCGACATCCCATCTGATCGCCGCTGTTCTGCAAGCCGCGGGCTACAAAGTGGGGCTGTACACCAGCCCGCATCTCGTCTCCCTCACAGAGCGCATCCGCATCAACGGAGTACCGATTCCCGAAGCAGAAGTGGCGCAGTTCATCGAGACGAACAAGGCCTTCCTCGATGAGACAGGCCCCTCTTTCTTCGAGACCATGACCGCCATGGCGTTTGCGTATTTTGTAGCGCAGAAGGTGGACGTTGCGGTCGTTGAAGTGGGACTCGGCGGACGGCTCGACAGCACTAACGTCCTCACTCCGGTTCTCTCCGTCATCACAAATATCGGGCTGGACCACACGGAGTTCTTGGGCAACACGCTTGCGAAAATCGCCCGTGAGAAAGCCGGTATCATCAAACCCGGCGTGCCTTGCGTCATCGGCGAGACGCATCCCCAGACGATGAATGTCTTCCTCGACAAAGCGCAGGAGTGCGGCATCTTAGGCGAAGGACTGGAGACCACCGACTGCCGGATCTGGTTCGCCGATCAATGCGGTTACCTGCGCACCCGAAGGCTCCGCGAAGCGCCCGAGTGCGAACTCAAAGGTCTTTATCAGGAGAAAAACCTCCAGACGGCGTTTGTGGCGTTGCAGGTGTTGAGGAATTACGGGATTACGGGATTACGGGATTACGAAATCACGAAAGAAGCTATCAGAGAGGGTTTTAGCCACGTGTGCCGTCTGACGGGATTAAGAGGACGATGGGAGACACTGCGTGAGAAGCCGCTTGTGCTCTGCGACACCGGACATAACTCGCACGGCATCCAGTACGTCGCCCAGCAACTCAAGACCCTTCCTAACCCGCATATATGGATTGTCTTCGGCATGGTCAATGACAAAGATACCGAGGTCGTCATGCAGCTGCTGCCGAGCGACGGCAAATACCATTATATCTTCACCACGCCGAACACGAAGCGCGCAAGGACGGCAGAAGAGATGTTGGCGATGTGGAGCAAAGAAGGCATCGCCATCGATGATCCGAAAGAAGCGATAAACTATGCGTTAGAAAACGCCGCAGAGGAGGATGCGGTCTTTATCGGCGGCAGTAACTACCTCGTGGGCGAGGCTTTGCAAATGATTAGCGACAAATGAAGTACCACGTCTTACATATAACGACGGATTTTGCCGAGGAATGGCAGAAAGAAGTGTTCGACCAGGAGCTTTGTGACCTCGGCGTCGATACCATAGACGACGCCGGTTTAGAACCGGAGCAAGCAGGTCATGCGGATTATTACATTCCTTCGGATCTATGGGAGCAAAACCAAGAAGCCATCCAAACGCAGATCTCCGATACCGAAGGAGCGACGCTTCTTTCGGTGGATGAAGTGCCCGATGAGAATTGGAATGCGGTCTGGGAAGCCGAGCACCCGGTGCAAGAACTGCCGCTGGGCGTGAAGATCATCCCGCATTGTGCCTTCGGTGCCGGCCACCATGAGACGACGACAATGATGATTGAGGCATTGATGACGCCCCACCTAACCTCCCCATGCAGGGGAGGAACTACCCTGACGGGTAAGAATGTCCTTGACAATGGTTGCGGGACAGGAGTGTTGGGGATTTTCGCCAAGAAACTCGGTGCGGCACATGTGCTGGCAGTAGATATTGACGACAAGTCCGTACAGAACACGCTCGAGAACGCTGCTCTGAATGGCGTAGAGTTGGATGTGCGTCTGGGAGATATAAGTTCCTTTCCTTTCGGTGAAGAGACAGGATTAGGCGCCTTCGACCTCATCCTCGCTAATATCCATCGTAACATCCTCCTCGCGCAGATGCCTATCTACGCGCGCATAATAAAAGAAGGAGGAGAAGTATGGATGAGTGGATTTTATGAGACCGATTGTCCGGCACTCGAAGAAGAGGCCCAAAAGAACGGACTCCAACTTATTGAAGTCCGCGCGAATGGCGAATGGCGGATGATGAGATGTCGAAAAGAGGAGCTTCGCTGAGGAACTGAAGTTCCTTGACCGCTACGTTGTTAGACCACTGCGTTGACAGACCGGCTTCGCCTGACAGACTTTCCCGACGCGGATATACGAAGATCCGGAAGTTCGCAAGGATATATTCGTACTCGCGCCATTTATCAAAAATAGCGAGATTATCTTCCCCGATGACGAGCGTGAACTCGTACTCGGGGAATTGTTTTTGCAGCTCGCGCAGGGTGTTAGCAGTATAAGACGGTCGCGGCAACGAAAACTCAAAATCAGAAGCTTTCACTCCGGGGATATCTTTTATCGCCTCGCGCACCGCCGCCAGACGTTCTTCTTCGGGCGCTAAGATACCAGCATCTTTGAGCGGGTTATTGGGGCTGACCATAAGCCATAACTCATCGAGATCCGTATGCTCGATGACCCATTTTGCCAATCCCACATGCCCGAAATGCACGGGGTTGAAACTTCCTCCGTATATTCCGATTTTCATTCTGCTATGATGGCATCTAATTGTTCGAAGGCATGGGTGAGGTCGTCGTTTACGACCACGCGGTCGAAGTAGGGTTTGTAGGAGAGTTCTTCTTCCGCTTTCGCGAGGCGTTTCTCAATCATCTCCGGGCTCGTGTCTCCACGGCCTTCCAGACGACGGCGCAGTTCCTCGATGGAAGGAGGACAGATGAAGATTGATGTCGCTTTGTCGCCAAGGATCTTCTTGAGGTTCAGACCACCTTTGACATCAACGTCAAAAAGCACTTGCCGTCCTGCCGCCTCAATGCGCTCGATCTCTTCTTTGAGCGTCCCGTAATAAAGGCCATCATAGACCTGCTCATACTCGATGAAGTCGTTGTTCTCAATGCGTTTTTGGAACTCCTCGACAGAGATGAAGTAATACTCTTTGCCGTTTACTTCCTGTCCACGCGGAGGACGCGTAGTACAGGATACCGAGAGTTCAAAGAGGTCCGGATGCCGGGTGAGCAGATGCTTCACCATGGTCGATTTACCGCTGCCCGAAGGCGCACAAAATATATATATCATAGCACGTTGAGGACTTGCTCCTTGATTTGTTCGAGGACATCTTTCATCTTGACGACGATGATCTGCATCTCCGATTGGTTGGATTTGGAGCCGAGGGTGTTGATCTCGCGTCCCATCTCCTGAGCGATGAAGCCGAGTTTCTTGCCGACTCCGGCACCTTCACCGCCCATGGTCTCGCGGAAATACTTGATATGGTTCGTCAGGCGCACTTTCTCCTCGGTGATGTCAAGTTTCTCGAGATAGTAGATCATCTCCTGCTCGAGCCGGTTACGGTCGGTCTGCGCCTGCGTCTCAGCGGAGAGTTGTGCGAGGTTGGCTTCTAGCCGCTCTTTGATCTTCGCCACGCGTCCTTTCTCAAACGGCTCTACTTGTGCGAGCAGGTCAGCGATGCCGTCAAGTTTCTCCGTAAACATCGCTTGCAGCGCCGCGCCCTCTTGGGTACGGAAGGCGATGAAGGCATCGATGGCGCGATTCAGGAGCGACTGTATATCTTTCCACTCCTCGTCCGTCATTTCCGAATCATCTTCCACTGCCTTCGTCACGTCCGGAAAACGCAGGATAGCCGCCATCACTTCAGCCGGTACCGGTTCGCCAAACTGCTCGCCGTACTGCTGCGCATAAGTCTTTGCTGCCGCCCAGTTGATGGGTGAAGCCCCACTCTGACCTTCCCCCGTAAGGAGGGAATTCTGCTCGCAGATGGCGAGATCCACTTTGCCGCGCTCGAGGCGGGAAGTGATGATGGTACGGATGTCCAACTCGTGCGCACGGAGCGCAGGGATGAGCCTTGTGGAGAGATCCATGGATTTGGAGTTCAGCGAGCGAATCTCGCAAATCAGTTTTCTTCCTCGGAAAATTGTTTCGGCTTTTCCGTAGCCGGTCATAGAAAGTATCATTTGCCTATACAGAATTTGCTGAATATATTTGCTAACACCTCGGTGTTGGTGATCTGTCCGGTCACTTCGCCGAGCGCCGCGAGGCAGTCTTGTAAGTCCATGGAGAGCAACTCGCCGGAGAGGCCGTCTTGCAAGCCCTGCCGCACACGGAGGATGGCTTCGTGCGCACGGGTTATTGCCTCGTAATGACGGGCATTGGAGAGCATGACCGCAGAGGTCGGCAGCATCTCTTTGGCTACCCGCACCAACTCGCGTCTGAGCGGCTCGATGTCACCGTTCTTGGCGGAGAGGGGTATCAGACCGCTGCGCTGCCAGAGCACAGACCGCTCACTTTGTTCGCTGACAGAACACAGATCGACCTTATTGAGGACGGACAGTACTGTGAGGTCGCGGGCAGGTCGCGGGCAGGTCGCGGGAATGACCTCACCGGGACGTGTGGCGTCCTGCACGGAGATGATGATCTGCGCTTTCTCCATGGCCTGGCGGCTGCGCTCGACACCCATCCGTTCGATCACATCGTTCGTCTCGCGTATTCCCGCCGTGTCGATGAGGCGGAAGAGGATGCCGTCGATGACGAGCGTGTCTTCTATCGTATCGCGCGTCGTGCCTTGGATGTCGCTCACTATCGCCCGCTGCTCGCCTAAGAGCGCGTTCAGAAGGGTCGATTTGCCGACATTCGGCGCGCCGATGATCGCTACTGAGATCCCGTTACGGATAGCGTTGCCGGTACGGAAAGAGTGCATCAGGGCTGCGAGTTTCTGCTCGATCTCATCGGCAAGCGTCTGCAACTCCGTGCGGTCCGCAAACTCCAACTCCTCGTGGTCCGCAAAATCCAACTCCAGTTCCACCAGAGAAGTGATATGCAACAAGCGTTCGCGCAGCGCCGCCAACTCCGTGGAGACCGATCCGCGCAGCTGACTCAGCGCCAGATCCTTCTCTGCTTTGCTCTGCGCCGCAATGAGGTCTGCGACCGCCTCCGCCTGCGTCAGGTCCATCTTGCCGTTGAGGAACGCTCTGCGTGTGAACTCGCCGGGTTCGGCAGCCTTGCAACCTGCGTCGATGAGCCATCTGAGCAGTTCCTGCTGGATATAGAGGCTGCCGTGACAAGCTATCTCCACAGTGTCCTCACCCGTAAACGAATGCGGCGCGCGGAACACCGAACAGAGCACCTCGTCCAGCACCTCTCCGTTCCGCTCTATACGGCCGAAATGCACCGTTCCGCCCTTGGCATCGGCCAAGGACACACGTCCGCGGAAGAGCCCATCGACGATGGCTATACTCCCCTCACCGGACACGCGGATGACAGCGATTCCGCCGACACCGTAGGCAGTACTGATGGCACAGATAGCATGCATGCGTTTCGAATTTTCCTGCAAAGGTACAACAAAAAATTGAGATATGCAAGTTTTTATAATAATAGGACGTTTTTTTTGCCTTTTTGCTTGCATATATCAAAAATTCTTTGTAACTTTGCGCCGGATTTGGAAATCAACATTATAAACTCAATAAAAATCAACCATTATGCGTACAACATTCAATCGCCTTCGTGCAGTAAAAGACAGCCTTCCTCATGGTAGTATGGACGCCATCGCAGCCGAACTTGGTATTCCCGGCGACGAAGTAAGAGCTTATTTTAACGGCGAAGGCAACGCCGATTATCACATTGAGCCGGGTCCCGACGGCGGTATCGTTGTGTTCAGCAACACGCGTATCCTCGAGGTGGCTTTGCGCCGCGCTTGGGAGGCTCAAAACGAGCTGTAAGGCAGTGATAAGCATTTTTCCAACGGCTTTTAGAAAGGTAATAGCTCTGGCGCTATGCGTCGGGGCGTTACCTTTTGTATTTTATACGCGGGCATACGCGAGTGAGAGCACACGCATAACGGGCCTCTGGGACGAATACAAACAGCCGGTGGGATTCACCTACGGCGCGCAGGCACGAATCCAGACGACATACCTTTGGCGCGGCATATATGCCGGAGGCGCGAACGTACAAGGGGACGTGAACGTGGGCTACGGCGGTCTGTACGCAGACATGTGGTGGAACATCGGCGTGACCGATTGGACATTTAAGACCTTCGAACCCGAGGTGGATCTGACTATCGGATTCAAGCGCTGGGGATTAGATATCCTCCTGCTCTACATTCATAATTTCAACTGCGGATTCTTCGATTTCGGCAACTACCCGGATAAGGGTAACCGATTGGAGTTGGATGTCCGCTGGACAGTGAGCGACAAACTGCCGCTGAGTATTCTCTGGGCGACACGAGTAGCCGCTTCTGACGGTTACATGAACGCAGCGGGCGATACCGTGCGGGCGTATTCGTCCTACGCGGAGATCAGCTACACCCAGGCCCTGCCGTTCGGACTGAGCCTCTACGGAGCTATCGGTATCACGCCATGGAAGAGTTGTTACACCTTCTACCAGCGGGATTTCGCCGTGCAGAATATAGAGGTACGGCTGCGCAAAGACTGGTCGGTGTCCGAGCGGTGCGGACTGATGATACAAGGTCAGCTGAGTATTAACCCTTCGGCGCTGGCGGCGGATAAGGCCACCTCGCAATGGAAACCCGAATTTCCTTTTGAGCAGAGCGTTAATGCCAATATCGCCTTCGGCGTTTATTTGAAATAAAAGCCCCACCCGACCTCCCCATGTAGGGGAGGGGGACGTTTTAAGAAGTTTAAATATTTAAATGTTTAATAAAGGTATTAGAAATGAAAAAATTTACACTTTTGTGTGCCGCGATGGTAGCGGCAGTGATGACTGCAAAAGCAGAAGTAGAGTTCGCGTACGACGCCGGTGCTGAGATCGTCAGCGCATATATCTGGCGTGGTCAGTACAACGGCGGTCTGAGTTTTCAGCCGGATGCAGAAGTCGGATTCAACGCAATGGATGACGCGATTGAGTTCCGCGCAGGCGTTTGGGCGAACATCGGTGCATCCGACTGGGGGTTTCGTAAGAATTTGCCGTATGTCGATGATTATAACCCGAACACCTATTTCGTGCCAGAGGTGGATTTTATGGCGCATGTAACCGCCTACGGTGCCAGTTTAGGCTACAACGCCTACTACTACTGCAATGATGGTAGCGACCATACTTCGGAGTTATGGTTCGGCTATAACTTCAGCCATTTCTTCGGTGAGAAAGCCGGTGCGTACATCAACTGGTACACGACTGTTGGCGGTGGTGGCGACCTGAAGCCGGAAACGGACCTGAAGCAAATCGCCAAAGGTCAGTTAGAGCGTCAGGCATTCTCGACGTATATTGAGTTGGGCTACGACTACACCTTTGAGGAGATTGGTCTGACTTTAGGCGCACAGATAGGTCTTTCTCCATGGGAGAGCCCGATCTACGGCAATGATCAATTCGCATGCACGAACTTGAGTTTGAAGGTCAACAAGGAATGGGAGTTTGAGCACGTTACGCTGGATGTGTTTGCATTAGGCAGTTTGAACCCGGACGGAGTTAACAATGACAACGCCTTTGTAAAGGCCTCCGGCGACGACAAAATCGGTGTTCAGAAGCTCAACGGCACCATCGGCGTAGGCATCTGGTTTTAAGGATGATCCGGGCGAACAACAGACATACGATCGGGGCGTTGTTAGGCGTAGGACTGGCAGCGCTGCTGATTTGGGGCTTGGACGACAAGAGTCAAGAGTCAAGAGCCGAGAGCCGAGAGTATTACCATAACGAAGGTAAAGTTTTCGGCACGTATTATAACATCCTCTACGAGGCCTCTGCAGACTTGCAAGACAGCATTAATGCGGCCTTTCAGGCGTTTGACGCGAGTCTGAGTTTGTTCAACCCCCACTCCATCCTCTCTGCTATCAACGCTAATCGCGACACAACGACGAATGCGTTCTTCGAAGCGATGTGGGCAGAGGCGGAGGAGGTCTATACCCTCTCCGGAGGGGCGTTCGACATCACCGTCGCGCCGCTGGTGAACTACTGGGGATTCGGGAACACCTCGAGATATAGGGATACCGGAAAATCGATCAATCGAGAGATAGATAGCATCCGCCAGTTTGTGGGCTTCGACAAAGTGAAACTGATTGACCACCATGTCTATAAATCTGACCCGCGGGTGCAGATCGACGGAGGTGCGGTGGCGAAAGGTCAGGCCTGCGACGTCATTGCAGAGCTGCTGCACCGTAACGGATGTGAGAACTACCTCGTGGATATAGGCGGTGAGGTGGTAGCGAAAGGCAAGAGCGCCAAAGGCGAGCCTTGGCACATCGGCATCACCAAGCCCAACATCAACAACGAAGGGGCGCAAGAGGAGCTGCAGGAGATACTCGCCGTGACAAACATCAGCATGGCAACCTCCGGCAACTACCGCAATTTCTACTACGACGGCGACGTGCGCCGGAGCCACACCATCGACCCGCACACGGGCATGCCGGTACAACACTCCGTGCTCTCTGCGACGGTCGTCAGCAGCCGCTGCATGCGGTCTGACGCCTTGGCGACGGCCTGTATGGTGTTAGGTGAAGAGGGTGCATTAGCGATGATCGAGCGCGCCGGCGATGCCGCCTGCCTGCTGATTGTGGCACGGGGCGACAGCCTGGTGACCGTCTGCTCGCCTAATTGGAAAGAACGGATTAACGGATTAGGGGATTAAGGGATTAAGGAATTATGACTATAGCGATTTTTGGTAACGCGATGAAGTCAGATACGCTGCGCGAGGTGCAACACATCCTGACTTTCATGACAGAGCAGAAGATCAACGTCCTGCTCTCACAAGAGTTGCGCCAGGAGTTAGACCTGCGCGAGTACCCGAGTTTTCCGGAGAACTGGGACGGAGAACAACAACCTGAGAACGTCTATGGCGAGCCGATAGATTTTGCGCTTTCCGTAGGCGGCGACGGCACGTTCCTCACCTCCGCAGCGGCTATCGGAGACAAGAACATCCCGATTGTAGGCGTCAACTGCGGCCATCTGGGATTCCTGGCGGAGGTGCAGACCCAAGATGTCGATAACATCCTTCAGAAACTCATCGCCGGCGAATACACCATTGAACGCCGTAGTCTGCTGAACCTGACGATCCTCGACAAAGATAACCTCCGTCGTGAGGGACTTATCATGGCACCCAACGCGCTGAACGAGATAGCAATCCTCAAACAAGGTCTGACGAACATGCTGACCATCGAGACGAAGGTGAACGGCGAGTTGCTGCACACCTACCACTCGGACGGTCTTATCATCGCTACGCCGACCGGCAGTACCGCCTATAACCTCTCCATCGGCGGACCGCTCGTCGTGCCGCAGAACCGGGGAATGATCCTCACGCCTATCGCGCCGCACAGCTTGACCGTACGACCGATCATCATGCCGGACGACTGGAAGATAGATATCCGCGTGAGCAGCCGTTACGACGCGTACATGGTCTCTGTCGATGGGCGAAGCATCAGTCTGAGCACCGATCTGAGTCTGCATATCGAACGCGCCCCGTACACCGTCAAGGTCGTACAGATAGGCGATAACAGCTTCTTAAAATCTCTCAAAACAAAACTCAACTGGGGGCGGTGAGACACCGCTGCCGGATATTCGTAGCATGATCTTAAATTACATTACATGGGATGTGGACCCGATCTTGATACATTTCGGGGACGGAGGAATACGGTGGTACGGTTTGCTCTGGGCCATCGGTCTATATATTTGTTGGGCGGTCAATGAGCGGATGTACAAGCGCGAGAACTGCCCGGCGGAATGGGCGGATCTGCTGTTCTTCTGGATGGCTGCCGGCGTGATCATCGGTGCGCGGTTAGGTCATTGTTGGTTCTACGAGTGGCACCAGTACGGCAAGCCCTGGCATTTCTTGGCATGGGAATTCACGTACCGCAATCCGTACATCGAGAATCCCTTGCGACTGCTTAAGATCTGGGAAGGCGGCCTGTCGAGTCATGGCGGCGCGATAGGACTCATCACCGCAGCGGTGCTACTCAATAAGTATAAATTCAGCAAGTACCCGCAGTTCGGTACCTCGTGGCTCTGGATTCTCGACCGGCTCTGCGTAGGCGTGTGCTTCACCGCCATGCTCATACGTCTCGGCAACCTGATGAACAGTGAGATATACGGTGGTCCGACCGACCTGCCATGGGGCTTTATCTTCGTGCGCGACGGCCAGACAGTGCCTTGTCACCCGACGCAGATATACGAGATCCTCTACTGCTTTGTGGCGCTATGCGTCACCTGGCCGATGTACTGGTACACCGACGCGCGGCGAAGAGAAGGACTCCTGCTCGGCGTGTTCTTTGAGATCGTGTTCGTCACACGCTTCCTCTTGGAGTTCATCAAGAACGACCAGGAAGCTTTCGAAGCCGGACACCTGCTCAACATGGGACAACTCCTGAGTCTGCCGTTTATCGTGCTCGGTATTTACCTTATTATACGCGCGTATAGGCGACCGCTGAGTCCGGTTGTAGATAAACGCCCGAAAAGTCTGGACCCAAAATACCAAGACAAATGACCAAGAAAGATCTGAGAATCATATATTTAGGCACGCCGGAGTTTGCTACAGCAAGTCTCAAGGCGCTGGTAGAAGGCGGTTATAACGTCGTGGCGGTCGTCACCATGCCGGACAAACCTGCCGGACGAGGTCACCAAGTGCAGTATTCAGATGTGAAGAAATACGCGCTGGAAGCGGGGCTACCGATCCTGCAACCTCAGAAACTGAAAGACGAAGCCTTTCTTGAGGAACTGCGTTCATACCAGGCGGATCTGCAGATCGTCGTGGCCTTTCGTATGTTGCCGGAGGTCGTTTGGGCGATGCCCCGACTCGGCACCTTTAACCTGCACGCCTCTCTCCTACCCCAATACCGCGGCGCGGCGCCGATCAACTGGGCGGTCATGAACGGCGACAAAGAGACCGGTGTGACAACGTTCCTGCTCAAGCACGAGATCGACACCGGCAACCTGATCATGCAGGAACGCATCGATATCGGCGAGGATGAGAATGTCGGTTCGGTACACGACCGGCTCATGGAACTCGGCACCTCCGTGGTCCTGAAGACCGTCGATCGGATCATCGATTGCGAGAACCAAGGCATCGCGCTGCCGACCACCCCGCAACCGGAGTTAGCGGAACTTCGTCCTGCGCCGAAGATATTCAAAGAAGATTGCGAGATCCGATTCGCAGAGAAAACCGCCGAAGAAATTCATAACTTCGTCCGCGGACTCAGCCCCTATCCTGCGGCATGGGCGAACCTCACCATCAACGGTCAGGCGTTCGAGAACGTCAAGATCTACAAGGTCGAGATCACGGAATTACGTAATTACGGGATTACGAAATCCGACCTCATCGTCCCCTGCAAAGAAGGCGCGGTACGCATCCTCGAGTTGCAGGCACCCGGCAAGAAACGTATGGACGCAAAATCCTTCCTCAACGGAATACATGCATGATCGATTACCTCGCTCTCATAGATAAGTACTACGGTGACAAACCGGAGTTACGGCATATTCTGGTGACACACAGCCGCCAGGTGGCAGACCGTGCGCTGGCGATCGTTGACGCGCACCCGGAGTGGATAAAAGAGGGCTTGGTGGACAGAACCTTCATCGAAGAAGCAGCGATGCTGCATGACATAGGCATCCTCTACTGCAACGCGCCGAAAATCTTCTGCACCGGCCCGCATAAATACATCGAGCATGGCTACTTAGGCGCAGAGTTGCTGCGCGCAGAGGGACTGCCGAAACACGCGCTGGTAGCCGAGCGGCACACGGGCACCGGCATCACCATTGAGCAGGTGGAGCGCGAAGAACTGCCGATACCCGAACGTGATTACTGCCCGCAGAGCCTCGAAGAGAAAATCATCTGCTACGCCGATAAATTCTACAGCAAGAGCCACCTCGGCGAAGAAGTAGCTCTGGAGAAAATCAAATACAACATCTGGAAATACGGCCACGATGCCATCATTAGATGGCAAGAGCTGGAGAAACTATGCAACTAGAACTCTAAGGCTCTAGGGCTCTATCATTACCTGAACCGGTGGTTAAAACCGATGGAGAGCAACTCGCGGAACTGCATCTTCGCTTTCGTATCCCCCTCTTTGATAACCGTACTGTCATACCTCGGATGAAGCATCAGTCGTGCAGAAAGGAAGCGGTTGATGATAAAATCGCAGTTGACCTCCAAATCCACTTCTACGTTCTGATAGTTGGTGTAGAGGTAGAATTTCGATTCGATATTCACCTCGCGGACAGGCTTCCATACGTATTCCACGCGCATGGACGAACCGATATTATGCTGCGTGCGTTGGTGTTCGTCCAGACCGAAATCCTTGGGATTGACCCGCACGGTGTCCATGATATGAATGACCTTGTACGAGACCGGCGAGACGGAGATACTCAGTCCCTTCACGGGCTTGTAGTCGATACCGAAAGCGGCATTGAATCGGAAAGGCGAGAACGGCGCGGACTTGAGATCCATCGAGTTGGATTTATAAGTCGGCAAGAGCCGTGTCTCGAGCTCCGCTGAGATGGAGGTAAAGAGCTTCGGTACGATACGGAGGTTCGCTTTGGAGTAGATACGGAAGAGGTCATCGGTCGTGTTGACCTTATGCAGACTGTCCGCCGAGACGGTCGAGCCGCCGATGCGCCATTCGCCTGTGTTCTCCCAGGTGAACCGCTCGCGGATGTAACTCACCTGCCCTTTGGCGATGCCGAGACCCGCGAAAGAGGACGAACCGCCCTGATACCAGTTATCCGTGACGTAGTTCTGCGTGATCTGCGCCATGAGGGTCGCCTCACGCCGCCAAGGCGAACGCATCTCACGAATCGCCTGCAGCACGTCATTACGGTCCTCCACCTCATCTTTCACCCAAGACTTCTCCACCTCGATGGTCGGCATTTTGGCGATGGTCTGCATCACCAGCCCGCCGTTGGCGTTTTTGAGCGAGTCGATCTCTCTCAGCTCACGTTCGATGGAGTCCAACCGCATTCTCTCCGCCAGCGTCAGCGTATCGATGGTATCGGCAGCGTGCAGGGCTTCGCTCTGCTCGTTCACCAGATCCAACAAGAGCGCGTCCATCTCCACCGTCGCTTTCTGCTCATCGAGACGGAAAGTGTCGGTATATAACTGCTGCGCCGTCATGTTCATGGCGGCGCAGGTTAAAAATACTATGATAAATCGGTATTTCGACATTACGTAATTACGTAATCACGTTATTACGATAATTTAAATCCCTGCAGCATTTAATTTCCCGTGGCACTGCTTGTATTTCTTACCACTTCCGCAAGGACACGGATCGTTCGGCCGGGGTTTCTTATCCACATGAATCGGCTCAGGACGCGCGTTCTCACGGGTGTCACGACCGGCAGCTGCAGCCGCTCCGGAAGCCTGTGCAGCCTGTGCTACCGCATCTTTCTGCGTGCGGTAACGGCTGTAGTCCATACGGCGTTGTTGCTGTGCCTGTTGTACCTTATCCGGCTCCGTCACGTGAATCTGACCACGCAGCAGGATAGCTATCGCGCGGCGGTTGAGCGTGTCGAGCATCGCTTTGAAGATATTAAACGACTCGAGTTTGTAGATCAACAGCGGATCTTTCTGCTCGTACGAAGCGTTCTGGACGCTTTGCTTGAGGTCGTCCAACTGACGCAGGTGCTCTTTCCACTCATCGTCGATGACGTAGAGCAACATGCGTTTCTCAAACTCCTTGACCACCTCTTTGCAATGACTCTCGGCGGCGGCCTTGAGGTTCACAGCGATGTTATACACCTTCTTGCCATCGGTGATCGGCACAAGGATATTCTCGTACATCTGTCCCTTGGTCTCATACACGTATTGGATCTGCGGATCAGCAATCTGCATCAGTTTGTCCATACGTCTCTTGAAGCTTTCCAGTGCTGCCTCCGCCAGCTGGTCAGAGAGCTCATAGCGTTTCGTGCGATGGAAAGTCTCCTCGTCGAACGGCAGTTCGATAGCGAAAGTCTGCATCGCCTCGTATTTGAGACCCTCGTAGTCGTTTGCCGCCTTCGCGTCCTCCACACTGTTCTCCGCCAACTCGTAAATCATGTTCGTGATATCCACGCCGATACGCTCACCCATCAGGGCGTGACGACGTTTGGCGTAGATGAGGTTACGCTGCTGGTTCATGACGTCATCGTACTCGATGAGGCGCTTACGGATACCGAAGTTATTCTCCTCCACTTTCTTCTGCGCACGCTCGATAGAACTGGAGATCATCGAGTGCTCGATCATCTCGCCTTCCTGGAAGCCCATTCTATCCATCACTCCGGCGATACGCTCGGAGCCGAACATACGCATCAGGTCATCCTCGAGCGACACGTAGAATACCGAAGATCCCGGATCCCCCTGACGTCCGGCACGTCCGCGGAGCTGTCTATCGACGCGGCGGGACTCGTGCCTCTCCGTACCGATGATCGCCAGACCGCCGGCTGCTTTCACTTCGTCCGTGAGCTTGATATCCGTACCACGACCGGCCATGTTCGTTGCAATCGTCACAACGCCCGAACGACCGGCCTCTGCAACGATCTGCGCCTCCTGTTGGTGCAGCTTCGCGTTGAGGACGTTATGCTTGATCTTACGGAGCGTCAACATGCGGCTCAAGAGTTCGGAGATCTCGACGGAAGTCGTACCCACAAGCACCGGACGACCCTGGTTCACCATGTTTACGATCTCATCGATGACGGCGTTGTATTTCTCGCGTTTGGTGCGGTAGATGCGGTCGTTCATATCGTTGCGGACGATAGGTTTGTTGGTCGGGATGACTACCACGTCCAGCTTGTAGATGTTCCAGAACTCCCCTGCCTCGGTCTCTGCGGTACCGGTCATACCGGAGAGCTTGTGGTACATACGGAAGTAGTTCTGCAAGGTGATCGTCGCAAAGGTCTGGGTCGCACCCTCAACCTTCACGTTCTCCTTCGCCTCAACCGCCTGGTGCAGACCGTCGCTCCAACGACGGCCTTCCATCACACGGCCGGTCTGCTCATCGACAATCTTCACTTCGCCGCCGTCGATGATGTAATCGACGTCTTTCTCGAAGAGGGTGTACGCCTTGAGCAGCTGGTGTACTGTGTGTACGCGCTCGGATTTGATACTATAGTTCGTGAGAATGTCGTCTTTCTTCTGCTGTTTCTCCTCGGGAGCGATAGAGGTGTCGCCTTCCAGCTCCGCCATCTCGCTTCCTACATCCGGCAGGACGAAGAAATTCGGGTCGTCGGTCGAACCTGTCAAGGCGTCTATACCTTTGTCGGTCAACTCGATGGATTTGTTCTTCTCGTCGATGACGAAATAGAGCTCGTCGGTAGCGATATGCATGTTCTTCTCGTTCTCCTGCAGGTAGAACTCTTCGGTCTTCTGCAGCCGTACTTTGATGCCCGGCTCCGAGAGGTATTTGATCAACGCCTTACTCTTCGGCATACCTTTGAACGAACGGAACAACGCCAACTCGCCTTCCTCTCTCTCTTTCTCGTCCGCGGAACCCATCTTCGCCTTCGCCTCTGCAAGAAGTTTGGTGGTCAGGGTGGTCTGCTGACGAACAAGAGCGGCTACGCGGTCTTTGTATTCATCGAACATCTGGTCCTCGCCACGCGGCACCGGACCGGAGATGATAAGCGGCGTACGGGCGTCGTCGATCAACACGGAGTCCACCTCATCGACAATCGCGAAGTTATGTCCGCGCTGTACGAGATCGAGCGGCGAGATCGCCATGTTATCCCTCAGGTAGTCAAAACCGAACTCATTGTTCGTACCAAAGGTAATATCGCAGGCATAGGCCTTACGACGCTCGTCGGAGTTCGGGCGGTGCTTGTCGATACAATCGACCGTCAGACCGAGGAACATATAAATCGGTCCGTTCCATTCGCTATCACGTTTCGCCAGATAATCGTTGACGGTCACTACGTGTACACCCTCATGCGTCAAGGCGTTCAGGTACACCGGCAGCGTTGCCACAAGGGTCTTACCTTCACCGGTAGCCATCTCCGCAATCGATCCGCGTTGCTCTTTGTCGTTCTTCACCGCGCCGTGGAGCACCACGCCACCGAAGAGCTGCACGTCATAGTGCACCATATTCCACGTGATCTCGTTTCCGCCGGCCATCCAGTGGTTATGATAGATCGCTTTGTCGCCTTCTATCTCCACGAAGTCGAACCGCGGGTCAGCAGCCAGATTGCGGTCCAGCTCCGTTGCCGTAACCACCAGACGCTCGTTCTCCGTAAACCGGCGAGCCGTCGATTTGACGATGGCAAAAGCCTCCGGAAGCATTTCCGTCAGCTTCTCTTCATACACATCCTTGATCTCTTTCTCGAGTTTGTCCACCTCGTTGTAGATCTTCTCACGTTTGTCAATCGGCGTACCCTCGATGGATGCCTTCAGCTCCGCGATACGGGCTTTCTTGTCCGCTACCGCCTCCTGCAGCTGGTCCATCAGCGCAAACGAACGGGCGCGTAACTCATCGTGCGAGAGCTTGTCGATACTCTCATACGCCGCCTTCACTTTGTCCACGTACGGCTGGATGGCGCGCAAGTCTTTCTGCGCCTTGTTGCCGAACAGTTTTGTAATAATCTCAATAAAATTCATATCTTGTTATCTTATTTTCCTATTTGTCGTTCGCTATTTTCCTATTTCAAATACGGTCTCACCTTTCGGGTTAATAACTCTCCATTGCCCTGCCTGCTGAACCGTAATCAGTTTCTCTGTCGGAGACGGGAAGATATTTTTATACTCAAACGGCAGCAGCACTTGCCCGTCTTTGTCAAGCAATCCGCACATGCTCGCAGTCTTGTCCCGCCCGATGAAAGCTACATAATGATTATTTAACCCGTTCGTATCTCCGTTTCCTTTGTAACAAATGATATCCGCGTACTCGCGAGGAATAATCCATTTCTGCTTATCATCCATCACGCCGCATAAACCGTCGTATTTTACCACGAAATGGTTTTCCTTTCCGCCCATTTCCACATCTTCAAATATCGCCGGCAGAACTTCCTTCCCCTCTAAATCCTGCACACCCCATTTCCTGTCGAGAAACGCAGTAAGACTGCTTCTGTCTTCGTCGGCAGAACTCCGACTCCTGTCTTTGTCCGCAAAAGCGACATATTCATCGCTCAAATGCCGCATCGGAGTGTAGTCAAACATCGTCTCGACTCCTTTGATGAACTGTACCGTCGGAGCATTGTTCACCATTTGCCAGGCAGGTGTCTGCCTCTCCGCCGTGTACCACTCCGGCTGCGGTTCAAACTGCAAAGTCCGTACGTCTAGGAAAATCCACTCTTCCTTCTGCCTGTCGTACGTCCGGATGTAATTCGGGTTTTTCCTTACGCGCATCGCCGGAGTGCGCCATTTGATGTCCCACACAATCTCACCTTCCCTGTCTATCAGGCCTTGATAACTGCCTTTCTCATCTTTGGCACGAAAAAAAGCCACTCCGCCGGAGAAGTAATAGATATATTCTACCTCCTTTATTATCTCGCGTATATTCATTTTCTTTTTTTCCCCGCGTACATTTATCGTTCTTACTTACTTATTCTTCTCGCGTGTGCTTATCCTTATTTTTTCCGCGCTAACTTATCTTTTCCGTCCAAATATGCACAATCGGGTGCAAAATTACAAAAAATATTTCACATATGCAAGTACAAAATGCATGCCGCCCCATTTTTCTGCCATTTTGGCAGTTTTTTTGCCCTCTTTCTATCTTTCTACGCCTCATTCTATACCTTTCTATACCTCTTTCTATGCCTCTTTTTATGCATCTTCCTCTCCCGCGCCCTAAAGTTTAGCGCTCGGCGTCACTCCTCCGAGCGTATAAAATAAGCACCATATAAGCCCATCACCATAGGATCACCATAAGATGACCATAGGATCACCATAGGATGAAACCCCGATTTTGTCATTTCTGCTACTTTTACTATATATACTACGTATATATACTTTTTGCCGCATCATCATCAAAAATAAACTCCCCAAAAACTACTATCATACAAAAAAATCACAAAAAAACACGCGAGTACTTGCATATATGCAAAATTTTTTGTACCTTTGCACCGGATTTGAGAAAAAGAGTCTGTTTTCTCAGATTTTTCCTACAAAACATTTTATTTTACTTCCTTTGAAGTTATTTTATTTCATTTATGCAATACGAATTACAGAAACTCGAGCGAATGTCGATCGATGAAGTACGTGAGATAGCTGTGAGCATGGGTCTGAGCCCTCGCCGCAGTCAATCCGTGCGGGAGATCAGTTACGCTATTTTAGATGCACAGGCGGACCAACGTGCCGCCGTAGTACAGGCCAAAGAGGAGGCACGCGCTGCTGCGGGTGCACCTGCTAAACACGAACGCAAACGCGGCGTCAAAGCCGCTGCGCAGAAGGTAGAGGTGAAAGCCAAGAACGAGCATGTGGCGACCGTCGGCAACGAGAAAGAGCAGATGGCGCAGATGCAGGAGCAGATCGAGGCGAACAACCACAAACCCAACAAGACCGTCAAAGCGGTAAAACCGATAGTGGAAGCTCCCAAGACCGAGGAACCCAAAGCGGAGACTCCGAAAGAGGCGCCAAAAGCCGAAGAGCCCAAACAGGAAGCACCCAAAGCAGAGGCTCCGAAGAAAAAACGCGGACGGCCGAAGAAAGAGCAGAAAGCCGAAGAACCCAAACAAGAAGCGCCCAAAGCAGAGGAATCCAAAGTAGAAGCACCCAAAGCCGAGGAACCCAAAGTAGAAGCCCCCAAAGCCGAGGAGCCACAAGCAGAGCCCCGGAAAGAGGAGCGCAAGCTGCCGGACTTAGGCGAGAACGTGATCGCTATGGGTACTCTGGAGTGCGCACCGGACGGCTACGGCTTCCTGCGCTCTGCCGATTATAACTATCTCCCCTCACCGGATGACGTCTATGTGAGCAAAGATCAGGTGCGTCAGTACGGCCTGAAGCCCGGTGACACGGTAGAATGTACCATACGCGTCAACCCGCAACCGGACAAGTTCTTCCCCATGGACAAAGTGATCCGTATCAACGGCTTGGCTCCGGAGTTAGCAAAGAAACGGGTGGCGTTTGAGAACCTCACCCCGCTCTTCCCGGATGAGAAATTCAAACTCTGCGTGGGCAACAACCACGACTCGCTCTCCGTACGTATGATCGACCTCTTCTCGCCGATCGGAAAGGGCCAGCGCGGTCTGATCGTAGCGCAGCCGAAGACCGGTAAGACGGTGCTCCTCAAGGAGTTGGCAAACGCCATTCTCAATAACAACCCCGAGGTATATATGATTGTGCTGCTCATCGACGAGCGTCCGGAGGAGGTGACCGACATGCAACGCAGCGTGAACGCAGAGGTCATCGCTTCGACCTTCGATGAGCCGGCGGATAACCACGTTCGCGTAGCGAATATCGTGCATGAGAAAGCCAAACGTCTCGTGGAGAGCGGACACGACGTAGTGATCCTGCTCGACTCAATCACCCGTCTGGCACGTGCGTACAACACCGTCGCTCCTTCTTCAGGAAAAGTGCTTTCCGGTGGTGTCGAGGCACAAGCGCTACACAAACCCAAACGTTTCTTCGGTGCGGCACGAAACATCGAGAACGGAGGTTCGCTGACCATCATCGCTACTGCCCTCACCGAGACGGGAAGCAAGATGGACGACCTGATCTTCGAGGAGTTCAAGGGCACCGGAAACATGGAGCTGCAGCTGGATCGCAAACTTGCGAACCGCCGCATCTTCCCTGCCGTAGACATCCCTGCGTCAAGCACACGCCGCGACGACTTGTTGTTGCCGCCGGATGTACTGAGCCGTATGTGGCAGATACGTAAGATGCTCAGCGACATGAGCGGTCAGGAAGCCATGGAGAAGCTCAAGAGTTATATGGAGCGCACGGAGGACAACGAAGAGTTCCTCTTAGCCGTTAACGGGGCACGATGAAGATTCTCATTCTCAACGGTCCGAACTTGAACCGCTTAGGCCTTAGAAAACCTGAGGTATATGGTTCCAAAAGCATGGCACAGATTTTGTTGGAGATCCAGCGAAATTGGCTCGACGTGCATTTCGTCTATAAGCAATCCAACCACGAAGGCGACCTGATCGACTGGATTCAAGAGGCAAATGACAAAGGTCAAATATCAAATGACCAATACGCCGGCATCGTCCTCAACGCAGGAGGCTACAGCCATACGTCCGTGGCGCTCCGCGATGCGGTCGAAGAGAGCGAGGTGCCGGTCGTTGAGGTGCATATAAGCGATACGCATGCGCGCGAACCTTTTAGAAATATAGACTTCCTCGCAGACGTGTGCGCCCACACGGTAATAGGGCACGGTACAGATGGATATAAAGAAGCTGTGGAACATATTTTGTCTCTTGCTGGTTGCTAATGTCGCTTTCGGCGCACAGGTGACCGGCAGAGTGATTGATTTCGGCACCAAGCAGCCGGTGGACTTCGCGAACGTCAGCGTCGAGAAGCCCTCTGCCCTCAGCGGTCAACCTTCAGAACTCGTCACCGGTACCGTGACCGACGAGAAGGGAAACTTCGCCATCGAGGTCAAGGACGGCAAGTACGTGCTGGTCGTTTCGTTCATGGGCTATAAGGAGAGCCGCAAGGAGATTACGGTAGCCGGCAAGCCGCTGAACGTGGGACGCATATCGCTCCGGGAAGACAGCCGGGTTCTGCAGGACGTCGAGGTCGTAGGACAAGGCAGCTCCATGCGCTTTGAACTCGACAAGAAAGTCTTCACCGTCGATCAGAACATCGCATCGGCAGGTGCGTCCGTCACAGACGTCTTGGAGAACATCCCCTCCGTCGATGTGGATCAGGAAGGAACCATCAGTCTGCGAAACAGCGAAGATGTAGAGATATGGATCAACGGCAAGCCTGCGGGGCTCAACTCCGAGAACCGCGGTCAGGTACTCCAACAGATGCCTGCCGGCACCATCGAGAAGATAGAGATCATCACGAACCCTTCGGCGAAATTCTCCCCCGAAGGTACATCCGGTATCATCAACCTCGTCATGAAGAAAGACCGCACAGCGGGCTACTACGGCTCCGTACAAGCGGGTATCAACTATGCGCTCTCCAAACCCTGGACAACACCTCCGGGAGCTAACGTGAGCTTTAATATCAACTTCAATGCAGGCCCTGTGGACGGTTATTTCAACGTCGGCTACCGCTATCACATCAGTAACGGAGGAAGCGTCACAGACCGGTACAACCTCTCCGGTACAGGAGCGCAAGTGTTAGACAGCAGTTTGATTCAGAGCCACTTGACGCAGGAAGGAACGCAGACCCATCGTGGCGGAGGAATGTTCGCTCGTGCGGGTCTGAACTTCCGCTTGGCAGAAGGACACACGCTCGGCGTGTCGGGATTCGGCATGGTGAGCGATCCGAAAGTCTTTAAGATGAGTAACTCTAACCATCGTACGTACCTCCTGACCCTTCCGGATGGTACGGTGATGCGTGACTTCACGAGAGATCAAGCCGGTTCGGGTTCACACCCGGGCGGTAACGCAACTCTCGACTACACCTTCGAACTTGACAACCACAAGCTATACGTCAGCGGGACGTATAATAACTTCGGTTGGAACTCATGGACGGACTACACACAGATTGAGCGGGACATAAAGACCGACCTCTTTGATAGCACGTACCAGACGCAGAATAACCTCAACAACGACCAGAGCATCGAAGTGAAGGCGGACTACGAGTGGAAACCGACGCAACAGAGCCGCCTGGAGGCGGGTTACGACTACACCCGCTCATGGGGAAAGAGCAACGGCAATGCGTTTAATAAGATCGGAGGCGGCGAGCAAGAGCTGTACCCGTACTACACGGATTTCAACAACCTCACGCAGAACCACGCCCTGTACGTGACATACGGCAACCGCTTCTGGGATAAACTTTCCATCCAGGTAGGTCTCCGTGGCGAGTACTACATGCGGCATCTGGAGTCCTTCTACAAGGACAATACCGGCGCCATACAAGACTCGTACGCATCGATGCCCAACAAACGTGACACTGCCTATTTCCAGATCTTCCCGAGTGCGTATATCAGTTATGATTTCGGGAACGGTCATGAGTTGCAACTCAACTACACACGGCGTGTGAACCGCCCGCGCGGACACCAGATAAACCCGCGCATGGATTTCTCCGATAGTACGAATATAAGCTACGGAAACGTGGACTTGTTGCCGGCGTATAGCAATAACCTGGAGCTCAACTACCTCAAGACCTGGGAGCGTCACACGCTCTCGGCGGGCGTCTTCTGGAAGTACCGAGAGGGTGCCGTGCAGAACGTCAAATATATGGACGGCGAGGTGATGAAGAACACCTATTTCAATATCTCCACACGACAGGAGTTAGGTGTGGAGGTCGTTGCCAAGAACCGCCTTTTCGGCGAACTGCTGCAGCTGACCACTTCTGCCAATTTCTACTGGAACAACGTCTCTTCGGTCAACCAGACGATCTTGCACCAAGGCAAAGAGATCCCGATCAACCTGCCGGGACAAAACATCTTCGCAGGTTCGGTTCGGCTCAACGCACAATTCCTCTTCACGAAGAATTTCAGCGGACAGATATCCGCCAACTATCGCTCACCGCGCGTAGTGGCACAAGGTACGACGAGTCACAGCTACTCCATCGACTTGGGTCTGAGACACACCTTCCTCAACAAGCAGCTGGCACTCGCGCTCAACGTGCGAGACCTCCTGGACAGCCGCGCAAGAAGGAACAGTACCTGGGGAGACGGCTTCTGGCAGTTCAGCGAGAACAGATGGCACAGCCGTACCATCAGTTTCACCATCACCTATAACTTCGGTAACCAGAGCGGCAAACGTCGTAAGCCCGATAACAGCGACATGAACGGCGGAGGCGATGATTTCGACGATAGCGGAAATAGCGGAGGCGACTACTAATGAAGCGATATATATACATAGTAATACTCTCTATGCTCGCGTTTAGCGCGCGGGCGCAGCAGGCGCAGAACCGACCATACGCGGATGATAAACTCTTCCACTTCGGTTTTCAGTTAGGTGTCAACTTCGCGTCTTTCGGCGTGACCGACAGCGAGATGGAACTGACAGACCCCGTTACCGGTCTGACGGATATCTACCATGCCCGTGTGAGCAGCGTCTTGCCGGGCTTTCATGTGGGATTCATCACCGACCTCAGGCTCTGCCAATACCTCAACTTGCGTTTCTGCCCGGGTATGCAGTTCTCCAGCCGCACGCTGACCTACAAGTCCGAGAGTGGCCGTAAGGTACAGGGCACACCGGGCAAGACAGGACCGAACGTAGATGTCTTGGCGATGCCGGTGAACCTGCCGTTATACCTCAAATGGAGCGCCATGCGTGAGGGCAACTACCGTCCGTACGTCATCGGAGGTGGAGGCGTGAGCGTCAACGTGAGCCGCGATCGGGACAAACCCGTGCTGCTGAACATGATGGATTATTTCTGCGAGGTGGGCTTCGGCGTGGACTTCTATTTCCGATGGTTTAAGTTCTGCCCGGAGATCACGTACCGCATAGGTTTTGCGAATCAGTTAGCCCCTGCTGAAGGGCGAATGGAGCTGTCCCCGCAGGATGCGTTCTACACGAACTCGCTATCCAGGCTGACGAACCATTGTATCTGCCTGACCTTTAATTTCGAGTAATGAGACATTGGGTCGTGTACATATTATGTGTCTTGGCATTTATAGGATGCCGGGAGTACCAAGTGAGCGATGATCCGTCGCTGCGTCTGGCGTTCTCTGCGGACACAATCTGTTTCGATACGCTCTTCACGGAGCAAGGTAGCGCAACGGCGCAGCTGGTAGTCTATAACCCTAACAAGAATGCCCTCGTGGTGGATAAGATCTGGATGGAGGACGGTGAGGCGTTTCGCGTGAATATAGACGGCGAACCGGCTTTGGAGCGGCTGACAGAGCTGACGATCTTCGGAAAAGACAGCATCCTGGTCTTCCTGCGAGTGACGGATTTCGGTCCGATGGCAGAAGAAGGAGCTATCTTGATTGAAGACCGACTGCATTTTCATTTGGCTACTGGCGCCACGCAAGACGTAGTCCTGGAGGCGTACGCTGAGAATGCTACCCGGCTCGGGCAGATCGGTAGCCGCACGGAGATAGCGGGCGATTATACCTTCACGGCGCTGAAGCCGTATATACTCTTCGATACCATCCTCATCGGCGGAAAGATGACGATGGAGGCAGGCGCACGGCTCTATATGCATCAGGGCGCAAGTCTCGTAGCCTTGGGAGACGTCGAGGCGAAAGGAGAAAAAGACAAACCCGTTCTGATCCGTCCGGATCGACTGGATCATCTGTTTGACTCCGTGCCGTATCTCTATGCCGCAGGAGGATGGAACGGCTTCTACCTGCAATCCGACCAACCGCAGACCTACGATATACACTACCTCGAGGTGGTCTCGGGCAACGTAGGTATGAGTTGCGTCAGTACCTGTACCGGCACGCTACCAACCCTCCGAATGGATGGATGCAAGATTCATAACCATACCTTATACGGCTTGGTGCTGGAGCATGTGGACGCGCTGGTGACGAACACGGAGATCAGTAACTGCGGCCTATACTGTGTGTACTGCAACGGCGGCAAACAGGATTTCGTGCACTCGACCGTCGCTTCCTATTTCGGCTACACGAACATCCGTATTCAGTCCGCAAAGAAAGAAAATACCGCGGCGGTATATATCGATAATCTCAGCAAGACCGGAGAACCGACCATGACGTCGTTCTATAACTCCGTCATCACAGGTTATCTATCGAACCAATTAGTGCTCGCGACGCCGATAGAGCAGTACTACGAAGGAGTCTTCAGCCATAACTACCTCAAGACCGACACGATCCATGCATCGAGCGCGAAGGACAACACCTACTGGCAGGAGACCGACACAGCAGTCTTCAGAAATACGTTCTATAAATACAAGGAATATATCTATTATGATTTTCGTCCGGACAGTCTCTCGCCGCTGAGGGGCATAGGCGACTCGATCGTGGCGCTCCCCTATCCTACGGATAGAGAGGGTTTCTCACGGGAGTTTATCAGACCGGACGCAGGATGCTATCAATATCATCCTTAATCTGCGCCTGCAGCTCTTGCAGGGAATCAAAATGCTTCTCGTCGCGGATAAAACGGACGAATCGAATCTTCAGTTGTGCACCATACAGATCGCCTTTGAAAGAAGGTATATAGACCTCGATGAGGCCGTTGTGGTCGATATTCACGAACGCCGGCGCATCTTCGCGTACGGGAGTCGTGACAGTCGCCATATAAACACCGGTCTTGGGAGTGATCTTCTCTGGCGCAAGAGGACGAATGTTCGCCGTAGGAAAACCGATCGTGTGCCCCACTCCTTTGCCGTGTACCACCTCGCCGAGGATGGAATAAGGACGGCCCAAGAGTTCGTTGGCAAGGGCGATATTTCCGTTCTCCAAGGCGGAGCGGATCTCCGTGGAAGAGACGTGAAACTCACCATCGACAAACTCACCCATGGTGATCACCTCCACACCGCACGCCTCGCCCGCACGGCGGTAGTCCTGAGGACGACGGAGACGGTCCGAACCGAAACGATGGTCGTAACCCATAACGAGCACACGGACGTCGTAACGGTCATGCAAAAGAGTCATAAACTCCTGCGCTGTGAGGGCATGGATCTCCTCAAATGGAAGCATCAGCACCTCGCCGAAAGCCGACAGTAGTTTCTGCCGCTCCTCACGGGAGGTAAGCATGGCGGGCTGATAATCGGATTGCAAAGTCGCCCGGGGATGGTTGTCAAAAGTGACGATAAGGGGCGTTAACTCACGCTCCTGCGCCAAACGACGCAGGTGGTCAAAGAGAAACTGATGCCCACGATGAACACCATCAAAAAAACCTATCGTAGCTATCTTCACTATCTCCTATCTCCTATCTACTATCTCCTATCTACTATCTACTCCTCCTCGTAGTACCCATGCTCAATGCCGTACTGCAACTCGGCATCCTGAATGAGTTGGATCTGCACGCCGGAGATAGCGCGGCCATCTTCCTTCGCAGCGCGGAGTACGTAGTTGAGCTGCTCCGTCTCGTCCACCTCGCCGTCTAAGTACTCCATCTCGCCGGTTGCTTCATCAACCTTCACAAGACCCTGCTCCTCGAGGAAATCATCCATGGCGTCAAGCACAAAAAGGACGTCATCCGCCGTTAACGAACCGCGGTCTGCGACAGGGATGGCAGAGTAGATAAACTCCACCAACTCCCGCTCTTCGGGCTCCAAAAGAGCCATTTCAATCGTGTTGTTTTCCATAAATCCTTCTAAAAACGCTGCAAAGATACGAAATTATTTGCATATATGCAAAAAAAGTAGTAATTTTGTGGCAAAATTACGAAGTTATGAGTGAATTTTGGAAACGAACCCTCTCCGGAGCGGTGTATGTAGCGGTAGTAGTGGGTAGTATTTTATACGACGGGATAATCTTCATGGCTCTATCTATAGTGCTCGCTTTTTTTGCGCTGCGGGAGTACAACAGCCTGACGCATCCGCGGTGCGTGATGGATTCTTTGAGCGAGTTGTGCGCGGTGCTGTGCGTCTTCCCGCTGGTGACGGTATGGTGCTACGGGTCGTTTAATCCCTGGACCTTGCTGACCTTGCTGCTACCGGTAGGCATCCTGATTGCGGAGCTATGGAACAAGGACGGGAACCCGATTCAGCAGTGGGGACATTTCCTCATCGGACAGATGATGATTGCTCTGCCTTTTGCACTAATGAACGTCCTTTGCCACATCGACCGGTACTTGTTACTCGCGGTCTTTGTGCTGATCTGGGTCAACGACTCGGGCGCGTACTGCGTAGGCGTTCTGACGGCGAAAAAGATGCCGGGCGGCAACCATAAGATGTTTCCCCGCGTGAGCCCGAAGAAGAGCTGGGAAGGCTTGTTCGGCGGTGTGGCATTCACAATCGGCGCAGCGTTCATCCTCAACCGCTACGGATGGTTTGACACCATCACGAAGGAAGGATACGAGTTACTCATTGCAGGAGCCTTTGCGCTCATCGTAAGCGGTTTTGGTACCTTGGGCGACCTCATGGAGAGCCTCTTCAAACGCTCGATAGGCGTCAAAGACAGCGGTAAGTTCCTGCCCGGACACGGCGGTGTATTAGACCGTTTTGACTCAATATTATTAGCGGCGCCGATGGCGTTATTGTTCGTGGTGATGATGATCTTATGCTAAAAGGACTGGTAAAGATACTATCCCGTATGCCGCTCAGCGTGCATTATTTCTTTGCGGACTGGTTCATCTACCCGCTGATTTTTCACATTGCGCGCTACAGAAGGAAGATGGTCATGAAGAACCTGCGGCTGTCGTTCCCGGAGAAGAGTGAGAACGAACGGCTGACGATTGCCAAGGCGTTCTATCATCAGTTCTGCGACACGATCGTAGAGACCATCTACGGCTCCACGCGCAGCAACGCGGAGATCAAGGAGCGTGAGGTGTTTGTGAACGCAGAGGAAGTCAACCGCGCAGCCAAAGAGCACGGCGGATGTATCGTGATGATGGCGCACATGGGCAACTGGGAGTGGAAAGCCTCCTGCCAACAATGGTTCGACCCCGAAGTGACGGAGATGAACGGCTACCGCAAGCTCAAGAACAAAGCGATGGACGAGCTGATGATTTTCATACGGGAGAAACGCGAAGGGGTATTAGTAGAGAAACAACGCCTCTTAAGGGAGATGGTACGCTTCCGCGCGGAGAAGCATCCGATAGTGCTCGGTCTCATCGCGGACCAGAAGCCACGCCCGGAAGTGACACGCACGTGGGTGACGTTTCTCCATCAAGACACGGGGTTCTTGGATGGCGGCGAGATCATGGGAAAGAAGTTCAACTACCCGGTTTTCTGCCTGCACGTGAGCCGTCCTAAACGCGGGTACTACGTCTCGCGGTTCGACCTGATCACCATGACTCCGCAAGAGACAGCCGAGGGCGAGATCACTACGGCATATGCGCGGCTCCTGGAGCAGAATATTCTGGAAGAACCGGCTCTGTGGCTCTGGACGCATAACCGTTGGAAATGGAAAAGATGAAATGTAGCGTAATCATATTAAACTGGAACGGGGCTCAGATGCTGCGTACATACCTGCCGTCAGTAGTGAGGAGTTGTCAGAAGTCAGCCATCAGCAATCAGATTGAAGTCGTGGTGGCGGATAACGGCTCGACGGACGACAGCTTGGAGGTGCTGCAGAAGGAGTTTCCGACCGTTCGGACAATCGTCCTGGATAAGAACTACGGCTTTGCCGAAGGCTATAATCGAGCGATAGAAGCCCTCTCCGGCTCCTCCATAGAGGGGGAGAGTGAATATACGGTGTTGCTGAACTCGGACGTGGAGACACCGGAAGGATGGCTCACTCCCCTACTTGATTACATGGACGCACATCCGGAGGTGGCAGCGGTACAGCCGAAGATACGCAGTTGGAGAGACAAGCGCTTTTTTGAGCACGCGGGTGCTGCAGGAGGCTACCTCAATCCTTTAGGTTACCCCTACTGCCGCGGAAGACGTTTCGGGCGCGTGGAAGAAGACCACGGTCAGTACGACACGGTAGCAGAGATAGAATGGACTTCAGGCGCTTGCATGTGTGTGCGCACAAAAATATATAAAGAGTTAGGCGGACTCGATGCTTCGTTCTTCGCCCACATGGAGGAGATAGACCTGTGCTGGCGGATGCGGAACCAAGGATGGAAACTCGCCTGCGTACCGGCAAGCACCGTGTATCACCTCGGCGGAGGATCGCTCAACTACGGCAACCCGCGGAAGGTTTATCTCAATTTCCGCAACAACCTGCTGATGATCTACAAGAACAGCCGGTGGCGGTGGTGGGTACTGAGCGTACGGTTCTTCTTAGACTACGCCGCGGCAACGATGTTCCTCCTCACGGGCAAAAAGGATTCCGCAAAAGCGGTCTGTCAGGCAAGAAGAGATTATCGAAAAATGGTACATGGTAAATGACCAAATAGTACATGGTAAATGACCAAATAGTAAATGGCAAATGGCCAAATAGTAAATGAATTTATGGGATTTTTTGGATTTTTTAACAGAGAGAAGAAAGAGACCCTCGACAAGGGTCTGGAGAAAAGCAAAGAGTCGGTGCTCTCGAAGATCGGGCACGCTATCGCCGGCAAATCGACGATAGATGATGATGTGTTAGATAACTTGGAGGAGGCGCTGATCACCTCTGATGTCGGTGTGGAGACCACGCTGCGAATCATCGAGCGGGTGCAGGAGCGCGTCAAAAAAGACAAATATATCGGTACGGAGGAACTGAATCGGCTGTTGGTCGATGAGATTTCCTCGTTGTTGCAGGAGAATAACGTGGCTGACGTACCGGATTTCGAGGCGGAACTTCCTGCCAAACCCTATGTGATCATGGTCGTAGGTGTGAACGGCGTAGGTAAGACCACGACCATCGGTAAACTTGCGTACCAATACAAAGCAGCGGGCAAGAAGGTCTATTTAGGTGCAGCGGACACCTTCCGTGCGGCAGCGGTAGAGCAGTTATGTATATGGGGCGAGCGCGTTGGCGTGCCGGTCATCAAACAGCAACAGGGGTCCGACCCGGCGTCGGTGGCCTTCGATACCTTGCAGTCCGCCAAAGCGAACGACGCAGATGTCGTGCTCATCGATACCGCCGGACGACTGCATAACAAGATCAACCTGATGAACGAGCTGACGAAGATCAAGAACGTCATGCAGAAAGTGGTGCCGGACGCACCACACGACGTGATGCTCGTCTTAGACGGCTCGACAGGTCAGAACGCCTTTGAGCAGGCACGCCAGTTCACCGCAGCCACGCAAGTATCGTCACTCGCCATCACGAAGTTAGACGGCACGGCGAAAGGCGGCGTGGTCATCGGCATCAGCGATCAGTTCAAGATCCCCGTACGGTACATAGGGCTGGGTGAGCAGATGACCGACCTGCAGGTCTTCAACCGCGTAGAGTTCGTGCGGTCCTTATTAGGCAACATCAATTAAACACATATAGCATGGAAAACTACAGAATCGAATCGGACTTGTTAGGCGAACTGCAAGTCCCACAAGACGCATACTACGGCGTGCAGACACAGCGTGGTATCAACAACTACCAGATCTCTAACCTCAAGATGTCGGACTTCCCGGAGTACATCATCGCCATGGCGTATATCAAACTCGCGGCGGTGGAGGCGAACCATGAGTTAGGGGTCATCAATGACGAGATCTACGAGGCGATTGCGCAGGCTTGCCATGAGATTATCGACGGCAAGATGCATGACCAGTTCCCCACGGATATGGTACAAGGCGGCGCGGGTACGACGGTGAACATGAACGCCAATGAGGTCATCGCCAACCGTGCGTTGGAGATCATGGGACATCAGCGCGGCGAGTATCAGTACTGCTCGCCGAACGACCACGTCAACTGTGCTCAATCGACCAACGACGCCTACCCTTCTGCTTTCCGTTATGCCTTCATCCGTATGAACAAAGGGCTGGTATCCGAACTCCAGCTGCTTATCGAGTCGCTCCGTAAGAAAGGCGACGAGTACAATAACTCCATCAAGATGGGGCGTACGCAGTTGCAAGACGCCGTGCCGATGACGAGCGGACAGGAGTTCCATGCCTTCGCCAATAACCTCGAAGAAGAGGTAGCCAACCTCGGACGGAACGTCAAACTGCTCTATGAGATCAACATGGGCGGAACGGCTATCGGTACGGGGCTGAACGCCCGGGCAGGCTATGCAGAATTATGCATCAAGAAGATGTGCGAGCTGACCGGCGAACCTTTTGAATTAGCCAGCGACCTCGTTGAGGCAACGCCGGACACCGGCGCATATGTCAGCTATTCGGCAGCACTCAAACGCCTCGCTGTCAAACTCAGCAAGACCTGCAACGACCTGCGTCTGATGGCTTCCGGTCCGCGGTGCGGGCTGCACGAGATCAACCTGCCGCCGATGGCACCGGGCAGCTCCATTATGCCAGGCAAGGTGAACCCCGTCATCCCGGAGGTCACTAACCAGGTATGCTTCAAGGTCATCGGTAACGATACCGCAGTAACCTTCGCCGCCGAAGCAGGACAACTGCAGCTGAACGTCATGGAGCCGATCATCACCGAGTGTATCTTCGAGTCCATCACCTGGCTCAGGAACGTGATGAAGATCCTCCGAAAGAAATGTATCGACGGCATCACTATCAACAGCGAGCATAACGCTCAGACCGTCAAGCACTCTATCGGCATCGTCACGGCGCTCAACCCCGTCATCGGTTACAAAGCCTCAACGAAGATCGCCAAGGAGGCGCTTGAGACCGGTAAGAGTGTGTATGACCTCGTGTTAGAGCACGGCCTGCTGAGCAAAGAGCAGCTGGATAAACTGCTCGACCCGGAGAACATGCTCGCTGCCCATTAGCATCGTGCATTGATGCACTATCTCAAGAAAAAGGATGACCTTGATCGGGGTCATCCTTTTTGTTTTATCTGCGTCTGCCGCCTCCGCCGGAGGAAGCACCGCCGCCTCCACTGCTTCTGCCACCGCCGCTGTATCCACCGCCTCCGGAGTAACCTCCGCTGGAACGGCCACCGCCGCTGTAGGTGCTGGAGCCGCTGCTACGGCTGCCTCCGTAAGAGCTACCGCTCGAACGCGTACTGCTACCGCTGTAAGTACTCGAACTGGAAGTTCTGGTCGCACTCGTTGATCTCGAAGGACTCGAGGTGCGCGTCGCAGAGGACGTACGGGTCGTTGCGCTACTCGTTCTTGCCGTGCTTGCCGTGGAGCGACTTACTGCGCTCGTCGAACGAGTTCTTGTGCTACCGGATGTCCGAGTGCTACTGGTACTACTCGGGCTACTGGAGGTTCTCGTCGTCGCGCCGGAAGTTCTCGTCGTTGCGCCGGAGGTTCTCGTCGTGCTACCGAACGTGTTACGAGCGGTTGCAGTATTGGCCGTACGAGCCGAGGTGCGAGCACCTGCTGTCGGAGTAGCTACGCGAGCGCTGGTACGGGTAGTCGTAGTACTGCGTATCTCCCGTGCGTTCGTCATACCGCTGTTGCGGCGTGTGAAAGAGCGATCGGGATGCGCCGTGGCGTACTCTCTGCGGGCTACGTTCCGATGCAAGTCATGGTAGCCGCGGCGTACCTCTCGTGCATGACGGAAAGAGCAGCAGTAGTGGTGGTGATGATAGGTGTAGCAACGATGCCAATACCAGTCATGTGCCCAGCAAGCATGTGCGTACCACCATCCCGGCCAATAACCCCAGTACCAAGGGCTGTTCCATGCGTACCATGCGTCAGACCAGAACCAGTCGTAGATCACCGGACGATAGACATAAACCGGCTCTATCACGTAGTTCGTACCATAGACATACTCATCGCCAACTACCTGAACGGAAACCTCGTTCTGCTCGTCTTTCTCCACATATATGGAGGCTACGTCCTGGAAGATATCCTTTGCCAGCACCGCCTGCAAAACGATCAGACGCTTGTTACCCTCACCGGTCTCTACGACACGAAGATAATCGACTTGCCCGTCGCCGTTCAGATCCAAGTTACAGAACGCGCTGTCCGGGTTGTTGAGCATCGTCTCGAACTCCTCCAGGTTCTTAGCCTCTGCGAACAGTTTAGCTACAACCTTCAGATCGAGTCCTTCAGAGATGTCGGTACTCTTAGCGGAAACAGTAACTGTCTCTTCCGCCCATAATGCTGTGCTCACGAGCATCAGCGCCATCAGAAGTGTAGTTAATTTTTTCATAATTGTAATGTTTTAAAGGGTTTTCGAAATCTCGATAAATCGATATACCGGTACTTCGTTACCCTGATCCTTCAAATACCGTGCCAAAACCTCAGACGAGCTTCAAGTCATGGTGCATTTTTTCTTTTTTGGTGCGCATGTATCGCACGTTCCAGCGGTTCGGTTGGATCTCTATAGGCACGTTCTCGACGATCTCGATGCCGTAACTCTCCAGCCCCACGCGCTTCACAGGATTGTTGGTCATGAGCCGCAGTTTGCAGGCGCCCATCTTGCGAAGTATCTGCGCTCCCACGCCGTAGTTGCGTTCGTCAGGACGGAAGCCCAGATGGATATTCGCCTCCACGGTGTCGTCGCCCTGTTCCTGAAGTTTGTACGCGCGGATCTTATTCATCAGACCGATACCGCGGCCCTCTTGGTTCATATAGACGATGATACCCTTGCCTTCCGCCTCGATCATCTGCATGGCTTTCTTCAGTTGCTCGCCGCACTCGCAGCGTTGGGAACCGAAGATATCTCCGGTCATGCAGGACGAGTGCACGCGGCAGAGCACCGCTTCGTCCTCTGTCCACTCGCCTTTGGTCAGCACCACATGCTCTAATCCCGTCGTCAAGTCGCGGAACGGCGTGAGCATGAACTCTCCGCTCTGCGTCGGCAGGAAGACCGTCTCGCCGCGCTCGATAAGACCGGCTTCACCTGACAGACCGTCCTTCGGACTGACAGAGCGCAGACCGTCCTTCGGACTGACGGACTCCTTCTCCAGTCGATAGGCGATGAGGTCCTTGATGGTGATGATCTTCAGGTCGAACTCCTTCGCCACCTCTTGCAGTTGCGGCATACGCGCCATGGTGCCGTCGGCGTTCATGATCTCTATCAGCGCCGCTGCCGGCCGAAAACCGGCCAGTCTCGCCAGATCGACACCTGCTTCGGTATGCCCTGCACGCTGCAAGACACCTCCTGCGCGGGCGTATAACGGATTGATATGTCCCGGACGGCCGAAAGTCTCCGGTTTCGAAGCCGGGTCCGCTAACGCACGGATAGTAGCCGCACGGTCTGCTGCAGAGACACCGGTCGTGCAGCCCTCTAACTTATCGACCGTCACGGTGAACGGCGTACCGAGCATCGAGGTGTTGTTCGCCACCTGGTGCATCAGGTCCAACTCGGCGCAGCGTTGCTCCGTGATCGGGCAGCATAAGACCCCACGCCCGTGTTGGAGCATGAAGTTCACTTTCTCCGGGGTGATAGCCTCGGCGGCGATGATGAAATCTCCTTCGTTCTCGCGATCCTCGTCATCCACGACGATCACGAATTTTCCTTGTTTGAAGTCTTCTAAGGCTTCCTCTATAGTATTGATTCTCATAATTCTTAATACGTACAAACAGGTTCTTGGCGCGAATCGACCATGCCTCGGGGTTGAAGATCGGCGAGTCGGTTGCGGCTTTGTAAGTCAGGAAGATACCCGTCGGCAGGAGCACGAACGAGCTGAGCCACATGCCCGCCCAAGTCGGCCACAATGCCTCGCGAGCCATCTTGTATCCCGTGTTGTCGATGATATAATAGACGATAAACAGGATGACGGAGATTACGACCGGTGCACCCAATCCGCCCTTACGGATGATCGCGCCCAACGGAGCGCCGATAAAAAAGAAGATCAGGCACGCGAACGCGAGCGTGAATTTCCGGTGCAGCTCGATGGCATGCTTACGGATATATCGGTCGGCGTCGTCCAAGATTATCGCGTTATAATCCACCTGGTCGCGGTAGTTCTGTGCTTTCTCCTGCACCAGGGAGTAGAAACGCCTCTTCTGCTCCAGCGTGAGCGACGCCCAAAGCGAGTCCAAGTCATGCGTCCGTCGCTCTTCCGCCGTAATGGTTGTCGGTACCGGCACTTTCGTGCGCGAGTAGTCACGGCCGAAATAGCGTTCGTCGAGCAACCGGTTGCTCTGCTCGCGACTCGTGGCGCGCGACACCTCCTGGACGGAGTCGATGGATTGTATCAGTTGTGCGACGTTCTTGCTCACATGCTGGTCCTCCAACAGCGACTCGTCGTATCGGTTGAAGTCCGTCGCAAAATCGATGATGATGCGTTTGTAGGCGAACGTCTCCCGGCGATAGGGGATGCTGTTCGTCGTACCCGTGGCACGTTGTTGTTTCTTATTCAGGTTCTCGAAGGACTCGCCGCTGATGAGGTCTAACATCAGGTATCGCTTGTCGGCGCTGGTGCTCAGCCGCCCCGTGTCAGCAACCATCACCTTCGCGTTCGCAAAACCGTCCGAGTAGTCGTAGATCATGATGTTCAGCAGATCGCCATGACTCGTCTTCTCGCGCACGTAGATGTGATAGCCGCTGATCTCGTCGTAGAACTCCCCCACGGGGATCTGCAACTCCGGGCTCTTCTGCCTCAGAGAAAAGATCAGCGCCCAGAGTTTCATCTGAGACTTGGGCAGGACGTTGTTGCTAAAAAAAAACGCCCCGACGCTCAGTAGCGCAACGGCAAAGGCCAGCGGCCGTAAGATGCGGAAAAGCGATATGCCCGCTGCTTTCATCGCCGTCAGTTCGAATTTCTCCGCTAAGTTACCAAACGAGATAAGCGAACTGAGCAGGATGGCTAACGGCAGCGCCAAAGGCACGACCGATGCCGCGGCATAGACGAAAAACTCCGCCAATACGTCCAAGCCTATACCCTTGCCTACCAGGTCGTTCACGTGCATCCACATGAACTGCATCAGCAGGATGAAGATCGCAATAAAGAAAGTAGCCAAAAACAGCCCCAGAAAATTCCGGAGCAAGTAAATGTCTATTTTCTTTATCCCTATCATCTATCTCCTATCTCCTATCCCTTCAGATTTTCTTTCACGAAGATCAGCGGCAGCAGGTCTGCGGCAGACTCAAAGACATACGTCTCCTCCTCGCCGTAGAGCAGCACCTCCATCTTCCCGCCGTACCGGTGTTCGGTTTCGAGCATCACCTGCCGGCAGGCGCCACAGGGTGCACCCGGCTCTTTGGTAAAATGTCCGCCCGTGAAGCACGCGATAGCTAATTTCATCACCGGCTCCTCCGGGTACTGAGCTCCCGCAGCAAAGAGCGCGCTGCGCTCTGCGCAAAGACCACTCGGGTATGCGGCATTCTCCTGGTTGCAGCCACGGATCACTTCGCCGTTTGCTAACTTCGCCGCCGCACCCACATGGAAATGGCTGTACGGGCAGTAGCTGTGCTTTGTCTGCTCCTTGGCGACGGTCAGTACCTCGCGCTGCTCGTCCGTCAACTCGTCCCAGCGGTAAGCCCGCATCTTCGTGGTTAGATTGTATTCTTTCATACTATAGATAGGTTAATTTTACTTTCGACTTTCGACTTTCGACTTTCGACTTTCGACTTTCTACTTTCTACTCTCAGCAACTCTCAAACTGTCTGAGGAAACGCACGTCGTTCTCCGAGAACAGACGCAGGTCTTTGACCCTGTATTTGAGGTTCGTGATACGCTCTACGCCCATACCGAAGGCATAGCCGCTGTACTCCTTGCTGTCGATACCGCAGGCCTCGAGGACGTTCGGATCGACCATACCGCAACCGAGGATCTCCACCCATCCGGTGCCTTTGCAGAACGAGCAGCCCTTGCCGCCGCAGATGTTACAGCTGATATCCATCTCGGCACTCGGCTCCGTGAACGGGAAGTAACTCGGTCTCAAGCGGATCTTCGTCTCCGGACCGAACATCTCCTTCGAGAAATACAGCAACGCCTCGCGCAGGTCGGCGAAGCTCACGTTCTTGTCGATATAGAGTCCCTCCACCTGATGGAAGAAACAGTGCGCACGTGCCGAGATGGCCTCGTTACGATACACGCGCCCCGGACAGAGTACACGGATCGGCGGCTTCTGGCTCGTCATCACGCGCGTCTGAACGGAACTCGTATGCGAACGAAGCAGCACGTCCGTCGGCTTCTGGACGCCTTTCTCTTTCTCAATAAAGAAGGTATCCTGCATGTCACGCGCCGGGTGCTCCGGTGCGAAGTTCAGCATGCCATACACGTGCTTGTCGTCCTCTACCTCGGGACCTTGCGCGATCGTGAAACCGATTCTCGAGAAGATATCCTCTATCTCCTCACGCACCAACGACAGCGGGTGACGCGTGCCTAACGCAATAGGATCCGGCGTACGGGTCAAATCCATTTTATCCGCCTCGGCCTGCTTTGCCTCGAACTGCTCACGCAACTCGTTGATCCGTCCTTCCGTCTCCTGACGAAGCTGGTTCAGCAGCTGTCCTAACTCACGTTTCTGATCATTCGGCACCGTGCGGAACTCATTGAACAACGCCGTGATCTCACCTTTCTTACTGAGATATTTGATACGCAATGCCTCTAACTCCTCGGCATTATTCGCCTGTATCTCAGACACCTGCGACAGTAATGTTTGAATAGTATCTTTTAAAGCCATAATACGGTTAATTTACAAAAAGCGTGCAAAGTTACAACAAAAATTGCACATACGCAAATAAAAATGTATTTTTCCGCAAAAAATAGAATTTATTCTATTATTGGCTATACCTATACGGGCTTGGATGCTTGGCGGAAAATACATTTATTAGCGTATGCACCGCAAGATGCGAACGTAACTACGGGGGAATGCCGAAGGCAGGCAGATGTCCGAAGTTACTCAAACTTTTTTTGATATATGCAAAAAAGCGACCCCAAAAGGTCGCTTCTCTTAATTGCGGCTTTAGCCGCGGCAATTAGCTATGCGCCTGATCCCATTCCGCGCCGCAGACGCGCCAGTACCACTGTTTCATGGTCTTTGCGCCGTTCGGCTCGTTCTTCTGAGCGATGAAGGTCTGCTGGTCGGTCGTGATCTTCCGATGAAGGTCTGCTGGTCGGTCGTGATCTTCGAGAGGTCATGACTGCGCTCAGCGACCATCGCTCGAACACCGATAAAGCGGTTGCGGATCTGGTGCTCACGCTGCGTAAGCGGAGTCGTGCGTTTCACCGGAGTACGGAGATAGATGCGGTTGCACTTGTTAGAGGTCGTTGCAGCGGTACGGTGCGTCGCGAGCAACATCTTCTCGCAGCTGTGCTGACCGCTCTTACCGGGTTTTGCCAATGCGCCGGACACATGATCAGCTCAATGGATCTTTCGCCATGCTCTCACTCTTCGGTCCGCACGCACTGCGTTAGCGTACGTCCCGAGGGGAGAGCCCTCTAAGCTCGATGAGAGGGGCTAAGGTTTGATTGAACAATAGGTTAATACTTCCGTGAGCCGTCGTAGCTCTCTACGGTCTTAGTCTGGATGACGACGGAGGTGTCGCCTTTCTGCCATGCCTCGCTTCGCGTGGTGACGGTCCGGGTGACGTTGCAGGAACTCAGTCCCAAACCTGCCGCCAATGCCGTAAGGGCGGCGATGAGGACGGAGATGACCAGTTTCAGAATTTCTTTCTTAGTCATAGTGGGTTAGGGTTAAGGGTTAGATCAGCCATTTATGGCTGATGCGTTCTTTTAGTTGCCGAGCTTTGCGTATTCCATCGCGAACATATACCCTTGGAGGGAGACGTACTTCGTTTGGTTTTTGAAGGCAGTAGCGTAATCGGCGATTTGCTCTTGGGTGAGTGCTTTGACGGCAGCTCGTGCCTGGGTGAACTTCGTTTGTCGGGCGAGTTCTTCGGCGGAGAAGGGTTTGGTTCGCGGATTGCAGATCTTGCCGGTACAAAGGGTGCGAGCGCGGCGTTGGAAGTAGATGTCCGAGTGGGAACAGAGTTTTCCTCGGAGCTCTTTGATGAGGTCAATAGGTTTGAAACGTGCCATAGTAGGTTTGTTTTGATCGCCCATGTATGGTCGATACATTGAGACCATTCGGGCGAGGTTAATAATTTCAGCGCGACGTCAGCGCGACGTGTGCTGATTGGAGTGATTTAGATCCGATATAATCCCGTGGTAGTCCTTATGCGCACTTGGGACACCACGAGGTTATTCTTCAAAATCTGCTGCAAAGGTAATACGAAAACCTACTTTAGTGTTCCATCGGGAGTGAAAAATTTTTCACAAAAATCGAATTTTCCTCTTTTTTTCGCTTCTCGATAAAACCAAACGAAGATATAGTGAAACCTCTCGCGCTTCGTAAGCCGAAACGCCTTTATCACGAGCGAGGAAGTAATCATCCACCACCGCCTGATTTCGTACCTCAATCTCATGCCGTTTCTTCGACATCCGAAAATCATTCGGGTCTCGGACGAGGTACGGGACGTCATATAGGAGCCCTGCGGGCATTGGAGATTTGTCATTTGTCATTTTCATATTTTCTCATTTAGTTTCCATTCCAAAGTCCCTGACATCTTCTTGGGAGTACATGCCCCAACGGCCTTTGTATTTGGCTGAGACGATTGTGCCGGTGCGCATCATTGCGTCAATCCGCGGGTCACCGTTCCAGTTATACGGTTCCGGTTCGGGGAAGTCCGCCACATAGAAATAAGGGTTCTTCCATTTGGGTGCGCCTTCCGCCTTGACCTTTGCCAACATCGCCTTGCGTGCCGCCGGTGTCAGGACAGGACTTTTCTTTTTATTCTTTTTTGGTTCTTTTTTCTTTTGTTTCTTTTAATCCGCCAAACGTGGCGGATGCTTATCCTACGAACGCCAGCCTGAACGCATGTTTGATACTCTCGCTTTCGGGATGGGCTTTGGCGAGCTTCTCGGCGGTGCGTTTGACGTCGGCACGCATGTCCTTGAGTTGCGCGGCAATCTGCTCCTGCAGGGCGAGCTGCTGGACGTAGATCGCGTGGTTCGGATCAGAGGTCACAGCCGGGTTGGTGTTCTTCTCCCAGGTGTAGGATTTCGGCCGGCTGACGACGATCTTGATACCGTGGTACTCGATGGTGCCGGTGAAGGACTTACCCAGACCACGCTCGGCGATGAGGGCTTGGACGGCATCCTCTACCTGCGGACGGAGCGCTTTGAGGGTCTCTTCGGACTCGTTGCAGGCTACTTGTGCTGCAAAAAACTGATCAATAACTTCGTAGTTGTTTTGTGCGCTTTGCGCGGGATTAAGTTTTAACATAATGTGTAAAAGTTTTGTGCTCGGCTTTGATCTTACGAATGGCCATTCTACGTTAACAAGCTCAAACCAAAACTTTCGCGGGTTGCGGGGAACGCCCCGCGGCGGTAAAATCGATGCATTCTAAAACAACGCACCGCCACTCGTTTCCGAATGACGGTGCAAAAGTACTGCTTTTTTGTATCACGGGTTGGATACTATGCGCCTACTATGCTCATTTTTTATGTATTTTTTTTAATTATCTTTCATTTTTTCTTGTTGTGCCACGTCTGATAAGTCCTCAAAAATAGTCTCGTATTTATTCGTTAACTTGATCTTGTACAACTGTCCGCTGTAGTTATTGGCCATCTGCGGGCATCCTAACGCATTCGCCATCCGCTCGAAGAACTCTTTCTTGCTGCAAGTGACCATGCCGCGGGCATGCATGGCATTGAAGATAGCGATAAACTCATTCTGCATCCCTTCCGCAACGATGTTGGGTACCGGCAGCGTCTGTGACTCTAACTGCTCCAGCGCCAGTCGTTTCTCTTCCGCACAACGCACATATTTCTCTTGTGCGCCGCGTAATACGTCGCCCATTCCGCCTAACACACGCGCAAAAGCTGCATCTTGCGGATCGATTAAATCAATATGTGGTTGCGGAACATCCATTCAACCGTTTACTCCTTGCTCTCGTCTTTTATCTCCTTGTCGTCGTTGGTGCGCTCTTTCCACCGCAAGTCCATCTTGTAGCACTCCGCTTCCATCGCATCGTCGCCTTCCTCAAACCGCGAGAGGTCGAACATATACACCTTGTGCTCAAAATCCAGTTTGAGGGCTTTGAAGAGGTTGGTGGTGTTCAGGTAGAAATACTTGCCGGAACTCAGTACGGGGAACGCATCTTCCATCCTCTCTCGCAGCACTCCCATGTACATCACTTTTTTGTTCTCGTCATCGGGCGCCAGAAAAACGCTGCACTCGCTCGTCAGTCTCAGCTGGTCAATGGTGTCTTGGGTAAATCCCAGTTTGCCGGTAGCCTGAATGGTTGCTTTTAGGCGCACCGTAAATTCTTTTGCATTAAATCTTTTTGCAATCATATGGAAATCTGCTTTAATTGTTGCTATTATACGTTTTTGTTTCGAATGGGTTGCAAAAGTACAATAATTTTTTGAATTGGCAAAATATTTTTCGAGAATTTTTCATTTTTTCTTCATTTTTATGTTCCACGCAGTTTTTAGTTGTTTTTTGTGTGTTGTGTTAATATTTTTGATACGATTATTATTTGTTTTTGTAACAATTTTGATCGTCTTGAAGCAAATTTGCACCCTCTTTACGCTCAAAATACCCCCGTGGAACAAAAAAACGCCACCCAGTGAAGGATGGCGTTTTGGGTTATTCTATGTTATATTGAATTATTTTTTAGCGGTGAAGATAACTTTGTTACCTTTGGCTTCGATGCCGAGCATCTCTTTAAGGATGGGCTTTATGACTGAGATAAGCATTGCTGCTTCCTCAGAGGTCGGTAGCGGATTTTGAGGCATAAACTGGTATTTTTTGCCCTTGCAAATTCTATTAAGATTGAAGGTAACCGTTTTCGGGCGCTCTTTACGAATCTGCTCTTGGCGGACATCAGCGAAGAATTGCTGAAAATGGAATAGCTTTGTTAGTTGATGATTAACTCCCCAATAACGGATATCATTTCTCTTGACTGAAGAGATCCAACTTATCCATGGTAAACGATATATAAGTACCTTCATGAAGTCGTTCACGTCCATAAAGAGTTGTTCCTCTTCTTTGATTTGCTCATAGTGGCAGTTGTCCGCATTGAGGAAAGGTATTTCGGCGAACCGTTCTTTGTACGAATCCCAGAAATGGGGAGGTATATCGATATTAAATAAACCTCTTGGGCTCCATATGCCTACTATCTCGCGGGCGCGTTGTCGGGAAACTCCGAACTCTGACTGGATCTGCTCAAGACTCTTGCGTTCACCTCCGCATAATCCGCGATAGTCGCGCGATGCAATGCAATACTTATAGTCTGTATTCTTGTAATAGGCTGTGATAAGGTAGAACAGCGGTAGATAATCGTGCTCATCGATGAACTGCGACACGAACTGCTCCTGTTCATCCGTCAGACGACCGGCAATATGTCTCGCATAAAAGAGCAGTTGCTCTTTGTATGATAGCTGTTCAAACGCTTCTAAAGAATAGAACTGCTCGTAGTACGCATGGAGTCGGATGAAGTCGATTACCTTTTTGGGGGATAATTCCGGAGATGGTTGGTCTCCGAACACATACATCTCAATGAAAGCCTTGAAACCCGATGGTTCTTGACAACCGTAATCAAAGAGGGAATAAAAGTTATGGAGACTAATCATTTTCCTTTCCCGTGCATTATGGAGAGCCATATTGTACAATTCTATCCCCAGCGGAGTATCCAGATAAGCCCATTTCTTGCGTGAGGCTTGTAGTTGTTTTTGGAACTGATGGAATTTCTGTTCCTCTTGGTACATGGCAGTGGTCTTGTAGTCAATGCCTTGTCCCTCGCAGAACTGCTTGTATGAGCCAACTATCGATTCCAGCATGATTTCAGGATGCTCTCGATACATTCGCTCTTGCTCGTAAGTCAAATTCGGGCGTAGTTTCTTGATCAGCTTTTTCAATTCAATATTTAGACTGCTTGTCTTTGCTGCCATATAATGTTCGTTCAAAAATTACTTATATCATTAAACGATTATTACGTTTCTCGCTTTAATTTTCTTTTTACTCATGGTATTTATTGCTTATCTTATTTTTTCTTTTATTTTCCCGAATCTGATTCGGGGGGAAAAGAAGAAAGGCCGCATATCTCCTCTGCCATTTGATTGAGCGCGATGCACTCAGCGCGGGAGATCTGCCGTTTCTTAGGATCGTACGGCCATGGGCTTAGGATGAGTATCTGTTTGTTGGCGACCGCATCAAAGATGCCGTCGGAAGGTTTGTAATAGTCGCCGAAGCCGTTATCGGAAAGGTAGATGAATGGATGTCCCTCCTTCAGCGAGGACACAATAAAGCACCTCGCGCTCTTTCTCGTGGATGAACGGCGATACCATGATCGCACCTTTCTGCGCAGCAGCGATGCAACTATCCATATACTCGTTCAGACGCTTATCATCGCCATGTATCGCCTCTTCTATCATCGTTCTCCGCACATGGACGGGCATATACTGCGTCCGTTGTAACAACTCTGCATTACCGACACCTTTGTATGTTCGTTTAGAAATTTCTATATTATCCTGTACCCAGAATAATTTCGGGTATATCCGCTTGGTAGCGAGGCGTTGTGGGTTCATATCTATATAGCGGATGGTGGTGGGCAGTTGATCCCGATGTCCCATCGGACGGATATGCGGCATCTCGGTAAAGATAGGCGGGAGTGCCGCATATTCTGCATCGGCTATCTGCCCGCGTAAGTTCTCCGCTATCTCAAATAGTTTCTTTCCTTTTCCCGAATCCGATTCGGGGGGAAGAGAAGAAAGGAGGGAATACGCCCGCCCGGCTTTCTTGACACCTTGCCAAAAGCCGCGCACTGCGGCTTCAATGCCGCGAGGCATCGCCTTACGCACATACCAGATAGAATGGAGATGATCGGGCATGAGGCAATAATGGAGGATCTGTATCTCGGGATAATAGGCGGCATTGATCTTTTGATATTCCAAGACCGCCCGCCCCAAATCGTTATAATCCACTCGCGCTTGCGCCGGATCATCATTAGGAATGACCAGATTACCAAGCAAAGGCTTACACGACGGTATCTTCAGCGTGATATGATAGAGTCCGGCGCCTTTCCATGCCGTTCCCGGCTCTTGCGGTTGCCATATGTCGTGATCTTGGGTCATCGTTTTCTTCTTTTCCGTTCGAATCCGACTCCGTGTGTCAAAATTTGCGTGCAAAGGTACAACAAAAAAATGAGATACGCAAGGAAAAAAAAGAAAAAATACGCGCGGGCGCTTGCATATATCAAAAAAAAGCAGTACCTTTGCAGCAAAATCGTTAAACTGTTAAATTGTTAAACCGTTAAATTGCAATGAATCGAGACACAGCTATTTTTGACGTCATCCGCCGTGAGCGGGAACGTCAGACAAAAGGTATTGAGTTGATTGCCAGCGAGAACTTCGTGAGCGACCAGGTGTTGGAAGCCATGGGCAGCGTGCTGACCAATAAGTACGCGGAGGGCTACCCGGGTCACCGTTATTACGGAGGTTGCGAGGTGGTAGATATCGCGGAGAACATCGCCCGCGACAGGCTCAAACAGCTCTACAACGCCGAGTACGTGAACGTACAACCCCACTCCGGCGCACAAGCGAATATGGCTGTGTTCATGGCCTGTCTGAAAGCCGGCGACACGTTCATGGGTCTGAACCTGAGCCACGGCGGTCACCTGAGCCACGGTTCGGCGGTGAACTTCAGCGGACTGATGTTCAATGCCATCGGTTATGACCTGAAGGAAGAGACCGGGCGCGTGGATTATGACGACTTGGAGATGAAAGCGCGCACGCACAAACCGAAACTGATTATCGCCGGCGCGAGTGCGTATAGCCGCGAGTGGGATTATGCCCGCATCCGCCGTGTAGCAGACGAGATAGGCGCGATCTTCATGGTGGATATGGCGCACCCGGCAGGACTGATTGCCGCCGGACTGCTGGAGAACCCGCTGAAGTATGCGCATATCGTTACCTCGACGACCCACAAGACGCTTCGTGGTCCCCGCGGCGGCGTGATCCTCATGGGCAAAGATTTCGAAAACCCATGGGGCAAGACTACGCCGAAAGGCGAGATCAAGAAGATGTCCGCCCTACTCGACTCTGCTGTCTTCCCCGGTACGCAAGGCGGTCCGTTGGAGCATGTGATAGCCGCTAAAGCAGTAGCCTTCGGCGAGGCGCTGACGGAGGAGTTCAAGATCTATCAGAAACAGGTGAAGACCAACGCAGCTGTCATGGCGCAGGCGTTCATGGACAAGGGCTATAAGGTCATCTCCGGCGGTACGGACAACCACTCGATGCTGATTGACCTGCGTCCCAAGTTCCCGGAGCTGACGGGTAAAGTAGCCGAGCAGGCGCTGGTAGCCGCAGATATCACGACCAACAAGAACATGGTTCCGTTCGACAGCCGTAGCGCGTTCCAGACCTCGGGTTTGCGTTTCGGTACACCGGCTATCACCACCCGCGGCCTCAAAGAAGACAAGATGGGATGGATCGTCGAGCTCATCGACCGCGTGCTCGTTGATGTACAAAATAACAGCATCGCTAACACGAAGGTCATCGATGCTGTTCGGGAAGAAGTGAACCGCGAGATGAATCAGCACCCGCTGTTCGCCTGGTAAGAGTTATATACCCCGTTGTTTACGGAAATGATTTGGAGTGAGCCCCGTGTGCTTCTTCGTATATTGACAGAAGAATGACGCATTGGGGAACTCCATTGCTTTTGCAATCGCCTGAATGGGCAGCGTGGTACTACGGAGGTAGTGCTTGATCTCTGCGACCGTCACCTCGGCAATCCATTCGCCGGCAGACTTACCGCTGCGGTCCTTGCAAATCTCCGACAGGTACTTAGGCGTGAGTCCTAACTCGCGTGCGTACCATTGCACCTCGCGCACATGCGGGTATTGGTGGAGCTTTTGGAGGAAGGCATGGAAAGTATAATCGCTGGAGTTGGACTCCACACGCATAGAGGTATGATCTGCGGGAATGACCGCTAACTTGTCGATATAATTGAGCATCTCCATCATCGCACCACGGGCAATGAGCATCAGAATCTGCTGACGGTACGCCGTACGCTTATCCTGCAACTGAAGGGTCAGAAGGTGATAATAGGTATAGAAGAACTCAATGCTGATCTCGTTCAGATGGAAAATAGGATTCTCCTTCACGTACTCCTGCTTCACATACCAGTTGGGCTCGATACGCATGTGATCGAACATGATCTGCTCATAGATGGAAGCATCAACAGTAACTTGCGAGAAGGCAAAGTCCGGCGACATCTTGTATGGACCCAGAGGATGGGTGAAATCCGGAATACGGATAAACAGATCGTCCTTTGCGATACGTAAGGTTTTTCCCCGATACTCGACATCAATATGCCCTGCGCGGCAAAGAATGACAGTCATCGTTGCGGATGAGGTAGTACGGGTCTCACGACAATAACGGAATCCTTCAGGTTCATCCGTAATAAAGAGTAAGTCGGTAGATAGTGTCATAAAGGCAAAATTTCTTGTTTTCGGTGCAAAAGTACAACAATTTTGGCAAATACACAAATTTTTTTCATTTTTTTTTTGCAGAAACCGTATTTTTTTTGTAATTTTGCAGTCAAAATACCTCTTTTTATGAAAAAAATTGCTATTTTATCGATTTTAGCGCTTATGTTTTGCGCCTGTTCGGGTAATTCAGATCGGTTGCTCACCTCCGCAACGGGTTCTATTTATGAGTGTCTGATTGTCGGCGATGCAGCCGTCAAGACACCAGTATGCGAAACCATGGGCGCCGATATGTACGGCCTGCCGCAGATGGAGCCGTATTTCACGACGATGTTTGTACCCACGTCGCAGTTTGACGACCTCTTGAAATCCACGCGAAACATCCTTATCGTGGACGTCAATCCACAGCAATACACGCATATCAAAGCGACCAAGGCGCGTGACGTATGGTCCCAACCGCAAGCTATGCTCCGTATTCAGGCGCCGAGCGACGAGGAGTTCCTGGCATATTGGCAGGCGAACGGCGAGAAGATCCGCGAGTGGTTCGTACAGGAGGAGTTAGCCCGCCAGCTGCGTTTCTACCGCGCGAACACCAATAAAGAAGCGCGTGCCAAACTCAACAAGAAAGGCTACGACCTGCTCATCCCGGAGGACTTTATGCTGATCATGGACACAACCCTGGCACTAAATGACCAAATGGTAAATGACCAAAAGGTAAATGTATTATGGTGTTGCAACAACAAAGGCCCGATGCGCAAAGATATCCTCGTTTATGACTTCCCTTACACGGCGCAGGAGCAGTTCTCCAACGACTCCATCATCGCCATGCGGAATGCAGTCTTAGGCCGCCTCGTCAGCGCCCAGGTAGAAGGCAGTCACATGGGTACGGAGTACAAACACTTCCCGCCGGTAAGCCGTCAGGTAGCGGCGCTTAGGGACAGCGTGGGCGGCTTCTACGGGGTTGAGACACGGGGTCTTTGGAAGATCGAGGACGGCGAAGCCATGGGCGGACCGTTTGTATCGCTTACGAGGCTCGACCAAGTGAACGGAAGGGTCGTGACCGCAGAGACCTTCCTCTACGCACCGGGTCAGAAGAAGCGTAACGCCCTTCGTCAGGACGAAGCGATCCTCTACTCGCTCACGATGCCGAATGAACGGTGAGGGATTTCCAGCGGTGGAGGCCGTAAAGGCAATTAGCGCACCAGAAGGCATACTGCGCCGCCATGCAATAATCGCCTGCCCGGAGCCATAAGACGACGCTCAGCAGATCCACCGCCAGCCAGAAGAACCAATGCTCGCGATAGACGAGAATCAGCAGTACCTGCCCCACAAGGGCGGGTACTGTTGTATAGGCATCGAGGTAAGGCTGCGTGTCGTCCGTCCAGGAGGCTAAGCCCCACCCCACCAGCTGCGCGATGACAAGCGTTGCTACTGCGATACCTGCTACCACAGGCCATGCTAACCGCCGTGGCTCGACACGGGTCTCTCCGGCGCCGTCTTCGCCGTTCACACGCAGACGCTGACGCCATACATACACGCCGTAGATCATCGTGAAGAAATAGTAGATGTTGATGCCGATCTCCCCATAGAAACGCTGGGTATAGCAAAGATACGTGTATATCCCCACCTGCGCAAAACCGAAGAGGAAATTCCATATATTGCCCTGCGCAGAAAGAACGACGGAGCACACTCCGAGACAGCCGCACACCAACGACAACCAACTGTCATGGGGCATGAGCGAGAAAGTGACCACCTGAATCAGCAGTCCTGACACCAAGAAACTATAATCGAAAATCTTCTGTTTTTTCACTTTTATTTCTTTTTCGGCGCCGCCAAGATCAGCTCTTTCGGCTTCGCCTTCAGCTGTTCTACCGCCTGATAATCCCACTCTTCCTCAAAATCCCAGTTGGACTTGGTCTGTATCTTCTCCGGGAAATAGTAGATCGGCTCCGGTTGCCGTTTCTCACTCCACGAACCGGTAGTCCACTTGCCGTCCCCGTTCTCGTCCAGATAGAGACGCAGGTAATACGCATCGGGTTTGAGGTACTCGAAAAATGCCCCTTCGGGATCAGCCGGCAGTTCACGGAGCACCTGGTCTTTGTTGTTCAGCACCTGGATACGCGCCTTCGGCAGATAGGGATTGAGTTTCACGCGCAGCGTCGAGTAGTCGGAGAGCGACTTGACCTGCAACGGGTAAGAGCCCTTGATATGCGTGATTCCGTAGATATCATGGATTGCGGCACTGTCGATTTGCAGTTCATATTTGCCTTCGGGTTTGAAGTCCGCCAGGAAGATCAGCTGCATCGGCAGCGTGTCGTACGGCGCAAGGGTGAATGGCATCGGTTTGAGCACCGTATCCACCTTTTCAAAGAGATGGATCGAGTCCGGTTCAATGGACGCTATCGGCGTCGTACATTGCAGGCGGAGCGTGTCATTCAATTCAAAGCCGTTACGGGCATTGGTCTTTAGTTCCAACCGGCGGTTTCTGTTCTTCCTCTCCTCCGCTGCCTTGGCTCTCGCATTGAGTTTAGGAGCGCGCCAGATAGCGCGTAAGGTGTCCGTGTACCACTCCAGGCGGTAGAGACTGTCCGTACGGCGGTAACGCGCCTCGATGAAGAGGGTGTCTTGTGCAATGGAGAAACTGTCCGTCAGCCATACAGTCACCGTGTCGCGCTTCGGAGAATAAGACGTGAAGTAGTTCAGCGAGTCGCTCAACGGCCGCAAGTCAGGCAGACTGTCCGGCGTAGAAGAGAAATAGATCTGAATCCGATGCTGCTGATCACGAATCGTACGCTGGAGATACAATCGTTGTTGCTCCTCACGGAAGAGCATCAGCGTCGCGCCTTTCACTTCCGGCTCCGGAAGCGTGTCTAACGTAAGCGTATCTGTCATGAGGGAATCTGTCAAGAGCGTGTCCGTCGCAAGCGTGTCCGTCAGGCGGACAGGCGGCAGGACGGGCTCTATCGGTTCGTCGGCAAAAGCCAGCGCTTCGCCCGGCGAGAGACGGTAGTCGCGGCTGACCTCTTCTACGGCATAAAGCCGATAGGTGCCGGCATGCATGTTACTGATTCGGAAGAAACCCGCAGAGTCTGTACGTGCGACCCGCAGGAATGTTGTTGACGTGAACGCAGAGTCTTCCATCGTCTCGTGGACGCCGACGAAGATGCCTTGCATCGGATTGAGTGTCGCCGCCTCATAGACGCGACCGGTGTACTCGAGCGTGTCGATCGTCGGACCCGTTGAGAAATAGAAAGAGTAGTTATGGAGCGGCACTTTCTCCCGATAGTCGCATACCGCGTCACCGAAATTGAGGGTATAAGTGGTGCTATCCCGCAGGGTGTCCTGCAGTTGGATAACCAGTTTTTTTCCTCGCACCTTGACATCCGGCGGCGTTTGTTGCGGAGGGGACATCAGCAGGTTCTGAGCAATATTATCGAGTTGAAGATACTCATCAAAAGTGACCTCAATCCGCTTGCCTTTGAAATTCAGCGCACCCATCTCCGGCTCGCTGCTGCGGGGCTTGGGCGGAGTGGTGTCTTTCGGTCCGCCTTGCGGACCTATCCCACGGTTAGCGCATCCCGCGATAAAAAACGCGAGAAGGAGGACATAAATTATCTTTCGAAGGATCTTCATCTTGTTCTTCTTATTCGTCTAAAGTCTTCAGTTCGTACCCTTGCGCAAGCAACCACTCAATGGCTTGAGGCAAGGTAGCTAACATCCGTTCATTGGATTTGACGGAGTCATGAAAATTGATAATACTTCCCGGTCGGGTACAGCTTTTGATCTGCTCGAGCATCGCTTCGGGTGTCCGCCGCGGGTTATAATCGCGAGTCAGAACATCCCACAGGTAGATGCGGTAGCCTTTTGCTGCGACCGCTTTGCGCTCCCATACCCACGTGCGGCCGTAAGGCGGTCTGAACCGGTTTAGGACCGGAGCAGGATAGCCGTTCGGATAGTTCCGTTGGACCACCTCCTCCCATTTGGCTACATTCTCCATATAGGTCCGGGTGGAGACCTTCCATCCTTTCATGTGGTTATAGGTGTGATTGCCGATGGCATGCCCGCCTTTCACGACCTGAGCAAACACCTCCGGGTGCTTGTCGATATTCTCTCCGACCATGAAGAACGTCGCCTTCACGCCGTAACGGTCGAGAATCTCCAAAACTTTCGGCGTGACCTCAGGAATAGGTCCGTCGTCGAAAGTAAGATACACCGCCTGCCCCTGCCGGCAGATGCCGTAAGGGTACAGGCGTTGTAATATAGATTTGAGAGATTTCAAATTTAGGATCTATTATTTATGATTTACCATGCGAGGGACGAAGCACCAAGGATAGCGGCATCGCTGTCCTTGAGGATAGAGATGGATACCGGGATTTTGCCTTTCCAAATCGGCATGAGGTTCTCATCGAGCGCCTCTCGGATCGGATCCATGATCCAGTGACCGGACTTGGTCAGACCACCAAAGAGGATGATTGCTTCGGGCGAAGAGAAATGTACATAATCCGCCAGCTTCTGACCGAGCAGATGACCCGTATAATCGAAGATCTCTTTTGCCACCAAGTCACCTTTCTCTGCTGCATCAAAGACGTCCTTGGAGGTAATATGATCGATGTCTGCCACTTGGCGCAGGAGTGTCGGTTGCGTCGTTGAGGTCACGATCTCTTTGGCGGTACGAGCTACACCGGTAGCCGAAGCATATGCCTCGATACAACCCTTCTGTCCGCATCCGCAGAGACGTCCGTTACCCGAGTGATCGATCTTGCAGTGGCCTAACTCGCCTGCAAAACCGTCATGACCGTACAGCAGTTTGCCGTCAATCACGATACCCGATCCCACGCCGGTACCGAGGGTGATGACGATGAAGTTCTTCATGCCGCGTGCAGAACCGTAGATCATCTCGCCTTGTGCTGCTGCGTTGGCATCGTTGGTAACAGTACACTTGATACCCATCCGCTCGCTGATGAGTTTAGCCAGAGGCACTACACCCTTCCACGGCAGGTTAGGCGCATACTCGATGCAGCCCGAATAGAAATTGCCGTTCGGCGCACCGCAGCCAACACCCACGATGTCGCTCATCTCAATACCCTCATCGGCTACGAGACGTTTCATACCCTCGCAGAGCACATCGCAATACTCGTCTATCTCCGGATACTGCTGGGTAGGAATAGAGTTGCTACGCAAAACCTGACCTTCGTCGTTAACCAAACCAAACTTGGTGCCTGTACCACCTAAGTCGATACCTAAAGCATACTTTTTCATAACTATTAAATTTAAAATTTTGAATCATAAATTTGTATTCAAGAACCGCAAGATTCTCTCGTGCATGTGTTTGGCGTTATTGCCCTGACGCAGATGATGGTTGTCGTCTGGGTATAACTGCATCTCAAACTGCTTATCCGCCTCCACTAACGCATTGATATACTGCATTGTATGTTGTACATGGACATTGTCATCACCCGTGCCGTGGATGATCAGTACGGCTCCGGAGAGGTCGGCTGCTTTGTTTAGAAGCGACGCTTCTTCATAGCCTCGCGGGTTAACCTGCGGACGACGCATGTACCGCTCCGTATAAGCGGAGTCGTAGAGTTTCCAATCGGTCACCGGCGCGATGGCGATGCCGGCTTTGAAAGGATGGTTCTTCTGGCTCATGGTGTAAAGCGTCTCGTAGCCGCCGTAAGACCAACCGAGAATCGCCATGCGGCTTGCATCAATCTCTTCACGGGCGCCGATATAGTTCGCTGCCGCAATCAAATCTTCCGCCTCTTTCTGCCCCAGAGACATATAGGTCTCGTTGCGCCAAGCGCGGCCACGACAATCGCTTCCCCGGGTATCGACGATCAGAACCGCATAACCCTGCTCGACCAAGGCGTACTCGAATTTCTTGCGCCAGCGGTTGAGCACCCGCTGACTCGCCGGACCGGAGTAGTGCATGACGACGAGGGGATTAGGGGTAAGGTGTGAGGAGTGAGGGGTGAGGAGCATCGCTTCCAATTCCTGGCCCTTGCCGTTGGGGATGCGGAGTAACTGCGGCTCAGGCGAACCCTGCTCTTTCCATGCTGTAATAGTAGCTGTATGGTCTAGGATTAGTCTTACTTGAGTCTTATTTACCCCTTTGATAGTATACAGGGTATAGGTGTTCGGCGTATCGAAGGATTGGAAGCAATCGATCATTCGTTTGGTGTCCTTGGAGAAGCGCGCGGAATGGGTTCCTTCGCCTTCGCTCAGTTTGATGTTTTTGCCGTTGGGTTTGATGGAGACGGCGTAGATATCGCGTGTCGCGGGCGTAGTAGCGGCTTGGTAGTAAAGGGTCTGAGACTTCTCATCCACGGCGTAGAGAGCGGTCACATCCATCTCTGCGGGCGTGAGAGCGCGCAGTTGGGAGCCTTGTGTATTATGCAAATACGCGCGACGCCAACCGTCTTTTTCACTCAAGGCGACGAAAGAACCGTCGGAGAGCCACTGGTACTCGTCGAAGAGACTATAGTCCACGAAATAGCGGTCGCTTTCTTCCTTGTAGAGCAGGTGCGAGACGGTCGATTTGGCATTGCAGGAGAGAATCTCCATCTTCGTCTGGTCCCTATTGACGCGCAGGACGAGCAGTTCGCCCGCCGGCGTCCATCTCAGGCGCGGGAAATAGAGGTCTTCACTTTTCGGGTTTACCTGCATGGTCTGAATGCCTTTGGTAGCAATGTCATAGACGCAGACAGACGCCTTTGCGTTCGGGCATCCGGCTTTGGGGTAACGCAGGCTCTCTTGGATCGGGTACTGGGTATCGCTATAGACCTCCCAACCGAAACTCGGCACTTCATGTTCGTCGAGATGGACGAAAGCCAGCATTTTGGAATCCGGACTCCAAGCAAAAAGCGCCGTCGTGCCGAACTCCTCTTCGTACAGCCAATCAGCGATGCCGGAGATGATATCCGTGTCCTCGTTCTTCGTTACCGCCACTTCGGTCCCGAAATCGAGTTTATGGATGTAGAGGTTGTTATCTTTGGCGAACGCCACGTACCGTCCATTTGGGCTCATGACCGCATCGCGCACCCGGTCAAACCCCATGCCTGCGCCTATTTTCTTGCGGGTATGACGCATGGTGTCCACTACGTACCATTCCGCCAAACGCGAATGGCGGAAGATACGCTCTTCGTTCTCACATTCCAAACGGTACCGGCCGGCAGAAGCGGTCTGCTCGCCGATGGATAAGATACTATCCTGCTCTGCCGCAGAAAGGGTTTTCGGATTATAATCGCCCGCCAGAATACCTTGCAGGACAGTCAAAAAGATCAGCAGTATTTTCATCTCAATCGTAGTTCTTTCTCCCCGTTTCGGATGATCAGATCGTAGATTCCGAAAGGAAAGATATATTCATTTTTTATTGTCTCTAAAGTACGTTCAAAACCCATGCCAGACTCCGGATGGCAGGTATAGACCGGTTCTTTTTCCGATGCCGGGAAAGCGAGTTTCAGAGGGGAGTTCAGCGGATTAGCAGGAAACAATCCGGCATGAAAATCTTCGGTATGCGAATCCGCTATATTCAGCCACAAGATGTAGTTCTTATTCGCAATCGTGGCATAGAGAATGGTCTCGTTTTCTTTATGATGGACGCGCCAAGGCGAAGCGGCAGACACCAGTTTTTGTTGGGCATCATAGCCGATAGGTGTGCCCGTCATAGTGTGGACGATATAGGCCGTGTCCTTGGCGGCATTGAAGGTCATCGAATAGAGTTGGTTCAAAGTCTGGCGATTCGTCATCTGGGTTATCATCCACCCTTTTTCGTCCGGCACTCCGGATAGCGCCATTTGGAACTGCGCATTCACATAGAGGTAGTCGCCGTCGGTTAGTTCGGAGACATAGATCGAGTCCTCAGGCTGGATATATTCGTACGCCGCCCAGAGAGTGATGTCCTCCAGCAGGAAACACTGTGTATTAGGCGCTATCAACTCCGGCCGTGTGGTCGTCTGACCGCATTCGGTCTCCGTCCAACCGATAAACCGCCAGCCGTTGTAGTCATCCATCGGAGGCAGGAAGACCCCTGCTCCACCGGTCGTTTCCGTAAGCGTCTGATAGACTTCGTTTCCGCGCATGAGCGTCACGCTATGCGCGGGCGCGGGTGTGTAATAAATAAGGTAGCGGTCGATATAGATAGAGTTCGCCGTGCCCTGCAGCCGGACAGTCATCTCCTGTACGCCCGTATAGGCCTTTGGCAACAGGGAAAGCGCATGAAGATTCGTGTTGTCGTACGCGCCGAACCACTGCTCGAAAGTGCCGCTCTTGGTCGCCGCCGGCTGATTATTGACAGAGACGGACCAAGTTCCGGCTCCTTCGGTTTTATTAGAGCGGATATAGACCTCTACTTTGTTCACCGTCATGCCCGCGAGGTAGGACAGTTGCAGTACAGCCTCATTGCCCTGGCGAACCGTTCCTTTCTGGTACGAGCAGCTATAGGAAACCTCGGCGGACGGAGGGATATCCCCCGTCGCGACGACAGCGTTCTTACTGTCCACCGTCAAAGTCAGTACCGATAAAAGGATGGTTAACCAGGTCATGAGTTTTTGTTATTTCGTTCCTCCGCCGAGTGCCACATAAAGGTCGATGAGGCTGATGAGTCCGTTATAGCGGTTCGTGACATCAGAGAGCTGCGCCTTGAGGTAATTCTCCTGCGCTGTAAGCACCTCCAAGTAGTTGGCTCTACCGGTTTTCATCAACTCATACGTGCCTTCATATGCCTCGCTCTGGGTGGTCAGAAGACGTTGGTAGAGGGTGTCTTGTTCCTGCGCATTCTTGCAACGGAAGATGGCGTCGTTGACTTCGCTACCGGCTCTCAGCATGGTCTCCACGTAACGGTTTGCGGCTTCCTCTTGCTCGAGTTTGGCGATCTTGAGGTTCGCTTTGAGTTTGCCGCCGGCAAAGATCGGTTGCGAGAGGCCGAGTACTGCGTTCATCAGCAACTGACCGGGGTTCACGACGATGCCGCCGTTATTGGTCCAACCGATAAGTCCCGAGAGAGACAGCGCCGGACAAAAAGCGGCTTTTGCCATGTTCGTCTGATAGAACGCCGCTGCGACATTCCGCTCTGCGGCACGGACGTCCGCACGATTGCTGAGTTGCGCAGCCGGCACGGACTCCAGCGTCCAGGGATCGAAGGTATAACTGGACCACGGCGAACGGGCTATCGCTTGCGGCTCAACGTTCAGCAGCAGACACATAGATAATTCCAGCGAGTGGATCTGCTCCAAGAGTTGCTTGCGTTGGATTTGCACGTTGATGAGGGACGCTTCCATCTGGCCGATAGAAGGCGAGTACGCCTGACCGTTCTTGACCAGGACGCGTTGGATCTCCAGCACTTGCTGCCAGATAATCTCCGTACTATCGAGGATAACTCCCTGGTAGTCCAGCAACTGCAGTTGCGTATAAGTGCGGGCGATGGTGGCAACGAGGTTTGCATGAGCCGCTGCACGGTTATCCTCCGCTTGGTCGCGAAGCACCTGCGCCTGACGTTTGCGATTCGTGATCGTACCGAAGCCTTCCCCACCCCAGTTGAGGGATAGCGGCACTTGGTAACTCAGCGTCGCGCCGGACATGCCTGCGCCGGGTGTATAAGTGCCCGAGACGCCCACGTTGGCAGGCGAGATAGCCAGGGTCGGCAGGAAGCCTAACTTAGCGGCACGAAGGCGTGCATCTGCTTCTAACACAGCGAGCTTGCGCGAACGATAATCGACATTGTTCTCCAGCGCTTTGCGGATATGTCCCTGCAGGATAGGATCGGTGATATAGGTCTGCCAGTTCGTCTCGCTGACAGCGGTGATAAGACTGTCCTGCTCGGGTTTCTGCGCCGGCTCGTATTTCTTGAAGATACCGCAGGAAGAGAACATTAAAGTACTAAGGAACAAAGTACAAAGTACCATTACCGTGTTTACCTTATTCGATTTTCGAGATTTCGGTATATCGGTATTTCGAGATTCCGAAGAGTCCTCTACCTCTACGGGTTCGGGCTCTCCCTGGAAGCGCTCGTGGAGTGTCTGGAAGATGATATAGAAGGCAGGCACGACGAAGACGAGGGCGAGTGTTCCGACCGCCATACCACCCGTCACACCGATAGCGAGTGCACGGTTTCCGTTTGCTCCGGCACCACCTTCGATAATCAGCGGAATCATTCCGGCAATCATCGTCACGACGGTCATCAAGATAGGACGCAGACGATCCTCACAAGCTCCCAAAGCCGCCTCAACGATCGGCATACCCTGTTTGCGTTTCTCCACCGCGAACTCGGTAATCAGAATAGCCGTCTTCGCAAGCAAACCGATCAACATGATCACACCGGTCTGGAGGTAGATGTTATTCTCCTGGCCGCAGAGCCATGACAGCGCAAACGAGCCCATCAGACCGAAAGGCACGGACAGCAGGACTGCCAGCGGAATGAAGAACGACTCATACAACGAAGCCAAAATCATATATATCAATAAGATACAAACGAGGTAGATGAGGGCGGTAAGGTTGGATTTGCTGTTTGCCTGTAACTCACGACTCATACCTCCGTACTCGAACGTATAGCCCGTAGGCAGGTGCGTCTTCGCTACTTCCTCAATCACCTTCTGCACGTTACCCTCGCTGTAACCGGCACTCGGCTGGATGGAACATGCGATCGACTGATAGAGGTTGAAACGCTTCTGGGTAGCCGAACCGACTGCCGGCGTAAGCGTCACGAACTGCGAGATAGGCGCCATCTCGCTCCCTATCTTCACGAAGATATTATTCAGCGACGAAGGATCCAGTCGGTACTCCGGTGCAGCGCCGGCCATGACACGATAGACCTTTCCGTACTGGTTGAAGTTACTGATATACGCACTACCGCAGTAAGCACCGAGGGTGTTCAAAACCACATCCGGCGAGATGCCTGCGCGGTCACATTGCGTGGCGTTTACATCGACCTTGTATTTGGGGAAGGACTCACTGTAGAGCGACATCGCCATCTGCACCTCGGGGTGTTTCTGGAGCTCGGCAAGGAAGTTATTCACCACCTCGTTGAACTTCGACATATCGCCTCCTTGCAGATCCTCCATCTGGAGGTCGATCGCGTTACTGTTACCGTATCCGGGAATCTGCGGCATCTGGAACGGAATGACCTGTGCGTCCTTGATATCCTCGCAAGAGAGGTACAGTTTCGCCATCACATAGTCTATATAGTGCTCGATACCTTTGCGCTGGTCCCAAGGTTTGAGACGCACGACGAGCGTACCGTAGCTGACACCCGTACCGGAGATCAGACCGAAACCGGAGATCTTGGCATAACTCTCCACCTCTTCGAGCCGCAGCACATGTTCCTCTACCTGAGCCATGATTTTATCGGTCTCTACCAGCGGTGAACCGGCCGGAGCCGTTACATCAACCATGATCACACCTTGGTCCTCCTGGGGCACAAGACCCGAAGGCAACGCACGCATGGCGAACACCATCGCTATCGCTGCTGCAAAGAGCCAAAGCCACGCACGGCGGGGCTTCTGCAAGAACTTGGCAACCCCATTCTTATACTTGCCCAAGATGGCGTTATAGCCGGCGTCATACGCTTCTTTTACATACTGCGCGAAGCTTTTCTTTCCGTTAGGCTCTTCTTTCTTAGGCCGGAAAAGGATGGCGGTCAGCGCAGGACAGAGGGTCAGCGCCGAGAGACAGCTGAGTCCCACGGAACTGGCGATAGTGATACCGAACTGCGTGAAGAACGTACCGCTCGTGCCGGGCATGAAGGTCACGGGGATAAATACGGCCATGAAGACCAGTGTACAACTGATAACCGCCACCGTCACTTCGCTCATGGCATCTTTCGTAGCCTTGTACGCCGATGTGTAGCCGCTCTCCATCTTCGCCATCACCGCCTCGACGACGACGATCGCATCATCGACGACCGTTCCGATGGCCAGCACAAGGGCAAAGAGCGTTAAGATATTTAATGAGAATCCCGCCACTTTCACCACTGCGAACGTACCTAACAGCGATACGATGATGGAGATCGACGGAATGAGGGTTGCTTTGAAGTTTTGGAGGAAGAAATACACCACCAGGATAACCAGAATGATCGCAATGATCAGGGTCTCTACGACGTTATGGATAGCGGCATAGAGGAAGTCATCGGAAGTCTGGAGCGTGGTGAACTCCAAGCCTGCCGGCATAGTCTTTTTGATCTGGTCATACAGGTCATTGATCGCCGCATTGACCTGGGTCGCATTGGCTCCCGGCGCCTGGTTGATCATGAATGCCACACCGGGTTTGCCGTCCACGCGTGAAGAGAAGCTGTAGTTCAATGCGCCTAACTCCACATCCGCTACGTCGCGCAGATGGAGCACGTTGCCATGATCCGTACGGAGCACGATTGACTCAAACTCCTCGATGGACTGCAGACGACCTTTGTACTCCAAGTTATACTGATACGTGTTGCCGCTCTGCTCGCCTAACGAACCGGCAGCAGCCACCATGTTCTGGTTGCCGATAGCGGCGAAGATATCATTCGGCTCCAGCCCATACTGCGCCATCACATCCGGCTTCATCCAGATACGCAAGGAGTACGTGTTACCTAACAGCTGCACAGCGCCGACACCCGTTACTCGCAAGAGACGAGGCTTGACGTTGATGTCGATATAGTTGGCGATGAAATCCATGTCGAATTTCCCGTCACGACTGACAAGTGCAGAGATCTGGAGGATGTTATTCTGCCTCTTCTCAACCTTTACGCCCACGCGAGTCACCTCTTGCGGAAGCAATCCCAACGCTGCCGACACGCGGTTCTGCACATTGACCGCCGCCATGTCCGCGTCCGTACCTTGATTGAAATAGACGTTGATGTTGACATCACCGGTAGCCGAAGCCTCCGAAGTCATGTACGCCATGTTCTCCACACCGTTCACTGCCTCCTCAATAGGCATCACCACGGATTTCATCACCGTGTTGGCGTCCGCGCCGGAATAGGATGTTGAGATCATCACCGTCGGTGGTGCGATATCCGGATACTGCTCGATAGGCAGCGTCTTAAGGCATATAAAACCCACTAAAGCGACCAGCAGCGAGATACACACCGCCATCACTTTTCGATCTACGAAGATATTTCCCTTTGCCATAATCAGTACAACACTTTTTGTCCTTCATGCACATTCGCAGCGCCTTTCGCCACAATCGTCTCGCCCTCTTCGACACCGGATTTGACTACCGCGCGCACGCCGTCGCCCAATTCCTCTATCTCTACGATAGCACTGGTAGCGAGGCTGTCTGCACCCACTTTATAGACGAGGGCCTTGTTTTGGATACGAACAACGGCGGTCAGCGGCACTAACATCACATTCTCCCACTCTACGGGCATCACTACGGAGCCTTGCATTCCCGAGAACAGTTCACCTTTGGGGTTCGGGAAAGTTACATAGCAAGTCACCGAACCGGTCTGCTGATCGACCATACCGGAGAGGCTGGTGATACGACCTTTCTCGCTGTACTCACTACCGTCTTTAAAACGGAAAGAGAGCGGCGGAGCTATCTTTACCATAGCATCCAGCGAGCCCAACTCGCTGATCATCGCGTGAACCTGACTCTCCGTGATGGAGAAGCTGGCCTCCATCTCGCTAACACCGGCCACGCGGGTGAGCATCGTCCCTTCAGAGATCACATCGCCTACGTGGGGGATGATATTTCCCACTAAACCATTTACCGGACTCTTGATTGTGCAATAATCCAGGCGCAATTCCGCGTCACGAACGGCAGCACGGGCTTGTGCCACTTGTGCCTCAGCCGATTGCAGGGTGTTCAGACTCTTACGCAACAGATAGCCGCTGATGATTCCTTTGTCGGCCAACTCCTTGTTGCTCTCCGCCTCCAGCCGGGCATTTTCGCAGTTGGCGAGAGCCGTCTGCAGATCCGCCTTCGCATGTACCAAGGCATTGACTGCAGAGCGATTATCAATCATAAAGAGCACGTCGCCCTTCTTCACGCTCTGACCGTCTTTCACCCGGATGGCATCCAGCGTTCCTGTGCATCGGGACACGATAGACACATCGCCTTTACCGCGGATAGCGGCACTCCATGTCATCGGAGCGGTCACAGTCTCACGGGCCAGCGTTAGCGTTTCAAAACTCGTATGCTGCGCCTCGGGCTCTTTCACGCAACCGGTCAGCACACAACATACCACTACTGCCAATAGGCACAATCTTTTACTTTTGTGTTGCATTGTATTATGTTTTGTTATCTTTCTTTCTGTATTTCTTTATCTTCTTTAATTCACGCCGCAAAGTTACAAAAAAAAAATGAAATACGCAATAAAAATTTGCATGTTTTAGAAAAAAGCAGTAATTTTGCACCCCGTCATGTACAAAAAAAATTACTGAACCGGGAAATCAAAATATGTATCCGGGTAAGGCTCGTTGCGCAGTGTGAAATGCCACCATTCGGAGTCAATACCCTCAAATCCGTGACGAACCATCGCATTCCTTAGAATCAGGCGGTTCTCCGACTGCCGATATAAAGGACACGGATAATCCGGATGGCTCTCCTCGCCGAACCAGTCGAAAGGCGAACCCATATCCAACTCCTTTCCGGTGGCGGCATCCAAAAGCGTCAGATCGACCGTCGAACCCCTACTATGACTCGATCGCGCATAGATATACCCCTGCTCAAAAAGCACGGATTTATCCACCATAGGATAGAAAACCGCCTTCATCGCCGTATCGGCTACATTCTCCGCCCACCGGATAAAATGGTTGACCGCCCGCTGCGGACGATAGGTGTCCCATATCTTGATACGGTAGCCTTTCGCCTTCAGTTCGTCATTGACCGCCTTCAGCGAATCCGCCGCTTCACGCGTCATGAGCGCAATCGGTTGCTCATAACCATCGATGCGTTCGCCAACGAAATTATAGGTACTGTAATAGCGGATCTCCAGAATAGCATCTGGTATCACATCCGTCACCCGTACAAAATCACTGTTGTCGTACTCCGGCGCGATCTTCGCCTCCTTCTGGCAAGAGAGAAGCATCAGCGCTACACATAACAAACATCTTGCTACTTCGTCGGTAAGGTGTATCATGGCTTGGATGGGTTTGGTGCAGGTTATTTATTCATCAGTTTTCCGTTCTCCCATTTCAAGCTCGGATAGGTCTTGCGCAGGTACTCCACTGATTGCTCGATGGTACTACTGCCGGAGGTTGCGAACGGAATGAGTTGCTTACCCTCCAGCTGCGGGAGGTTGTTGTCGATCCACGAATTGATGATTCTCGGGCAGACACCCCACCAGATGGGATAACCCACATAAATGACGTCGTACGGCTGGATGTTGGTGCATTGTTTGATCGCCGGACGAGCTTCCGGGTCTGCCATCTCAACCGACGAACGCGATTGTTTGTTGCGCCAGTCCAAGTCCGCAGCCGTGTATTTCTCCGCCGGCACGATCTCCCAAATATCCGCTTTTTGCTCTTTGGCAATCTGCTCTGCAGCCGCTTTGGTGGTTCCTGTGGCCGAGAAATAAACGACAATAGTTTTTGCTTCCATTACGCTTACGGTCATCATCACCGCTGCAATAATCATGAATAACTTTTTCATTTGCGTATTTTTTATTTACGAGTGCAAAGGTACTACTTTTTTTTGAGATATGCAAATAAAGACAAAAAAAATCGCCCCGAAGGACGATTTTTCTTTCGCTTTCAGCTACTTAACGGTGTCTTTCCCTCTATTAGCTGTTGACCACGGCGCGAGCCATCGCGTCTTTGTAGTACTTCTGATTAACGAAGACATCCTCCTTATACGGGTTGATGCGGCGTACCTTGGCTTGGTACATTATGTAACCGAAAGCAACGATGTTCGTAATGAGCGCCAAAGCGGAGATGACCAGCATAGCTGTCGGATTAGCAGCTGTAGCCCCCGCCGCCTCAATAGTAGTACCGGTTGCTGCAGCCTCGCCGCCAGCCTCTGCATAGAGAGCGGTGATGGTGTCAAAGCCGTTGACGTACTGCGTCGGCAGAACAACCCAGCTGAACTTGTGAAAACCATCTTTGAAGACCTCTTGGAAGAGCGGGAATACCTGTGCAAACATACACCAGATAGCCAGAGTGTTAGCACGGTTCTGAATCCAACCGCCACGGTTCCAAAGGAGAGCAGCTACTGTCGGAGCGAGCAACAACGCAATACCGCAATACCAGCTGTGTGTCGGCAGGCAGTTGTACGTGTACGCGAAGTTCCAGATGTCATAAACGAGGATATAGACCCAAGTCATGTCCGCCCAAATCATATCTTTCTTGTCCTTGGACGGATACACATTCCACCATGCGGTCATACAGAAGATGTTGAACAGACCGGCAAGACCATTGAAGACATTGTGCCAACCGCCATACAACCATACACCTTCGCTTGACAGCCACCATTTGTTCCAACCCATGATCGCGGACTCGAAATCCGAGGCCACGGCAATCAGAATGTTAATAGCTACGATGATGAACGGGAATGGTTTGAACCAGCGTTTTGCGCCAATTCCCCATTCGTACTTGATCATCATAAAACCAATACATCCGGTCAAGGCAGCATACAGCTTAGCATAGTGGAACCAACCGTTCATGTACAGATGAGTCTGGTTCGTCAGCGCCCACTCGGCACCCATTCGTGCACCGATAGCGATGGCTACGAAATACGCGGTCAATGCCAACGGAATTGCAAAGAACGTGATAGCTCCGCCGAGTTTCGTACGGCGAGCAAACTCATTGAAAAGGATTAAGCCCACGAGGACAACTAACAGCATTCCCCATTGAGCAAGGGCATTTGCCCCATACACTTCAAAAAACATAGATTAGTAATTTTTAAGATTAAATGATTGATTTTAATCGATTTATCGATATGACGATATGTCGATATGTCGGGTTTCTTTATGCGTTTACAGTTTGGCGCTCCTTGGTATAAGCCCATATAGCCCATGCAACGGTGACGATTACCGACATCGGGACACCCACGGTCAGCATCTCTTTGAGCATCACCAAACCGCCGCCTTCGGTTTCCAAGGCGGTAAAGAACGGGTACATCCATGTCACCTCGCCGTTGAGGATATGATCCACTATCAGCATCAATGAACCGCCCCAGAGCATTTTCTCCAGAGCCGGTAGATGCTTGCTGAGCGCATGGTAGTTACTTTGTGCAGGTTCAACCTGCGTTTTTTCCATACGTTTGCGGTATGCCGTTGTTGCCACCGCCTGTACTAATGGTACAATAAAACAAGCCATAAAATTATCAATTATCAATTATCAATTATCAATTATCAATTATCAATTATCAATTATCAACTATCAATTCCTTAATCTCCACTTCGTTCCCTTGTAGCAGCCAAGTCTTCTCGCTGCCGCAATGCGGACAGATCTTTCCATGCGCCACCGTGGGGTACTCCATGCCACAACCGTCGCAATGCGTCACCGCCTGTATCGGTTCGATCTTCAATTCGCAGCCCCGCAGCAACTCTTCCTTATCTGCCGCCCAACGCCAACAATCAGTCAGGTATTCCGGTACAATGGTGGACACCTCACCAATGTTCATCACCACCGCCGAGACATGCTCAACGCCATGTTCTTCTGCCGCTTTCTTGACATCTCTTATAATATAGAATACGATTCCTAACTCGTGCATCAATTTTTCTTGCTTAGCCCCGAAATCAATATCTTTCCGCCTCTTTTGATCATGTACGGCAAAATGCCATCAAACTTGTTCTCGGAAGTGCGCATGACGCTGGCTTCCGGGTGCTCGCGATGCAGGTGAATGGCGTCGAACGCGCACTTGGTGGTACAAATACCGCAGCCTATGCAGCGGTTCTCGTCCACTACCGACGCGCCGCAACTGAGGCAGCGGGCAGTTTCTTTCTTCACCTGCTCTTCGGTCAAAGTGCCGTGGTATTCCTCGAATTTCGTCTTCGTCGGAATGACTCCCGGGTCTTGCCGGCTGCTGTTATCGTATTGCTCCACCAGAATATCCTGCTTATTCAGTTCGATGAAATCACGGCGGTTGCGACCGATAGTCATGTGTCCGTGCTGCACGAAGCGATGCAAACTCTCTGCCGCTTCCTTGCCTGCGGCGATAGCGTCAATCGCGAACTTAGGACCGGTGAACACATCGCCGCCCACGAAGATGTCGGGTTCGGCGGTCTGGTACGTCAGTTTGTCCGCTACCGGATATACGCCGCGGAAGAACTCCACTTTCGTATCTTTGAGCAGATCTTTGAGCACTACCGTCTGACCAATAGCAAAAATCACCAAGTCCGCCTCCAGCGTAATCGTCTCGTTCTCATCGAACTTCGGCGCAAACCGATGCTCTGCATCAAATACCGACACGCACTTCTTGAACGTTATTCCGGCTACTTTTGTACTTTGTACTTTGTCCCTTTGTACTTCCACAGGTCCCCATCCCGGGTTGATTACCACGCCATCCTCACGCGCTTCCATGCGTTCTTCAAGCGAAGCCGGCATGATATCTTCACTCTCCAGCGACAGCATCGTCACTTCGCTTGCGCCGCTGCGTTTTGCCACACGCGCTGCATCGATAGCTACGTTTCCGCCGCCGACAACAACGACTTTTCCGCTGATCTTCTTGTCGCCGCAATTTGCCTCATGCAGGAAATCAATCGCGGTCATTGTGCCCTCCAAATCCTCTCCCGGAATACCCGGCAGACGACCACCTTGGCAACCTATAGCTACGTAGAATCCTTTGTAACCCTGCTCGCGCAACCGGGCTATCGTGATATCCTTGCCCACTTCCACGCCGGTCTTGATCTCCACGCCTATCTCGCGCATGATATCTATCTCGGCGTCGATGACGGCTTTGTCCAGTTTATAGGACGGAATGCCGTAACGGAGCATACCGCCGGGTTCTGCATTGCGTTCGAACACAGTGGGCTTGTAACCCATCGTCGCTAAATAATACGCACAACTCAGCCCTGCAGGACCGCCGCCGATGATGGCGATCTTCTCCTCCCAACGCTCTTGGACGTTCGAGCAGATATTGACTTCGGGCACAAAACGCGTCTCGGCATGCAAGTCTTTCTCAGCGATGAATTTCTTCACGGCGTCGATCGCTACCGCACGATCAATCGTGCCGCGTGTACAAGCGTCCTCACAACGGCGGTTACAGATTCGTCCGCATACTGCCGGGAACGGGTTCTCGCGCTTGATGAGTTCAAGCGCCTCGGTGTATTTACCTTCGGCGGCTTTCTTCAAGTAGCCTTGTACTGCGATGTGTGCCGGGCAAGCGGTCTTGCACGGCGCCGTACCGGTCGGATAGCAGTTGATACGGTTCTTGTCGCGATAGTCCTCCGTCCATTTCTCCGGTCCCCATTTGGTAGCGTCCGGCAACTCCTGTTTGGGATAGGTTTGCGGACCATGTTTGGTGCATAGTTTCTGACCCAACTTGACCGCTCCTGCCGGACAATACTCCACACATCGACCGCACGCCACGCAGTTTTTCGGATCCACTTCAGCCACGTACGCGCTACGAGACATATTAGGTGTATTGAAGAGTTGCGATGTACGAAGTGCGTTACAAATCTTCACGTTACAATTACAAATCGCAAAGATCTTACCCTCGCCGTCGATATTCGTTACTTGGTGTACAAAACCGTGGTCTTCGGCTTTCTTGAGAATCGCCATCGCCTCGTCGTAAGTGATGTCGTGTCCGCGGCCTGTCTCACGCAGATAATCCGCCATGTCGCCCACGCCGATACACCAATCGCGGTAATCGTCCGCGCAGCCTTCATCCAATTTCTTGCGGCCGTAACGGCACGAACAGATGCCGACGCCGATATGCCCCTCGTATTTCTTTAGCCAGTAACTGATGTGCTCGATATCGACACTCTGATTTTCCATCGAAATGGCTTTTTCCACCGGAATGACGTGCATACCAATACCGCTTCCGCCCATTGGAACCATCGGTGTAATCTTCTCCAAGGGCAGGAATGTCATTCGTTCGAAGAACATCGCTAACTCCGGATGACGATCCATCAGTTCGGTGTTCATATTCGTATATTCGGCACTTCCCGGCACAAACATCGGCACCCAGTAGATACGGTCATCGCGGTTGAATGTCGTACCCTCGTCCGGTCCTTGGCCGTTGGTATAGTGATCGCCGTAGTCGTACTCGAGCATACCGAAATAGGCGAGTTTGTCGAGCAGTTCATCAAAACTCTTGTCATCCGGTGTGTAGTGTTTCTTGGTGTTCATCTCATGCAACTGCGCGTACGTGTGGTGCTTGCGAACCTTAAAGAAATTACCGGGCAGCATATCTAACAGCAGGTCCAGCGACGCCTCACGGGTTACCGCATCCATCTCATCTTCGAAGATACAGGCGAGACCCCAATACTCCGGGGCGTCTGTGGTCATCTTGATCTTTCCGGGAATACGGTCCGTAACATGGCGGACGAACTTCAATAATTTCGGATTCGGGTTCTTGTCCCCTTTGTGTTTTGGGACAAACTTGTCTGACATTTGTGGCATGGTACTATTTACGATTTAATCATTTACAATTTAGTCATTTTGCCAATTCTTGACTTCTGTCAAGAGCCATTCGGCAAAAACATCCACGCCTTCTCCTGTTTTGGCGCAGATAGGAATGACGGTCGCTTTCGGGTTACGCATATGGATGTACTCCTTGCATTTCTCCATATCGAAATCGAAATACGGCAGTACATCTATCTTATTGATTACCACCACATCGCAAATGGAAAACATCAACGGATACTTGAGCGGTTTGTCATGTCCTTCCGGCACAGAGAGGATCATCGCGTTCTTCACGGCACCGGTGTCAAACTCCGCAGGGCACACGAGATTGCCCACGTTCTCCAGAATAACCAGATCAGGCTGTCTTTCGACTTTCGACTTTTGACCTTCGACTAACAGAGCGGTCAATCCCTGTTCCGTCATCTCCGCGTCCAGATGGCACATGCCGCCGGTATGCAACTGAATGGACTCCACGCCGGTGGCTTCCTTGATCTTAATCGCATCGACATCGCTGTCGATATCCGCTTCCATAACGGCAATACGGATTTTGTCTTTAAGACGATTGATGGTCTGAATGAGGGTAGTGGTCTTGCCGCTTCCGGGCGAAGACATCAGATTGAGCAGAAACACGCCCTTGGTCTTCAACTCACCGCGCAATTCATCCGCCGCACGGTCGTTATTCTCGAAGACACTCTTCTTAATCTCGATAATTTTAACGTTTTCCATGGTATAAATTTCTACTTATTTCGAAATCGACTGCAAAATTACAACTTTTTTTTGATATACGCAAGATTGCGCATATTTTTTTGTATAATTAATTTATGGCATGATTTTTGTAGTATTCTATTTGAAAACATTTTAACCTACAAAAACAAACTATTATGAAGAAGAATTTATTTGTAGCGCTGCTGGCGCTGACATGCTCCTTCACAGCTTGTGCTAATGAGCAAGTGATCACTTATGACCAAGTTCCCGAACCGGCAAAAGCCATCGTGGCTGCCCATTTCGATGCTGCGCAGATTACGTATGTCATGCTGGATAAAGGGCTGTTTGACGACGAATACGAAGTTCGCTTCAATGACGGTCGCACCATCGAGTTCAACAAGGCGGGCGAGTTGCTGAAAGTGGATTGCAAACTGACGGAAGTGCCCTCTGCGCTTATTCCTGAACCCGTACAGGCCTATGTCAAAGCCAATTTCCCGAACGCTTTCATTACCGAGTGGGGCAAAGACGACCGCGGCTACAAAGCCGAACTCAATAACGGTCTCGATCTGAAGTTCAACCGCCAATACGAATTCGTCCGCATTGACGACTAAAATGTCCCTTCAGGAACACATTGAGCAGATCATTCTGCCGCAGTATGACGCTTTTGACGAGACTCCTTGAACCCGTAAGTACTACATACGTACCCTATATAGGGTAGTATGTGTATGTACTTAGGGTCTCAGGTGTGGAGTCTGTCAATTGGACACAAAATGCACTTTTTTGACATTTTCAGTCACCAATATTTGCATATATCAAATTTTTTTTGTATCTTTGCACTCGGTTTTGATAGTTGTAGGACCTCTTAGTAGGTCTAATATATAATTCTATTATATTAGACTACTCTACTAAGGAGGTTTCCCCTACTAACATCAAACTTTTGCAACAAACACTTATTAATAGCACCTAAATACGGTTCATTCCCGCGACCTCCCCGCGACCTGCCCGCGACCCGGAGCGTCCGTCACTATATAGTATAACCCTAAAAACCTAAACTTAACATGCAAATTATTCCTATTACCCCGATTGACTCCATGTTTGGCAAAGTCAACGACCGCGCCGGATACTATATCCGTCGCTCCCCAAATGGCAAACTCTATTCCTCGAAATGCCCTGACCGAACCGGTCATGTCAAAACTCCTGCCGAAGCAGCCAACCAACATCGCTTGACGGTTATCTCAGAGATGATCAACCGCCGCAAGCAGGATCCCGTCTTGTCCGCCCAAGACCAAGCGGCCTTCCTTGCCCAACGTAACCTCCCCAACGGCAAAACCACCCTCCGTTCCTATCTCTTCGCCCTCTGCGCCAAAGAATATCAAGCCTTGAGCCATTCGTATTTGGCTACGGAATAGATGGGCAGGAACGGAATCAGAATCGGAGTCTTCTTCACGTATGCCTGATATTCGGGGTCATTGCCGTAGGCGGCGTTCTGACGCAACTCCAGCCGGCGTGCGCCGCTGAACATCACAAACACGATGCCTGCATAGCCGATAGCCACAATCAGCCATTGCCACCAGTTCAGCCCTGCACCTATAGCACTGAGCAACGCACCCGTCCAGATGGTCACTTCGCCCAGATAGTTCGGGCAGCGGACAATACGGTACAGACCGGTATCCACAAACCGCTTCGGGTTCTTTTTCTTGGCGGCACTCTTCTGCGCGTCGCTGATGCTCTCCAGCAATATGCCGCAAGCCACAACCGCAGCACCTATCCATGCCCATAACTCACTGTCGTGCGGGTCGTTTGCTAACCGAAAAGCTACGGGGCTCACCTGTGCCACGTACAACAGCGCGCAGAACAGCCAAATCATGATCATCACGCCGGCAGGTTTCTTCTCCGAATGACCCTCGCCGTAAAGTATCTTGCGGTAGCCCGCCGCCTTGTGTTCGCGCACCAGCAGGTACGTTCCTAACCGCACGCCGAAGATGAACAGCAGCACTAACATAGCCATCGTCGGCACCGTGAGATTCGTATGGTACATCACACCCATCGCCACCGCCAGAGCGGCAATACCGTACCCGTAACCGAGACTGAAGAAATACACGAAGTATTTCCACCCCACTGCGGAAACCGCCATAGCCACCGCAAATAGAATCAATAAATCTGTCATAGCATTTTTGTTTTATGTTAATTTGTACTAATTAGGCTGCTGCGTGTTTTTTTCTGCACGCAAACTGCGTGCAAAGATACAATATTTTTCGGACATATGCAAGTATTATGGCGGAAATTGAATTGGGGAATGTGGTTTTTGACCGTTTGGGGGCGAAAAAACGCCCGTTTTTTCTCTCGGTCGTCTCTCGGTGGAAGTGGCTTGTTACGACTCGTCTATGTTATGATTGATTTTTTTTCTGAATACTACATGTTCGTTCAGAACGAAGTTCGCGATGCCGGAAACGCAGAGGGCGAGGATATTGCAAATCAGTACATCCCATCCGCCGGAGAAGCGTTCGATCAGCAGCAGCGCACCCATCTTTATCAGGAATGTGCCGGTACAGGAGAGGTTGTAGCCCGCGTAATGGCGGAAAAACGAGCGGAGCGTGTGCGCAGAAATACGGTCGCGCCATACGGAGTAGTACGCAAACGCGAAATTGGTCAGCACGGCACATTCGAACGATATGAACGGCGACAGCAGGTACTCGCCCCAGTAATAGCCTTTGAACAAATAGTGCGAACAGAGCCACAGCACGCACATGTCCACCGCCGTTCCTGCCAGCGTGGAGAGCAAAAAGCGGAGATACCGGATTGCTATGCCTTTATACTTGTCCATTTTTCGGATGCTTGGGTAGCGGGTCTTGTTGGGCGAACCAGTGCAGATCCTTGAAGAAACTGACGAAATAGAAGACACAGAGAATAGCCAGAATGCCTATGCCGATGATGTCCAGCGTGCCGTAATGGATTGCTTCGCCGAAATAAGAGAACGAACCATGGTATGCGGTGAGCGCAGGTACATACATCAGCAGGATATTGGCAATAATGATGATGAGGCGGAACTCCGTCGGACCCATTTTGCCGTACGTCAGTTTGAACTCGCTTTTGAGGTGGGCGTTGATGCTGACATAAACCGTGAGCGCCAGATAAGCGGCATAGCAGAATAACGCGACACTGAGGTTCATCAACGGCGAGAGACCCGCTCCGATAAACATAAACGCCTCGGTCACCGTGTCGATGTTATGGTCGAGGTAATAGCCATAGAGCGGCCGCTGTGTGTTGCGCACACGGGCTAACGAACCGTCCAGCGAATCGCCGAACCAGTTGATGACCAAGCCCAAGCACGACAGCCACAGCCAATAAATGCTGTAGTGCGTGAGGAAGAACCCGAGTCCGCAGAGTGCCGAGCCGAAGAGTCCGAACCATGTCAGCATGTCGCTGGTGACCCATTGGGGCATACGCGATGCCATCCATACGAGCGCTTTTTTCTCCACCCCGTTCAGAAGCGAGGTTTGAATACGTGTTGATTGTTTGATTTCCATATTTATTGTTTTATTAAATATTATACTATCGGTGCCAAGTGGCGCATGAGGCGTTGCCACGGCGTGGGATGCGCTTCCGCAGCTATGACCAAACGGCAGATGGGGAGGTCATTCTCGAAGATCTGTTTCTGGCGTAACGCCACCGCACGGTCATAGAAGAAGGTGTTAATCTCGTAGTCAATGCCGAAGCTGCGGGAATCGAGGTTCGCCGACCCGACGCACGAGAGGTAGTCGTCGCAGACGATGGTCTTGCTGTGCATGAACTCGCCCGAGCGGACATAGAGCTGCACACCCGCTTCCGTCAGTTCGGCGTAATAACTCTTGTTAATGGGACGCATGATTGCCGTGTCGCAATGTTCGGGCACCATAACCCGCACATCCACACCGCGTTGCGCCGCATTGCGCATGGCACTGATGAGCGACGGCGGCGGTGCAATATACGGACTTTGGAACCAGACGTATTTCTGCGCATGGTTCAGAATCCATTCATAGGCTGTCAGCAGCACCGGCTCGGGCGAGGTCGGGTCATCCGGCGTGATTTGGGTAAGAGCCCCCAAAGGCAAACCGCAGGAGGGCTTATCCAAATGGAAGAAGAAAGTGTTTACAGCAGAATTGAGTTGCCCTCCTGCGGCGAGCCATGTGTCCAGAAACGCATATTGCAGCGACGCTACCGCTTCGCCCGTGAGACGCAAGTGCGTGTCGCGCCACTGATAGAAATAATGGTCGTTGATGTTCATGCCACCGGTGTAACCAATACGATTGTCGATGACCACTATCTTGCGGTGGTCGCGGTAACTGAGCGTCATCAAAAAACGCAGCAGCGACCATGATCTGGAGAAATTGACGACTTCCACACCCGCCTTGCGCATGGAGTTGAAATAGATATTCGGAATGGGCCAGTTGGCGATGTTCTCGTTGATGAACCGCACTTTGACACCTTGCCGCGCTTTCGCCATCAGAAGCCGTCTGATCCGCCGGCTGCTTTTGTCAATGCCGAAATGGAAATACTCCATGTGGATGGATTCCTTGGCGTTCAGGATGTCGCCGATGAGCAGGTCATGTTTGCGCCTGCCGGAAATAATAATCTCCACCTCGGAAGCGGCAACACTCGGTCTCCCATCCCTGGCAAGCAGCATGGCCAACGGACGAAAACGCTGCTCTATGCGCATCGTGAGGCTGTTGGAGAACAGCAGCCGTTGCAGCGCTTCGGTGGCCTCTGCCTGCATCCTCGCGTGAAGCCGGTGGTGCTTGCGTTCATAGTTGCGGCTGCTGCGCCAGTTGATACCGAACACCAGCCACAAGAGCACCGCCACGCCAAACAGCGTCAGTAATATGATAATTAGCGGATGCATCAGTCAATTTTACTCTTGTTGGATCCAAGGAGCGGCGCGAGGAACTGCTCCAAATCTATCGCATCATAAAATACCGGCGTTGGATAGAAATGCAGCGCGGCATCCAAGGTATCATCTATGATATCCGGAATATCCTGCGGACACATTTGTTCAATATGGTCCGGCAACTCGAACAGGACGCGCTGCTGCTCTATCCAACTGATAAAAAGCCGTGTAGTGCGCTCGTCCGGCAGGTCGATAGCCACTATACCTGTCTGGCGAGCCAGCGAAGCGATCTGCTGCTCCGCTTTCGTACCGTACGACCTTAATAACTCCGGCAAAACGATAGCCTCTGCGACGCCCGCCGGAATAAAATATTTGCTATGAACGGCATAACCGATAGCCTGTGCATAGCCTCCGTAGCCCCGTTCGGAGAGACGCTCCACCTGCTCAACAGCTTTCTCTAACATTGTTTCCGCCAACCCAATGTTTTCTACTGCGAGAGCCATGCCTTGATTAAGCATCGTAATGACCTGCACTGCCGATGCAAACACATCTTCGTGATAATAACGGGTAACAGCCGCCTCTGTCGCCAAAGTCAGAGCGTGCATGTACTGCGCCCCGGGCTGATAGTTCATATTATTTTGTGTATTCGATGCCATAGTTTATTTCTTACGTTTCAGATGTTTCTCTTTCCATTGCTGCCATTTGTACCGCCTGCGCTGGCGGTTGAGCGCACGTTCCTGCTGACGCGCATCACTCCCGCCAACCGACCGTTGATGATCACTTGGTAAGGCATCTTCAGCAAATAATCTCTCTGCCTGTGTGTAATAATCAGTTCTGCCATAACAATTTAACGATTTAACAGTTTAACGATTTAACATTTTTCTAACAAACAATGTGCCATATACCCCTTTTGTCAGTTTTCCATATTTCCCTAATGATTGACTTACGCCCTAAAATGTGGCATTTGGAAAACTTTTTACCACTAAAACTTGCACAATTCGTAAAAAAGCACTAACTTTGCAGTCGGAAACGCAAACGGTAAAAAACAAATGCCCTTATGCTGAATCAGGATATTCTCTTTTCGGAAAACTTGGACGAGCTGTTGCAACGCTTCAGTAATGAAAACGACTGCGCGCTCATCATCTATTGTACGGAAGGCAAACTGCAAATCGAAATCAATGAGCAGCAATATCTTATCCGTCCGCACGACATGTTGTTATGCCGGCCGGATCTCATCATCGGCAACTACATGCGCTCTCCGGACATGAAATGCGGAGCCGTGGCTGTGCGCAAACAGGCGCTGGACGATATTTTCTACCTCTGCGTGCGCGAAGATACCAAGTGGTGGGAGAAATTGAATTACATCCTGCAACATCCGGTAATCCACTTGGACGAACGGCAACAGGAACTGATCCAGCTCTTCAACCGGCTGTTCCAGCTATACAGGGAAGACACCCGTTCGGGACTGAACGAAAACATCCGCCGCATCTTTGCGCAAGCCGCTATCTATGAACTGTTATGCTGGCTCGAAGAAAGCATCGAACAAACGCCGGAAACGGAGCACAAGCAAGGGCGGCAGGAAATTCTTTTCCGGGATTTTGCCCGCCTGCTGCAAGAAAACAAAGGCCGCCAGCGTGAGGTTCGGTGGTATGCCGACCGCCTGGCTGTCACGCCGAAATACCTGTCCGTAGTCTGCAACACTGTCACCGGCAAGTCTGCGCAAGTTGTCATCAACGATCTGACCGTACAGGAGATCAAACGCTTGCTCCTCCAGACGGATATGAGTGTCAAGGAGATTTGCGTACAATTGGATTTCGTCAGTCTCAGTTTCTTCTGCAAGTACGTGAAGAAACACCTCGGCATGACTGCCTACCAATACCGCTCTTCCAGCCGAACCCACAGCACAAAATAAAAATTATAACTATTTATACATGAAAATACTTCTCGTCATTGACACGTACGACACCAACAACAACGGCACGTCCATCTCCGCCCAGCGTTTTGCGGCGGTACTTCGCGAGCACGGCAACGAAGTGCGCATCCTTACTACCGGCGAACCGGCACCTGACAAGTTCGTCCTCAAGGAGTTCAAAGTACCCCTTTTCAACGACCTCATTCACTCACACGGTTTCCAGTTCGCGCAAGTCGATCTGGATATCATCCGCGAGGCGGTGGCATGGGCGGACATCGTGCATTGTATGATGCCTTTCGCGCTGGAGACAGCCACCAAACTCATAGCCGACCAGATGCACAAACCGTCCACGGCAGCGTTCCACATCCAACCGGAAAACATGACTTCTTCTATCGGTCTGGGTAAGGCAGAATGGCTCAACGATCGTTTCTATTATACCTTCCGTTTCCTGCTCTACCAACATTTCAACCACATCCATGTGCCCTCGCAGTTCATGGCGGACGAACTCGTCAAACGCGGATACAAAGCAAAGATACATGTCATCTCCAACGGCATTGACCCTGATTTTATCGCTGCGGGGCAGCGGAAACTCTCTAACAGCGATGGCGGTCATACATCCCGCAGCGATAGCGGCCATATCACCATCACCATGGTCGGACGGCTGTCCGGCGAGAAACGGCAGGATGTCATCATCAATGCCGTGCCGTTCAGCAAGTATGCCGACCGCATTCAGCTGGTTTTTGCGGGCAAAGGTCCCAAATACGACGAGTACGTGGAATTAGGCAAGCAACTCAAGAACCCGCCGCAGTTCGTCTTCCTCTCCAAACCGGAGCTCATTGACCTTTTGCTGCACACAGACCTCTATGTGCATGCTTCGGATATGGAGAGTGAAGCCATCTCATGTATCGAGGCCTTTGCTACAGGATTAGTGCCGGTGATAGCCAACAGCGAAGACAGCGCCACGCCGCAGTTTGCATTGGACGGTCGCAGTCTCTTTGCGCCCGGACGGCCGAAAGATCTGGCGCGTGCTATCGACTGGTGGTTGGACCATCCCGATGAAAAAGCGAAAATGGAACGCGAGTACGCAGAAGCCGCTAAAAAGTACGACATCGACACCTCTGTCCGTCTCTGCGAACAAATGTTCCGCGAAGCGATAGAGGAAACAGAAAACCAAGAAGAGAATCATGCGTAACGACAGACTTCATAAGCTAAACAGGATTGCCACGTGGCTGATTGCGGGGATGGCGGTGGCAAACGTGGGATGGCTCATTGCTACAAGAAGCACATGGGACGAGATTGTCTTTCGCGGGCTGCAATATGTGGCGATGCTGCTGATTATGTACCTGCCGCATCTGCTCCGCAGCCGTTTCCGTATCGAAGTGCCGTGGCTGCTGTCGGTCTTCATCGTTGTTTTCTGTTTCTCCTCGCTTATTATGGGCGACGGGCTCGACCTCTACGGGCGTGTGCCATGGTGGGACAAACTGCTGCATGCAGAGAGCGGTTTTCTGCTCTCGATGATTGCTCTCTGGCTTATTCATGTGATTATGGCGGAGAACGACAAATATATCTATTTCAACAAATGGTTCCTCTGCCTTTTTCTGGTCATGTTCTCGCTCGGGCTCGGTGCCTGCTGGGAGATTATCGAATATACGTATGACAGCCTTATGGGCACGAACACGCAGCAGTTCATGGCTACTACCACGAGTTCTATCTTCACTCCCGAAGACGAACCTCTATGCGGTCATGCAGCCTTGCGTGACAGTATGCAGGACTTAATTCTTGATCTTGTCGGCGCTCTCATTGTAGCCGTCTATGGCTTCATCCGCCACGACAAACTTATCGAACGATACAAACAAATAGCTGCTTCGTAGATATAAGGGTATAGCAAGGGTATATGATAGTTATCCCTCCTAGGCGGAGCGGACACGGTCTTCCTCCCGCTTCAACGGGAGGACGTTCCGGGGTATACGATTAGTGCGAGGTTGGCTGGAAGATAAAAGGTGAAGGATGCTTATGACATTAGAAAGAGGGTATTTTTTCTCCAAAGAGGTGTAATTACGTGGAAATGAGTGCGCAAAACTTGCGTATATGCAAAAAATTATGTAATTTTGCAGCGCATTTGAATATTAATATCACGCCATGAAACGATTGTTTTTATTTTTGTTCACAAGTATCACACTTGGTTTGGCGGTTCACGCTGCCGTACCGAGTTACACGAACCCTATTCTTCCGTACGACTACTCCGACCCGGATGTGTGCCGTGTAGGAGATACGTATCTGATGACCTCCTCGTCGTTCAACAACGTGCCGGGATTGCAGATTCTGGCATCCAAAGATCTCGTGCACTGGGAGATCGTGGATGCCGCCATCCGGTACCGTCTGCCGGGCTATCAGGAGGGCGACAAAGTGGCGGGGAACTTCGTCTGGGCACCTGCTATCAGGGAGCACGACGGGCGTATCTGGATCTACTACGGCGACCCGGACAGAGGTATCTACTGCGTGAGGAGCAAAGCCATCAGCTATCAGAATTCAGAAATCAGTTTTCCGATGGAATGGGAGGAGCCGGTGTTGGTTATGTCGGCAAAGGGCTATATCGACCCCTGTCCGTTATGGGACGAGGACGGACGCGTATGGCTGAGTCACGGCGTAGCGGGTAGCCGCTTCGGGCTGAAATCCGTGCTGATGATAGCGGAACTGACAGCGGACGGTCTGGCGGTCAAGACACCCAGCCGGATCATCTTCGACGGCCATGAGGAGCACCCCACCAGCGAAGGAACGAAACTCTACAAACGCAACGGGTATTATTATATCATGCACCCTGCCGGAGGTGTCGCTACCGGTTGGCAGGTGGTGCAACGGAGCAAGAACATATACGGCCCTTACGAGCTGAAAGTGACGCTCGCGCAAGGCAAAACCGCCGTCAATGCGCCGCACCAGGGCGGATGGGTGGAGACACCCGAAGGAGAAGGCTTCTTCATGCATTTCCAGGATGTAGGCGTAGCCGGACGCATCGTGCATCTGCAACCGCTGAGATGGGAGAACGACTGGCCCGTAATGGGCAATAACGGAGAACCCGTTTTAAAGTACAAAGGGACGAAGGACGATGTACAAAAGGAGCCGAGTTGGGCGAATTTCCTCCGCAGGGATGAGTTCGACAGTATGGAGTTGGCGCTCGACTGGCAGTGGGCAGGCGGCAGAGAGGAACCGAGGTGGTATTTCTGCGATGCCGCCAACAGCCGCCTGCGTCTCTACTCCGTCCCGCGCGAAGCGGACGAATGGATGCCGAACCTGTTGCTGCAGAAGATCCCTGCTGTTGCTTTCACTGCTACAGCGCGTGTGCGGTTCGCACCCAACAAACGCAAGAAAATGGTTGGTGCTGAACAAGCCGGAATGATCGTTACGGGTCGCAAAGCGTCGTTCAGACTGGAAGTGCCGGTAACGGACGAGTGGTGTTATCTGCGCTTGGAGATGACGGACACCCAACGCGGACAGTTCTACACCAGCCCGGACGGCAGGCATTGGACCAAAGCCGGTGAGCCGTTCCAAGCCGTGGAAGGACATTGGATCGGCGCACAGGTCGGTTTCTTCTGCACCCGCGACAGCCGCACACACAACGACGCCGGATGGCTCGATGTGGACTGGTTCGAGATTAAGAGACAATAGACGATGGACGATGGCATTGGCGCACGAACTGGCGCAAAGCGAGAGAAAAGGAAGGCATGCTTGAACAGGAGAAAGAGAGGTAAAAAAACATAAAGGACGCGCACGTGTATGCGCGTCCCTTATTATATACGGATACTCCGTGAGATTGATTACCAAACTGTACCCAGCATTCTCAGGTAAGACTTGTATCGCCACTGGGCGTTCTCCTGAGCGGCGGCGAAATAATCGTGCCCTTGCGGCTAAGAAGAGCTCGTCTGCCTCTTTCGGGAACTGTTTTGCTACAGAAGCGAAACATGAAGCGGAACAGGCGTACCGAAGGAATGTCCGGGGGGACAATCCAAGGAATAAGTACGCCGCGCGAGTCCGAGGAGTCCCCACTCCGAGGACATAGAACTCCTTATTACCCTTGGGTAGTCTGGAACTTGGGTGGGCGGGCACGTCCTCGCAACTCGTTTGCGAGGTTCCCACCCTGTTTCAAGAATACCTCAAGGGGGAGCGCTTCGATTAAGTAGCAAATGGCAGTTTCCGAAAGAGGCAGACGGGCGCGAAGCCGCCGCACAGAGTGAAAGACCAATGGCGCGCAACAAAAACCACCTACGCAATGGATCGGCACAGAGAATGGGGAAAGAAGGATTGCACGAACACAAAAACGCGCATACAGAAACATGGCAGAGCATTGCACGCCGTGTTTTGGTTTATATCTACCATGCTACTGCGTCATACAGGATTGGTCAACAAGGTTCAAAAATATATAACACAACCCTGAGCGTAGCGAAGACCTTATTAAGGGGGGCTTTTATAAAATCAAACCAAAGAAAAGAATTAAGATAAAAAGTTGTGTGAATGTGTGAATGTGTGAAAGTGTGAAATAAAAAACCGCTGACTCATTGTCTTGTCCTGAAATATGTTGACACTAAAAAGGTGTCGTTATGGACAAAAGATTAAAAAAGTTTACGATTGCAGATCGATTAGCAATCCTCCATGAGT
>ONEG01000026.1 GCA_900316845.1 uncultured Bacteroidales bacterium
TGGCGGTTGGACAGTATCCGTATTAACACGCTCCAGACGGGTGACGAAGGCGGAGGAACAGAGTACAAGCACGTGAATTATTTCTACGCGCCGGATAGTCTGGTAGAAACCAATACTACCATCTATTATATCAATGCGACAGAGTATTACTACCGCATCAATCCATATAGCGGCAAGTACGTGTACTGTGATTTTGGCGAAGAAGGCGCGCATACCGTGTATGAGTACAGGCATCCGAGCTGGATGTTGTTTGAAGGGGAGAATCTGATCGATTCCGCCCTCAACATCTCCGATTTGCAGAAACTGGATGAGGCTGCATTTGAATTGAGCCAGCGTTATGACTATGCGTATGACACGTACCGTAATATTTTTGACGAGGAAGGTCATCTGATCCGACAAATCCGTAATTATGACTATTCGGTCTATCGTATGGATTCATCGGGTCTTTGGAAGCCATCTATGCGCTATTATCATGCGGAGACGGACTCGACCTTGGAATCCATCAGTTATTATTTCAATGCCAAAGCGCAGCAATGGAAAAACCGATGGAATACATACGGCCGTAACAAATACCGCAACCACCGGTTGTGGATACAGGAAAAAATATGGGACTACAATGGAAGTTTAGAAAGCGGTACGGAGTACAATGAGAATGGCGGAGTGATTCGCACATACGAGGGTAATAGCACGTATGGCAACGAGACCTATTACCGCAGCGGGCGTATTACCGGCAAGTCGAGTTGGGCTCATGCACGTTATGATTATTGGATTGATACAACAGAGTTAATCACTACCTGATAGAGAAAAACGCTACCGGCAATAAGACGTATCCGCAACACGTGCGTTCATGGAGATATAATGAAGACAGTGTACTGACGGCTTATTCCAACTCCGTTTACAGTTACGACGCGGAAAACCGTTGCACGCTGCGTCTGGACACGACGCTACAAAACGGTATTTGGACGGTCAAGCGGACGGAATACGGCAATGAGGGAGAAACAGTTTACTCCAAGACTCAGGAGAAACGCGCCGCCATAGACGAGTGGATCACAACTTCGGAAACGACTCCGGAATACACGCTCACCACGAGTGTTCAATGGAACTACAGCCCGATACAGCGTACCACGACCAAAACATATCACTATGGTTTTGACAATGAGTATTCCATCCGTGAGACGTGGAACGCAGAATTGCAGAAATGGATTACAGACTATAGTTCATGCCGCTATACAAAAGTCACACTCGGCGAGAACGGCGAACCCCTCTCCTCTATCCGATACGACGGACTAAGCAATAACGGGACTTGGAACACGGGGGTGATATATACCTTTACATATAATGAAGCGCTTCAGGCGTATGAGCGGATTCCTGTTTCGACCACTACCGGCGAATCATTAAGCGGTTATTATGGAGGTTATTACGTCAATAACCGTCATTATTACAATAAAGCAGGTGAATACTTGGGTTATTTCTACAGCCCGTATGGGGAGAACAGCGGCTTCTTCACAGTTGTCAAAAAAGATGCCTACAACCGCACAACGGAAAACATTGAGTATGTCATAGACATAAATCGCCAGTTAGGAGATACCTTGCGCTGGAAACAATTCACCTACTTCCCCAATGATACAACCGCAGATGTAGCAAGGATATTCTATCAAGGCAAAGACACGGCTTCCGGCACATGGAGTGTCTATCAGGACACCAAATATACCAAAGATTATAGTACCTATTCGAAGGAAGGTATTCTGCTGTACGTAGAGACTTACGGATGGGAAGGAGACGAAATTGTTCTGACGCAAACCATGCACCACAATGATGTGATTTACGATGAACAGGGACGAATAAAAGAGCGTATCACATATTACACAGCGAATATCGGATATAATGTGCCAAACATGCGATATGTCTATTACTATCGCAATGACGAAGACCCGAAATGGTATGGTGTGATTCAGTGGGGTTCATATGACAGGAATGATGAAACATGGAAATCGCAGCATGTGCCTGAGTATCAAGACTATGTCGTATTGGACGAGTTGCAGCGCGTGGTTGAGCGAACGACGTTTGCCATGAACGCGGACAATACTGCTCTGCGACCGGCTACGCGGTCTGTTTATTACTACGCGGGCGATGCGGAAGACTGGACGACGGCGGACAACTACAAATGGAATACCACCAAAAACGAGTTCTATTGCTCCAGCGTGTCCAACAATGCCTACAGCAAGCGGGCGGAGTTTGACGAAGAGGGCAATGTGCTGTCTCTGATTGCACAAGGCGGGACCTGCGAGCGCGGAATCGAAGATGCGCTGCAATGGGAGTTCAGTTACGGCAGTTCCTTGTCGGAAGAACCGGTGCTTTCTCCGGCAGCGTACGGCATGAAAGAAGAGCGCGTCAATATAAACAACAGACCTTCTTTCAGTCCCGTAGCCGACAGACGTATCAAACAGATCCAATATGTTGATTTTACCAACCATTATGCCAACTCGATAAGCGAGTATCATTACACGGCATTGCGCGAAGGTCTCCAAGAAGACAGAATGCCCGTATCCATCGAGCCTGAAGAGACGAGTGCGATGTTTACATGGGGAGCAGTAGAAGGCGCGGAGACATACGTGCTGCATGTGTACAGAGACGCGGCGCAAGCAGAAGAGATTTGCTATGTGGTGTTTGACAAAACAGGAAGGGTGATTTCTATCAATTTTGCACGTCATGCACCGAAAAGATATGCCGAAGTGGAACAATTCACCTATACCTTGGACGGCTTGACGCCCGGAACGCAGTATTGGTACACCGTAGTGGGACGCAATGCTGAGGAAAAAGCATTTGAATCCACCCATGGTTCGTTCCGCACAAAAGGAGAGGGCGAAAGTACAGAAGATATCGATTTCATCGAAGAAAAAGAGAATGTACACAAGATCCTGAGAGACGGACAAATCTATATAATGTACAAAGGGACAATGTACAATGTACAAGGAAACCAGATAAAATAATATACACTCATGAAAACGAAAGTATTTATTACCCTTGCTTGCATGATAGGGATGGCAAGCAGCCTATCCGCGACGGTATATACCGGCGTGTGCGGGGAGCATCTGACGTGGACACTAAATTCCGAAGATAGCACGCTCGTCATAACCGGACGCGGAGAGATGTCCGGGTGGACGTTCGGAGATTACGCTTCGCGTGTTTATATCAAGCACATTGTTTTTCCCGAGGGAATGACATCCGTTTATGGAAGAGCCTTTAGTCATTGTCCTGCGTTGGAGTCGGTGACGCTGCCGGACAGCGTGGTTTCAATAGGGAAGATGGCTTTTCAATCCTGCATAGGTATTAAAGAGGTGCATTGCGGCAAAGGATTGAAGAGTATCGGTGACTCCGCCTTTATACATTGCTCTTCTTTGGAAAAACTGGAACTGAATGATGGCCTTGAATATATTGGCTTCTACGCATTTATGCAGGACACTTCATTGCAAGGAACCATTGTTTTTCCTGAAAGCCTGAAATATATAGGAATCGGTGCATTTAGCGTTTACTCGTCCAAAGCCCGCAACCTCACAGCCATCTGGAACGCCAGAAATTGCAAGCTAATAGAAGGCCATAAAGGATGGAGCGCGCCGCTATATTGCATTTCCAAAATTGTATTTGGAGAGCAGGTGGTATCTATCCCTGATCAGCTATGCTATGCCACCTATTGCGACACCATCATTCTGCCGGAAAGTGTCGATTCCATCGGATATCAAGCCTTTGGCTCGAATCTCAAGCTAAAGTATGTAAAAATGCCATCTTCTTTAACCTACATCGGACAAGGGGCTTTCTATCATTGTGACCAGTTATCCTCTATCAGGATTCCGGAAGGGGTCTCCGTCCTTCCCATAAATGCCTTTGTTTACTGCCAAAAGTTGACTGATGTGGTTCTTCCCTCCACACTGGATAGTATCCATTCCAGTGCTTTCAGCAGTTGCAATGCGCTACAGCATATCACCCTTCCTTCCGGAGTCAAGTTTCTCGATGACAATGCCTTTTGGGGGTGCAGTGCTTTGCAGGATATCAATTTTCCGGAAGGGTTGAATGGTATCGGCAAGAGTGCATTCCGCGACTGCTCCTCGCTCCTATCGATCACGCTTCCCGAAGGAGTGACGAGTATCCGCGAATATACGTTCTCGAACTGTAGTGCGCTACGGAAGGTGAATCTACCTAACAGCGTCCGTACGATTGAAGGCGGTGCTTTCCAGAACTGCTCGTTGGATACTCTGGTTCTGCCGTCCGAACTGAATCTGATCGGTAACGGTGCGTTCTTTAATCAAAAGAAACTAACCGAAGTAGTCATTCCCGACGAGGTGCGCCATATCAGGAGCAAAGCTTTTGAAGGTTGTTCGGGGTTAAAGAAAGTGGTCATCGGTAAAAAGACGGCAATGATCGATGCCGATGCTTTCAAGAATGACTCTTTGATTACGGAGATTCGTAGCCGTGCGGCGTACCCGCCGTTGGTAGAGAGCGCAACATTTGCCGGAGTACCGGACAGCGCATGGCTTTTCGTGCCGGTTCAGAGTATTGCCGCTTATGCGGAGGATCCTGTCTGGGGACGATTCCGCATGCCGAAAGAAGAGGAGATCAACTATGTGACCGTCGATGCCGAAGAGACCACGGCAAACTTTGTCTGGCCGACGGACAGTACCGCTTCTTCCTACCAGATAGATATCTACAAGAACGGCGAGGTGTTCTGCAAACTGACGTTGGGTAAGACAGGACAGCTGTTAGGAATCTCATTCAACGCCCCGTCGCGGAGCAATTCGGGAAGCACTATTCCGGCTTCGCTCTCGTTCATGGTGACAGGTCTGGATGAAGCCACGCGGTATAACTACGTACTCTCCGCGTTGAGCGCAAACGGCACACCTGTGCACGTCTATACCGGAGCTTTTGCGACTATCGGTTATCCAGGAGAACTGGAGGAAGGCGGTAAAGAAATCATTCCGACTCCGCCAATTATTCCGAACGATCCGGAGTCTCATATACCGACAGGAGTGGACAATGAACCAAGTGACCAAGTACCAAATACAAAGGTAATTCTCAACGGACAGATCTATCTGATGTACGAAGGACAGATATACGATGTGCAAGGGAGGAGGATTGAATAGAAACAAGCTAATCCAATGAAAAATAATACCGGAAATATTTATATAGGAATAGCCGTTTTGCTGATAATAACCGCAATGGTCTCCGGAGGGGTGATTTATCTTCGGGATTCGGAAAAGAAAGATCCTGTTACGCTCTCCTCCGAAGAACCGAAAAAAAGCGTTGAAACCGAAGAAAACGAGCCGATTCTCATTCAGCATAACGGCGAGGTATATTCCTTGGACGGCAATAAAATAATACCCGTTAATTAAACATAAAAACCTATGAAAAAGACAATCTTTGTACTCTTGGTTATTCTGCCTCTGATGGCAGGTAATGGTTTTGCGACGGTCTATACCGGCAGTCTGGGTCCTGAGTTGACGTACACGCTGGATTCCGGCACGGGACATGTAGTGATCGAAGGCCGCGGAGCGATGACGTCGGACGATTTGAGTAATTATCCGAAGAGGGAGTATGTGAAGACCGTCTCCTTCCCGGAAGGGCTCACTTCTATCTGCGCGAACGCTTTCCACGGGTGCTATAACCTGCAGTCGATCGTTCTGCCGGACAGCGTGGTCAGTATAGGTGCGTACGCCTTTCAGGAATGTACCAAGATGACTACTGTCAATCTGGGCAAAGGGATCAAGACGATCGACACTCAGGCGTTCATTTTTTGCACCGCTTTGAGAAAGGTCAGATGGTCGGATTGTCTCGAATCCATCGGGAATATGGCTTTCTACAATTGTACCAATCTAGGGGATACCGTTTTCTTCCCCAAGACCTTCAAGACAATGGGCTGGGGCGCTTTCGGGTCGGAGAATTATAATAGTGCCTCCAAAGTGATGGTTTGGGAAGCGATACACGCAAATGATTTCATCCGATATGAATCGGACGTCCCGGGAGAGTGCCATTTCACCCATATCATTTTCGGCGACTCGGTGGAATATATCCCAAATATGTTGTGCAAATTTATGTACAACGATTCCATCACCCTGCCGGAGACGGTCAAAGCCATCGGCGCGAGTGCTTTTACGAATTGCTCCCGGTTGCAGAAAATCCATATCCCCGAAGGAGTGACGAGTATCGGCGCAAGTGCTTTTGCGGGTTGCAAGAAGCTGAAACAGCTGGTTTTACCGGCCGGTCTGCAGGAGATTCCGGAGCAGTTATGCAACCTTTGCGAAGCCTTGGACTCCGTCAGACTGCCCGCAGGACTGACGATTATTCCCCAGAAAGCGTTTAACGGCTGCTCGGCGTTGCGATCGATAAAAATCCCTAATTCGGTAACCAATATCGGAAACAATGCCTTTGCGGGTTGTCCGTTGGATACGGTGGTTTTGCCGTCTTCGCTCAATGTGTTAGGCGATGGCGTTTTCAATCAATTATCTTTGTCCACCAGCCCGAAACACCTGGTTCTGAACGACAAGTTGGTTGCAACGGGGATGAGTACTTTTGCCAACTGGAGCGAGTTGCAGACCATTGTTATCGGCAAGAATGTATCTATTCTCGGTCAGGATTGTTTCTGGGCGGATTCGATGGTGACGGACATCACCTGCTATGCCTCCCAGCCGCCGCTCATCTATGATGGGACGTTTGACGGCGTGCCGGATACCGCTACGGTACATGTGCTGTCCGGGAGTGTAGCGGCATACAGGTCTGCGCAATACTGGTCCCGATTCCGCATCGTGGCTTTGGACGGCGAAGAAATTATACAACGCTCTGTAACCGTCGATCCGGGAGAGACGACCGCCGACTTCACTTGGCCGACGGACAGCGCGGCGCATAGTTATCAGATAGACATTTACAAAGACGGCGCCGTCTTCTGCAAACTGACTCTCGGAACGCACGGACAACTTCTCGGTATCAGTTTCTCCGCTCCGGAAAGAAAAAATGCAGCCATGGTCCATGCGGAAAGCAGTACTCCCTACACTCTCTCATTCAAGGTAACGGGGCTGGATGAGGCGTCGCGATACACGTACGTCCTGTCCGTTTTGGACGAGAACAACACCCCGCTGCACGTCTATGTGGGAGATTTCGCCACCTTGGGTTACAGCGGAGAGTTGCAGTTCGACGGTAACGAACTGATCCCGACACCACCGATCATCCCGGGCGACCCGGATGCACAAAATGTTGCTACGGGGGTAGAAGAAACGGGTTCGAGAGGAACGGAGCAAAAAGCCATTATTGAAGGACGAATTCTCTTTATAACGCCGCAAGGCATCTATGATATAACCGGTAAACGCATCGAGTAAGCAAGATTTTATGACACGCGTATTTATGTGGATCAATACTGTGCTGATAAGCATGGTATTAGGGGCGGCTCATATCTTTGCACAGAGCTTGACTCCCTGGAGCGGAGGTACACAAATGCCCGATTTCAACGGACAGACATACACTATCCATACTGCTGAAGAGTTAGCCTGGATAGCCGCAGCGAGCCGTACGGATGATTTCTCGGGGAAGAGAGTGCTTCTGGCCGCAGATATTGATTTAGGCGGCAGCAGCGCGACTCCTCCGAGTTGGGAACCGATAGGCAGTGCCACCAAACCGTTTCAGGGTGAGTTGGACGGAGCCAACCATGTGATTTACAATCTATATATTCTCTCTTCGCTTTTACCTACAGGTGCCGGACTCTTAGCCGAATGCGGAAACGCGGCGGTCGTTCATCATCTTGGCATCGCGCAAGGGCAGATCATGACCGACGCGGCGAGCAATGTAGGATGCCTGACCGGTACCAACCGCGGACAGATACATCATTGCTTTAACATGGCGCATATCATCGCCCATAACGGAGATAATATAGGTGGCTTGGTAGGCTCTAATCATGGCAGTATCAGCTATTCGTACAACGCCGGAATCATCACCGACGGCAATAATCATGTAGGCGGACTGGTGGGCTATAACCACGCCTCAGCGGTTTTGGATAACTGCTACAACATGGGTTATTGCAAGGGATCTGACCATGTAGGCGCATTGTTTGGCAAGAACGAAGCCCCGGAGACTAATTTGACGATGGTTTATTTCGATCAGCAACTGACGCGTATGTACGCTACAGGTTACGGAGGTTCGGATCCGATCCTCACGGACAACACCCGATACGCCATCGCCAAATCGTCCGATTTCATCGGTGAATTCAGTCCTTATTATGAGAATCCTGAAAACGAATGGCGGTGCACCGCAGGAGGTTATGAAAGTCATCCGCAGTTGGTTTGTTTTGCCAACCATATTGCTTCGGAGCTTTCCGTCAAGTCCGTTTATCTGGACGCAGAGACCGTGCCGATCATGCGTGCGGAAGGTGTAGGAGCGCCGTCAGAAGGAAACAGCCCGCGGAACAGTATCGGTCTGGAGAGGCTGAACAGTTCGGCTTTTGGTTCCGGAGAATGGTACTCGCCGAGTCCGGATGTTATTTATATCTCCAACCCCAAAGGGGCATCGGCTTTGGTGAAACGCCCTTGCGGCAACCAGGAGGTGATCCTGACCATTAGCTGCGGTCCGGCCGTGAAGCAGGTATATACCATCGTGAAGGGCTACGAAGCCTTCGATGCCGGAATCCTGAACGGGTATTATAGTGCCTGCTGGAACGAAGAGGAGGTAAAGTTTAAAGAGAAGAACAACAACGGCAAGGAGGCCAGCGGCGGCAAGGACGACGAGCAGAAGGACGGGCAGTACAGCTACCAATACCGGCTCATCCGCGACACGGTGATCACCGCGGAAGACGGTACCAAGACCTACCTGCCGATGGATACTATCCGGCTCTGTCAAGAGGATTATAACGCATGGGCCATGCCGACCGACGTGCCGGGCGATTATGCCTTCCGCCGCGATGTACATGACGTACAGTGCAAGACCGAGTGGACCCGCTCGCAAGGGCGGTTGTACCTGAAAGTGAGAAAAGAGTTCGACCCGGGAGAACTAAAAGAGCAACCCGACACGCTCTACGGCATACTGCCGATGACGACCACCATACAGAGTATTCAAGACGCGTCAGGAGGAGGAGAGGTGTTCCACTATAAATGGATGCTCAAAAGGAGCGAATGGATCGTAGAAGAACGGACCTGGAAACCCGTACCGGAAGAGACCCGAAACCCCTTGTATATCGACGGAGAACAAGTGGAGACACCTTCGGTGACTTATAGCTTCGACAAACCCGGCACTTATACCTTCACGCGAAGCGTCCGGGAAGAGGCGTGCAAGGCCAGTATGACCGAATCCCGGAACCCGCATGTAGTGGTGGTGTTTGAAGCAATAAACCCCGGTTCCATCGAGAGTTTCAACCGAAACCTGTGCTCTGAGGAATGTATGGAAACGATTCATGAGATAGACACCGTCTCCGGCGGAAACGGGATTTACTCCTACCGATGGCTCTGCAACGGAGAGGAAATTCCTCAGAGCGACACGACCTCCCTGCCCTTGGAAAACATACTAATGGAGGCGGGTAATACGTATGTCTTCACTCGCCAAGTGAAGGACGATACGGGTCTGATGGACTGGCTGAACTCAAGGGGCAGCGTGAGTATCACCATTTACGGCGGATATAACGCCGGCAGTATTGAGCCGTTTGATTTGCAGGTTTGCTCAGATGCCGGCGTACCGGACGAGGTGACCGCCCTCATCCGCGAAGAAGAGCCGGCGAAGGGCAGCGCGGGCAGTGTGTTCACCTATTGCTGGCTGCTCTATCGCGGCAGTACGGACACGAAGCCGTTTGACACACTCCATATAGACGCGCCCATACTGAACACCGCTATCCCGTTAGGGAAGTACCACCTGACGGCACCGGTGAGTATCTTCTTGCAAAGAGCAGTAAAGAACATCCTCTGCGAGGGCGAATGGCAAGTCTCGGAAGGCAAAGCCTCCTGGCGTTTCGGCAGAGCCGAGAAGAAGACAGAGCGGATTGTCATCTGCGCAGGCGATCTGCCGTATGAGTACACCTATACGTTTGCAGACGGACATACGAAGGTCTTCCGTTTTACAAGAGACAAAGAGCTTTTTGTAGCCGCAGATGAGACCCACGAAGGCTGCCCTATGGACGTGACGCTGGTGAGCGAGGTACTGCCGGTGCCGGCGGTGGAGGTTGTGCCGGAGATATCCGTATGCGAGACGGAGAACAATATGAAGATAGCCTATACGGTCATCAGCGGTGCGCCGGAACGCTTCGATCTCTATTTCCCGCAAGCCTCCAAAGAAGCAGGTTTTCGCGATTCCATCGGTGCTTTTCTGCCGGAAGAGGATGTCATAGAAGTACCCCTGCCCAAACGTGTGCCTCTGGGGCCGCAGGAGGTGACAATCCGCTTTTATACCGATGAAGACGTGCCGGAGAAATGCAAGCAGGCGAAGCCGCAGAAGATGACCTTTACGATCAACCTGGACGGCTACGTACGGCGCAAAGGAGAGGACGTGGTCTATGTAGATAACAGTGGTATGCACACTGAAGGCGAACTCACTTTTGTGGCATATCAGTGGTACCGCGACGGGGTGATGCTAAGCGGTGAGACCGACCAGTTTCTCCACGAGAACCCTTCGCTGGACGGCATCTATCAGGTGGAGATGACGACGCCGGATGGCACGGTATATCGCAGTTGTCTCTACGCGATGTACCCCACGCAAGGGGTAGAAGAGGTTCGGAGCGACGGGAGATGTAGAAAAATCATCGAGAACGGGCAATTAGTGCTGGTGGTAGGCGATCAACGATACACGGCGACGGGGCAAAAGATACAATAGATATAACCGATGAAAATTCGCGCAAGTCATAGGGTATGGGTGCTGGTTCTCTGGTTGTTGGGGACCGGAGGAGGCATGAGCTGGTCGCAAAACGCGTTCTCTCCGAGCCATTATATCGACATAGAGATCGGTGGCGGCGTAGGCGGCCTGGGTTATGAGTTAGACGGCGGAAGGACGTTTGTCTCTCCTTCGTTCTCTGTCGGCGCAGGCTATACGTGGTTCTTCCTTCCGATAGCGGGTCTGCAGACAGGAGTCCGGCTCACGCGTATCGCCACCACCGCCATGCTGACCGAACCGATGGAATGGCGTACCGGCGCCGATGACGGACGACTGCGAGACTACATGGGCGAAGAATACACCCACCGGGCATCCTTCAACGACTGGAAGGAGCGTGAGCAGATGTGGTTGTTGCAGGTGCCGATAGGTCTGCGTTTCCGCCATTTCGCCAGTACGGACGCCCGCTACGGGCTACATGCGGCAGTAGGAGCGTTACTCTCTGTCCCGCTGCGATCCACCTATACCCTCCTCTCAGGCGAAGTGACCCATACGGGATGGTATGAACAATGGAGACTGCTGCTCCATGACCTGCCCGGACGGTTCGAGACGGAGAATTATCCCCGCCATGAGGCTTCATTCGGTTCCAGAATCCGACCGCTGGGTTTATCGGCATACGGAGAAGCCGGTATGGTCATGCGTTTAAGCGAGAGAGCGCAGCTGGTGGTGGCAGCTTATGTACAATGGATGCCGATGGATTTTGCATCGATGAAATCGGGCAAACATATTCCTATCGGCTTTGCTACCGAGCGCAATCACTATACCTTCATGAGCGAATATCAAGGTCTGGTCGGTACGGATAAGACGAGTGCCGTCAGGCCATGGTCGGCAGGGGTAAAAGTGGCAATCTCTCTTTGGCCCGGTCAGACTACCGTCCAACGCAGACGATGCATGTGCGCAATGATGAAATGATATAGAAAATAATGAATTAAGAGATAATTATTTGCATATATCAAAAAAAAGCAGTACCTTTGCAGCCGCAAAGGTTTGGACGGACATATGAAACGGATCATAGGTATAGTACTATGTTTGGCGCTTGCGCTGCCGATGATGGCGCAGGAGGAGACGCTTTGCATGGATGGGACGCTTCTCTTCCGCGAAGATTTCGGCGGCAATGACCCGTCCGATCCGGTAGCCGGTACGGATCCTGTCCCAGGCATGACCAGCAGTTACATGCAGATCTACGACACCGCTCATTGCAACGGCAGACCAGGCTGCACGGGCATGGGTAGCGGTCGGTACCTCGTAACCAAAGTCGGATACCGTAACTCTATAGGGTATAGTTACTCACACTGGTTCATCATGGACGACCACACTTACCCCAATGACTACAGCCGCGGCTACCTCTTAGAGATCGATGGCAGGACGGATGGTGCTACCATCTATGAGACGATCATCGATGGCCTATGCGAAGGATCCCGGCTGACCTTCACTGCGTACGCCGTGAATGTAACCACCGCTCATTCCTACGACGTAGATAGAAATAATGGTGACCCCCAGTTAAGTTTTGTGCTGGCTGATCCGGAGACAGGTTCAGAGATCACAACCCCTTATAAGACCGGTCCTATTCCTGTCGATCGAAGTTATAAGGGGATGACCGGTGAATGGAGGAACTCGGCGCATTGGAACCTGGTGGGTATGAATTTCACGGTGCCGCCGGGTAGAACGGCGATCAAGCTGATCATCAAGAATGCTTGTATGCAGTATAACGGCAACGACTTTGCCATCGATGACATCGAGATCCGTCTCTGCGCGCCGCCGGTAACGATTGAGGGCGAGGCGGAAGTATGTACAAACACCTCAACAACCCTAACCGCCAACTTTACCAACGATGGTACGTTTGCCGAACCATTAGCCTATAAATGGTGGCACTCTACGGATAGCGTCACATGGACAGAAATCGCCGATTTCAACGGAGGAATCCTCAGCTTTGACGCCATTCAAAAAGCAGACTCTGGTTGGTATAAAGTAGCCGTCTCCGGTGATGGAAATATCGAGAGCGTCAACTGCCGCGCCATAAGTGAACCGTTCCGGCTGAGAGTGAACGAATGTGTAGAGCCACTCTGCATTGACGGGACACTCCTTTTCCGGGAGGATTTCGGAGGAAATGACCCGAACGATCCGGCGGTGAGTTCGCTGAGTGTACCGGGTATGAGTTCACAGTACCATAACTCCGGCAACCGCTTGGGTAGCGGTAATTATACGGTACGCAAGGAAGGCTGGTCAAACGGCATTCAGTGGCATCGGCAGGATGACCATACTTATCCCAATGACAAGACCCGAGGCTATCTCCTGGAGGTGGACGGAATGGGCGGCGCAGAGCCGTTCTACAGCAAGACCATAGACGGACTTTGCGCAGGAAGCAAACTAACCTTCAGCGCCTATGTAGTCAATGTGCACTATGCCGGACAGCTGGATTATTTCGGCGGCAGTTATGTCTTTCCGCGCATGAAATTCGTGCTCAAGGACCCGACTACCGGCGCCGTCTTGGCCGAGAAATCCACCGGCGACATCCAGCCCGACTGGCGGTACGGCACGCCGGAGACTTGGAAATATGCGCGGGATAACCAGTTATCGGCTGAATGGCAGTTGGTCGGTATGAACTTCGTGGTTCCCGATGGTATCGAGTCGATTCAGATGTATATCTACAATGACGTCGCGCGCAATGGATCCGGTAATGACTTTGCGCTGGACGACATCGAGATCCACCTCTGCGCACCGCCGGTGACGATAGCAGGAGAGACGGAAGTGTGTGAAAACACAGCGACCACCCTCACCGCCAACTTTACCAACGATGGTACCTTTGCCGAACCATTAACTTATAAATGGTGGCACTCGGCGGATAGCATCACATGGACAGAAATGTCCGGTTTCAACGGAGGAATCCTCAGCTTTGACGCCATTCAAAAAGCAGACTCTGGTTGGTATAAAGTTGCCGTTTCCGGAGACGGAAATATCGAGAGCGTCAACTGCCGTGCCATGAGCGATCCGTTCCTACTAAAAGTGAACAAATGTACGGAGGATCTCTGCGTCGACGGAATACTCCTCTTCCGGGAGGATTTCGGCGGTAATGACCCGGATGATCCGGAAGTGATTTCTGACGCCAACGAAGCGCGGGCAGCCGTACTTGGCATGTCCTCCGGTTATTCTCCCTGTTTGAGCCGGACAAGCGGGATGAGTAGCGGAAAGTTTTTGGTAACCAAACAAGGATACCAAAATGGGATTCAGTGGCATATCATGGATGACCACACTTATCCGAACGACAAGACAAAAGGCTATCTCTTACAGATAGACGGACGAGGGGACAATGCGCCTTTCTATACCACCACAATAGAAGGTCTCTGTCCCGGTTCGCGTCTCACATTCTCTGCCTATGTAGCGAATGTCATGACTTGGGGACATTATATGAACCCTAACAGGGATGATATCTATCCGCGGATGAAGTTTGTGCTGACCGATCCCTCTTCCGAAGCCGAACTGGCTACCTATGACACAGGTGATATACCATTTGACTCCGCTTTTATCGAAGATAATTCGTCTTGGCAGTATTCTGCACACTGGCGGCTCATCGGTATGAACTTCACAGTACCGGACAACATCTCTCGTGTGAAACTCACCATTTTTAATAATGTACCCATAAACGGAAGCGGTAATGACTTTGTACTAGACGACATCGAGATTCACCTGTGCGCACCGCCGGTGACGATAGAAGGCGAGGCGGAAGTGTGTGAAAACACAGCGACCACCCTAACCGCCAACTTTACCAACGATGGTACGTTTGCTGAACCTTTAGCCTATAAATGGTGGCACTCGGCGGATAGCGTCACATGGACAGAAATCACCGATTTCAACGGAGGAATCCTCACTTTCAATGCCGTACAAAAAAACGACTCAGGTTGGTATAAAGTTGCCGTTTCCGGCGATGGAAATATCGAGAGCGTCAACTGCCGAGCCGTAAGCGATCCGTTCCTGCTGAGCGTCAACGAGTGTGAGCCGCCGGAACCGCCGACACCGCCTGTACCGCCTTGCCCGGAGGTATTAACCGTTACGGCTGACACCACCGTCTGTGACACCTTGATGCCTTTTACATGGCGGGGAATGGTGTTTGAAGAAGCGGGCGAGAAACGATGGATGGAGAAGAGTCCGCGGGACTGCGACAGTATAGAGCACATCTATACGCTCAGTACCATCCATTGCGAGAAACCCGAACCGCCGACGCCGCCTGTACCGCCATGCCCGGAGGTAGTGACCGAACGGGCAGACACGGTGGTTTGCGACACTTTGATGCCGTATCGCTGGCGGGATACGCTGTTTACAGAATCTGCTACCTATGAGATTCTGTATAAGAACGAACGGGGCTGTGACAGTTTGATCCGTGTACTGACTTTAGGTACACAAGTGTGTTGTCCCAATGTGGTGACTATTACCGCTGACACCACGGTTTGCGACACTTTGATGCCTTTTACGTGGACGATAGGCGGTCAGACTTTTGTGTTTGAACAAGCAGAGACGCAAGAACGGGAAATGCCACACCCGAAATGGACGGAGTGTACCGGTACGAACTATGTGCTGCGTCTGGATACGTTCCATTGCGAGAAATTGTGGCAGATCATCGTCAATAAATACGACTGGCAGCTGCTTTGTAATAATGTAGCCTTGCGGGAGTATTTCCCGGGGCAGACGGCGACGGCGTTCCAGTGGTATAAGAACGAGCAGGCCATCCCCGGTGCTACCGGCGATGACTACTCCGAGCATAACGAGCTGCAGGGCGTGTTCCAGCTGAACGTGCACCTGAACGACGGCCGCAGCATCTGGTCGAATATCATCGAGATTGAAGGCCCCGAAGATGCACCTGCGCGGGTGCAGATATACAATAGTCAAGGTATGCCTGTGAGCGAAGGACAGATGACGCGCGGCGTCTATCTCTACCGCTACGAGAAAGGCAAAGAAGTATGGACGGAAAAGAAGATCGTGCTATGAGAAAAACAGGAATCGTCATATTGCTTCTTCTGCCCGTCCTGCTGCATGCCGAGCATGTGTTTGAGGTGGGTCTCCACGGCGGTGTCGCCGGATGGAACGGGAAGACAGAGTACATCGAGAGACGCGTCGGGGCGCAAGGCGGAGCACATGTCTATTACGACTATTTCTCGCCGTACGTGATCGGTTTTCGTTTGGGTGTGACGATCGATATGCATAACGCTTCGCTCGGCAAGACGAACTACGAGGACACCTACTCGACCATCGACGTGGAGAACGAGCAGATGGATATCCTCTACTCCATCCGCGACCTCAACGAGCGGTACACGACATACTCGGTCGGTATCCCGTTGCAACTGGCGCTGACGGCGAAGGGTTTTCATTTCTTAGCGGGCGCCAAGGCGGTCTTTCCGCTGGCGAACGGATGGAAGCAGAGTGTCCGGCACGCAGCGCTCGCGGTTTACTATCCGAACTACGACAATATTGTCGAGGAGTCGTACCCCTTAGCCGCTTCGCGGGATTTCGAGATGACGCAGAACGGCAAGCTGACCCTACCGACCGTACAATGGTGGGCGGCAATCGAAGCGGGCTATGCCATCCCGATCAAGACATGGGGCAAGTCCTACCGCTCGTATATCATGGTAGGCGCGTATTTCGACTATTGTTTTAGCAAATACAAGGCCACGCAGAGCGAGGCAGTGAGCCTGATCATGCTCAGCGACACGCGGGACGGATTCCCGCTGCAACGGCTTCTCACACCGGTCATGGAGGCAAACCGGCAGGGGCGCAAACTCGTCCAAGAAGCCGCCCTCTTCGACGCCGGCCTCAAGATCTCCTACGCTATCTCTCCATACGACCGCGCCAGCCGCAGAAGAGCTTATCGCTGCCAATGCCTACCCTTCAGTCGGTAGGTGTAAGCCTACCCCTGCCCCTCCCTGAAAGGAGGGGTTTCTACCCCTAATCCCTAAAACCTAAGCCCTAATTCCTAAAAAATCTACGATTTTATTTGCGTATGTCAAAAAAAAGCAGTAAATTTGCACGCTTTTTTGCTAATGGCACATCGTAAATGGCTAAATCGTACAGGATTTTATGAATATTATCAAGACACCGATTGAGGGATTACTGGTCATCGAGCCGCAGGTATTCAAGGACGCGCGGGGGTATTTTGTAGAGACGTACAACGAGCAGCGTTACCGCGAGGCGGGTATCGATGCGCAGTTTGTACAGGACAACCAGAGCTGCTCGTCCTACGGCGTCGTACGCGGGCTGCATTTCCAGCGTCCGCCGTACAGCCAGGCGAAATTAGTATGCTGCACGGTCGGCAGAGTATTAGACGTAGCGGTCGATCTGCGCAAGGACAGTCCTACTTTCGGGAAGTGGTACAGCGTAGAGCTGAGCGAAGATAACAAACGGCAGTTCTTCATTCCCAGGGGCTTCGCGCACGGCTTCTCGGTGCTGAGCAATCAGGCGATCTTCACCTATAAATGCGATAACCTCTACCATCCTGAGGCGGACGGCGGACTGCTACTGAGCGACCCGGATTTAGCCATCGACTGGCAAGTCCCCGCAGAGCTGCGCATCATTAGCGAGAAGGACAAGAAACATCCTAAAATGGCAGAATTCGATTCTCCATTTTAAAATGTCGTAATTACGTAATATCGCTATATCGTAAATAACTTTATGAAAATACTAATTACAGGTAGTAACGGGCAGTTGGGAAATGAGATGAGGGTGCTGAGTAAGGAGCACGGGAAGCATCAATATTTCTTCACGGACGTCATCCAGGCGGACGATACCTATTTGTTGGATATCACGGACAAAGCAGCGGTGTCGGCGTTCGTCGAGGCACATTCCATCGATCTGATCGTCAATTGTGCAGCTTATACGAATGTGGACAAGGCGGAGGAGGATGAGGCGACGGCGCAGAAGATCAACGCTGACGCCTTAGCTGTATTAGGCAGCCAGGGCGTGAAGGTGATTCATATCAGCACCGACTATGTTTTCTCCGGCGATGAGCATGTACCTTGCCGCGAGAGCGACCCGGTAGCTCCGCGCACGGCGTACGGCCGAACGAAATATATGGGCGAGAAGAACCTGCTGGCAGCGTGCCCCGAAGCGGTGATCCTCCGTACGGCATGGTTGTACTCGACGTACGGCAATAACTTCGTGAAGACGATGATCCGTCTGGGACAAGAGAAAGAGAAGCTCGGTGTGGTCTTTGACCAGATCGGTACGCCGACCTACGCAGCCGACTTGGCATGGGCGATCTTCACGGTCATCGAGACGCCGGCATGGCATCCGGGCGTATATCATTTCACGAACGAAGGCGTATGCTCCTGGTACGATTTCACGATCGCTATTCATGAGCTTGCGGGGATCACAAAATGTCAAGTTCGCCCGATTTTATCGGAGGAATATCAATATAAGACCCCACGGCCGCACTATAGCGTCCTCGACAAATCGAAGTTCAAAAAGACCTTCGGCGTGGAGATACCGCACTGGATGGATGGATTGAGACGATGCATGGTAAAGTTGAAGGACTGAAGAAGGTAAATCGAAAATAGACCCCTCCCAACCTCCCCAAGGGGAGGGGAATAGGAAGACCTAGGTAGGAATAGGATAACCTAAGTAGTTTGGAAGAGCGGATTTTCGATTAAATAATGAAAGAGACCTTAGAATTTCTGGCGGAGTTAGCGGTCAATAACAACAAAGAGTGGTTTGACGCCAACCGGGCTCGGTACCAAGCGTGCCGGGATCGATTTGTTGCGTTTTCAACGGAGTATATCGCCCGTCTGACGAAGATCGATCCGACGCTCGAAGGCCTGCAGCCGAAGGACTGTATCTGGCGCATCAACCGCGACATCCGTTTCTCGGCGGACAAGCGGCCGTACAAGGAGTGGTTCGGTTGTTTTCCCGCTACCGGTGTACCCGGTCAGCCGAAGACCTGGGGCAAGAAATCCATGCGAGGCGGCTACTACGTACATATCCAACCGGGGCAGTGCATGTTTGCCGGAGGTATATGGGATCCGTCCAAAGAGCTACTGAAAGCCCTGCGCACGGAGATTGAGGCAAACTACGAAGAGGTCGAGGCGATCATGGGCAGCAAGGAATGGAAGAGATATTTTGCGCAGGATTTTGACAGTTACTGGGGTACGGGACTGAAGAAAGTGCCGGCAGGGTTTGACCCGGATTTCGTACATGCCGAATGGCTCAAACATAAGATGTACACCTTTAGTGTGCCGCTGAGCGACGAAGAGGTCATTTCTCCCGATTTCATCGATAAAATTACCGATATAGCAAAGGCTGCCAAGCCGATGAACGACTTCCTGAACTATACCTTCGAGGAGTACGGGGAGTTCCCTTCTAGGTGTTAAAAATATTGGTCTCTTAGTTCAATGGATAGAACAGGGCTCTCCTAAAGCTCAGATTTGGGTTCGATTCCCAAAGAGACTACAAAAAAAATGAGAGTATCCCTCCTAGGCGGAGGCCGCTCCTCCCGCTTCAACGGGAGGACGCTCCGGGATAGAACGGGGCTCTCCTAAAGCTCAAATCCGGGTTCGATTCCCGGGCGAGTCACCAAAACAATGAGTACTTCAAAACCTATATTACCGGCTCTGGCGGTGGATGCAGCATGCAGCGGCAACCCCGGTGTCATGGAGTTTCGCGGCGTGATAGCGGATACCGGCACGGAGGTCTTTCACCGCGGTCCGTTTGTCGAAGGGACGAATAATATCGGCGAGTTCTTGGCGCTGGTACTGGGCTTGGCGTATATCAAGAAATATAACCTTCCTTGGGTTATCTATACGGATTCCGTGACGGCGCTCGCGTGGGTACGCCAGAAACGATGCAAGACCAAGATCGAGTGGTCGGCCAAGAACCAGGACTTGTTCTTCATGGTACGGAAGGCGGAGATGTGGCTGCATGACAACACTTGGACGACGCCGATATACAAATGGGACACGAAAGCCTGGGGAGAGATTCCCGCGGATTTCGGGAGAAAGTAGAGAGTCGAAAGGTTAGAGGAGGTAAATCGAAAATGCGCAGTCATTTTGGCCTACGCGGCCTGAGCGTAAACGACTACTAACCCGCGCTCACAAGCGAGCTTGCAGCGCGTCTTACTATTCCTTTCCGCCGTTGAGACCCTTGATAGGGCTCAACATGACTGCTTACAAAAATACGGGCTTGCAGCCCTCACAAAAAATAGAAAAAATAGTTAAAATAGCATACACAGTAATATGCCCTCACAAAAATAAAGAAAATAAGTAATTATGCAGACGAAAGAGCGCGTGAGTATTCAGATTGTGGAAGAACCTAAGAGACAGGAACTGATTCAGACCTGCTATGGGATCATCGGATGCATGCAAGAAGTGCATAATCAATTAGGACCGGGACTACCCGAATATATCTACCAAGAGGCACTGACTACCGAACTGAATATCAACGGATTTCACGTACAT
>ONEG01000004.1 GCA_900316845.1 uncultured Bacteroidales bacterium
TATCGTTTCCGAGAAGAAACTGAACACGCCGAAAGAAGGAGGTACTTATACCCTCCGGATAGAGAGTAATATCAAGTGGTCCGCCTCTTCCAATACCGGCTGGGCGAAAGTGAACAAAGGTGTCTCTGTCAATAACGACAACATCACCGTCACCGTCTCTCCGGCTACGACACCCGAAGAGACAACAGCGACCATCACCATCGCCCCATACGGCGAAGGCGAAGCCGCAGGAACCCAACAGGTGACCATCACCCGCGGCAGTACGGAAGCTACTTCTCTGTCTGTTGACCCGACGGAGATAACCGCTCCCGAGAACGGTGGTTCCTTCACCGTCAATGTCTCCTCTAATGCCAAATGGCGTGTATGGAAGACATGGGATATGGACTGGTTGAAGTTCTCCGACGCAGCAGAAGGTGATGGTAGCGGTTCGTTCTCCTTCTCTATTGAAGAAGCGACCTCTATGGACGCCGTTTCCGGAATCCTGACCATCGAGGAAGACCGTTCGGATAACTACAAACCCGTCGTAACCCAGGTAGCCGTTTCCCGCAAAGGCAAAGCGGCAGCCGATCTGACCGTAGCGCCTATCGCTATCAACGCACCTGCGGAGGGAGGCAACTTCCCGGTGGCTATTAAGTCCAACTATCCTTGGACAGCTACTACATCCGGTAATTTCTTCTCTCTCTCCTCTACCTCAGGAGACGGGTATTCTACCATCGTCGTGTCTGTCAACCCTGCCACCGACGAACGCGAAAAAACCGGCTATATCATCATCCGCACTTCCTTTGGCAACGAGCAGGCACGCATCAACATCAAGTGCGACGGCAAAGAGCCCGAACCGGAATATATGCTGATGCTCAGCACCGATTTACTCACCGCACCCTATTCGGGCGGCGAATATACTGTGAATGTAACCTGCAATACCTCTTGGAGAGTCTCCACTTCGGATGTAAAGGTGGCGATACTGAAGTTACCTACATCCGGCAGCGGAAACGGAAACTTCTCGTTCAGGGTACCATCTCATACCTGGAACGGAGAGGGACAGGCAACAATCACGGTTATTTCGGATGAGTCCGGTATAGAAAGAACGCTGCAGGTCATTCGCGAAGAGATGCCCCATGGACAATATAATTACATGGACTTTTCTATAAGCCCATACCGAAAAGTATGGATCGCCAAAGGAAATTTGCAGTATAAAGCGCATGGAAACAACTGGTATAATGCTTACCGATCCTACCTCTATGTGGGAGGCACTACTGCCGATCATAATACTTTCGGCAATGAGTTCTTCTATGGTGAGCAGTGTACCAATAATGTGATTTCTCCTGTAAATGACGGACTGATTGATCTTTTCGGTTGGCTGACGGATAGTAATCCTACTTTGTCTTCCACGAATGATGCAGATTATAACTTGTACTCAGCATGGCATAATGACAACCGAAGAGATCCTGCTCCTAATACGCATTTAGTCATGGAGGTGCTCGGATTTATGGGGTATGCAAAAAGCGGATATTGGAGAACCTGGTCCAAAGACGAATTTGAGTATCTCTACTCCGGTAGAGCCAATGCTTCACAACTCCGGAGTCTGGCTACCGTCTGCGGCGTGAAAGGACTCCTCCTGATGCCGGACGACTGGACCAAACCGAGCGGAGTCAGTTTCACTCCGGATGTCACTGCTTCGTATTCTGTGAATACCTATACGGAAGCGCAATGGGGAGCGGTAGAGTCCTCAGGGGCGGTCTTCCTGCCCGCGGCGGGATACCGCGACGGGATTACGTATCACGACGGTGTAGGAAGGTATTGGACTTGTGATGAATCGAAACCATGGGCTATAGAATTCAGCGCGGATGGACAAGGAGCCGTAATCCGGCAGGAACAGCCTCATTATGGCTTCTCTGTACGCCTGATACGCTTAAGCGAGTAATGATAAATTAACCAACCCATAAAATTATACGATTATGAAAAAACTAACTATTCTTTTTTCGATGGCTTGCATGTTCTTTGCAACGCAGGCTTACGCTCAATGTGAGAGTGCTATTACCCCTTCTCAGGCTGCTGCTAAGGCTGCTAATGGTGACCAGGGAAGTTATTGTATCGAGGGATACGTGGTATCGACCGTGGATATCTATTGCAAGACCTCCACTTATGAAAACCAGTCCTTCATGATGGCGGACGCCCCCGGCGGCGCACCGGTCTTTGAAGCTTGGCGTGTGGTCGGAGCCGATCATACCATCGGCATCGGGTCCTTCGTGCGCATCGTTGATGCTACTCTGAAGATGTACGGCAACGTCGCCGAGACCAAAGCAGGATTCACCGTACAGATCATCAGCGAAGTACCGACCGTCGTTAACCTCCCCGAGTACGGAACCCACCTCGATGCCGAAGAGGCAAGAGACCTCTGTCTCACCTTCCCGTATCACAACCAACCTACGGAGGACATGTTTGTCGTCGAAGGATATGCTATTTCCGTCGCTACTTACGAATCCGACCAGTCGATGCTGACCGTCTCGCTGTCCACTACATCCACCGGAGAAGAGATGTTCCGGGCGTGGGAATGTAAGATTCAGTCATCGATGATTAAGGAAGGAGATTATGTGTATGTCACGGGACACCTCAGCCGCTATAACAAGAATGCACAAATCAAAGACGGATATGTCACTGCGGAAAATCCTATGGAACCTTATTCCGTACGAGTAACAGCCGATCCCGACAAAGGATATGCGCTAATCAGCGGTACTACCGACTTCCTTTTCGCTGAAAATACGGAAAGTTGCACGCTCAAGGCTAACCCCGAACCCGGATACGAGTTCGTCATGTGGATCGATCCGCGCTTCGTGGGTTCTTCCGAATCCGACCTGGAGATTGCGCAGACTATCCTGACATGGTATGAGACGGTGACGCATTTCACAGAAGATGAACTGCAGGAGTATCTCGAAAATGAGGAAATGGACAGATATTTCTTTGATCTAAGAGTAGCCATCATTGAGAAACTACTCCAGCCGGAAACAACCCTGAATGCACTTGATATGGCGTCTTGGATTTACCTTAATGACTTGATAGATGAGCATATCTTGTATTTCTCACCCGTCTTCCGTCTATCAGAAGGCATCGACAATGTAAATCATAAATCCGAAATCATAAATCATAAATTGATAAAAGACGGCCAGCTCCTCATCCTCCGCAACGGCAAGATAATTAACGTGCTGGGACAGCCAGTACGTTAATGGGGACCCCGCAAAGTCCTTCCTCCGTCCGCCTCGTCTGCGACCGGAAATAACCTCCATCCTCTCAACGCCATCCCCCCGGGTGGCGTTTTTTGTCTATAGGCAGAGTCCGCAGGGCATAATCGTATGTACCTACATCTATGAGAACTACGTGGCATCGGGACGGTTGCGGCACGACGTGGTGTCCAACAAAGTCCAGATCGCGGTGATGGGGGTCGGGGGTGACAGGGTGACGGGCGGACACCCTTTTCCTAAAACTATACACACACGCGTGTGTGTGAGATATATAAACAAGGGTGTCACCCTGTCACCCCGTCACCCTAAAAACTTCGTCCATTGCGTCCGAATTTTATTCGGACATCCCTTCTAAAACATCGTTCATTAGGTCGGATGTTATCCGACATCCACCCTATAACTGCCTAATTACTGCCTATTTGAGGCCTATTTACGGCTCAAAACCGCGATATGACCGCGACGTATTCCGATTTTCCTTGCATATATCAAAAAAAAGTCGTACCTTTGCAGCGAGTTTGGATAAATCGACAAATTTCGCTGGCACCGACAGCGTAAAAAAGCGGTGACATAACAGGCGTTTATTGACGTTGTTTGCGACATCTTGAAATCTTCGCAAAATTTCTTAGAATAAAGTCCGGACAACAACGATGAATGTCCCGTGGATATGTATTAAATAGTGAAGTCCTTGCCCGTGTTATACGGGTGGGCGGGTTGTACATATCGGGCGTGGACTTCGGTTGTTTTTCTACTTTATTCGGGGATTGCGAAGCCCTCAAGATGCGTGAAGAATGAACGGACTTCACGCTTTTTTGTGTATATGGCTCATTGGTGCGTATATAGGTGCGTGCATGCGCATGAACCTTAATTATATCGTTAATAACGAAAAATGACATAATGGTGGCAGGGTGCATAGGTGTGGTATAGTCATATCTTTTGTACCGAATTAAGAAAAATTTCATTTCCCACACCTATGCCGCCACGTGATAAACTTTGATGACAACTAACAATAAAAACAAAAATAAACAAATGAAAACTTTTTCAACTTACTTTAAAACATTTTTAGCAGCGATGTTATTGCTGGTAGGGAGTAATTATGTAGGAGCAGCTGAACCTAACTGGACTGATTACGCAGTGGTTCCGGAAGTGGGGAAGAACTATTACATCTACAACAAAACGCGTGGTAGATTTATATGTTTTCAAGGTACTTCTGTTACCAGTTTTGATCCTACTAGAACTTCGATTACTTTAGGTCCAACTACAGGTTCTTCGGCAACGGAAAGAGGAAATCAAGCGGTGCTGTTTAAGCTTGAAAGCGGTACTACATCAGGGTATTATAAAATTAAGGTTGTTGATCCATTCGGTGGCAAGACGTGGTACATGAGTTCGTCTATGTATAGTGTATCAACTTCTGCGCAATCCAATATAGCTATAACAGAGGCGGGAACAGCATCAGGTAAAAATATTACTACATTTATAAGAAAGGTGATTCCAAGCGTTTATACTTGGGTACCAGCACAACCACAAGCGCAAGCATTTCGTATGGAGCAGCATCAAATTCAGGAAAAGAATGGTATTTCATTCCGGAAGAGAGTATTAAAGGATGTTCTGTATCGAGTAAAAAGGCAGACGGAACAATATCCATCACTGCACCGACGGACAAGGGGAAAGCCTCTGTGACCTTCAATGTGTCGGGAGCAGGAACGGTCTCAAATTTCACTTGGACAAGCAGTAACACGAAGCTTAAAATAGGAATCCCTACCCGTTCCGGTAACGTGATAACGGTGCCGGTGCATTATACGGCAGAAAATAAGCATGGTCTTCCTATCGAAACGGCTACTATTACGCTGACGTCAAAAGATAATGCCACGTCAAAGACCGGTACTGCTAAAGCTAATGTGAACCTGCAGCCTACCTTTTCAACAGTGGTGTCCGCTTTGGATTGGAATCGTAATGCGAATTCTGAAATAGTGGAGCGTTTCTATGTAGGAATGGATGTGGCGGCATCGGAACGTGACCGTTTGGCGAACAAGCTGCTTGTTTCCAATGCGAACACTATGGCCAAAAGAACCACTACTACTAAGACGGTTTGGACGGCTACCATTATCGGGGATAATGCGAATCAATTTAAGTTCCCCAATGGAACGCAATCCTATTCCGGCAACTATGTTACTGATAATTTCTTAAGCGCCTTTGATGTGCACTATGCGCCAACCGTAGCAGGTGAGCATACGGCTACCTTGCGTATTGTGGCGAGTTATACAGCGGCTAATGGAGCTCAGACGGATACGCATGACATTACTTTAAGTGGCCGTTGTGAAGCAGGTTCCATCATCACGTTTGCAGCGGATGACTCTCCCAGCGACGAAGAGATTTATTCCTTTGGCAATATTATCGGAACTAACAAAGTGGATGTAACGGCTAATTTGTTAATCTCACAAGTTACCGATTTGCAAAAGGTATGGAGTGACCCGGACGGAGTATTTGAGTTTAACCCAAGTTCCGTCAATCTAAGCAAAGTGTCTCAGACGCTTACTTTTAGTGCGCATCGCGAAACTCCGGTGACAGAAAATACGAATCATGAAGCTACGCTTACTGTCTCAGGAACAAGTACTGTCAATGGAGAACCTGTCTCGGCAACTTTCACTATGAGATATACGGCAGTGCCGCTGACTCAACCTACGGTTACTTGGAACTGGAGTTCCATCCGCGAGGGTCTTATGGCCTACAATCCGATTACTACCAATTCGGATGGAGAATGGACGCTGACAAAGACAGCCGGAGATAAGCTTACATACAATCCGGCTACGAAAGAAGCGGAAGCGGAGTATCTGCACCATGAGCCCGGCCAATCGGCTGCGTTTTATCTTCAAATTCCGCAGACCGATACGTATGCGGCATTTGAAGCGGAATATGAGACAGTAATTGATGTGTCGTCCGTACCGGAGATTTATCTGGACTTATATTCCCAATATACGGATCCTTCGGTAATGACATACGAAATCAGCGAGTTCATGGGAGAGCAAATACCCTCAGCATCGTTTGAAGAGACACAAAATAAACTGACTATCAATAGCGGCGGTTGGGTAGAATTCATGACTGCCGGGCAAAATGTCATCTCTTTCAGCTATGATGATGATCCGGGTAATTATGGCATACCTAACTGGACAGTTACGGAATATTATGGTAACAATACAAGTAAAGTAATTTATCAGAATGTGGTTCTTACATCTGGTCAAAATGTAACCTGGCAATTCTCGCCGAATGCAGAAAAGATACGCATAGCAGAGACTCAGGGCTTTAATAGTGGTATATTTACCAATGTGCGTATCTCTGAATACGACGTCATTGCAGCGGACGCAGAAATCGTTGCGCTGATAGATGATAACGGCACAGTAAGTGATCGAGATGTTACGCTCACGTTTGCCAATAAGCGTCAAGTAACCGCTACGTTGAACGAAACGGCAGCGCAGTACTTTACGATAGTAGATGCAACCCCCGCTGTTGCTGTTCCGGAGATTAATTTGACTCAGGAGATCTTTGATGCAAAATCTTTAGTGGCATATGAAAGCGGTTGGTCGGGAAGCGCATCATTTGAAGATGATGTACTGACGATATCGTCTTGGATAGAGTTTATGACTTCCGGGCAAAGCAAAATATCCTTTCATTATAAAGATGGAGATTTTTTTGGTACCCCGACTGATCCTATATGGACTGTTACGGAATATGATGCCAACAATACGCCTACTGTAATTTATGAGGATGTGGATCTAACTTCCGGCACAGATGTAACATGGTCATTCTCCAAGAATGCAACAAAGATTCGTATAGAACAGTCACAAGATGCTTTCGGCGATTTCACAAATGTACGTATCTATGGAGAAGCAGTCAGCGGTGGCGGCGGAGAACCCGGTTCTTCTGTCGTATATGATAGCGAGGACGGATTAGGTGTTGGTAAAGTCGTGGAAGGTAAAGTGGTCACGGTAGCATTAAAGGGTGGAGTAACCCTTGCGGATGCTAAAGAGGCTACGGCCGGTAATGCGTGTCAGTTGGTGTTGGAGGATGATTATACCTACGATCATGAGGTACTCGTGCTTCCGATTGCGATTGTATCGCCGTGTGACATTACCTATAAGCATTCGGATTACGGTACGTACGTGGTAACCTACCAAGGTGAAGATCCACGAACGGTAGGTGTATCATTTGTACAACACATTGGTGAGCCAACTCCCTCGCTCTATGCAGTTACCTTGAGCGCTCCTACTCCGGCATCCGGTTATCAGTTCCAAGGATGGAAGATTAACGGTGTTACCGTTTCGTGCAAAGAGAGTTTTACCACTTCTATTACAGTGACCTGTGAAGTAGAAGCAGCCTTTGTGGCGGTAGAAGCACAGAACTTCAAAGTAGGCGAGGTCTATTTTGCGGACATGGGCGCAGCCCTCACTGCCGCAGGTACCTCTTCGGATAGCAAGATTGTAACGCAGATGCAGGATGTTACGCTGGGTGACGGTACCACTCCGGTTAATTACACCATTCCTGCGGGCGTGACCTTGTTAGTTCCGCACAAGGCTGACTTCTTTGAGTTGCAAGAGACTCCGGAAGTGGTGAATGCAACAGAAGTGTTGTCTGCTTACCGCACACTGACGCTGAAAGAAGGCGTGACGATTACCTGTAATGGTAACATCTGCATTTCCGGTAAGATGATGTCTGCCGGAGGTGGAAATAAATCTGCTTATACCACCGGCGAGTGCGGTGTGATCAATATGGCTAACGGAGGACATATCGAACTGAACAATGGTGCCCACCTCTACTGCTGGGGTTACATCAAGGGTCAGGATATGGACCAAGGTAATAATACCGTTGGTACAGGAACTGTTACTGCCAATAGTGGAGCCACCGTTTGGGAGAACTTCGAGTTAGGCGACTGGCGAGGCGGTACGGCTTCGTTCAATATCTACTACAATAACGAAACCGAACATCGCAAACTGTTCCCGTTCCAAAGTTATGCGCTCCAGAACGTGGAGATCCCGACTTCCTTTATGCATGGTTCGACGCTGCGTACCTTTACCAGTATCACTACCAGCTTAGGTCACCACGATGCTGTCTTCTCGATGGTTGGTCCGGAGAATACGATGTTCTTGCTGACAGACGAGCAGTCATTAGTACGTATGTGGTACGACCCGACGACGGACTTGAGTTGCTATGAATTGAGCGGAACGGCGAAGTTGGATGCTTTGCATGTGACGGTATATGTGGATATGAGTTCGGAGAACTTCATCCTGCCGATTTCGAATAGCATGCATATCATCTTGAAGGATTGTAACATGAATCTGGCGAATCCGCTGATGGTACAAGCCGGTGCGATTGTGGAGATCAAGCCGAGTGCTACGGTTAATCTGACAAGCGAGTTGTATCTATACGATGTGGACCAGTGGGGATTATATGTCCATAACTATTACTTCCGCTCGTTCAATAACCTCACCAGCCATAAGAACCGTGGCGCAGAGAACTCCAAAGCCGGTCTGGATGATGCCAAACTGATTGTGGACGGTATCTTCAATATCCAGAACGGCGGCAAACTCTATACGACTGCCGGAGGCGCGAATATCATGGGTAATGGCGGCGGACAAATTTCCTTCAAGAGCGCCTTGCCGGCTGATAATATCTTGTGGGCAGTGACCGTACTATCCGGTGCACCGTATATTGATTGGAAGTACAATGATGTAAAAGCTGCGAACCTCTGCAATGAGGACGGAACTTATACCCGCTCCATTAGCATGGCAACCTTCTATAATGTCAATGGACGTTGGTTCCATGAGGAAGATAAGGATGCCCAGGACAACCAAACCTATTGGTTTACCTATATGGATAACGGCAATAGCGGTAAAGATGTGAGCACAGATGCCGTTTATTCGCACGATAAGACCGGTCTGGAAGAGCGCATGAAGTGGTTCAATGTAGTTGAGGATGAGAACTGCCTGAACTGGTGGATCGGAACGAATCCTGCTGCGCAGTATAACTATACGATGCTCAACGATTGGCACCAGTTCATGGCAACCGAGACCGAGAATGTATATAGCGGTTCGAACAATACCCTTTATCAGAAAGACGGTTGCGCATGGACGGAAACAGGTGTGGTAGATGAGAATTGTCTCTATACCTTTGAGGAAAACGGCAATGAGGTGAAGAAAGCCCTTGTGAACGGCAGTTTCATTCCGCTTACCAGCAACGGCTATGACCCCGCTTATCATCAGACGGATGATGCAAGCAAATACTTTATCTGCTTCTCCGGATGTAACTGGCATCCGGCTACGCCTTATACCAATGAGTCGAAGGCTTATACGATCCATCCTGAAGATGAAGATATGCATTACATCTGGTTCAACAACGACTGGATGAACGTGCTGCGCGACGAACCATTCTTCTACACCGAAGACGAGCAGACCAACGTACGCACGTACTACGAGTATGTTAATGGCGATTGGGTAGTAGCTACTCCGTACGTCAGCGTCACCGATGAAGCAGAAACCCGTACGTTCTACATGATCAAGGAGGCGTTCAACGTAGCTTCTATCAAGAAAGACGCTACTATCACCCTCCTGCGCGACCTGCCGAACGTGTCGGAGGTATTGACCTATTCGACACAGAACACGACCTGTACGCTCGATCTGAATGGGCATGTACTGGGCGGAAATGTGGCGAACTTAGTTACCGTCAATGCCCCGGGATGTACGTTCACGATTACCGACAATGCAGCATTGAAGATTGGTAAGATTAGCAACAGTGCAAACAAAGCCGTTTATGCGCAGAAGGGTACGGTGGTACTGAATAACGGTACGCTCGAAGCGATCGGCGCTAACGCAATCGCCTGTGCTTCAGCAGGTGCTATCACCATCAACGGCGGTTATCTCTCTGCGGCTACGAGATGCGTCAATGTAGCAGGTTCTGCTTGTACGATCAACGGTGGTCATTTCACCGACAATACCGGTCTCGCAACCTATTGCGCAGCGCATAAGTATCCGTTTGAGACCGCTGACCCGAAATATAAGTATGAAGTGTCTGCTGCATGGACTATTACCTTTGTGAATGAAGCAACCACACTCCAGACGCTTCATCTGCAACCCGGTGAGACGCCTCAATATACAGCGGCACAACCGACGAAAGACGGTTATAAATTCACCGGCTGGTCGCCTGCGATTGTTGCCGCTACAGCAGACGCTACTTACACCGCACAGTTTACAGCGAAAGCAGCCGAAGAGCGTTGCGTCACGCTAAACTCCAACGGAGGTAACGAAGGCTTGCAGTATGTATATGTTACTACCGGTAGTGCAATTGGTACCTTGCCGGAGGGAACCACCAAGGACGGTCATACCTTCGCAGGTTGGTTCACCGCTGCAAACGGAGGCTCGCAGATCACTACTGTCACTACCGTTTCGGCGGATGTAACGTGGTACGCGCATTATAATAAGAATACGTACACGCTCACGTGGGATGCGAATGGCGGCGAGTTGTCCGGTAGTTACACCAGTGGTTCGGTACAATTCGGTACTGCCATCACCGCTCCGACGGCAACCAAGGCCGGTCATACCTTCCTCTGCTGGAATGCTACTCCGGCAACGACGATGCCGGCGCAAGACGTAACGTACACCGCACAATGGTCTGTTGCTGCAAAGCACTATCTGCAGAACCTCGATGGTTCGTATCCTGCCGCTCCGGCAGCAACCGACGACGTAACCGGTGAGGCGGGTGCGTATGTCACTCCGGCAGTGAAGACCTATAGCGGTTTTATCACTCCGGCAACGCAGACCGTTCGTATTGGTGAGACAGACGAGGTAAGATACGAATACGCTCGTCGTACGTACACGATCACGCTGAACGCTAACGGCGGTACATGCGCAACAACTTCGCTGAACGTAAAACACGGTGCAACGATCGCATTGCCGAACGCAACACGTACCGGCTTTGCCTTTGTCGGTTGGTTCACGAAGGCTGTCGGTGGCGACCAGATAACTGCATCGACGATTATCCAACGTAACATCGGTACGCTCTATGCGCACTGGTCGGAAGATGGTAATAGTGTGGTTGCCAAGAATGGTGAAGTAATCACTATTAATGCGGCATATGTCGAAGCGCACGGTAACGAGATCATCAATCTCGTCATTGAGAATGGCGGTGAAGTGGACGTAACAGAGGCTATCAACGTAACCAATCTGTATCTGGAGTCCAACGGTAGTACCACCTCCGGTCAGTTACTTAGTGGAGCTAACGTAACGGCAACCAACGCATACTTCGACTTGACTCTCAATGCTGTTAACCATAAGTGGTACGGAGTAGCTGTTCCATGGCAGGTAAATGCAGCCAACGGTATTTCTGTCAACGGTCGTACGCTGACCTTAGGTAAAGATTTTGATATCATCTACTACGATGGCGCACGTCGTGCGGCAGAAGGCAAGCAGAAGTGCTGGAAGTACGTGGAGAACGACGGTGACAAGACCTTACAACCAGGCCGCTTGTACATGATCGGTCTGATGCTGGATGCTCCGTCAATCCGCTTTACGAAGAAATTCGGTGCTGCTCTCCTGACAACCAATACTTCCGTCACAGCGCACAGTGGTGCAGCGGCTTCTACAGACCATGGATGGAACGGTGTTGCCAACCCTGCGCTCTTCCATGCATTTGTCAATCCGGGCGTAGAGGAAGGACAGGTGTATCTGCCGGATGAGAGCCGGTATGAGACTACACCGCTGAATACAACGAAATTCGTGGTGGGCGAAGGAGCTTTCGTACAAGCTCCGGCGAACAAAGCGATCACGGTATCTGCTAATGGTTCCTTTGCTGCTCCGCGTCGCGCAAATGCAAATGCTACGAATAAATTTGATGTCCGTATTGCTCCGGTTGAGGCTGCTTATACCGACCGTCTCTTCGTTAAAGCGACGGACAGCAAAGAGACAGACGAGTATATCATAGGTCAAGACCTCGTGAAGATGGCAGTCAGCAGCAAAGTGGCGCAACTTTGGGTGGACCGCTACGGAGAGCAGTTATGCGTCAATACGCAAGAGCTGACCAACCAGACTGCATACTATCCCTTAGGTATCCGTGTTCCCAAGGCCGGAGAATATACGATTAGCCAAGAGTCGATGGCGGAGACAGGTAACTATACGCTCTACCTGACCTACAACGGCGAAGTGATCTGGAACCTCACGAACGGTGCTTATACCGCTTCACTGCCCCAAGGAGACGTAATGGGCTATGGTCTGCGTGTCATCGCAAAGACGCCTTCTGTAGCTACCGGCGTGGATGAGGCGCTCATAGACGCGCAAGGGAACACCCAGAAAGTTCTCATTGACAACAAGGTATATATTATCCGCGGAAATAATGTCTATAGTGCGGATGGCCAATTAGTTAAATAAATGTCAAATTAGCATTATGGAAAAGAGATTATATATCATGCCTCAAATCGAGGTGGCAGCAATCAAGGGATGCAGCCAGATTATGACAACCAGCATTGGATTGCCACCTGACATGGCTCCCCAGCGTAGAACGGATGTGTTCTGATGCTCAAGCAGCGATTGTACATAACGATTATAGCGTTGCTTATTGGAGTGACTTTTCCCCTTTTTGCACAAACGGGGGGGAGTTGCTCCAATCCTATCCGATTGGGGCAAAACTATAGTGCAACCATCACCGGAGCAGGAACGATATGGTATGTGGCAAATACGTTTGATTTGCCACTTACCGTTCAGTTCTATCCAAACGACAATACTGCGGCCGCCCCGACCATTGAGATGGACTTTGGCTGTACCCCCGGAGTGTATGACGATTCTATAGTGTGCCATCTGTTTTGTTATGCCAACGGTTCTTACGTGACGCTGCCTCACAGAGTGACGCCGGATATGAAAACGAACGCACAGGGTGTGGCTTATTACGAGGTGGCGATGGGTGAGTTTTACCGGGATATGCTGTTAAGCGCCGGTATTAGTTATAATATTGACGTGTTCGTTAAGGTCCAATATACCTGCGCCGGCACGATCAACCTCACTCCGGATGCTGAATTCTCACAATGTATGGAGACCGACCAATGGCTATTATATGACAGAGCGCTTCCTGTGGCAGCGAATGATGAAGAGACCTTCTTTATCGCGCCCTATGCCAATTGGCAATACAAAAACATCCGCTATATTTGGAGTGGTTCTCAGTCTGCTACCGTGGTCCTCGGTACCACCTGCGATTTCTCGCCTATGGACGTATTGGACGAACGGCGCGTCGCTGTGATGCAGATGGCAGCAGGAGGTGACACCACCCTCCATACATATGAAGACATAGCCTACTACATGACTTACATGCGCAATCCTACCAATACGGCGAAAGGCGGTATCTTCTATGTCAAAGTGGTCAGTGGTGGTACCGGCTCCTTGAAAGTAGAACTGATCAAAGAAATTCCGCCGGAAGGAGGAGCCACTCTGCTGCAATACGATGTCCCGACACCCGTATCGGGCGACACAGCCACGCTTTATGCTATTCCCAAAGCATGGACATCCGCTACTCGTTTTAATACGCCTACTGATCACCTTTTCAAGATGTATATCGGTCTGACACCGGATTTTCTTACTAAGGATGCGGTCGGTGTTTATCCGTTTAGTGTGACCGAGCAAGGGCATTGGTGCGGACTCACGAAGGCGGAACTGGATGCTCTTTGGTTGCAAACGAGCAAGAAATATCTGTATCTGCGGTTCCAATGTACGCAGAGCACGACAATCACACCTACGCAGTGGACTCCTTCTGATTGTATCGGCAAAACGAGAATCATCCGGAGAGACACTGTGCTGAGTGTGGCAGCCCGATCCAAAGTTATCCACCGTTTCTATTATAACGATTGGGTAGGTGGAGACATGACCGTTCAATGGAGCAGAACAAGCACGATGAAGATGCTTGTCTCCGGCGGATGCACTATTGGAACCAGCGAAACAGGAAGCGAACTCTTCTATTCCCATAACTTGACGGGATCCGCATATACCATTCCTGATTCAACGATTGCCCAATGGGCGGATCATGTGGATACAGACGGGTATTTCTATGTGCGGTTCTATACTTCCACGACATCAAGCGGAACTATAACTATCTCTACTAATGCCCCTAAAGAAACAGATCCGCCTGAACCCGTGCCGGAAATACCTCACACAACGGTTTATCTAACCTGCTTAGAGGATGGTGCCGGTGTGCAGATTATGGTCAGTACAGCGCAAACGATACGTATAAACGACGCTAACGGCAACGAATTATGGCAGCAGACCGTACAACCCGGTCAACCTCAAGATATTCCTCTTCAAAGTGGGATATATATGCTCATCGGTGAAAATGAGCATATAGAGATACATCTGTAATCTCCAAAAAATTCCGATTTTCCTTGCATATATCGCAAAAAAGCAGTACCTTTGCACGCAAAACAAGATAATTATGCGAGTAGTTGTACAACGATGCAGCCGGGCGGAAGTGCGCATAGAAGGCGCAACGGTCGGGAAGATTGAGAAGGGCTTTATGCTGCTGGTCGGCGTGACGGACACGGACACGCAGGCGGAAGCTGATGTGTTAGCGAAGAAGATCGCGCAGCTGCGTGTGTTCGAGGACGAGCAAGGGAAGATGAACCTCGCCATCCGCGATATAGGCGGCGCAATCCTCAGCATATCGCAGTTCACGCTCTATGCCGATTGCCGCAAAGGTAACCGTCCGTCGTTCATCAACGCCGCCCGCCCGGAGAAGGCTTCGCCGCTGTATGACTATTTCAACGACCGCCTCCGAACCGAGTACGGCCTCCAGGTCGAAACCGGCCGCTTCGGCGCCGACATGAAGGTGGACTTCATCAACGACGGTCCCGTCACCATCCTTCTCGACACGGATGAATTGAAATAAAAAATCGCAAAAAGTGGCATACACTCTTGTGTATGTCATTTTTTTGTTGTACCTTTGCAGCCGAATACTTACAATCAATTTTTATATGAAAAAGTTATTAGTCATTTTGTTGTCTTGTTTGTGCATCGCAGCGCAAGGCAAGGAGTACGCTTATCAGAGCGTGGACGGCGACCCGATGGGCGCACGTATCTACAAGTTGGAGAATGGTCTGACCGTTTATTTGACCCAGAACAAAACGGAACCCGTGATCCAGACATTTATCGCTGTGCGGGCAGGTGCGCAGAATGACCCCCTGGAGTCCACCGGATTGGCGCACTACCAGGAGCATATCATGTTCAAAGGAACCAAGAGTTACGGTACAACCGATTATGAGAAAGAACTGCCGAATCTGCTTGCCATTGATTCGCTGTATGAAATATATGGCAAAACGGCGGACGAAAAGGAACGCAAGGCGATATATCATTTGATAGATTCTTTTTCATACGAAAGCTCGAAGATCGCGATAGCGAATGAGTTTGACAAACTGATGTCCGGAATCGGTGCGAGTGGTGTGAACGCCTACACCAGTACAGACCGGACATGCTATCACGAAGTCATACCATCGGGCGAATTGGTGCGGTGGGCGATGATTGAGTCCGACCGGTTCAGAAATCTTGTTATCCGCGGATTCCACACCGAATTAGAGGCGGTATATGAGGAATATAATCTCTCCACAACGAATGATTTCAGAAAAGCCCATCTGGCTCTCAACCAGATATTGTACCCCAATATCCCTTACCGCCAACACACGGTATTAGGAACCCAGGAGGACTTGAAGAACCCCAGCATCAAGAATATCCGGGCCTTCTATGACACCTATTATCGTCCCAATAACGTGGCGATATGTCTGTCCGGAGATTTTGAGTTTGACCATGCAATAGAGGTGATTGATGCCTATTTCGGCAAATGGGAAGCAAAAGAGATTCCCACACCTGCCCGTTACGAACAGCCCTCCTTGAAGGGGCATAAAGATACGGTCGTATACGGCAAGGAGGCTCCCGAGGTCTATATGGCATGGAAATTGCCGGACGTGAAGGATAAGGACATGGATGCCTTGGAAGTGCTGGATTATATCTTGCAGAACGGCAAATGCGGTCTGTTGGATGTGGATATTGAGCAGAAACAGACTCTTTTGTCCGTGTCCTCGATGCTATGGGACGGAGTGGATTATTCGACGTATTACCTGATCGGTTCACCCAAAGAGAAACAGTCCTTGGAGAAGGTGCGTACTATTTTGTTGGCGGAGATAGACAAATTGAAGAAGGGCGACTTCTCCGAGGAACTTATTCCTGCAATCCTCCGCAACAAGAAACGTACCGAATTGGTACAACTGCAATATAACAGTACCCGCGTGGATAAGTTCATTGACGCACATATCTATGACATTCCTTATGAAGAGATTGTGCATAACATGGCGCGAAAAGAGAAAATTACCAAAGAGGATGTTGTCCGTGTTGCGAATGCTTATTTCACAGATAGTTACGCTTGCGTGCTAAAGGAGCATAACGAAGATTCCAATCCTCCCAAAATGGAGAAACCCCAGATCACGCCGATCGAGATGAACCGTGAACAAACGTCTGAGTTCTACAACCGGTTAATGGTGATCCCCTCGGAGCGGAATGAACCCCAGTTCCTTGATTTCGAGAAAGATATCCAAAAGACCAAGCTTGCTTCTGATGTCGAGTTGCTCTATCGCCAAAACACGGAGAATGACTTGAGCAAGTTGGTCTTTATTACCGAAAAAGGAACCGATCAGGATCCGTATTTAGGTCTGGGTGCCGGATTATTAAGCTATTTGGGCACGGATAAGATGACAACAGAGCAATACCAGACCGCTTTGTACCGGGAGGCGGCTGAGGCTTGGGTTAGCAGTTCCGATAACGAAAGTTATTTCTATCTGTACGGATTGAAAGAGTCGCTGCCGAACGCTTTGGCGCTGATGGAAGAACATGTATTGACGGCGAAAGGGGACGAGGCGGTACTGGCGGAGTTGATCAATGACCGAATCAAGGCGCACGAGGACGCCAAAAAGGACCAGCGGACTTGTTTTTCACAATTAACAGCGTATGGCTTCTATGGCGCGGAAGCGAACAAGAACCGTATTCTGCAGCCGAAACAGATGCGTAAAGTGCATTCGGAGGATCTGCTGATACGGATACGTGAACTGGTGCCTGCCATAGAAAGAGTAGTCTATTACGGTCCGCTGCCGGAGGATGAGGTCATAAAGATGCTGGCTTCTTCGCAACTACTCGCCAAAGCCAATCCCGCGGTACGCATAGAACCGAAGCATATTGAGATACAGGAGGTTCATAAGAACGAAGTACTGATCGCGCCCTACAAGGCGAACAACGTCTATATATGCGCTTATGCCAACTGGGGAGAAACATACAACCCGAAGGAACGTGCTGCTATCGCCCTCTTTAATGAGTATTTTGACGGTTCGATGGGAGGAATCGTCTTCCAGGAAATGCGGGAGGCACGCGCTCTCTGTTACGCTTCTTGGGCGGAATATTGCATGGCGGATTACAAGGGCGAGAAAAACTATATGCAGAAAGGTGTCATGTCGCAAAACGACAAACTGAAGGATTGTATCCTGACGCTGGATATGCTCTGCAACGATATGCCCGTCTCGCAGGCAGCTTTTGATAACGCCAAAGAGGCACTCATCAAGCAGATTGAACAACGCCGTTTTGTCAGGGAAAATGCCATATGGTCATATATCAATTTCGAAGAACTCGGATGGGAATATGACATCTTCAAGGATGTGTACGAAGAGGTAAAGAAAATGACCATAGACGATGTCCTTCAGTTCCAGAAAGAGCACGTCGCTAATCATACCTGGCGCTATATGATCCTCGGAGACCCGAAGGAACTGGATAACACGTTCCTGAAAAATCTGGGAAAAGTGAAGAATGTATCGCTCAAGGATATCTTTGTCTATTAAGAGCATAACCGCCTGGAAGCCTGAACGATCTCATTTCCCGAAAAAAAGGACAAATATACCGAGATAAATTTATGTATAAAATACATATACCTCTTGTGTAATTGAAAAATTTGTAGTAACTTTGCAGCCGCAAATCAAAAATGCAAAGATATGTTTTCGGAACGAGACACCAAAGGACCAAGTTTGAGGAAGGGGTCCATCGAGGTAGTATGCGGATCGATGTTCTCCGGTAAGACAGAGGAACTCATCCGTCGTATGAAGCGCGCGAAGTTCGCCAAACTGCGCGTGGAGATCTATAAACCAGCCATCGACGTGCGGTATAGCGACGAAGATGTGGTCTCGCATGACCGCAATGTGATTCAATCCACGCCGGTGGACAGCAGCCAGAATATCCTGCTGATGGTCGATGACATTGATGTGGTGGGTATCGACGAGGCGCAGTTCTTCGATATGGGTATCGTCGAGGTATGCAAGCAGCTGGCGGATCGCGGCATCCGCGTCATCTGTGCGGGTCTCGATATGGATTTCAAGGGCGTGCCTTTTGGTCCGATGCCTGCGCTGATGGCGATTGCCGATGATGTGTATAAGACCCATGCCATCTGCGTGCATTGCGGTGATCTGGCATATGTGAGCCATCGTCTGGTAGCTTCCGATAAACGCGTTTTGTTAGGCGAGACAGACAGTTATGAACCTCTCTGCCGCGAATGCTATAATAAAGCCATCGCTGCCGAAGAAGCCAAATGACCAAATGGTAAATGACCAGATGGTACATTACATTGATGTCATATTACCTTTAGCCATCCGAGATTGTTACACGTATAGCATCCCGGATGGTTTATCTATGCCTGCACCGGGGACCAGAGTGATCGTGCCGCTGATGAAAAAAGAGGTACGCGGCATCGTCCTTCGAGAACATACGGAGCCGGTGGATGCTTCTTTTGCAGCGAAGATCAAACCGATCAGTTCGGTGAGCGACACGGCGCCGGTGGTCTCAAGAGAGCAGTTGGCCCTCTGGCAATGGATGAGCGCATATTATATGTGTACGCTTGGCGAGGTGATGGCGGCAGCGCTTCCGGCAGGCTTAGACAAGCGTCTCTTAGATCCTCCCAAACGCAGGAGGACGCATATTGCGCCCTATACCGGACCGGTCGAACCGATGCATCCGCTGACGGCTGCGCAGCAGAAAAGTGCCGATGAAATCGAACGTTTTTGGACTTCCGGCAAGCAGATTGTGTTGCTGCATGGCGTTACTTCGTCCGGCAAGACGGATATCTATATCCATCTGATTGAGAAACAGATTGCGGCGGGCAAGAATGTGCTCTATCTGGTGCCTGAGATTGCGTTGACGACGCAATTAACCTCCCGGCTTCAACGGATCTTTGGTGACAAACTGACGGTCTATCACAGCCGTTTTACCGACGCAGAACGAGAAGAACTCTATCATTCCTCAGCGCGAGAAGAACCGCACGTAGTGATCGGTGCGCGAAGCGCTATCTTTCTGCCGATACCGAATATGGGCTTAGTGATCGTCGATGAAGAGCACGAACCGAGTTACAAGCAGTCGGAACCCGATCCTCGCTATCATGCCCGCGCTGCGGCTATCGTTCTCGCGCAGGAGCATCATGCGTCTGTACTATTGGGAACGGCTACACCCTCGATGGAATCGTACTTTTTGGCACAAAAAGGGGTGTACGGTCTGGTCTCGCTGACGGAGCGTTACGGAGGTGTTGAGATGCCGGATATTCATCTGATCGACCTCAGGCAACAATATAACCGCAAGGAGATGTACGGCCATTTCAGCGACCCGTTGGTAGCGCGAATGCGTGAGGTGTTGACGGATGGGAAGCAGGTCATTCTCTTTCAGAACCGCCGTGGCTATGCGCCGCAGGTCCAATGTACCTCGTGCGGCGAGCCGCCCCGATGCGTGCAATGCGATGTACCGATGACTTGGCATAAGCGCGAGAATGAACTGCGATGCCATTATTGCGGCTACCACATGCCCGTTCCGGCCGTGTGTCCGACCTGCGGCGGAGAACTAAAGGCTATCGGTTTTGGTACGGAGCGCATTGAGGACGAGATACAGACGCTCTTTCCGGAGGCACGCGTGCTGAGGATGGATCTGGACACGACGCGTAACCGATCGGCGTATCAGGATATCATCAATGCCTTTGCCAATCACGAGTGTGATATCCTCGTGGGGACGCAGATGGTGACGAAAGGGCTGCATTTCGATGACGTACGGTTGGTGGCAGTACTGAACGCGGATCCGCTGTTTAACCAGCCGGATTTCCGCGCGTATGAGCGAGCGTACCAGATGTTGGAGCAAGTGGCAGGTCGCGCAGGACGGAAAGGAGCGAAAGGGGAGGTCATTATCCAGAGTTTTGAACCGCGGAATGTGGTCCTTGGCATGGTGCAAAATCATGATTACGAAGCCTTGTACAACCATCAGATAGCAGAGCGGAAACTATTCAATTATCCCCCATTTTATCGGGTGATTCGTCTTCAGTTGCGCGATCATAACGGCGTGCGAGTGCATCAAGCTGTGACGCAGTTGCAAGGGTATCTGGTGAAGATCTTCGGTCCGCGCGTTTCGGGAGTGATTATACCGGCGGTGGAGAAGATACAAGCTTATACGATTCGTGAGCTCACACTACGTATTGAGCAAGGCGCCAACATGTCGGAAGCCAAACGCAGATTAAAGGAGGCAATCGATCAAGTTTGGTCGATTCCATCGGTAAAAAATGTAAAAATTGTAATAGATGTAGATCCGCAATAAATGAATAAATAGTAAATGTCCAAATTGTAAATGACTTTATGATAGAAGAATCAAAATGCCGGGTGGCATATATTAATGAGATGATTGAGTCCGGGCGCGCGGAACAGTTGGTGGCGGATGGTGAGAAGTACCATGCCGAGCAGTTGCAGCAGATAGCTAAGGACATCTGCTCGCGTGAGCAGGTGCGGGTCGTGTTGATTGCCGGTCCGTCCTCCTCGGGCAAGACCAGTACGAGCCACAGGTTGTGTCTGGAGTTGTTGGCGCAAGGCAAGAAGCCGGTAGCGCTGTCGCTGGATAACTGGTTCTTGGAACAAGATCAGTTAGTGCCGGACAAAGACGGAAAGAAAGATTACGAGAGTGTCTATGCCCTGAACTTGGAGCAGTTAGACAAGGACCTGCGCGGGCTGATAGCCGGTGAAGAGGTGGCGTTGCCGACCTTCAATTTTCTGACGGGGAAAAGGGAGTATAACGGCGAGACGCTGCAATTAGAGGCTGAGACTGTGTTAGTTATCGAAGGAATCCATGCACTCAATCCCATCTTGACCGAACGTATCGATGCTGCTTGCAAGTTCCGCATTTATGCGGCTCCGATGAGCCATGTGACACTGGATGGTGAGCGATGGGTACCGACATATGTGAACCGTTTGTTACGCAGAATGAGCCGTGACTTGCGTACGCGCGGCAAGTCTCCGCAGGCTACTATCGCCTTATGGCCGGATGTGATCGAAGGCGAAGCGCAATGGATAGAGCCGTTTAGGAATGAGGCGGACGCTTTCTTCGATACCGCTATGACGTATGAGTTGTCGGCAATCAGACTAACGTTAGAAACAGCCTTGCAAACGGTGCCGGCAGTGGCAGAGGAGTATCCGATGGCAGAGCAGCTGCTTTACTTCCTGAGTTTCTTCGAGCCGCTGGAGGCTTCGTTTGTGCCACGAACCTCCATTTTGAGGGAGTTTATAGGCGGAAGTCAGTTCAATGTGGGGTAAAAAAAGAGGCGGTCGATGACCGTCTCTTTTTTGTAGCGGGACCCAGGATTGAACTGGGGACCTCATGATTATGAATCATGCGCTCTAACCAGCTGAGCTATCCCGCCAACACCTCGTTTTTTACGAAAGCGGGTGCAAAAGTACTGCTTTTTTTTGACATACGCAAATTTTTTTGCATTTTTTTGTCAAAAAAAGCGATTTATCCTACTTGACAGCCGTTTTTGACGGGGGCAGAAACGGTAGTGACGACGAGTTTGCCGTCGGCATCGACTGCGGAGAGGATCATTCCCTGGGATTCAATACCCATCATTTTTCTCGGCGGGAAGTTCGCGATGAAGAGCACTTGTTTGCCGATGAGTACCGATGGATCCGGGTAAGATTGCGCGATACCACTTAAAATAGTACGCTCACCCATGCCGTCGTCTAGCTTAAATTGCAGGAGTCGATCTGACTTTTTCACATTCGTACATTCCAGCACGGTAGCTACGCGGATGTCATTCTTGTCGAATTCATCGATGTTTGTAGCTGCTTTGACGGGTTCCGGACGCCAGTTTTTGAGCGCCTCGGCTTTAGCGGCTTCTTCGTTCTCCTTTTTGATGCGCTCGAGCCGATCGAGTTGTGCCTGGATAGCGGCATCTTCGATCTTCTCGAAGAGCAGGGATACTTCACCGAGTTGCTCGCCGGTGGAAAGGAGATCGATACGGCCTAAATCTTCCCATCCGGCCGCCTCATTGAGACGAAGCATTCCTCTTAATTTTGCCGATGAAAACGGCAAGAATGGCTCAAAAGCAATGGCGAGATTGGCTGCAATCTGTAGCGACAGGTGGAGGATTGTTTGTACCCGTTTGGCAACTTCGTCGCTTGTTTCTATCTGTTTGGCGAGTTTCCAAGGCTCGGTGTCGGCGAGGTATTTGTTACCGATACGGGCGAGGTTCATCGCCTCTTTCTGCGCCTCGCGGAACTTGAAGTTATTGAGCAGATCCTCGAGGGTGGCTTTGACATTCTTGAACTCCTCGATGGTTGCCTTGTCGTAATCGTTCAGTTCTCCGCACGCGGGCACGCGTCCTTCAAAATATTTATTCGTGAGCACGAGCGCGCGATTGACGAAGTTGCCGTAGATAGCGACGAGTTCGTTGTTATTGCGTGCCTGGAAATCCGCCCAGGTGAAGTCGTTGTCCTTGGTCTCCGGTGCGTTGGCGGTGAGGACATAACGGAGGACATCCTGTTTGCCGGGGAAATCCTCGAGGTACTCGTTGAGCCAAACCGCCCAGTTGCGGGAAGTGGAGATCTTATCTCCCTCAAGGTTGAGGAACTCGTTGGAGGGGACATTATCCGGCAGGTTGTAACCCTGCGCTTTGAGCATGGCGGGAAAGACGATGCAGTGGAAAACGATGTTGTCTTTCCCGATGAAATGGATCATTCTGGTATCTTCCTGCTTCCACCATTTCTGCCAATCGCCGTATTTCTCAGGCTGTTTTTGGCACAGCTCGATGGTATTGGAGATATATCCGATCGGGGCGTCGAACCATACGTACAGCACTTTTCCTTCAGCTCCTTCTACCGGCACCGGGATACCCCAGTCCAGGTCGCGTGTGACGGCACGGGGTTTGAGTCCTCCGTCGAGCCAGGACTTACACTGGCCATAGACGTTCGGCCTCCATTCCTTATGGTTATTGAGGATCCAGTCCTCGAGCCAAGCCTGGTATTGGTCGAGGGGCAGGTACCAGTGTTTGGTCTCTTTCTTTGCGAGCGGATTGCCGGTCTCGGCGTTGTAGGGATTGATGAGTTCGTCCGGGGAAAGGGTTGCGCCGCATTTCTCACACTGATCGCCATAAGCGCCCAGTGAATGGCAGCGCGGGCACTCGCCGCGGATGTTTCTATCGGTAAGGAAATGTCCGGTCTCGGGGTCGTAGAACTGCTCGGAGGTCTCCTCTACAAACTGGCCGGCATCGTACATTGCGCGGAAATAATCCGACGCGAACTGATGATGTGTCGGCGAAGTGGTCCGGGAGTAGATATCGAACGATATACCGAACTCCGCGAAGGAACGCTTGATCAACTCATGGTAGCGATCGACGACCTGCTGGGTGGTGATACCTTCTTTTCGCGCGCGGATGGTCACCGGCACGCCGTGTTCATCACTACCGCAGACAAAGAGCGTCTCTTTACCTTTCAGACGCAGATATCTGGCGTAGATATCCGCAGGAACGTACACTCCGGCGAGGTGTCCAATATGCACGGGTCCGTTCGCATAAGGGAGTGCAGCTGTGATTAAAGTGCGATTAAATGCCATATTTTGTGTAATTTTTAGTTCAAATGTAAAAAAAAGCGTAAATTTTTTGCGTATGTCAAAAAAAATTAGTACTTTTGCGGCCGCAAAATGGTTTTATAACGTAGGTGATACCTTTCGTCGTATTTTGCGCATGACCGAAATCGGGTGCAAAGGTACGAAAAAAAAATGGAAAATACAAATAAAACAGTGAAAAAACATCAATCATACTGGGTTTTGCTCCTCGCGATGCTCTTTAGCGGTGCGGTGAATGCAAAGGTAAACAACTATGTTGGCGCGTATGCCAATGTGGGCGAATGGACCTTACTCCCCTCGCAGAGTAATTATGGCCCGAGTTTCGGTGTAGCCGGAGGTGCAGGTTTCTTATACGAGTTGCAAGCCGGAGGTACGTATAGCCCGACGCGGTTCTTGCTCGACGTCGGCGTAGGTGCCCAGGGTGGTATGACGAGTTATATCCAATCGAGTAATATGACGGTGCCCCTGCTTAACCAGAGGGATTTGGATGACGAGCCGTTCACGTATATCTATGAGTTGCAGGATCGGCATGACCAGTATAACAACTTAGCGGTTCAGGTGCCGCTCATGATCGGTGTGCAGCATCGTAAGTTCTATATGTTAGTCGGAGCCAAGTTTGTAGCGAACGTGCTGACGCGTGCTCATTCGACAGCCACCGTGAATACGTTTGGCCGTTACACGGATCCGAATAACCAGCTCATCTATGATGATTTCCGCAACATGCCGGACTACCAGTTCTTCGAGGGTTATAAGATGAAAGGCAGCGCGAAGGCGAGTCTGAAAATGGATGTGGATCTGAGTTTTGAGATCGGTGGTCGTTTAGGCGCGGTCTATGACGCTGTGGGCTATGACGTCCCGAAACGCAAGATTGAGTACCGTCTGGCGGCATTTGTGGATTATGGTCTATTGGATATCCATACCAAGCGCGATCTGGATGGCTTAGTAATGCCGTCCGGCTATAACGTAGGCGAAACGGCACCGGTGTATAACACTACTTCGATGATTGATAACCTGCAGGTAAACGATATAATGTCCACTGAGACGACCAACCTCGACGGCACGAAACAGCCGTTCGCCAAGTCGGTGAACAGTCTGATGGTGGGAATCAAGTTTACGGTACTGTTCCAACTGCCGGAGCCCGGCCAGTGCGTGATCTGCCGCGATGCGTACGGCACCTCAATTCGCAGCCGGCGCAGTAGCAGCCGAGGAATGAAGTACGAGGAATAACTCATCCTCTTTGACCTCTCGTATCTCGCCAGCTTCGGCGACGGAGATATGGCCTGTTTCTTCCGACACCACAATGCACGTGGCGTCGGATTTTTCTGTTAAGCCCAATGCTGCGCGGTGACGAAGACCGTAATGGAGCGGGATATTCTGGTTCTTGCTGACCGGCAGGATACATGCTGCCGCGACCATCTTTCCGTCCCGGATGACGAGAGCGCCGTCGTGGAGCGGGGTGTTCTTGAAGAAGATATTTTCGATTAACCGTGCAGAGACCTGTGCGTCCAACCGCTCACCGGTATCGACGATCTCCTTGAGGCTGCCTCCTCCGGCGAGGACGATGAGGGCGCCGGTCTTGGTAGAAGCCATGTGGCGGCAGGCTTGGGTGATCTCGAGGATCTGCTGCCGCGAGCCGGCATCGTCCTTATTGGCAGTTGGACGGAAGATACTCCAGGACGAGAACCGCGAGCCGATACGATAGAAGAACATACGTATCTCTTCCTGGAAAATGACAATCAGGGCAATCGCGCCGACAGAGATGATGCGGTCAAAGAGTGCGCCCGTGAGGTCCAAGTGGAAGACAAAGCTGACCAAAAACCAAACGAGGATGAATGCCAAAATACCCCAGAAGAGGTTTGCGGCACCGGTCTTGCGGAGCAGGCGATAGGTGTAGTAGAGGATACCCGCCACCAGCAAGATATCAATCACATCTTTGAATCCAAAAGAGAATGCTAAGAAATGCATAGTTATTGCTTACTATTTAGTATATTATATAGTTTTATCGTGCGCGCGGTGTGCGCTACGTCGTGCGTGCGTAATATAGTGGCGCCGTGGAAGAGGGCGTAGAGTTGCAGCGCCTGGGTGGCTTCCAGACAAGTCTCGGGTGTGAGGTCGAGGGGTTTATAGACCATCGATTTGCGGCTGACGCCGACGAGAATAGGGAGGTTATAGCGCTGCAGGCTATCCATCGAGCGCATGCAGGCATAGTCCAGATCGGGCGAACCGATAAACCCGAATCCCGGATCGAGGATGAGCTGGATACCTTCCATGTAATCGGCATGAGCCGGCAGCTCGAGGTCTCCGCGCAGAGTCCATATATACGGCGCCGCGTAGGACCGCACGAGCGAGTACATCGCTTCGCACCCTCCGGAGATGTCATTGATGATGAGCGGACCAAAAGCCTCCATTACCCTACGGGCGATCTCCGGTCGGAAGGTATCGACGGACAGTTCGACGGAGGGGAATGCATTCCGAATTGCGGAGAGGGCAGGAGCCAATCGTCTCCACTCGGTCTCTTCGTCCACGGGGATACTGTTCGGCCGGGTAGAGCAGGCTCCGATATCCAAAATATCCGCTCCGTCAGCGATGGCTTGCCGGGCCCACATCACAATGCGGTCCGTATCCACCTTTTCGTCGGAAAACATCAATCGCGACCCGGCGTAAAAACTATCCGGCGTCACGTTCCCTATCGCCATAATTTTCGCAATCATGGTGCAAAGTTACTGCTTTTTTGGCAAATAATTGACGTTTTTCGTAAAAAAATACGTTTTTTTTTCATTTTTTGCTCAAAAGTTTGGTTTTTTTGAGAAAAAATGTGTATCTTTGCAGGCTGAAACGTGTGCACATATAATAAACACATCAAAAATAGTATGAAAAAAGTTAAGTATCTTTTGATTGTCTTGGTGGCGATGACGGCAGTTTCGTGCCAGAAACGTGAGTTGAATACCCGCGTGAGCAACACCACCGGTTGGAATTATTTTGACCAACGTACAACTAATTTTGAGGCGAACGAAGGAGTAGGAAACGTGAACCCTATCGGTATGGTTCCTATCCAGGGTGGTTCGTTCACGGTAGGTGAGAAGGATGAGTTCCTGACAGCTCCGCGTAACAACGAGACCCGTACGCTGACGGTTAGTTCGTTCTATATGGACAAATATGAGGTAACTAACCTGAACTGGAACGAGTATCTCCACTGGTTAGACTTCGTGTTTGGCGCAGTAGCTCCGGAGTTGGTAGATCAGGCACGTCCGGACCACAAGGTATGGCGTGAGGATCTGGCGTACAATGACCCGTATGAGGACAACTATTTCGAGCACCCGGCGTTCTCGTTCTACCCGATTGTAGGTGTGACGTGGGAGCAGGCGATGGATTATTGCCAGTGGCGTACGGACCGTGTGAACGAGATGGCGTTGATCAATGCCGGCGCAATCGTTATTCCTCCGTTTGCTGACTTGCAGCCGACGGACGATGAGGGTTACAAGGACGAGTGGGAGCAGGAGACCGGCTACGAGATGTATTCGTATGAGGAGGTCAGCCCTGAGGATCCTGAGCAGACGGTAACGATGTACCGCCCGAGCTTCGAGTGGATTCGTGACAAGTTTGTATTCAATACCGAGAAATATCTAATGGATGATACGTATGTACCGGAGTATGGTCGTCATCCGAAGACGGATAGCTATGGTGCGGAGCGTAAGGTGAATATCGCCGACGGTATCTTCGTAACCGGTTATCGTCTGCCGACGGAGGCAGAGTGGGAGTTTGCTGCTTATGCTCCTGTAGCCGGCGAGGATGGTTTGACCATCGAGGGTAAGGTTTATCCGTGGAGCGGTTATCATCCCCGTGATATGAGTAAGAAGAACCTGGGTCAGATGCAGGCTAACTTCGTTCGCGGTCGTGGCGATATGATGGGTGTCAGCGGTGCGCTGAATGACCGTCGTGTGATCACCAACCCGGTGGATGAGTTTGCTCCGAACGATTTCGGTCTGTATAACATGGCCGGTAACGTGAACGAGTGGGTAATGGATGTATATCGCGAGACGACCTATCAGGAGACCAGCGAGTATAACTCCTACCGTGGTAATATCTACAGCCGTCCGGTACTGGATGACAATGGCAAATTCGAGATGGACTCTGTAGGCCGTATCAAGATCACCTGGGGTAAAGAGGATGATAAGCGTGACGTGCTGGACGGCGATTTCGCCAGCCTGATCGACACCGATTATCCGCTGGATACCGTTGGTGTAGCTAACCTGAGCGAGGTGAAGACCGATCCGACGGATATCTTGGCTCCGCGCGTAACGAAGAAGAGCCGTGTATATAAAGGTGGTTCGTGGGCTGATCGTATCTATTGGTTGAACCCCTCTACCCGTCGTTACATGGATCAAGACAAGGCTTCGTCCAAGATCGGTTTCCGTTGTGCTATGAGTACGCTGGGTGACCAGATCCCGGGTACGCCGGTTCAGCGTTAAGAGAGTTTGAAAGTTTAGAGATAAAAGTTTAAAGAAATATGAATTTTCCTGAAAATATCAAGTACACGAGCGAGCATGAGTGGATTCGTGTGGAAGGCGATGAGGCATACGTAGGTATTACCGATTATGCACAGTCGGAGTTGGGTGAGATCGTCTTTATCGACGTGCCTACAGTAGGCGAGACGGTAGGTCAGGGCGAGGTCTTCGGATCCGTAGAGGCCGTTAAGACCGTGAGTGACCTGAATATGCCGGTATCGGGTGAGGTGCTGGAGCTGAACGAAGAGTTGGACGCAGCACCGGAGTTGGTCAACAACGACCCGTATGGCAAGGGATGGATCATCAAGATCAGCGTCAAGGATGCATCGGAGCTGGATAAGCTGATGGATGCAGCGGCATACGAGGCCAGCCTCTAAGCGTACACGCGGACGCGCACGCGTATTAAAATAAGGAGAGTACCTATCGGGTGCTCTCTTTTGTTTTATGTAATCTTTACTTTACAAAAGTGAGAAAATAATCACTTTTTTGCTCTTTTTGTTGCGTATATCACAAAAAAAGTGTAAATTTGCGCCCAAATTTTTGCTTTTTATTAGCAGTTAGACAAAAAATCATTAATTATTTATAAAGTATGAAGAAACATTTACTCATGTTTTTGGTAGCCGTGATGGCTGCAACAATGAGTCTCAATGCCCGCGTGGTCTTGATTGACGATGGCTTTGAGAATGGTATTCAGGAGTCCGTATGGACCCAGGAGTTTGTGTCTGGGCAAATGCCATGGGGCGTAGAGAGTGCGGAGGAGAACCTGATGTGGCCGAGTACGGTTCAGGAAGGTTCTTACCGTGCCTATTTGCGTAACAACACAGGTGAGACACAGGGGTATGTAACCCGTCTGGTGAGCCAGGTGATGAACCTCAGCCCGATGAAAGTCAGGATGCCGTCTCTGTCCTTCTGGTTTGCCAATCCCAGATGGGGTGCGGATCGTGATACGTTGCGTGTGTTATATCGGGCCAATTCCTATACGGGATGGAAGACGATGGCGGAATTGAGTTCGGAGGGCTCCGATTGGCAGTTCGTTAAGTTATCCCTTCCGGAAGTAAGTTCGACTTACCAGATTGCTTTTGAAGGAAAGGATAATTTGGGTCGTGGTATCGTCTTGGACGCAATTAAGTTACAGGGTGCGCCGGAATGTACGATTCCCGAAAGAATCACGGTGTTTAATAAAGGAGCCGGAAAAGTGAATATCGCTTGGTCGGCAAGTTGGGACGCCAATTTCTTTGAGGTGATTGTTTCGAAGGACACCATCGATCCGGATCGTATAGAGGAAATCGAGATAGAGACACCGGAGATAATTGCTTTCCATGGCAACGTCAGCGCGCTCGAGCAGAACTGCAATGTCGATCTTGAGTCCGGCGAGTTCTATCTGGTATATATCCGTTCTATATGTGATGAAGAGATCAGCGCATGGAGCAGCGAAGCATCGGAAGATGGTCCGTACGGGTTCCGTGTCCGCATGACCAAACAAGTGCCGTTCACGGAGCATTTCAACTATACTTCCGGTACGGTACGTGATGTCGATTGGAACTGGGGGAGTAATACCGGTAACACGAACCCGTATGTGAACTCTTCGACGAAGGGAAACGCTCGTGCCAATTACTCGCCGGATACTACGGCAGCTGTGATTTTCTCGGGTGGAACGACCTCTTCGCCTTCGACCTTCATCCCGGCGGACCGCTATGTCTATATGGCTACGCCGGCCTTGACGGATTCGACGAACGATAATTTCCATGTGAATCAATGTCAGGTGCATTTCTGGAGCACTGTCTATACGAATACCGGCCGTCAGTATGGCCGTGGTATCATCGTCGGTGTAATGACCAATCCGGATGACGTGAAGTCTTTTACAGCGGTGGACACCATCACGGTGTGGGGTAATAAGACTTTCCAGGAGAATATCGTGGACCTCGGTTCTTATCAGGGTAACGGTGCGTATGTGGCTTTCATGAGCCGCTATGACCGCCAGAACCTGTTCTACATGGATAACTTGTCCATTGAGTATCGCAAGGATGTCAATAAGGTAACCGAGGTCACCGTCAATCCCCGTGATACGTATGCGGATATCTCCTGGAACGGCAATGCCGCTTCGTATGACGTGCTGATTACGAATGCGGAGGTGAATCCTAACAGCCCGGCTCAGGAGGCTATCGTAGATCAAGCTACGGTGACGGCCAATCACTATCAGTGCACTGAGTTGGAGGCGGATCATAGTTGGAACAGGCCGTACTACGTGTACGTCAAAGCAGCCGGTACGGAGTGGTCTTACCGCCAGCCGTTCGTGACGGTAGCACCGATGCGTGAGATCCCGTACACCTTTGATTTTGAGGCAGGTACGACTACGAAATATACTATCCCCGGTACGTCCGGCCAATATGTAACGGGCCTGGGTATCTTCGGTAACAGTGGTACCTATCCGTCTGTTCAGGTAGGTGCGGCAAACAGTTACGCAGGTTCCGGTTCGCTGTATCTCAGTAAGCGTGGCGGTACGGATGCCTGGATCACGCTCCCGATGGTGGCAGATCTGAGCGCAGTACAGCTGAAGTTCTACCTCAGCGGTGGTGCTACCTCTGATCAAGCGCATGCTACGGTCGGCGTGATGAGCAATCCGATGGATATCAACACCTTCGTGCCGGTGTCGCACTTTATGCTGAACGCCGCCGGTTTTACGCGTTGTTATGCGAACTTCGAGAACTACTCCGGTCCGGAGGGCGTGATTGCTATCATGTGGGATGATGTGAAGAAGATGAGCGAGAACACCATCAATTATATTGATGAGATTACCGTGGAGGAACTCTCGGATTGTGTTCCGCCGACGAATATCGAGTTGCAGATCGAGCCGGATTCGGTGACCGTTAGTTGGGAGATCTCGCAGGCCGACGAATGGGAGTTCTTCCTCTCTCGTGTGCCTATCAAAGAGTCCGACCGCGTGCATAAGACGAAGGCGGAGATCGAAGCTATCGGAGGTGTTGTAGTAGCCGAGACCTTGAACTGGTCCGACGCGGGCACGAAGCCGCAGTTCGGTTTCGGCGAACTCACCCCCCATGCGAACTACTATCTCTATGTCCGCGCTACTTGCGACATGGATTGGTGGAGCGAGACGATGTTCACTACGCCTTGCCGCGATGAGGCATTCCCCTATAAAGAGATGTTTGAGAACTATAACGCAAGCAGCTCGAATGCCGGCTGCTGGCAGTTAGCCGACTATTTAGGTGTGGGTTATCCGCAGATTTGTCAGCTCGGTTCATCTACAACAGCCAGCAACAAGGCGCTCAACCTCTACTCGTCCGGTACAATTCACCGCTCGGTGGCTATCCTGCCGACGATTGAAGGAAACCTGTCGGATATGTTACTCGCGTTTGACGTGCGTTCCTATTCTACCGGTAGTGGAGTGGTGATCCTGGGTACCATGGAAGATATTGAGAATCAGGATAGCTTTGTGCCGTTTGATACTATTGAAGTGGACGGGGATGCGTTTAAGAAAGTGCGTATCTTGCTTTCTGACTATGAGCTGGCTTATAATCATTTGGCGATTACTTCCGGTTTGGGTAGTACTCTGATTATGAGCAGCGACGTGGTGATCGATAATGTCGAGTTGAAGGATCCCTCGTGTATCGAGCCGTATGATATCCGTCAGTCCTCGTATGCGCCGCATGACATCCATCTGACGTGGAACGGTACGACCGATAACGACACCTGGGAGGTGAAGGTGCTGACTTCCAACGTGGCTACCATCGCTGTCAAGAACGGTACTTATGATCCGACCCTGGCGATTGTGAACGACACGCTGGTGGTTGGCAAAAGCTTCCAGTTGGGCGGACTGAATTCGCAGAGCACCTATTATTTCTATGTTCGTGGTCTTTGTGGTGACAGTATGTGGGTGAGCATGCCGGCTAACACCTCTTGCGAACTCCTGGATCCGACCAAGCCGAACAGAGAGACCTTTGAGTCTTATTCGGAGAACACGTTGCCGTCTTGCTGGATAGGTGGCGTACGGGTGCCGACAGGAACCCTGCCTTATGTCTATACGGTCAACAGTAATAAAATGCTGCATATCCACCAATCTACGAGTACTTCGCCGTCATGGGTGGCTTCACCGGAGATCAAATGCGATACGCTGACTTCTATCATGGTGTCCTATGACTTCAGTACCTATAATAATAGTGAGACCTGTGTATTGGGTGTCATGACCGACCCGACCGATCTGGGCACGTTTGTTCCTCTTGACTCGGCATCCAGTACCGGCTCATCCGATATAAGGTCGGTGGCGTATGACTTGAGTGAATACGCTCATCTGATTCCTGCGGCAGCCAAATATATCGCATGGAGAGGTAAATACGGAGATGACGACTGGGTTTATCTGGATAATATATCCTTTGTCTCCTTGGCTTGTCCGATGACCAAACCGGGTATCTCCGAGTTGACCGGATCGAGTGTTAGCGTCAGCAGTGGTCTGCGTACGGATGACCGGTGGATCCTGCTCGTTACGAACCATGCGGTAAGCGCAGATAATCTCGCTGATGAGGACTACCAAGTGCCGGAGGCATGGATCCTTTATCGCGACACTCTGGACCAAGGCATTCGTTCGAAGGAGGTCTTCGGTCTGGAGGGACAGACGAGATATTACATTGCTACTGCAGCGCTTTGCGACGATGCAATGGGTACGTGGAGCACGATGTCGTTCATGACGCCGTGTATAGCCAAGACGCCGGAGGCGTTAGGTACCGTTACTTTCTCCGCTGACGAAGGGTTCGAAACCGGTACGGGTGGTGAGATTCCGTGCTGGATGGTGGGAAGCAAATCGCAAGACGCTTCGGATAGTTATATCCCGTACATCGAGAATACCTCCAGCACCATGCATAACGGTAAGAACTACCTGAAGTTATATGACTATGTATCTTCTTCTTCCAGTTACGTAGGCGCGTATGCGATCATGCCGGAGCTGGATGTGGATTCGATTAGCAAGTACCAGGTTAATTTCTGGGGCCGCAGTTATAACTCTACGACCTATAACAACCAGGTGATCGTAGGTGTGATAACCGATCCGAGTGACCTCAACACCTTTGTGGCTGTTGATACCCTGAACCTCAGTAAGAGTACTTGGGATCCGTATTCGGTAGGCTTTGAGAGCTATGAGGGTGACTATATGGGTGATCTGGGTCGGAACATTATGTTCCTCTCGGATTTCGGTAGTACCAACTATGCATATATCTCCGAGGTGTCGGTAGATCTGATTCCTAAATGCCGTCCTATCTCTTCCTTCACGGTAGATAGTGTTGGCGAGGATGCCGCTGTCATCAGCTGGAAGGGCTATCAGGACAGCTACCGCCTCTTGCTGGCGAACAAAGCGCTGGAGGAGTCGGAGAAGAAGACCTATCGGTATCTGCTGGATACCATCGTCGATCATTCGGATAACATCCTGATTGAGAATCTGAAGCCGACATCCAGTTACTATGCGTACGCCCAAGGTATCTGTGAGGATGGCGATAGTACCGCTATCTCCGTTACCTATGCCGCTATCCGCACGACCTGTCCTACCAAGAACGGTTCTCCGCTACCGTTCTTTGATGATTTCGAGAGTTATGAGAAAGGTGAACCTTCACCCGGATGCTGGCAGATTCTTTGTACAGGATCGCGTAGCATGACCTACCACGTCGTAAGGGAGAATGCCAACTCCGGTACCAATGCGATTGATGTCTGGTCAACCTCTTCCAACGGTTGTTATATCGTTGTGCCTAAGGTAGATGCCGATTTGGCGAACCTGCGTCTTACCTTCGACGCTTGTTCTTATGGCGGCTCGTCGTCTACGAACATGTATGTCGGCGTAATGGCGGATGTGAATGATGTAACGACTTTCGTGTTGCTCAACACCTTCGATTTGGCGCCTACGGCTGCTTATACCCATTGCACGATGGATCTCTCCGAATACGAGCTCCCCTATGATAACCTCGTTATCACGTCCGGTATCCCCAATGTGACGCCGAATACCTATGATAACTATCTGGATAACGTAGGTCTGGAGTATCTGGCTTCCTGTAATGCGCCGAAGCTCCGTTTCGTCGGTTCGTCCTTCACTACCGCTACGATAGCTCTCACGCCGGCAAAGGACGGGGATTCGCAATGGCAGTTAGTGGTGATTGACGAAGAGACCTACGCTACTATCGGTGATATCGCTCATTACCTCGAGGGCGCGACGAAGATCGACGTCAACTCGACGAATGTAGAGCTGACCGGTCTGGAGTCTGCTTCCTCCTATTATATATTCGCGCGTGCGATATGTAGTGCCGAGGATATCAGTACCTGGACCCGTAACCCGCTTAAGATCAGTACCCAGTACTATTTTGCGGAGAATTACTCCTTCGGCTTTGAGAAGACCGGCGAACTCTGGGAGCGCAGTCCGTATTCCGAGAGCGACAACTACTATCTCCATCCGGCGTTGAAGTCCGGACGCGACTCCGTGGGTACGGATATTCAGTCTTATCTCTATTGTCCGCACAGCCGCGAGAATACGGAGGACCTCTGGTGCGCTCGTACCGGTACCGGAGCTATGTTGCTCCATGCCGATGGGAACACCTACGGAGGTTATGTGATCTTCCCGTCGCTGGGCGAACCGAAGGATCGCTCCTTCAGCTTCAAAGCGCGTCCGGGATATGTCGATGGCGATTCGAAACTCCCGAAACATACCTTCCCCGCTCAGTTTGAGATAGGTACGATTGATAAGGAAAGAGGCTTCGAGACCTATCAGACGCTGGCTACGCTGCACTTGGATAAGTTAAACTCTACAACCAAGGCTACCGCGAAGAACAACCAGCTCTTCAGCAACTACTCGCTCGATCTGGATTCGGCTACTGTTGCTACCAAGCAGCTGGTACTCTACCTGCCGAAACAAAAGGGCGACACGGCGAATGTCTTCTTCGATGACGTGGCTTTGGACGCATCGAAAGGCTTCAGCCTCGTCTCGCTCAAGAAGGTGACGGCGGACGGCTCCAGCGCGTTGGTGGAATGGAACGCTATCGGTGGCCCGTGGAACCTCTATATCACGACGGCTGCGGGTGTAGCGGTAACGCAGTTCCTCAATCTCTCTACGACCTCGCAGCTCGTGGAGAACCTCAATCCGCAGACCGGGTATATCGCTCGTCTGGAGGCAGCGAATGTACCGACTGCAGCGAAGAGCTATGTGACAACCGACAAGTTGGCGTTCCATACGCTCTGTCTGGCGCTTGAACCCGATGCGCAACACGCCTTCGTTTGGAATTTCGATAACCCCAACGACTGGGAGAAGAACGATGTCTTGGCCGGTGAGGCGGCTGACTCGCTGTACTTCAAGCCGGCTTGCTTCACCGTCGGTACGACCTACGACACGCCGGTGAACGGCTTCCAATGGCTCATCCAGCGTAAGGGATACGAGGCGGTAGGCCCGATGACCGGCTATAACGCATCCGCTCATGTAGAGGTAGGACGTAACGACAGCTATGCGCTGCGTATCTGTACCGCTATGAACACGGCGAACGCATACTTCAACTCGTTCATCGTTCTGCCGGAGCTCAATATCGGTCTCGACACGATGATGATCGAGTTCTACGGACGTTGCTTCACCAATTTCGATGAGACCTATCCTTCCGCTTCGGGGCGCGGTAAAATCACCGCTACCGCATGGTTGGGCAGTGGCTACAGCCGGTCTCTGGTAGTAGGTACCTTGACCGACCCTGCTGATTTCAGTACCCTGCAAGTCATCGATACCGTCACCTATTCCCACACCGATCTGACCACCAATACGAACGTCAACAACGATCCCGATGGTCTCCGTTACTGGGAGCAGATGCGTCTGCCGCTGACCGGAGCACAGGGTAAATATATCGTCCTCTTCCAGCCGGCGCCGGGTCTCTTCTATCTCGATGACCTGAGTGTGAAACCGATCGGAAATACGATGTTTGCGCCTACCGGTACGCGCATCTCGGATATCACGACGACCACGGCGGACATAGCTTGGAACACGCGCTATCCGAACCTGGATGCAGTCGTTGTTCTCTACGGTCCTATGGGCCAGGAGATCTTCCGGGACACCATCAACGGTACCCGGTACCAACTGACGAACCTCCAGCCGGGAATGAACTATCGCTGGATCGTTTATCAGATCAAGGGGGATGAGGCATCTCCGGCTTCCAAGCCGTTCACCTTTGTTACGGAGTGCGCTCCTATCGCGCCGGAGTACTATTCCGGCTTCGAGCCGCGAGAGGGATGGGCTGCTATCAACGGCCAGAATGCGTATATCCAAAACCTCTGCTGGTACTATGGAGATGCGCTCCAAGGCACTTGGACATCTTCGACATACGACCCGTATAACCAGGAGAATACCGCCGCCTTCAAGTACAGCTACTCCGGCGAACATGCGCTCGCTATGCGTGCTTCCTATAGCAGCCGTGCGGCGGCATCCTATCAGCCGTATGTAGCCCTGCCTCAGATGGATGTACAGGCGTACGACACGCTGCAGGTTCACTTCCTCATGCGTCCGGCGTATGTATCCGCCGCGAACGACTCCGTCCTGCAATCCTTCACGGGTTCGGCGTACTCGAAGTCGGTTATCGTCGGTACTATGACCGATCCGGCGGATGCAGCTACGTTCATGCCTATCGATACCGTCACCTATGATGGTACGCTCTCTACGGCTAACGGAGCTAACCCGGCGAACAACTTCCTCTTCCAGGATTGCCGCGTGGAGCTCAGAGGCGCTACGGGACCGTATATCGCGCTCATGACTTCTTTCTATGCGAAGGGTAGCTCGGCGCAGAAATCCGGTGACTACGTTTGGATTGACGAGCTCTCCTTCGAGCGCATCTCCGAGTGTAAGGATCCGACCGGACTCGGGACCCTGACTATCGGTAGTACCCATGCCGATCTCACCTGGAACGGCATCGACTCCGCCGGCAGTTATCTGCTGCAGGTATCGACCGATCCGTATTTCGCAGACGAAGAGGCCTTTGTCTTCAACGGTACGGTGAAATCGAACTCTTGCAGAGTGGATCACTTGGAGCCGCAAACGACCTACGTATGGCGTGTTCGGGCGATCTGTGGCGAGCGCTGGGGTGAGAGTGCTTTCTCCCAGAAAGCGACCTTCAAGACCTCGCGTAGCCCCTACTTCCTCGAGGAGTGTACTACGAGCCTCAACGCCAACGAGTGGACCTTCAGTAAGACCCACGCGGACATCATCGTCGATTCGACAGGTGTCATCACACGCGGTGTGGATAACTGGGGCTTCACACGTACGACGAACAACTACGGACTTGAGGGCCCGCACTATGTGGCACAAGGCTACTCTGCCGACTTCCACTGGCTCGTTACCCCGAACTTCTACCTCCCGGAGAACGATAGTGTACATTTCTCCATGGATCTGGCACTTACGGCTTGTAACACCGCCCATCTGGCTACGTCCAACGCCGTGACCGACAACGATATGAAGGATGACTTCTTCTTCATGATCATCATCTCCGACGATGGCGGACAGACCTGGAAGAGTGAGAATATCCTCGATAAATGGCAGAATACCAACCCGGTTGGCAAGCAGCTGCGCGACATCCCGGTTGACGGTACACGTGTTCGCTACAGCCTCGCTCAGTATGCCGGAAAGAATATCCGCATCGGCCTCTACCGGGAGGCGAAATCGACCGTCAACACCGGTATCGCTATCCACGTGGATAACATCCGTCTGGCGTACTACGATAAGGAGGTCGAGGCTGCATCCGCTTGCCAGTACGAGGATGTACGCATTGGCGATATCTACCTCTCCGGGGATAATACCGAACCGGGTATCCATGCTTATCCGCAGCCTTTCTATGTCTCCGACGCGGAGGCGAAGGCCGGAAAACGCGATTCCGTCTTCCAACTCGAGATTGAGATCTTCCCGGCACAAGAGGTGAACTTTGCGGATACCATCTGCGAAGGCGAGACCTATACCGGACACGACTTCCTGCCGAAGGAGACCACGGGTATCTATCGCCGCAAACTGCACTCGGCTGTTCACGGATGCGACAGTATCGTGACCCTCAACCTCCTCGTCAAGGAGCGTCGCTATGGTGAGGACCTCGAAGTGGAGATCTGTCCGGGAGAGCCTTATACATGGCATGGTAAGAATTACAACCGGGCTGGTATCTACCGCGACACGGCGATCTCATCTCTGGGATGCGATAGTATTGAGACCTTGATTATCTCTTACGCCGGGGCGGAACAAACGCTCTACGCCGAGTCCCGTATCACGGTGGACGATCTGCCGTTCGAGTATTCCGATCCGGAGCATCCGTATAGCCCGATCCAGTCGCCGATCTTCTACCCGGCAGGTACACCCGCAGGAACCTATGTGGACTCCGTCTATGTACAGGGTGCCCAATGTGCCGCGCTGCTCGTTCACACACTCGTCATCACCGGTTCGCAAGGCATGGAGGAGATCGAGGGCAGGAACGGACTGCCGAGGAAGATTATCTACAGAGATAACATGTATATCATCCTCGATGACGAATGGTATAACGCATCCGGTCAGAAAGTGGATGACCCGCGACTCTAAAAACGGCCGAATCGTTAGTGATAAGTTGGTGATAAGTTGGTTATTCGTTGGGGATTCGTAGGTGGTTGATATAACGACAAGCCTACGACAACCCCCCGACGATACACCAATTATCACGGGCAAAAATGAACATTTTATAGTAAAATCAAGTTTTTTGTGACATTTTGATGCAAATTTTGAAAAAATGCTTGCACATGTCAAACTTTTTTACTACTTTTGTGCCCGATTTGTTTTTTGAAAGATAACTATACTGATAGTTTGATAATTTTATTGTTTAACTTAAAAAGAAAAGCTTATGAGAACATTTACTCAAAAGTTGGCATTTCTGCTCATGACATTGTTGTGGTGCGTAGCTATGCCACAAGTGGTAAAGGCTCAGACCTGCGTTGAGATTGGAGATGGAACATCCTCCAACAACCAATTGCCGATTTGTGGCTATTATCACAGCAGTTACACTCAGCAGCTTTATTTGGCAGAAGAGTTGGGAATCTCTGCTGGAAACATTACGAGTATTGCGTTCAAATACACCGATGCTTCGTCAACCAAGCGCATGATTTCCATCTTTATGGCAAATACTGATGCTGCAAGCTTATCCAGCGCTTATGTAACCGATGCTGAGTTTACAGAAGTATTATCTCAATCGGTTGTGGAGTTTGACAACAGTAATGATTGGTTCGTCATTGATTTGGAGACTCCGTTTGCGTACGATGGTAGCAGTAACCTGCTGGTCACAGTGTACATGAGTTATTCATCTGCTGAGGAAACGCACTACGACAGCGACAGTCGTTTTGCTTATACTTCGGCTACAGGAATGGCGCGTTACACCACTAACGACTACACATCATCAGCAACGGAGCTTACTGTTGTGGATGGTGTATTGACGGCTAACTCGAACAGTTACACTGGTATCAACGGAACGTCCTCTTCGAACCGTTGTAACATGCAGTTCTGCTACACCACCGGCAGCAGTGGTCCGACTTGCGACAAACCCGCGTCGTGCGACATTACCGACATCACAGCGAATAGCGCTACGGTGAATTTCGCAGGCGGTAGCGGTACCTACAACGTAGAGTACAAAGGTGCCAATGATGCAGACTGGACGTCCGTTATCAAGAACACCATTCTCACTTCTATCCCTCTGACCGATCTTATGCCGAACACCTCTTATCAGGTGCGCGTTCAGAGTGTTTGCGGGGACAACACCAGCGGTTACAAATCCGCTTCATTCCAGACCCTTATCGGTCTGCCTTTTGCTGAGAACTTTAATGGTTCTTCTGCGCCGGACGGATGGAGTGTCAGGTCAGGAAAGTTGAATGACGACGGCTCGGCAACGTTGTCGAGCGGCTACGGTTGGTCTTATACAACAGGAAACGGCGTGTTTGATAAGCATGCGAGAGCCGAGATTTATTCTACCAGTTGTTATAAATGGCTCATCCTGCCGGAGATCCCTATTCCTTCAATGGAAGAGGGCGATCTTGGTTATCAGCTGACCTTTAATGTTGCATTAACTGCGTACTCCGGAACTTTACAACCGGCTACGAAGGGCGCGCAAAGTGATGATCGGTTCATTGTACTCGCTTCTTTGGATGGAGGTGCCAACTGGAATATTCTTCAGGAATGGAATAACACTGGTTCGGCGTATGTGTACGATGATATCGCTTGTACGGCTGACGGAGACGAGATAGCAATCGATATCTCTACTTATGCGGGTCAATCGATTATATTGGCTTTCTACGGTGAATCTACCTCTGGCCCATCTTCCGGTGCCGGAGATAACTACCTCCACATAGATAACGTCCTTGTGGACCGTATCCCTACTTGCTTGAAGCCGACGGGTCTCCACGATGTGCAAGGTGCTGCTACCACGAACTCGATTCAGGTAGCTTGGACCGCTAACAGCGGTGAGATCGCTTGGCATGTTCAGTATAAACCGAGTGATAATTCGGAGGCGGATTGGATCACCTTTGATGCTTATACGAATCCGTCGTACACCATCAACGGTCTGCAACCTTTCACTAACTATGACGTACGCGTTGCGGCCGTTTGCACCGAGACCGATGTCACGGATTATTGCAAACCTATCAAGGCGAAAACGGCTACCGGCGTTCCGTACGAAGAGAAATTCGACACGATCGCCCTTCCGGGTGAGTGGAAGCGCTACAAGGTGCTGAAAGAGCAACTGGATGAAAGCGCTCCGATGGTATCCACTGTTGACGGTTGGGACGTAGGTGCTGCGAATGGCGTCTTCCCTGCGGCTAACAATCACTTGCTGCTCAATATCGCCGGCGCTGATTGCAACTATTGGATCCTCAGCCCGACCATCGTTATGGAGGACGGCTATCAGCTGACCTTCGATCTTGCGCTCACTCAGGCGGCAGGTTCCAGCCCCGTGGCGGTTGCTCCGGGTGAGCAGAATGATGATATGTTCATCGTCTTCATCTCTAACGACGGCGGTGAAAACTGGACGGAATTAAGAAAGTGGGGCGTCGGAGGATACTCGTATGACGATATCAATCCGGAAGGACAGCTCGTTACGTTCGATCTCTCTTCGTATGCAAATCAGTCTATCTTGATTGCACTCTATGGTGAGTCCACAGTAGCGAACGGAAACAACAACCTCCATATCGCGAACTTCAAGATTGCTGAGATTCCTGCTTGCCAGCAGGCAAACAGCTTGGTTATTACGGACCTGGAGGCTACATCCGCTACTGCGGTTTGGACATCCGATGACGTAGAGGCTAACTGGCAGTATGGGCTCGTAGCTGACCCTGCGGCTGACTTTGCGCCTGCAGATGAAGATTTTGCAAACAATACGGCTGCTCTCTCTGCGGAACTGACCGGACTGAGCGAGAAAACCAACTACGCCTTCTTCCTCCGTCGTGTTTGCGAAGGTAGCAACAGCGAACCGCTCGTCAAAAACTTCCGCACGCCTGCGATGCCGCTGGCTTTGCCTTGGAGCGAGAACTTCGATACGCTTACAAGCGGAATACCCGAGGGGTGGGATAACTCGGAAGGTACCACTTCTACTGATTCCTATAAGTGGAATAAATACACGGATAGCGACAATACATGTCTCCGCTTTAATTCCTATAATAATTCTACCGATAAAACCAACATCCTGGCTACTCCGCGTATCTACCTCTCCGAGGACGCGATCCTTTCGTTCCGTTGGAAGAACCCGAAGGGAGGTGCAGGAGAAGTGCTGATCTCCAATGATAATGGTGCTACAAGGACGGCTCTCGTCAGCAACCTGACAGGTATATCCGATTGGAAGACGTATGAGATAGACCTCTCTGCTTATTCCGGCAGTAAGGTGATTATCTATTTCGCGGCTACCAGCAACTGTGGTTACGGCGATGCATACCTCTATCTGGACGATGTGGCTGTAGCAGCGGCTCCGGATTGTCTCAAACCTTCCGGTTTGGCTATTTCGGGAATTACAGCTACCTCTGCTACCCTCGTCTGGAACTCCGAGACCGATGGTTTACCATGGGTATATGCGTATGCTCCGGCTTCTGAACCGGAACCGGCTGATGACGCATTCAGCGATATCAATGTCAACTCCATTGAGTTGGATGGACTGGAGGATTGCACGAGCTATAAGTTCTATCTGCGTAAGAATTGTGGCGCAGAAGCCAAGAGCGAAAGTGTTGCTATCTCCTTCCAGACCAAGCAAGTTCCTGTGGCCGCAGGTGATTCCTATTCCGAGGACTTCGAGGGCGAGGCAAAATGGTTACTCAACAATGGCGACCTCGCTAATGCATGGGTAATCGGTACGGCTGTTTCCAACGGTGAAGGATCGCACGCGCTCTATATCTCTAATGACGGTGGTGCAACGCACGCCTATACGAACAGCGCTGCTTGTGTTGTATTTGCGCAAAAGGCATTTAACTTCGCTGCCGGCAACTACGTATTCTCCTATGACTGGTTGTGTAATGGTGAAGGATCTTCTACCCTTTACGACTACCTGCGTGTAGCACTCGTACCGGCTGACGTTGAGTTGGTACCGGGTACGGCGCTGCCGACGGGTGTTAGTGCAACAGCCCTGCCTGCCGGATGCATCGCTTTGGATGGAGGTATGGCTATGAACCTCAGTACCTCTTGGGCTACCTTCACTTCGGATGAAGTTGCGGTTCCTGCGGGTACATACAATATCGTGATCATGTGGAGAGACGATACCTCCGGTGGTACTAATCCTCCGGCTGCTATCGATAACTTCAGCTTCGCGAAGATCGCTTGCGCTATGCCGGCTGACTTCCATGCGGTAGATTCCTTGGCTACTACGACTTCTGTAGTACTCAAATGGACGCAGATGAGTGACGAGGACGACTTCGTTATTCGCTACAAAGTATATGGTGCAGAAGCTTTCGCTGATTCTGTCTTTGTACTCAATGACGATTCGACTACGCTGACTGGACTCGTTCCGGGTACGGCTTATGAGCTGCAAGTAGCTGCGTGGTGCAATCCTGCTGACGAAACGGCTATCGGTAAATATTCTGCATCAATCTATGCGAACACCAAGTGTGCTGCCGTTGCTTCGATTAATCAGAATTTCGACGGTATAACGGAAATTCCTTCAAATGCAAATATATTACCTGTTTGCTGGAGTTTCATTAATACCAATACCAGCAGTTCGCATAATTATTATCCGACGATACTGGAAAGTGAAACATTTGCGCATTCAGGCAGCAATTCGTTGTATTTCCACTCGTCTGCATACGCTTCCTCTAACGGACCGGAGAATCAATACGCTGTTTTGCCGGAAATGACAAGCGTAAGCGACAAGCGGATCAAATTCTATGCGAGACCTTTTTCTTCAGGTTCTAACGATCCATGTTTCGCTGTAGGTGTTATGACGGATCCTGCTGATACTTCTACCTTCGTGCCGGTATATACCCAGTGTGGATATCTTGCTGAGTATGCTCCGTTCGTCATTCCGTTGGATAGTTACACCGGAGAAGGCAAGTTTATTGCGATCAAACTGGATGTTGCTGCTCAGGGAGGAGACTATACCCATGGTCTCTATATTGACGATGTAGTCGTAGAGGATATCCCGGCATGTGTAGATCCGAAAGGCCTCCATGCTATCGCAGATGAAATCACTTCCTCTTCTGCTCTCCTCGCTTGGACGCCGCAAGGCTCCGAGGCGGATTGGCTCGTTCGTTACCGCATCAGCGGTGCTGCCGACTGGGCAGATACGATTCATGTGAACAACGACACCTTGTTACTCGAGAACCTCGCCGGTGCAACCATCTACGAGGCACAAGTAGCAGCTTGGTGTGATCCGGCAGACGATGAGGCATTGAGTCCGTTCAGCTCATCTATCTCCTTCACTACCGCGTGTGGTATCATCTCTACTTTCCCGTGGCACGTGGACTTCGAGAGCTTCGCGGCTTCGACTGTACCGACTTGCTGGGATAACTCCGCTTCCACCTCTTCGACTCTCACAAGCTATCCGGAGCGTATCTGGGGTGTATATGAGTACGGTGGTAATAAGATGATCCGTATGTACAACTACTATGTAAATGACGGTCAGGCGGTTATCAATACGCCGGCTATCGCTCTGCCGGCAGAGGCGTATGAGTTGAGCTTCGACTATGCGCACACTGCTTCTTGCGGCGCAATGGTAGTTCGTATCTCCACGGATGACGGTGCTAACTGGACCGCTCTCGAACCGAGCTATGCGAAGACTTCGTCGGGTACGAGTTATGATAACCCGGGTACATTCCAGGAGGCGGTTGTGAACTTGGCTGCTTATGCCGGTCAGACCATTCTCATCCAGTTCTACTCGGTAGCCAACTATGGTTCCGGTGCTATCTTCGTAGATAACATCGATATCCATAAAGCACCGTCCTGTATCAAACCGCAAGGTCTCGAGGCTATCCTCACGAAGGGTGACGGATCGGTGGCTACGCTGAGTTGGTCTGCAGGTGCTTCGGAAGAAGCTTGGGTGGTTGAGTACAGCCGTAATGCAGATATGTCTGAGGCTATCTCGCTGCCGGCAAACGACACAGCGCTTGCTATCTCCGGCTTGCTCTCTGACTCGATCTATTACGCTCGCGTGAAAGCAGTCTGTGATGTGACGGATCAGAGTGATTGGAGCGCACAGATCTCCTTCATTCCGACTAACGCTATCATCATCAATGATAGTACTGCAACGAGTTCGTATGTGCCGTTCTACGGCTATTATGCAGACCACTCTGCGAACTCGCAGTTCATCGTTCCGGCTGCTGAAATAGAGGCACTCATGTGGGATTCGATTACCAAACTGACATTCTACTCCACTTCTTCTTATCCGAATGCAAGCTGGGGATCTGCTCAGTGGGAGGTTTATATCGCGCCGACTAATGCATCCAGCCTCTCTGCCCTGAATGATTGGAGCAAGATGAGCCTGGCTAAATCGGCCGGTACACTCTCTGTGGTAAATAGCCAGATGGTGGTTACTTTGGATCATCCGTTCGTGTATGAAGGTGGCAATCTCGTGATTGGCTTCAAGCAGGTAACTGCCGGTTCCGGTTCTTCTTGTACCTGGTACGGTAAGACGGGCGCTTCCGGTAGTTCCTACTATAGCTATACTTCTTCTTACTCGACGAGCAGTAATACTTCTACCTTCCGTCCGAAAGTACGTTTCGACTATGTCGAGGGACCTGAGCCTACTTGCTACAAGGTGAAAGATCTCGTAGTAACCGGTATTACCGCTTCTTCCGCTACTATCGGCTGGACCAATGGTTCGGAGGATCAAGAGGCATGGCAGATTGCTTACTCGTGCGATCCGAACTTCGATATCGCTGAGGCTACGCCGGTTGGCATCGCTTCGAACCCGTGCGCGTTGGCTGAGCTCTTGACAGACACCTTATATAACGTGTACGTACGTGCGAACTGCGGTGAAGGCGGTTATAGCGCATGGAATAGCATCTCCTTCCGTACGGCAAAAGCTTGCCAGGCACCGGACGATATTGTTGCTGCTCCTGGTTTGAATACTGCTGAAATCAGCTGGAATACCTACGGACAGACCGGATTCAACCTCCGCTATAAAGCGGCAGCTGACGCTGACTGGACGATCCTGAACGATGCTGCTTCGCCACAACTCATTGAGGGACTTGCATCGAGCACCTCGTATCAGGTTCAGGTACAGGCTGCTTGCGAGAGCGAGGATAGCTGGTCCGCTGCTATCAGCTTCAAGACCGCTTACGGCACCCCGTTCGAGGAGAAGTTCGCAACAACTTCTATCCCTGATGATTGGGCGCGTTATAGCGGCCTGCTCGAAGATGTATTGGATGGTGAGGCGTTGACTACTACTACCTCCGGCTGGAACTTCGGTACCGCTAATGGCGTATTTAATAACCATGCGAAGATTAATATCTATGGTACTTCCTATAAGTACTGGTTGGCTACACCTGCTGTTTATGTATCGGATAATGTACAGCTGACCTTCGACTTGGCTTTGACCAAGTTCTCGGGTACGCTGACTCCTGTTGAGGCAGACGCTCAGGCAGACGATAAGTTCGCAGTCCTGATCTCTACCGATAATGGTGCTAACTGGTCTGTTCTCCGTCTCTGGGATAACGCAGGTTCTGAGTATGTTTATAACAATATCGCTTGCTCTGCAACGGGTGAGCCGATCGCTATCGACCTCAGCGCTTACAACGGCCAGGCAATCAAGATTGCGTTCTACGGTGAATCGACAGTAAGCGGCAATGGTGATAACAACCTCCATATCGACAATGTCCTCATCGACAAGGTTCCGACTTGCTTGAAACCGACCGGCTTGAACATCAGTGATGTGAAAGCGCACTCCGCTCAACTCAGCTGGACCGCTGGTGACGAAGGTCAGTCAGCATGGCAGATTGCTATCGATACAATCGCTGCATTCAATCCGGACACCCTCTCTAACCTCATTAATGTTACTGAGAATCCGTACGTCCTGACCGGTCTTGATCCTGAGACACGTTATTATGCATACGTTCGTGCGAACTGTGGTGCCACGGATGGCGTAAGCCGCTGGACCGACGTTCAGACCTTCAAGACGACGATCGCTTGTCCTGCTCCTTCCGCTCTCAAGGCTGTCCTCACCCCGGGTGACGGTAGTGTTGCTACCCTCAGCTGGAGCGCAGGCGCAGACGAGGCTGCTTGGATCGTTGAGTACTCGCTCAACTCGAACCTCTCTGACTCGATCGAGGTGCTGGCTAACGATACCTTCGTGAACCTGAGCGGTCTGACCGCTGAGGCTACCTACTACGCTCGCGTGAAAGCAGACTGCGGTGAGCTGGACGGTGAGAGCCTCTATAGCGCTGTCATCTCCTTCAAACCGACTGACGCATACGAGCTCCTTCTCAACGACGGTACGGCTACCAATGAGTATGTTCCTATCTACGGATACTGGACGGATAACTACACACGCAGTCAGTTCATCATTCCGGCTGAGCAACTCGAGTCGCTCGAATGGGATTCGCTTACAGTGCTGACCTTCTACTCCAGCTCCACTAATACGAACTGGGATGCTACCGCCTTTGAGGTGTATGTTGCCGAGGTGCCGGAAACAACAATGACGGCACTGACCGATTGGAACGCAATGACCAAGGTTATGAATGAAGCTTCGCTCAATATTATAGACAACCAAATGGTAATTACATTTGACGAAGCATATCAATACCAAGGCGGCAACCTCTTGATTGGTATCAAGCAGACTGCTTCAACAGCCAGTACGAATGCAAAACACACCTACTGGTATGGTGTATCTGCTAACGGTGCTTCATTCGGTGGTTATGGCGATGGCAACAACGTGGCTCAGCGTAACTTCCTGCCGAAGATGTTGATCAACTACGTTCCGGGTGTGGCTCCGGCTTGTCCGAACCCGAAGAACCTGGCTGTATCGGGCATCACCGATAGCGAGGCTACCTTCTCGTGGACGGCTGTGGAAGGCGCTAATTATGAGTATGCACTCGTTGAGGGCGCTGTAGAACCGACCGAGTTCTTAGCTGCGGCTGAGAATCCGCTTGTGCTCAGCAACCTTGCAGAGGCTACCGACTATACCTTCTATCTCCGTCGTGCTTGCGGCGTGGACGGCTATAGCGAAGTAATCTCTATTGCCTTCACCACGGAGATCCATGTAGAGGCTGTTCCGTTCGATGAGGACTTCGAGGCAGACGGCTCTTGGAAGTTCGTCAACGGCTCCGAGCCGAACGCATGGGTAATCGGTAATGCGGCTAATAACGGCGGAGAGAAAGCACTCTACATCTCCAACAACGGTGCTAACAATACCTACACCAAGGATGCTGAGTCCTATACCTACGCTACGATCCTGTTGAACTTCTCCGAGGCAGGCGAATATACCTTCGCTTATGATTGGAAGGCTTACGGTGATTATAACGTGGAGGAAGGCGAGTTGTACGACTACCTGCGCGTAGTACTCGTTCCTGCTTCCGCTACGCTCGAAGCTGGTAATCCGGCTCTGCCTGAGGGCTATATCGCTCTCGACAACGGCGGACTCTATGGCGCTACCGATTGGCAGCACTATAGCTCCGACGCAGAGGTGGCAGCAGGCCAGTACAAACTGGTATTCGCATGGTTCAACGATGAGTCCGACGGAGAAGACGCTCCGGCTGCTATCGATAACATCAGCATCCAGGAGAAGGGTCCGGAGACCGGTCTCGAAGGCAACGCCGGTATCTTCAATAACGGCGAGGCGTTCAAGTTCCTCCGCGACAATAAAGTCTTCATCCTTGTCAACGGTGTCATCTACGATGCTACCGGACGCAAGGTCGAAGTAGTAAAATAACTCGATAACTCGATCTATCGAAAACTCGATAACTCGAAATATCGTATCTCACAAAGAGAGCTGCCCTCGGGTAGCTCTCTTTGTTTTTGTTATTTTTCTACTTTTTGTAAAGAAAACATAGCAAAATGAAAAAAAAATGGCAAAAAAGTAACAAAAAACTTGTGTAAGTGGGAATTTTTTTGTAATTTTGCCGCTCGAATCTGTTTATTTGTGACAGGAAGCAGTGAAAAAGATTGTATTCATAGTATGTTTGGCGCTCTTGAGCATGTGGGTAAATGCCCATACCAGGCTCACTCCGGAGACCTACCATTTCGTGTCGCTTCACGCTGATGCGGGGTACTCTGCGCTGCTCCATAATATACAGGGACATGCGCCTTCTGCCGGCGTGAATACCAATCTCGGTATCGACTACCGTCTCTATCATAATGTTTTCCTTTTCTCTGTCGGTGTAGAGGGTATGTATGAACTCAACGCCAACAGCATGGAGGATCACGATGAGGCGATTCCGATGATGGATACCGAGGGCGATATCTTCCAGATGCACCTCCATGTCGATAAAGCCCGCGACTTGTCGCATATGGTAAACCTCAATATCCCCCTGTTGATGGGAGGAGAGTGGGGACGATTCTATTTCATGATAGGTCCTAAGTTCTCGATCAATATGTATGGCGCTACTTCCTCTTCTGCGAAGGTCACTACGTATGGCGAATACGAGCGCTATTATGACGACTTCTATGACATGCCGAACCACCAGTTCATCACCGGCATGCCCGTGAAGAGCGATATGTTGAAAATGAAATGGAACTTTAATATCTTGGCGCATATTGAGATAGGAGGACGTATCGGACATATGTTTAAGCATAAGCAGTTCCGCCTCAATCCCGATAAGGTACGTATGTATCTGGCGGGGTATGTGGATTTCGGTGTACTCAGCCTCATTACCGGAAAAGGCGGTGCGCCTGTCTTTGGATACGAAGAGACGGATCACGGCGTGCAGTTCTACTCCCAACCGTTGTTGCTCAGCAACCTCACGGACGGAGCCACTTTCCGTAATTTCAATATCGGTATCAAATATACCATAGCTTTTGAAGGTAAAAAACGTCAGAAATCTTATATTTACGATTATAACCGCGTGGAACGTAACTACCGGAAACGCGGCGGAAACCAAAATATTCATTAATCGATGAAACGTATTATCTATATTATCCTGTTGGCAATGGGTTTGGCGGCTGTAGCTCCTATGGCTTCCTTGGTGGATAACAATGTAGCGGCTGTTTATGCGGCGGATGCTCGTGCGAAAGCGAAAGCGCAGCGCGAGAAAGAGAAAGCGAAGCTCCAGAAAGCCCGCGAGAAGGCCAAAGCCAAAGCGGCCAAGGAGCGCGAAAAGAAGAAGAAAGAGCAAGCCAAGGCCGCTGCCCAAAAGCAGAAAGCACGCGAGAAAGCCAAAGCACAGCAAGCGAAAGCAAAACAGTCTTCCGCTTCGAATAAGCAGGTGGCTTCCAAAGCTACTGCGCCCAAGGTGGATAATTCGCTTTCGGCGGCAGAAGAGAAGGCGCAATATATGGAGCAGATCGCGGCAATTGACAAGGCGAACGCAAAAGCGGAAGCCTATAACAACCGCGACATCACCCACCGCTTGGGCTTCTGGGGACAGGTCGGTTATTCGAACCTCTTCACCTCAGGAATCGCTTTTGACGACAAGGCGCAGACCGGTTTCCAAAACAAAGACAAAGGCTTCGTCGGCGGCGGTCTCGGTCTGGGGTATCAACTGCGCTACAAGCAGTTCCTCATGACCGTCGGCGCAGAGTTCAATACCTATAACTCGATTATGGGCATCTCTAACCAGCCGGATGGTTCGGTCCTTCGTTCTTTCGGTATGGAGCCTTACGCGACGACGATGACCTATACCTATAACTTCGCAAAAATGCAGGATCAGCTCATCGGTGGTTTTGCTCAGGTGCCCATCCTCTTCGGTATGGAGCTCAAGAAACTGCCGCTCTTCTGGCAAGCCGGTCTGAAAGCAGGTATCGGCGTCTGGTCCGGTTCCAAGATCTCCGGCACGATGACCACGACGATTCAGGATAACGAGTTGATTGACGGCCTCGTGGATATGTATAACCACTCCTTGGTTACCGATCAGGACTTTGATCGCCCGGCTACTTCGGTCAAATGGGGACTGAACCTGGCGGCTACGGCGGAGATCGGTGTGAACTTCGACCAATGGATCAACGCTTCTCCGCGTCTGCGCCTCTCCCTCTTTGCGGATTACGGATTCCTCAATGCGCTGTCTTATAAAGCGGCAGCTCCGGCGTCTGCAAAAGCGCAGACCGATCTGCCGGCTCAGCTGTTAGCTACGGCTAATCCTCTGGATTTCCCGACGAACTCAGCCTTGGCTACTTCTTCGGCTGCGAATGCGAAAGTCAATCCCTTCCTCGTGGGTGCGAAGATTGCCGTGTGGTTCGATCTGCCACGTCAGAAGAAATACACCCGCGACTATCCGAAGAAACCGACCCCGCGTATGGGCGTCTATATGTTTGATGAGAACTCTGCGCTCGCTTTGGGTGGCGTAGCGGTTCAGATTACCAATACCGAGTCCGGCAAACAGATGCAGAAGAATACCAACCGTCAAGGTCTCTTGCAGGGCCGTTTTGCCCCGGGCGAGTATCGTATCTCGGCTACCAAGAACGGCTATTTCCCGTCTGATACGGTGCTGCAATCGGTCGAGGAGTTTACGTTTGATACGCTCCGTCTGCCGTTGCGTCGCATCCCGGCGCCGATCATCTACACCCTCTGCATGAACGTCTATGACGAGGAGTCGCATGAGCCGGTAGAGGCGGCAGCACGTCTCACTGCTCTCACGGATACAGTCGTTCTCTATGCGGCACAGGCTTCCGACGACGGCTTCATCGAGACGCCGCTCACCGAAGGTGACTACATCGCGCACTTCACCGCTACCGGATATATGCCGAAGGATGATACGATTCATTTCGTTCGCGATACCGCGGATATCTTCCTCCGCCATATCAAGGAGGGTATCAAGGTGAAGATCGAGAACCTCTTCTTTGCTACCAACAAGACGGTTATCCTGCCTACTTCGGAGCAATCGATGTCTGACTTGGCATCCTTCCTCCTCCAGAACCCGTCTGTCACTATCCATATCACCGGTCACACCGATGCGGTCGGTTCCGACGAAGCAAACCAGATCCTCTCTGAGGGTCGTGCGAATGCAGTACGCGCAGACCTCATCAAACGTGGCGTAGCGCCTGAGCGCATGACCGCCGAAGGTAAGGGTGAGCGCGAGCATGTAGCCGATAACGATACCGAGGAGGGACGTCAGCTCAACCGTCGTGTAGAGTTCACCATCACCGGTACCGGAGACGAAGATATACAACAGGTATTTTAAATAACCCAATGACCAAATAAATGGTACATGGTAAATGACCAAATGGTAAATATTATGAAGAGACTGCTCTTCTTACATATAATGTTACTGTTCTGTACCCTTTCCTGGGCGCAGAATGTGGCTACCGATTTCCCTTATGAGTGTGGGTTCGAGGAGTCTGAGGACCTCAGCGCTTGGACGCTGAACTACCTCACTCCTACGGCTACCGACAAGTGGATATACGGTACGGCAACGCATAGCGCGGGCAAACGCTCTATGTATATCTCGGCGTATGACAATAACCCCAACTATGGCGGTGATCCGAATGTCGTGGTCAGCTTCTTGAGGTATCAATTCCCGAGAGCAGGTCTGTATGATATTAGCTTCGACTGGAAGGGTATAGGCGATTCTGTGATCTCTAAACTGTACGTCATGGCTTGCCCGGAGCGGGCGTTCCTGAATTACCCCTCCGAGACGAACTTTAATGACGTCAATAAGATTGTTTCTACTACCGACGGTGATCTATCGTTGGACGTTCGGGTAAAATGTCAGATTTGTTCTCCGAATGACTCGGTTTTCATGTGTGGTAGTGGTAGTTGGCAGAATGCGTCCTTTAAAGCCAGTGTCAGTACGACGAACGCGACGCAACCTTTTGTCTTTGTCTTCATCTGGGCAAATAATAACGGTACCGATTCGCTCGGTATCACCTCTATTGCGATTGATAACTTCCAGATTAACTCCGGCGCAATTCAAAAGCCCAACCATGTGGTGGCTTACCCGCATTGCGAGGATTCTACGATGTTGGTTACATGGACCACGGAAGGAACGGCTTTTGGTCAGTCGTACGATATTCAGTACCGCAAGATAGGTGAATTGGAGTGGAGGCCCGGTATGAGTGGTATCACGGAAGGAACGGATGGATATACCCAGGAGGGTAATGCGCAGGATGGATATACACATTCTTATTATCTCAAGAAGATTTTGGAAGGCAGTTACGATATACGTATTCGTAGTAGATGCTATGACGAAGAGTTTGGAGAAACGAGTACCGGATTTGTCTATGCCAATAATATCCTCGTCTATTGTCCGGATAACCACTGTGTCAATTATGTGAACCTCTATGGTCCGAACGTCGTGTGTACATATGGTAAGCACGAGAAACATACGGGTCAGTCCCCGTTTGACAATATTGGTGTAGTGGACTACGGACCGGACTCGCAAGATAGTAAGCATACCCTGCATGTGGATCCGACGGAGGTCGATCCCCGTGCCGATAGTCTGTTGCATACGGTGCCACCTGGCGCCTTGGCTTCTGTTCGTCTTGGTAACTGGAATCCGGATGGTAACGCGCAGTCAATTACCTATAATATACATGTGGATACAGCTACGCAAGGTATTCTGATTTTGAAATATGCCGTGGTCTTGGATAATAGTGGTCATGACCGGGATGAAGAGCCTTATTTCCGAATGGAGATCTTGGATTCAGTCGGTAATCCCCTTGGAGACCTCTGCGGTAAGGCGGACTTTACTTATTCCGATGCCGTTGCAGCTGCTCAAGACCTGGATAGTTGGCATTTGACTACATATCATGGCGAAGAGTTGGCGTGGAAAGAGTGGACAACGGTAGGTGTCGATCTGATGCAATATCATAACCAGGATATCAAGGTACGTATTACTTCTGCTGACTGCGGTCAGTGGGTTCACTTCGGTTATGGCTATTTCACTTTGGATTGCGCTAATGCGCATATCGAGACCGAGAACTGCGGTAATGATGCGTCGGTAACCTGTATCGCGCCGGAGGGCTTTGCGTACGAGTGGCGTAATGAGTTAGGACCCGTACCTGAAGAAATGGGTGGACATAGCCGTGAGCTGATTGTGGATGCCAGCGAGCATACCTATACCTGTAAGGTTAGTTTCATTGAGGAACCCGACTGCTATTTCGAGATCAGTACGGTTTCTGCGCCGCGTTTCCCCGTGCCGGAATATACCTATGAGTCCCAATTTGGCAATTGCTCAAGTGTGCTGAAGTTCCATAATACCTCTCATGTGATGATTGTCGTAGATGATGAGCAGCGGCATACCACGGAGCAGGCGAACTCGTCCATCTGGACCTTCCGGAGTCTGGTTACCGGTGTTCAGTCCGGGGAGACTTCCGAATGGTCGCCGACCTATGTCTGCCGCCGGGAGGGGGATACGATTGAGGTGACGATGACCACCTTCATCGGCGCGGAGAACTCCTGCGATAGTACCCGCGTGGATACGATCATCGTGCCGAATATCGTTCCTACCGATGTAGAGTATAGTTATACTACTTGTCCGGAGGCCGGGTATCAGTTTGACGGTGAATGGTTAACCAACGATACGACGATCGTTCGTACGTTTAAGAATTTCGCGGGTTGTGACTCTACGGTTACCCTCCATCTATACGTAAGGGATAAACCCAAAGAGGTCCATATCCATGATTCTATCTGTTCCGACCAGGCGATAGTGATCAATGGTGTTAAGTATAACAAGCCTTTGGACGACTACCTCATTATGATGAAGACGCCGAACGGTTGTGACAGTGCTATCCATCTGACGCTGACGGTCAATACCCGTCTGGAAGCGACGATTCCTCAGCCGGCTTATGCGTGTGCCGATGATGGCCGGTTCTATATATCCTATGATATACATGCGGGCGTGTACGATAGTCTTGAGATCCGCTTCTCTACCCCGGAATTGAGAGATACGATGATTTATGACCCGAATGTCAACTCTATCGCTATCCCCTATCCGGAGACCATCACCCCGGGACAATATATGGCGTCCCTCTATTTCTACCAGTTCTGTTGCGGCGTTCGCAAGGAGGATAGGATGATCGAGGTGCGGTATAGCAGCTCGATCGTGGAGCAGAAATGGAATGATGTCCTGACGATGCTCGCGCCGAAATACAACGGCGGATACGAGTTCACGGCGTTCCAGTGGTATAAGGACAACATGCCTCTGGAGGGCGAGAACCACTCTTATCTCTACCAGCCGCTGGATTATGAGTCGGAATACTACGTAGTAGCGACCCGCAAGGATGGTGTCTCCGTGGCTACCTGTCCTATCCAGCCTGTCTATAGAGAGCAGCAGTCCGAGTATCCGTCTATCGTCAAGGTCGGTCAGCGTGTACCGATGTATATGGCCAAACCCGCGGATATATGGTATTATACCGTCTCCGGACAACTCTATTCCACCACCTCCCTTATGGAGGGATATAACACCCTGGAGGTGCCTTCGCTGCCCGGCGTTTATGTCCTCAAATCGGTCAATAGAGACGGCGAGACAAAAGCCCAAGTGATGATTGTTGAACAATAATATAGAAACTCACATACTTATGAATATGAATCGATTAGTTAGTGTCCTGATGGTAGCTGCCCTTTCCTTGGCGGCTCCTATCCATGCAGTTACAAACTATTCTTGCGATTTCGAGACGCAGGCGGAGCGCGATCGCTGGGTACTTAATCCTACGGCGAGTCAGTCCATCTACAACCAGATCAAGAACAGGTGGTATATAGGTGCCCCGGGTAATAACAGCCGTACGGGCCGGAATGGTCTCTATATCTCCAATGACGGAGGTACGACGGCGCAATACCAGGCTACCGGGTGCTGGGTTTTCGCCTATGATACCATCTCCCTGGATCCGCTCGCTTCGGGCGATTATACCATCTATTTTGACTATACGGTCATGGCGAACGTTGCCAGCAATTTTGATGGCCTCTATATGTTTTGGGTTCCGCAATACAAGGAGGATGGAGTGACCCCGAATAAGATAAATTCTATCCCTACCCAGGGTACTACGATTCCTTCGGCTTACAAGAACTATGTCATCCGTCTGCAACCGGGTGCGAATATCGATTATCTGAACGGAACAGCTACCTGGAGACAGTGCGCGGCTACGATCAAGGGCTCCAAATGCGATGGCACGCCTCACTACCTCGTTTTCGCTTGGACCAACGGTTCTCACTTGGTGCAGCAACCCGGTGCGATGGTCGATAACATCAATATCACGGATAACCAACCTTGTCCGGAGCCGACGGATATACAGGTTACCCAGAATGGTAAGACGGTCAATATCTCTTGGACCGGAACCGCAGCGGAGTATGAGGTCAGCGCCTATTCCTACGATGCGCAGACATGGGCGGGACCGAAGATCGTGCAAGGAAACAGTACGACTTTCTCCAACTTGGCGGTAGGTCAGACCGATTTCATCGTCCGCTCCAAATGCGACGACTATCACTATAGCCTCAAGACCATCTTGGGTAAACTGATCTATTATCCCGAGGAGATGTGTGTGGACTATCTGAACCTCAATAATGCGGTTTGTTATGTCAATAACTCATCACCCGACCGGTCGGATAACTTCCAGGATTTTCGTGTTACGAAGCCTGTCGATCTGGGACCGTCGAATATGAAGAGCCGCCATGTGGTCCATTTCGACCGTCAGGAGACGGAGCCCCGTACCGGTGGTATGGCGAAGACCGTCCCCGATGGAGAACTGGCTTCTATCCGTCTCGGTAACTGGGATACCAACGACGAGGCGGAGCGAATTGAGTTTACTTTCCAGGTGGATACCATCAAGTATCCGGTACTGTTGCTCAAATACATGCCGCTTCTGGAGGCACCGGGGCACGCGGATTATGAGAACCCGCGTTTCTTGCTGGATATGTTGATTAACGGTCAGTCTATCGGACGATGCGGTCAGGCGGACTTTAATGCCAACGATGTCATCGGTACGAATGGTCAGCTCAAGCCCGAAGCTGTGGCACAAGGATGGCACATAACGCCTCATGAAATATCCCAGACCTCTGATGATGTCATCTGGAAAGAGTGGACCACCGTTGGTGTCAACCTCCGTGACGGTAACTATCAGGGAAAGAACCTGACCGTCCGTCTGACGACCCATGACTGTACCTTCTCTGTCCACTCCGGTTACGCGTACTTCACCCTCGGTTGTTCCGATGGTAAGTTGAAAGGTATGAAGTGCGGCCAGATCAACCCGGATTTCATGGCGCCCGATGGCTTTGAGTACCGCTGGGCGTACGCTTATAACGAGCGCTACCGCCGCAAGGATGGTTCGCTGCCCGAGCAGTATATCTTGGGTCGTAGCCAGGATTTCCATGCCGGTATGCAGGACGATAGCCTCTATGTAGTGGATTGTATGTTCGTCCAGGATAGTACCTGCTTCTTCTCGCTCTACGCTTCGACTCTGGCTACCAACCCTATCTCGGTTATGAACGAACCGAAGATCATCCGCTCTTGCCGTGATAATATCTATCAGGTGGAGTTTGACGCTTCGCCCTCGTGGGTACAGGAGATCGACCACGTCAAGGGAGATACACTCGTTTCCGAGAACTACCATATCGAGCATTACGAGTGGAATATAGAGGGTCTGCCGGCGGGTTACTCCAGCTGGTCCGATGAGGTCAAACCGACCTTTAACTTCCCGATCGAGGGTGGGCATTTCATCGTTAATCTCCGTACGCAATGCGGTACCTGCGAATCCGTCCTGACCCATCATCTCTATATGGATCCGCTCTCCGAGACGCGTGATACCATCGTGGATGTCCTCTGCGACGACGCGCGCATCAATGGATATGTATGGTCCGAGAAACCCGACACGCTCTATCATAACTACGGCTTGGATTCCATCATCCTCTTCAATGAAGCGACTTCCTGCGACTCGATCATCTACCTCAAGCTCATCGAGCCGGTTCGTATCTTCGAGGACACGATGATCATGCAAACCTCGCTGCCGTTCACCTATCACGGACGCGTTTACCCGGTGGGTACCGTTTCTATGATCGATACCGTTCCTTCGCCTACTAACTGCGACTCGACTTACGTCCTCAACCTCGAGGTCTATGAGCCGCTTCAGGCTACCATGCCGCAGGCCTATGTCCTCTGTGAGGGCGAGGACTCGCTCCGCCTGACGTACTCCATCTCCCGCGGACGCAGTCTGCGCTATTCCTACGACTTTGCGGAGGCGGGTATGCCGTCGCTGGATCCGGTAGCGGATATGCAGAAGAAGGGCGATTACTCGATCTCCATACCGATTGACGCGACCGTCATTCCGGATGTCTATAACGGTTTCATCCTATTGGAGGACTCGCTGCCGCAGTGTAACGTCCGCTTGCCGTTCGTCCTCACGCTGCAATACGCCTCTACGGTCATTGCCCAGCGCTGGAATGATGTCCTGGCGATCAAGAATGCGGATTTCAACGGCGGTTACCGCTTTGATTCCGTTCAGTGGTACGTCTCCGGCGCGCCAATTGAAGGAGCTACGGAGTTCAACTACTACGCCGGCGAGGGCAAGCAGCTGCGTTTCGGCGAAGAATATCAGGCCCTGCTGACGCGTGAGGATGGTGTCAAACTGTTCACTTGCGCCTTTGTTCCTGCTCCTGTGCCTGCCGAGGTGACGGATATGCCGTCGCTCGTACCGATGGGTCAATCGATCTCCGTTCCGGGTCAGGGCGTAGCGCAGTGGATCGATATGTTAGGACGCACCCATCATACCGAAGTCTTCAATAACTCCGATATCTATGCGCCGGCTGCCGCAGGTAGCTACCTGCTCATCCTGCAAAAACAGGACCACTGCTCCGCGCATCATATAGTAGTGAAATAATTAGTATTTCGGACTCCAGAAATAGCCGGTTATCCATTTGGGTATCCGGCTTTTCTTTACCTCTTTTTCCTCTAACCCTTTAGGCTCTAATCCTTTCTCCTCCAGGGAAGGGCCTGGGTTAGGCTGTCCCAACGCCCTCTGCAAACGGTCCTTTCCGGCGCCGAAACGTACGCCCACACTCGCTTGTACTTTCCAGTTCCAGTTCTTCAGACTCATCACATTCTCGTTAACCGTCGGTTTGGAGCGGAAACGGATGTGCTCACCTGTCGCCCAGGCGTTCAGGTGCACCCATTTGTTGATCTCCCAACTCACCGCCGCGCGCACGTTACCCGTCACGTGTACCGGGAAAGACGGCTCTAAGTTGAACATCGGGTTACTCGGTAACTCGCTGGCTATCGAATCCGGGAAATAATAGGAAACCAGATTGACCGAATATGTCACAAGCATCGCCGCCGCAGAGGCATGCAGAACCACTTTGCCTTTGTTCGGCGTATAGTTGATGCCGTAACCGATTCCGATGGCTACCTGTCGCGTACGAACGGCGGTGATATTCGACATCAGCGCTGGAATCAGTGGCATTTCGTCGCCGGGGATCTTCACCGTGTCCTGCAGATCTACCTGACTTGATTGATACGCTAAATGCAGCAGAAGCGAACCGGCGCTTTTCTTCTGGATATAGGATTGTTTGACCGCCGCCTGGTGGGAATAATGCGCCGCATTGAGCGCGTACCAGATATTCAGGCTCGCGTTCGTGATGACGATATTGGTTTTGCCTTGGTCCCAACTGTACGCATTATCTAAAGTCACATTGGTGGTGATATTCGTACTTGTCTGGATACCGAAATCAATACCGATATACTTACTTCCGAACGAGAAACTCAGCCGCTGGGCGTAGGCATGAAGAGCGTCCCAGCTGTAGCCGAAGCCGAAACCGCGATAGCCGGCGTAGAATCCCAAATCGACGGACGGCGTCGTCCGGTTCAGCAATGAGAGAGTTATTTCCTGCGGGCCGTCAGGAGTAGCGAAAATGGATGACGAACTCAGCGTTGAATGTACGCCGACCATGGCGTTGGTGTAAGCCAAACGCCAACTGTGTTCCGGCAGCGCAATATAGCTTGTGTCAATCCCGCGCGTCAGGTAGTTATCTACCCATCTACCCGTGCGGTAGAAGAACAACAAACCCTTGCTCGGCGTCTTCTCCGCCTTCGCCGCCTGGCTCTGCTCAACCGCCTTCGCCGCCTTCACTTCCTCCGCCCATGCGTCAAAAAATACACATACCAGCGCTACTATGATTACTATCCATCGTTTCACGCTGCAAAATTACAACAAAATCTTCATATACACAAATCTTGCTGCGTTTTTTTTCTCGGGAGGTGTACAAATTGACAAAAATTGTGTAAATTAGCCCATAAAGGCGGAAATTTCAAAATATAATTTGCATATTCCAAATAAATGTTGTAATTTTGCACTCAATCCACGCCGAAGGGAAGTGTCTCTATTTTTGGGGTGGAGATATTGACATATTAAAAGACGTTTATTAACGTTGTTTGCGGCTCTCAAAAACTTCGCAACTTTTTGTCATCAGGCCGAACAATAGAAATGAATGTCCGTAGTTTATGTATTCCCGTGAGGGTGCGCACTTGCGCACCCCTACGTGTACATATCTTCGGCGTGGATTTCGATTGCACTTACCCTGATGACGGGCATGCGAAGGCCCTTGGGAGCGTGAGGACAAACGAACTTCACGCTTTTTTTGTGTGTATAGAACAAGACCATCACGGAACCATCTCCCGACGACAACCTGAGAACAATACAAGAAACACCCAAAAACACCCCAAAACACCCCAAAACACCCCAAAACGCCTTCGTCCCTTACCGTCGGATGCCATCCGACAATAAAAAAGGCACGGTGCATTTATGCAGCGTTAAAATAGAAATAACATAAAAACACGATATAGAACAGGACCATCACGGGACCATGTCCCGACAACAATCTAAGAACAGTACAATAAGAACAATATAAGTCCTTCGTCCATTGCGTCGGATGCCATCCGACAACAAAAAAACATCGTCCATTAGGTCGGATGCCATCCGACAATAAAAAAGCGTTTGTCCATTACGTCGGATTGTATCCGACAACCCAAAACACCGTGCATTTTTCTCGCATCCTTGCGAGAACCCCAAATTTGAATAATAATAAAAAGCACAAAAACACAAATTAATACTATGGCTACAAAAAAAATGTCTTGGGACGAGGCTATTATTCAAGTCCTTACCGAAAATGGTGGTGTAATGCACTATAGAGATATAGCAGATGCAATCGCAGAAAAAGGTCTTCGAACCCAGGAAGATATGGGAGCTACACCAGCTAATACGGTAAATGTCATTTTACATAGTGATAAATTAAAAGGAAAAGTCGCGAGTACAGGCGAAAGAGGGAAATACGTTTTAACCTCTATATTACAGCAAAACCCGATTTTAGCACCTGCTACACCAAGTGAAGATGACGAAGATGATGAGGGAGATGTGCGAGATGCGATGATTTCTGCATTCGGTAGATTTTGGGATCGGGCTATATTTGAAAAGAACGAATCAAGACTGTATGGTATCAATTTTTTGGCCGGTCCCAAAAACAATAATATATCCGGAGTTGACTTCTCTGAACATCCTGGTATTTATATGTTGCATAAAGGTTATCAAGTAATATATGTGGGACAAGCGACTCACTTATGTGAAAGGCTTAATTATCATACTACCAAAGATTTGCGCAATCGATGGGATAATTTTTCTTGGTTTAGTATCAAAGATATATCCAATGATAACGAAGAGTGCAAAGATAGACTCTTCTCTGATGCATCATTATTAGACACATTAGAAGCATTGCTAATAGAAACATTGGGACCAGAGAGGAATAAGAAGGCAGGTAATGAGTTTATCGATAAAGAATTTGAACAAATTACTCAGGCAGAGTACTATAAGAGATTAGCGCAAGGTAAAAGGAAGAAATAAGCCTTACGAGTTTGATATGTTACACCGAAACAAATTCGAAAGAATGGATTTTGATTATAGCAAAATATTGGATAATAGATCTAAAGAGTATTTTCAAGAAGCAGTAAGATGCTATGAAAATGAGTGCTACCGTGCAGCGATGAGCACACTCTATTGCGTTTGCATGTGTGATCTAGTTTATAAATTGATTGATATTCGTGACGAACATGGTTTTGTTCCGGCAGAGGAGATATTAAGAGAAATTAAAAACATTCAGGCAACAGATCCGCATAAAGAAGCGTGGGAAAGTCAGTTATTGGATCTCGTAAAAGAAAGAACTGCTTTAACAGATGAGGTTACGTATGAAATAATATTACAAATTCGCCAATGGCGTCATTTATCTGCTCATCCTGCTATGGACGATGAAAATAAACTAGTGATACCTAACAAAGAAAAAGTAGCTGGATATCTAATCGACACATATGAGCGGCTTTTAACAAAATCTCCCATATATGCTAAATCAAGAGATCTGCCAGGATTAATAGCAGATGTCATTTTAGAAAGACGTGAAGAATTAAATGATGATAAGGTATTTTATGCTTTTCTCGAAAAAGAATATGCAATTAGTAAATTGGAGTCTAAAGATATTTTACGCATCTTCCAAACATTTTGGAAATTCGAACTTAAAATGGTAGATGGGCGCGAAGTAGAATTGGCGCGGGAAATAAATGCGCGATTATTAGGGTATATTTATCAAACATACACAGAATTGTTGGATACGCATTTTTCTGAACCACAAAATCATCTATCCATTAGCAGAGAACTTTGGGATGAGGCACATAAATTATTTGTGGATTATCCTAAAATGTATAATTTTTTGGCCGATGAAGATAAAATCTTAATAAGAAATAAACTAAAGTATCGTACTGAATCCCATTTGCCATTTGCATGGTACTTGAATGGAGGAGATAAGGTGGCGCATATCAATGAATTAATGAACGAAAGAAACTTTTGTTTCAATTGGTTTAGTGCACATTATGCTCATGGATTTCGAGATTGTTACAAGCGTGATGGATTAGAGGCTTATTGCGATCAATACTTTATTACAAATTTTAAAAATGTACATGACTTTAGAGAAGCCGGTAATTACTACTATAATCTTTTGGAACTTTTTATAGATGAGTGGACCTTAGAAAATTGTATATTGTTCTTTACTATTGTAATTAATAATGATCAAATCTATAATTATGAAAAATACGAAGACATGCTAACTACTGTAGCGAAAAGGGCATTACAACTAGTGTCAAAAGAAGAACTGTTAAAACGTATTCCATCTGAGCATGTTGAATTCATAAACCATCTTCAGATATAAAAAATACACACCTTAATAAATAAATCGCGTACTTGTACGCGTAAAAATAGTATAAAATTAAAAACACATAAAATACTATGAAAAACTTTAACAACTTAATCACAATGACAAATGTCATGAGACACAACAGCCAGAATGCTGTCAATCCCGACGGTCAACCGACGGTCAACCGACAGTCAAGGCTAATGTTACGCCAAGGCTACCTCAGAAATCTTGCCATGATTTTTGCCGTACTCGTGTTGAGTATGGCTAATGTTGGTTTGGCGTGGGCGGATACTGAGTTAGCAAATATAAACTTCAAATCATGGACTCCGCAAAGTATTAGTGCCGGTTCTACCGTTAATGGGTGCTATTTTAAGAGTGCTGTAACTATATCAGCAGACAAGGGAGCCTCGTTTGGCGGAAATGCTACAACATCCTCAAACTGGGTGGCTATTCCGCTTTCCGGAATAAATGGATCTATAACAATTACATTGACTCATGCAAATAGTAACCCTCAATGGAAAAATTATTTTAAAGGATTGAATGCAGCTCCATCATCTTCGGATTTGTCGAGTAGCCCATCTTCTGTGGGAGACAACACACGTCCGGGGAGTAATACAACAACTTCTTCTTGGACGATAAGCACAGATAAATTGTATGGTGTTTTCTATGTCGGAAAGGGAAGTAATGGCTTGAATGATATCTATTCTATTTCTATCTCAACTCCCGATTGGACCTACTACTATCGAGGCGCAGACAACAGCTGGGGCGGAACAGAGATGACTAAGAGTTCAGCGGGATTCTATAGTTACAAATCTTCTACAACTAACAATCACCAGTTTAAGATAGCCAAGTCTACAGAAGGTTGGGATTATAATTATTCATTTGTAGATGCAGGTTACTTGGGAACGAGTATTACTACAATAGGTGATTATGGAAAAGATAATTGCTACATCTGGAGTGCCCCTGCATCGTACTACATCATTGTGTTTAGGCCTGGTAGCGTCATGAATACAACTGCAAATCCTAAAATATGTGCTTCGGCAACTTTGCCTGCGGAGAAATTTACTATATCATTCAATAATGGGGGCGGCTCTGGTTCGATGAGCAGCATATCTAATGTGTTGTACGGAAGCGAAAAAGTCACACCTGCGAATACATTTACAAAATCCGGATATCGTTTTACGGGCTGGAAGGCAAATGTGGATGTAAAAGTCGGTGGAGCAACAAAAACAGCAGGAACTCTATTGGATGACGAAGTGACCATTCAAGAGATTAAGAGTGATATCACGCTGACCGCACAATGGGAAGTCGATGATGGATGTAATAAAATATTTGCTTTTGCGTATTCTACTGATGCTACAAATGCAGGCGTAACAAATAGTACAAGTACATTTACAGGTTTTTCAACGGGAAGCAACGATTGCAGTGGAAGTATTACGATAGACGGGAAATTATATAGTGTAACCAAAAGAGGTTCTAATAGTACTTTCTCAATAACTTTCTCTGTGCCAGCCAATAAAGTCGGTACGTTATTTGGTTTAGCAAACTCAAGTGGAACTTCTGCTCGAACACTTACTCTCAGCAATGGGGACGGTTATTCAAGAACTCAATCATCATCAGCAAGCAAAACTTCTGCAACTGCCATAACGTATACGGATATGCCTGCAGGTAGTTATACGTTATCAGCGGATAATGGTGCATCTGTGCCTCTTCTATGCTTAAAGTTATGTGCTGCAGGAGAATGTGAAGCAACGCAGCCGGGAACGATCAGCAAAGGTACTTTGAGTGGTTGTAGTTTGCGATTGACAGCAGCCGGATCTCCTGAAACTAACAACACCTGGTATTGGCAGTCGTCAGCAGACGGAACCGATAAAACAGAGAGTGGTGCGACAAAGGATGTAACCACGACAGGTACGTATTACATTCGTTCGTTCTGTTCTACCGGTAGCGGTTGCTGGAGTGATGCGCGTACGGTAACAGTTTCTGCATCGGATTTGACTCCTGCTGCTCCAACGGCATTAGCAAAATCAAGTGTTACGGCAAAAGGTGTGAAATTGACGGTAACGGATCCAGCAAATACAAACAACTACGATCTCTATGTTTCGACAAGCAGTACGGCTCCGACATCTGGAAGTACACCCACCTATACTATTTCTGAAAGCAAGAGCAAGACGATAACAAATCTTGTCGCTGGAACGACTTATTATGCATGGGCACGTGCTAAATGCGGCTCGAATAAAAGTACTTGGACGGCACTTGGAGATGGCGGCAATTTTACTACTTCGACCGTAACTGTAACCCACACGCTGACGAATGTGACGAAGACCAGCGGTGCAGAAACTGCCGGTGGTAGTAACTATACGGCGGAATTTGCTGCGGTTTCGGGTTATTCAATGCCAACGCCGACAGTAACCATAGACGGCAATACAGCTACTTCCGGAACGGATTATACATGGAGTTCTGGTACATTGACAATTCCGGCGAATAAGATCAACGGTAATATTGTTATTACCCTTAATTCCGCTGCTGCGGCTCCGAGCAGTGTAGCCATTACTGGTAATTGGTTATATTTTGCTGGAGAAACAATAGAATTAACCGCAACTCCGACAGGAGGAAATGGTCCCGTAACTTATCAATGGTACAAGGGTGGTAAAGAAAACGGCAATGCGATAGAAGGGGCAACGACTGCAACCTATACGAAAGCAACTTGCGCTTTTGATGATGCCGGTTCGTATTACTGCAAAGTGACTTGCGGAGGTAGTCAATCGACATGGGGACAAAGTGGCGATGCCTATAATGTAAAGATACCAAGATTGTATGTTAAGACAGGTCATAATTACGACCCAGCGAAAACAGATTTCGGCAACGTAGATTTTACCCGTGCTACGGCTTCTACGGCTACTGCATCTATAGTCTTAGGTTCCAATTGGGATTACTGCTTCAATATTGCTGATGGTTGCGGACATTACTATGGTAATGCCGGTACTATGCAGTATAATAATTGCGGACCATGGACAACCAACGTCAATAATCAAGACTGCGGTTTGCGTACCACCAATGGTGCAACATATGTGTTCACAATAAACTACTCGAATTGGGAACAACTCACCACAACAGTCACCTACCCGGTGGCCAACCAAGCAGCGGACAAGGTAATTTATTTTGACAACAACGACAGGAACTGGTCCACGCTGCATTACCGTATCGGTAGAACAGACCATACGCAGGCAACAGCCATGACCAAGGTTCACGGAACCGCTAACTTATATAAAATCACTACGGCTGAATATAATAACTTCACAGGTTGGCATATAGCCAATAATGCCGGTTGGACGGGTGATAATAACTCTATTTATCGCACCTATACGGATGGTGATGAGTATTCTATCACTTACGCTACGGCTCACGAAGGTGGTGCGGTGACAGACGCAGCGATTACCGTTACGCCGACGACCAGTAGAGGAATGGGAGGAGATAAAGATCTTAACGATAACTGCGAGTTCTACAACTACGAGATTACCACCGGCATGAAGACGCAGAATGTGTCAATCACCGATTACTCGAATGGTACGATTACGGTTAATTATACCAACACATCGGGTTCGGCAGCTACGCTGACAAGCGGCTCTGCCGATTTGGCACACACGGTGATCTTGACCTCTATCACAGCCGTTCCGAACACAGGCTATGACGCAGGCGCGATCACTATTAACGGAAGCGCGTATAGCGCGAACCATGTTGTAACAGGCGCAACGACCATCGCTGCTTCCTTCACGCCGCATGTATATACGATTACTTACAAAGACCAAGGTAATGTGGCTTTCTCGGGAACGCATACAGATACACCTTCTGCACATCCGACCAGCCATACCTATAATACCGCTACAGACCTGAATAGCGCTACTAAGGCGGGTTATACCTTCGATGGTTGGTACACGACGAGTGCTTGTACAGGTGATCCTGTAACTTCTCTTGGTGCTACGGATTACACAGCAGACATTACGTTATATGCAAAATGGACTGCTGCGGCAAGTCTGACGGCTATCAGCGCGGATGTGCAATATAATGCAGCCGATATGGCGAATATCACATTTACTGGTAGCGACCAACACTTTACCGGACTCTCTACGAACCACCTTTTTAAAGTTTATGGTACATTAGGTTCAACCGATGCATTTGGTAAAAATGAAACTATCGGTAATATAACGGATGATATAAGCGAAAAGAGTTTTACTTCTGCTGTCTATATTACTGCGGCTGATAATAAAACCGAGACCGCCGATCCAACGCAAGGTGCCATAGAGTTTATTACTCCTTCTACCTCTGGTAAATTGTATCTATATCTCAACGGTACTGCCTCTACTTTGACATTGAAAAAGAAAGATACAAGTACATCAACTTCTCTTAGTGGAGCAAAATACAAAGCAATGACCGTTGATGCCAATACCCACTATTTCATTAATGGAGCAGGTAGTGGAAACCGTGGATTGTATGCAATCAAATATGTTTCCACGTATGGCGTAACCATCACCACGACCAATGTCACCAAGACAGACGGTGCTACAGGTGCGGGAGCTGCCATCAAAGGCAAATCCTATACCGCAACCTTTACTGCCAAAACGGGTTATACCCTGCCGAGCGATGTGACGGTAACTATTGGCGGTGTGGAGCAGACGAAAGGTACCGGTTACACATGGACGATTAGCGCCGGTACTGCCACGTTGACCGTCCCGGCAGACAAAGTGACGGGCAATATTGTTGTTTCGGTTGCGGGAGTTGCGGCGGTTACTCATGACGTAACATTCAGTTTGACGAATGTAGCTTATTCGAGCGGAGACAATCAGGGTACAGGTGCAGCGACAGAAGGCGTTGAGTTCTCGACTATCTTTGCAGCAAGCAGCGGATATAGTCTGCCGGGAACAATCACGGTGACTATAGGCGGCGTGGAGCAAACGGCAGGAACCGGTTATACATGGGCGCAAGGTTCTGGTACATTGACTATTCAGGCAGCCTATGTAACTGACGATATCGTTGTAACTATCGTTGGAGAAGAAATGGAAGGTGATGGTTGTGACGAATTGGTTCATACGCAAGCTGCAACAGCTACAACGCTTTCGACTTCCGTCGGAACAGCTACTGTAAGTAACACAAGTAGTCAATCGGCCAATAGCAAGGCTATCAAATTGAATTCCAGCGGATATGTTGAATTAAGTCCTAAAACGGGTAAGTCTTTTGCAGCGGGAGATAGTTTGATAGTTGTTATTTATAACCAAGCAACCAGTGCAAAAACAACAGGTTTCAAAATAGGATCTACTGACTATACAGCAAGTATAGCTAAGCAGAGTAATTATACATTCCGCCAGAAACTTGTAGCAGCTAACATAGTAAGCAACAAAGTTAAAATTGAGCGCAACTCATCCGACGGTTGGTTTGTATCGGCAATCATCAAGCACTGTGAGGACTTACCTTCTTGTACGACTCCGACATTGCCGACGTTGAGTAACCAGACCGTTTGTCCGGGTAGCGATATTGCGGCATGGGATGCAACGCCGACCAACATTGCGACCATCACCGGCGCAAGCGAAGATGTGGCTTATTCTTGGAAGAAGAAAGGAAACGATACAGAGATTGAAGATGAAGCAACACTCGACCTTGGCGCAGCCACAGAGTCAATGGCCGGTACGTATGTTGTTACCGTAACTGTCAGCAAGACGGGATATATCTCCAAGTCGGCAAGTGCAGAAGTGGATTTGACGGTTACTCCGGCAACAGAGACTCCGAGTGTGACCGCCAGCAGAGCGAAAGTGTACGCGACAGACGAAGTGACGTTGACGGCTACTTGTGGCTCGACAGGCGTCACATGGAACTGGTACTTATGCGCTAATTCAGATGGTACGGGCGCAGGTTCAAGTCTGGGCACAAGTGCAACCTATACTATCGCGAGTGCGCCCGCTGCGGGTACCTATTATTATAAAGCGGTGGCAACCGGTGACGGCACCCATTCCTGCGGTGCGGCAGAGTATGTATATACATTGGTTGTAAGCCCCGCTGCCGGAGGCGACTGCTTCCACTTCGTGAGCGTGATACCGGAAAGCAACATCAACATCTCATCCGGCGCAAGCATAGTTACGCCTACTCATGCTACCACCCTCGAAGGCGGTACCATGAAAGTAGGTTCGCAGCAGGTGGTCATCACAGCAGGCTATGGATTGAAGATGGAAGGTACCAAGACTGTAAGCATCACTCTTGATGCGGCTCTCGAGGCAGGCAATGTGGTTATCGTGAAGGGTACTTCGGCTACTAAAGGCTACGGTATAACTATCAACGGCGTGAATTTCTATGACGCGGATAACAAGACCTTTGATGTTTCTTATACCGTTTTGGCAGATGACGGTCTTGTTGGCCAAACGGCTCTCAACGTGACAAAATATAGCGGTAGTTCCTACCTGCAAGAGATTAAGATTACCGGTTGTGGCGCATCTTGTACCGACCCGGAGGTGACGGCCAGTGCGGATAACACAACCGCTTGTGTGGGCACATCTGTGACCTTCACTGCCACCGGTGCGCACGCTGAGGCTGATTATCAATGGCAGAAACTCGACGGCACATGGACGAACATCAGCGGTGCTGATGCTTCGACTTATTACATTCCTTCGGTTGTAGCCGGCGATGCAGGTAAATACCGCGTGATCGCTTCGCACAATTGTAACCGTACGTCGAACGAAGTGACGCTGAGTGTTCCGTCGGCTCCGAACTTCGGTTCAACCGTTCCGGCTTCGGTAAGTATCATGCAGACCCTCGCTCTCTCTATCAATACTGTAGAGGCAACGGATGCCGTTAAGTACAAATGGTACAAGAGTGCGGATCCAACATGGGATGCCGGCGATACAGAGATCGGAACGAACAAGGAACTCATCAAAGCATACGACGGTGAGGCTACCGGTAGTCCTTCGTACTATATCTTCTGCCGCGCACAGAACGCTTGCGGTATCGCCACTTCGACGGCTATCGCAGTGAACGTGACGGAGTATGTAGAAGAAGATTGTGCTACTAAGGGTAACGAAGACGATGCAGAGTTTGGATTTGAGAATACTGGTTGTGGTAGCGGTAATTTCCCGAATACATCCACACCATGCTGGAACACTAACAGCAAGTCTAAATATCTGACGTACACTGCTCCGGACGGCAAGTATTTTGATAAAGCCAAAGTGACGGTTGCTGTTAGTAGCGACAGTAAAGCTGCATACGGTTACTCCACGGATGGCAGTTCATATACCTATGCCAATTTAACCGGTCTAAGCAGTGCATTAGCGGAGAAGACGATAGACCTGCCGGCAAATGTTACCCATTTCCGTATCGGTCGTAACTTCGACTCGGGTTACGGAGTAACAAGCGGAACCTTCTATCTGTCTAAGATCTGCTTCGAATATACGGATGCATGTACGGCTACGACGGTAACGCCGAGCACGACCAGTAAGACTTATGTGATGGACGGTAGTTCGTTTACGAAACCGACGTTCACTGTAAAACATGGAGGAACGGCATTTGACCCGCAACCGACGCTGTCTTACAGCTCCTCGAACGAGGATATCGCTTCGGTGGACGACGATGGTACCGTTACTTTCAACGGCGAAGCCGGAACAGTAACCATCACCGCTGCTTATGCAGGCAATGCGACCTATTGTGCTTCGGAAGGCAGTTACACCATCACTGTCACCTGTCCGGGCGGCGCACCGAAAGTGGTAGCCGATGGCTCTGTAGATATGAGCGGTTGCAACAGTTCTGTAACGCTGCATGCGAAGAAGCAAGACGGTACTGCTTTTGATGACGGTACTTACCAATGGTTCCGCAACGGCGAGGAGATAGACGGCGAAACAAGCAGTTCCTATACTGCAACGCAAGCCGGTACCTATACCGTAGCGCGTACGAATACCAGCGATTGTACCACGCCTTCTACCAACAGTGCGATAGTCACCAGTGAGACGACCGAACCGGAGGTAGAACGCCTCGTTCCGTTCCAGTACTACCATGTCAATAAGACCTACAGCGACCAGATGAAAATGCGTCACCTCTTTGCTGTTAAGAACAGTGGTACGCTGGATGGCAAGCACTTTAAGATGTACGTCTCGCGTAACGGCGGTGCAGCAACCGATGTGACGAGTTCTGACGCATTGGTAGTATGGCCGAACAGAGACGGACACGTGGATACCGTCATGGTGAATCTCAACAAACTGAGCGACAAGTACAGCGAGAACGACGAGTTGGTATTCACCTGCAAGGCTATCGACTGCGAGAGTCATGTTAGCGAGACATACAAGAGCACCATCCAGATGCATGTCATCGGCGCAACACCGACCTTGGCGCTCATCTGCTCGGGTTCGAACAAGGCATCCGGAACGCGTAAGACAAGCGAACTGACGGTTGGTGGCGACTTCCTCACGGGATATAACGTAGCCGACCTGTGCCAGCAGACGGGTAATACATCGTTTGACGCCAACACCGAGTGGGGACTCTATACGCGCCTGAAAGAGAACTATATCGTTACGCCGGTGAACGGCTATGCGGTCTTCAACAAACTGAATTACGAGCCGTTCGATATTCTGCTCTTGACCGACTATCCGAAGGCATCGAAGAGTGATGCCGCCGCTGCTGTGCTGGACGACATGGCAGACCTCTGCGACTACCGTCCGATGCTGTCGTTCAAGGCGCACATGGTAGCCAAGACCCCGTCTAAATGGGCGGCCAAGGGCTTCACCACCTCTCCTGTCGTGCCGAAGAACACCCGCACGAGGCTGAATATCGTCTGCTATGCGCACCCGATGTTCGCTGATATGAAGACGGCGGCAACGCATATCCAGAATGATTATGACGATCCCTCGCAGATTGTCTATACGATGCTGACGGGCGCAGGCTATGAGGGCAGCAAGGGCTTGCAGGGCTTCGAACTCGAAGCAGCGGAGAACTTCGTCACCATCGGTCTGGTGCACTATAACGCTACGCCGGAAGACGCCACGCCGAGCGCGGGTCTGGTAACCTGGACTCCGGGATCGGGAGACCGTATGTTGGTAACCGCCGTGGAGCGTCAGAAGAACCCCGAAGCACGAATGATTATGTTTGCCGTCAACTGCGGTGCGCAGTCCAAGTTCACAGAGACCGGACGTAACGTAGTGCTCAGATGTCTCGAATACCTGCTGACGGATCACACGATCAAGCCTATGGCGGACTGCTCTTTCACGTTTGACAACGGTGCCGGCAACAGCATGACTGCCGATGAGCAAGCGGCGGCCTGCGAGTTCTGTACAGGAACGAAGGGTGACCACAAATGGAGTACCGCCGCCAACTGGGGACCGGACTATGTAGTGCGCCCGGGTAAAGATACTGAGGTCAAAATTGCCGCCTCTGTAGAAGTGGATATGACTCATGCTATAGCTCGAAGCGCACGTATTGTGGAAGGTGGTCATATTACCATTCCTGCCGGTAAGGCATTGGAGATAGTCGGTACTATTCGTCGTCTGGACGGTACAGAAATCAGCCCGACGGAGGAGAACGATATCCATATCGGATCTTCTGAAACAGGCAACGGTACGCTGATCTTCAATAACAACTCCGGCGATACCAAAGCTCGCGTAGATATGTATAGCAAGGGCTTCATCGATCATACAGATCCGGAAAAGGAGCCTAATGGTGTAAAGAACTACCAGTATATCGGTACGCCGTTTGTCGAAATCAATGCGCTTTACAACTACTACGGCAGTTGGATCTATAGCTGGGGAACCAAGAAGAATGGCAACTTAGGTTGGGTGGTCGTTAAAAACGGCGGTCCGATGAGGGCTTGGACGGGATACTGCATCACGCAAGAGGCTCCGACTTATCATCAGATGAGCGGTACGCTGACGGCTACCGGTACAGTGGATATCACTGTGCCTGCAAATGCGAACATGGTAGTAGGTAACTCCTGGACCGCGCCGATTGACATCAATGCCTTGACAACGGATGATTTGGAAGGATTGACAGCCAACATCTACTTCTTCAATACGGGTGTGGATAAGACCGGTACCGCCGGAGCAGCAGGAAGCCGTTATGCGGGAAGTACGTATGTAACCGTACCGGTTGAGGCCGCAAGATATGAAGGTGAAGATGACCATATCAATTCGCTGCAGGGCTTCTTCGTGAAGAACCCCAACGGTAGCGCAGGTACGTTGCACCTCGATTACGAAAGGCACGTACGTAAGACGACGCGCGATAATATCCTCAGCGATGAAATGCACGCACCTGCTCGCCGTACAGCTCTCAGCAGCGACGAACCGGTGGTACTGAAGATGAAAGTCAGCGGCGAGAACTACGACGACAAGCTGTTGCTTCTCGAGCGTGAGGACTTCACCACGGGCTTTGACAACGGCTGGGACGGCGATAAATGGGACGGTAACGAGTCTGCCCTCTATATCTACACCACCGATAACAACGGTACGGAGAACAGCGTATCGGCTATTCCGGAACTGGAAGGTACAATCATCGGCTTCCGCGCAGGCGAGGATGATGCATACACGCTGAACTTCGAATACCTCAACAGCGACGAACCGCTCTATCTGTACGACGTAGAGAACAATACTTATACCCAGATCATGACGGGTATGACCTATCGCTTCTTCACGACAGACAATGAGAAGCACGAACGCTTTATTATCACCCGCTCTAATGGGCAGGAAGTGGCGACAGGAGTGGAGCCTGTCTCCGGTTCGCTCGACAGAAGCAAAGCGAAGAAGTTGCTCATTGAGAATAAGATGTTTATCATGGTTAACGGCATGTTGTATGACGCAACAGGAAAGGTAGTTAAGTAATGGTTGACTGAATTAATGAATGAATTAATGAGTGAAAGAATTAAAGAGGAAAGAATTATGAAAAGCATTATGAAAACTATCATGCGTAATACAAAATTAGTGATGATCCTGGCTTTCCTGCCGGCGCTGCTTAGCGCCGCGCAGGCGCAAGCCGTGGATTATAAGAGTACGTACAAAGGAGTCAGATATGAGCAACCGCGTCAATACTTGGAGTATAAAGTAGCCACGACGGCTACTGCTCCGATGGCGGGTTTCCAGTCCACGAGTGCTTATTCCGGCCAGTTCAGCAACGGACAGCAGTCTATGCTGAATAGTGATGGTTCGGTCAATGGAGATGCCTATATTGGTTCGCTTCCCGGTCGCTCGATTCGCAAGACCGAATCCACTAACCCCGGTACGCCGACTGATGAAGATGAGGAAGAAGGAGAACAACAACCTCTGGGCGACGGACTCATAGCATTGATGCTTTGCGCATGCGCGTACCTTATTGTACGCGCTACGCGTAAAGAAGAGAAAATAGGATAACACACAAAAATCAATAATGAAAAAGAATTTATTCCTCGCAGGCCTTTTGGTATTAGTCGCCTGCGTTCCGTCGGAAGCGGAAGCTGTCACTTTTGACCCGACCGTAAGGTACTCGAAGGAAGTGATCAACGCCCGTATGACGAGTTGGAAAAACAAAGACAGCCGTGTCGGCTTCCCCAATGCCAACAGCACCAATGGAAGCACTGCTCCCGGAACAGCCGCTTCATGGGACTATGTACCCGGCGTGGTAGCCAAAGGTATTTTGGACTGCTGGGAGTTCTATCAGGATTCTGCTTGGGCGGATGCCTGGTATCAAGGATTGAGTTCATGGGCATTGAGCAAAACGGCAAAGAACACCGGCGGTAGTCTGGATGATTTGAACTGCACTAAAGTCTATTTCGGTGTCTATGACGGCTGCAAGTCCGGAGGCAAGTTCGAGAAAAGCGCCAATGCCGCTTATTGCATGACGCAGATGGGACGAGGAGCAGATGGATTAGAGGCGCATAAAGCCAGTTACAGCATCTCCGGTACAAGCAGTAGCGCAGACGGCGGATGGTATCACAAGTCGGACTACGGCAACCAGATGTGGTGTGACGGTGCCTACATGGGACCGGCTCTGCTCGCGCAGTTGCTGGCATATGGCGTTGAGACCACGCTCACGTGGACGGACGTGATGACCCAGTTTACCGCCTCATGGAATGGCCTATGGGATGAAGACACGGACTTGCTGTGGCATTGTTTCTCTACCGACAAGAGTACAGGAGGTGCCAGTGGATGGGTGTATGCAGATGGTCAGCCGAAGATAGGCGGTGGCTACCACTCGGCGGAGTACTGGGGACGTGCCAACGGATGGTATATCATGGCGTTGGTGGATGTGCTGGAAGCCATGGATAAAGCCGGAAAGACCGGCGATGCGGATTACCTTATTATAAAAGGCTATTTGGAGAAACTGGCAGCGGGGTTGGTGGCACGCCAAGACCCTACAACAGGCTGTTACTACCAGCTCTTGAAATACAGAACCGAGAAATGTTCGACGCAGGGAGTGGACGCTACCGGTTCAAGCACCTATAAGAACGTCTCTTCCGGCGGTACGCAATGCAACTATCTGGAGTCTTCCGGCTCATGCCTAATCACCGGCGCGCTCCAGAAAGCCTTACGGTTGGGTTACTTGTCGGGTTCTTCCTATGTGAATGCCGCCAAGACAGGCTATGAGGGGATAATAACTCAGTTCCTTTCCGGCTCAGCAGGCAATTATCAGTTGACCTCTTCCTGTCAGTCGGCAGGCTTAGGTAGCGACCGTAATGGTTCTGCCGCGTATTACCTGATAGGAAAGGATGTGCCTATTCAGAACGATTCTGAAGGCAAAGTGCTTGGCGCTTTCCTGATGGCAGCCGTGGAATACGAACGGGCATATCCGCCGGCGGCGGCAGCAGAAGATACAGGCGGCGAGTGCCGTTGCCTGCGTGTAACCATCACCGAGTAAGACCTTTCCGCTCGCGCAAAGAGGCGTGACCCCAAGGTTAAAAAGTGCAGATTTGATCCACAATCTGCACTTTTTATTTGCATAATTCAAAAAAAAGTCGTACCTTTGCAGCGAAAAACGCAAAACCAATAGAATTATGGAAGATGTTGTATTAAAAATGCCTGCAACAGACGTAGCCCTGATAATGCAGTTTGCGAGCCGCATGGGATGGATAATTGAGAGCCATCGTAATCCTGTTGCCCGCTTTATACAAGCATGCTCCAGCAACAATACAGACGTGTTGACGGACGAGGAAATCCAAGCAGAAGTAGATGCTGTTCGGTACAATAAGTAAGATGAACATCATATTAGACACGAATATTTGGATTTCTTTCCTGTTTGGAAAACAGCTGCAGAGTGTTGCATCCGTATTTGACAATGCGGATATTAGTGTTTATGTGTCCCGGGAACAAGTGGCGGAAATTCAATCCGTGTTGTCTCGTCCGAAGATCAGAGAACATATATCTCAAGAAAAGATAGAGGCGATGTGGGAGTTGATACGTTCGCGATGTCTTCCGATAGAAAACTACCCAGAGGTTAAATCTTCCATCCGCGATAATAAGGATGTCTATCTATTGGCAATGGCGGAGGCCATACCGGCTAACGTGATTGTAACCGGCGACAAGGATCTACTGGTTCTCAAACAACACCATGACACAGCCATCATGACTTATCAAGAGTTTTTGATACTTATTGGTTAACCCGACATCTTTCTAAAAATTAGTATATAAAAGTGCAGGTTTGATTCATAATCTGCACTTTTTTTATGCAACAAAATGACGGAAAGAGTGTAAATTTCAACAAATCGGTTCTTTTTCTGCCGAAAAACTTGCGTGGGTGAGAAAAAAGTAGTACCTTTGCCACGCATTTTATAAAAATGCCGTTTGGGACTCCCAAAAATTTCGCAAATTTTACTTATAAGTCTCAGTCCAAACGCACCAGAAATTCCCTCGGCTTTTTAGCCGCACCGGGTGTTTTTGGTGTATTTGGTCTTTGACTATTGGTGATTACCGCTTTCCTTGTTTTTTATAGGGAAAGTATAGATGGGTGCATGAAAAACACATTTCCCCGTCTGTATTTCGGTTGTTTGCAAGGGAGTGCCGGTCTAAAACATATTCACTTATATTTATCATCGCTCTCCGGCAATCCGCATTCTCCTCTTCCGGAGGCGAACAACCGAAATACAGACGCACGCGGATAGTCCTTTTCCCCATCTTGTTTTTTTGTTGCCTCCTCGCAACAACCGGTTCACCGCACGGTGTGTTGATGCAGCGTAAAAAATATAGCAATGACATAAAATACTTAAGTACAGCCCTTGTCTCAGGGCTCAAAAACGGAGGCAAAAGATCTTTGACATATTGAAAAAGACTAAAAAATGTAGAAAAGTCTTGCATATATCGAAAAAAAGCAGTACCTTTGCAGCGTCAAAGGTAACGAAAGGAAGATATATGGCAACTTATGCATTAACAATCAATGAGCGTAGTGCTAGCGGGAAAGCGCTTTTAGAGTACTTGGAGGCACTAAAACTGGATTTGCAACTCTTGCCGAAAGTTCGTATGCGCAAAAGCAGTTACGAGCGTTCGATGGACGACATTAAGCATGGCCGCATAGAGAAGTTCGCTTCTGCGGATGAGATGTGCAAATCATTAGGCATTTAGTATCATGTATAGCGTCCAATTGACTAAAGCGTTCCGTAAAGACGTGGAGCGCTGTAAAAAACGCGGCTATGACATGCAATTGCTAAGCAAGGCTATTCACCTGTTAGAAGAGAATGGATGCTTGCCTGCTGTATATAAGCCGCATAAGTTATCCGGAGACTATGAAGGATCATGGGAAGCGCATATTAAGGGTAATTGGTTGCTGTTATGGCAACAAAATGACACGGAGTTAATACTTCTTTTTACGGGCACAGGAACACACTCCGATCTGTTCTAATTTTCCTGCAATTATATATTTTTTAGTCTGACATGAAACGAAAGTTTTGTGTCAGATTTTTTATATAGTCTTTTTCAATACGACCCAGAATTAATACACAATAGAATAACATAAAAGCATAAATAAAACAGCCCTTGTCTCAGGGCTCAAAAACCGAGGCAAACGATCTTTGACATAATGTAGAGTATAAAAAAAACAGCAATTTTGTATTTTATTGCTCAAAAATTTGGTAGTTTCAAAAAAAAGCAGTACCTTTGCGGTCGCAAAGGTTAATAACTACTAAATTTTAGGATTATGGAGCAGTACTTATACGAGCGTGCGGAGAAACGCTTTCATGAAATGAAAGAAGGTAGATACATCAGCCATGAAGACTCGATGGATTTCATTCGTGAGTACGCGCAGCAAAATCATTTATCTTATAGAGGATGATACCATTTATGTTGTTGACTTTTGGGACATCCGAATGAAACCTTGGACACTTATCTCTCGTGTCCTCAGTAGGATAGACAAATAACTTTCCATAATTTTATACTCTACAAGTTTCCAATCCACAAGGTTGGAAACTTTTGTTATGTCACTCAAAAAAGGAACAGGCTGAATAAATAACATAAAAACACGAAAAATACAAGTAAGACCCCAATAAGGGTTTAGTAAGACTTTTGTAAGGGTTTAGTAATTATGTCGCTATGTCGCTTTTGAAATGAAAAAACAGATGGAACTTTGAAACTTTGATGAAATTTTATAAAAGGCTGTGAATAAGAGAGATAAGCGAGGAAGTTTCGAAGTGTCAAAGTTTCACGCACAAAAAAAGAAAAGCGACAAAGCGACAAAGCGACACGACAAAATGGAATGATGGATTGATGGAATGATGGATTGACGGAATGATGTGGTTAGGTAGATGGCATGGTAATATCCAACGAATAACGAACGAATATCCAACTAATAACTAACACTTGAACCTACCAGAGTCGCAAAAAAGACACAAGCTTGTATTTATTTGAGCAAAAAAGATACAAGCTAAAAATACAAGCTCAAAAAAGGAATAGGCTGAATTGAATAACATAAAAACACAAAGATAGAATGGCAAGGCAATGTTTTGATTTAATGGTGCACTCGGTGCATGCTATTCCGGAGGCGGAAGTGCAAAGGGTGGTAAATAGCGTATTGCGCCAATATGGAGATTTGGCATTGCAAGGGACGGAGGCTTATGTAGATAAAGTCAACTATGAGGATAAAGTGCATTCAATACCATTGATGGTGACAAATCCCTATCTTGCACCACACATCGGAACAGCAATGCCCATTCTTATTCAGTTGTTAGACTGGAATAGTGGAGTTGCTGCAGATGCGATAGCCGGAAAGGGATATGCAGAAAATCTTGCTGTTGAAGTGTATAATATCTGTTTAGAAATTATAGAAAGGGTAAAGGAGGCTGTGTATAGACGGAATGGTGGAAACATTTCTCGCGACGACTTGAAATATACAGTCAGCGTATATATGAGAATAAGCTAAATCTAATATTAAATTTAGTATAAAACACTTAAAAGTTGTGCCCGACACGGATAGGGCAGAAGATTATGATAATAACACGTTATGGGGATGTTACCCAACTAAACGAAACAGAGATAAATGGAGTTTCAGATGACATCGTTTATGGAAATTATCAATTTGGTGTTATGAGAGAAGGCACTTTTGTCCCAAAGTACATTGGAAGAAGTGTTTCCGGTTTAAAAACCGAGATTAGGCAACAGTGGACTAATAAAGTTGTGAATGGGAATAAGCGATATACACATTTTAGATACAAAAAAGTAGGAACGATAAAAGCGGCTTACGAACAAGAATGCAGAGATTTTCATGGACAGGCAGACCTAGATAATATTTACCATCCAGCAATACCTGCAGGAACAGACTATAAATGTCCTGTATGTGGAGAGTAATAATGAATAATTAAAGAATCGATTATATTATGGCAAACTATTTAGATTTCTTTGGTGGCATGAAAGGGAGCCTCAAAAGCATTGATGAGTTGCGTCTCGTTGTGAACAATTATATGAGGTATGAGGTCGATGGTGATAAATTTAACGACGAGCAGGAATTTGAAAATGAAGTGCGTAAACTGTTAAAGGCGCATGGATTTAAAATCCAAGATGACAAGCATAATGTCGAAAACGCTATCAATGAGGCGAAAGAGAGGCTTTTTGCAGGTCGAGTGGAAGATAAGATACCAGATATAGTAGTAGAATGCGCAGAAGGATTAGTCTTCTTGGAACTCAAATTTAAGAATACAGATACGATGTATAATTCGGATATTGAAAAAGTACAACAATACCATAAACTTAAAGAGTGCGCGGCAGCAGGTGTCCTCTTTTTAGACGAAGGATATCGCTATGGTTGGTTGAAGTGTTTGAAGAACCCGAAATATTACTATTGTTGGGATTTAAGATAATAGATTGTACTGATGTTAGTGGGCTACAGATAATTACTAAAATTTTATATGTTATGAAAAAGACATTAGATGAATATAAGAAAGACGTGAGTGATTTTTTCGATAAAATTAATAATGGAGATAAGTATGCTACAAGCGTCCCTGATAAAGAAAGTGGCTTACAATTAGATTTATATAAATATTTGTTAGGCAAACACTACGATGTTGTATATGAATTAGAACTACCGGATTTAAAGCAATATCTCAAGGAGTCTATCAATGAGTCTGAAAAAATGTTTTCATATTTAAAAGGCTCTCTCCGACCGGATATTGTTGTAAAGTTGGATGATGAAAATTTTGCGAGTATAGAATTGAAATATAATGAAGATAATAAGGATTTGCATGACTATGATAAAGATAAAAATAGAGTATATGTAGAACAATGTTTGGAGATCCATTATGCAGAACGGATACATCTTCATGGAAAAAACATTCACATAGAAGGATTAGATGACAAGGCTTGTAAAGATACACAATATGTATATAGTGATTATTGCTATAGTGGTTCTTTAATAAAGAAAGGAGGACTTAATAAATCGAAAGATGCTTATTCTATTAAAGGACAATGGGAAGAAAAATTGCAACAAATCAAAGACAAAAAAGGTGAATTCTCAAAGTACGGATATTAATCATACGGGTATAAGTCATTAGTTTGGCTTATACTCACACAACACCTTATAAATTAACTCGCGTACTTGTACGCGTAAAAATAGTATAAACATAAAAAACACTTAAATACAATGAAAAACTTTTTACTTTTTAATCAGTCATTTGGGACGGAAGGTAGTCCAAATCAGACTGGCGAGACACTAACGCCGAGCGATGAGCGAGCGATGACCGAGAGAAAACCGAGAGGCGAAAAAGAGCAATTGAGTAGCACTTGCCTCCGTTCCGCCTCCGAGTTGCCTCCATTCCGCTCTCGTTATCTTCGCTATGCGGCGATGATTTTTGCTGTACTCGTGATGAGTATTGCCAATGTTGGTGTAGCTTGGGGAACGGCATACACTCCTTCGACGGATGAGGTAATTATTTTGAATAGTGTATATGATGGGTCAAAAACCGGTTATTCTAAACATAGTGCAATTGCATGGGCTGCAGAAGGCGCATCTACTAACAGTAAAAAAGCGGGAGATCCGAATAATGGCGGAGCAGCAACAAGTTCAAACGTGAATTGTTATAGTGTCAAAGGTAATGGTGGCGCTAAAAATATTACAGTTTCCATTACTGGTTGTTCGAAAATAATTGTATATCATGAATCTCACGGAACAAACTACGTTCGACTGCATTCTGAAGATAAAGATGGAACCGTTCTTGGTTCCGGTTCAGCAAGTACCTATTATACAGAACTTACTCTCACTCCGGCAACAACGTACACCATTTTCTTAGAAGGATGGACAGGTTCCGCTCAGACGGATTTTTATGTATATGCCGTAAAACTAATTAAGGGAGAAGTTTGTGACAAAACGGCTCCAACTGCATCATGGAGCACGGCTCCGGCGAATGGCGCCGAGGGCGGAAATATGAATGCTACATTGACTACGAATTATGCAACGGGAGCAGTGTATACGAGTAGTAATACCAGCGTTGCAACAGTTTCTGGTAATGGAACGACTACCTGCGCAATAAACTATGTTGGAGCTGGTTCGGCACGAATCACGGCTACAGTGACCGGTGATGGTTCTACTTATTGTACCGGTCCTGCAACTTGTTATACGGATATTACAGTAACCAGCGATTTACTTTATGCTTATGGATTTGAAGATAGTCCATCTGCATGGGACGGATCTAATACTTCTAATCGCGCAAATAACAGCACAGCCAAAAGAACAGGATCTGTAGGTGCCTATGCAGATTTTTCAAACGGAGATGGACGTCTTATAAAAGGAGGTAGTATAGATGTTGTAAAGGACGAGACCTATACTATGATGTGTTGGATACGTATGTCTGTTGCAGGAAAAGCTGGTATAGGGTATGATGCAGCAGGAGGTAAAGATTTTGATGTGTCGGCAAGTACATGGACGCGAGTCTATAAAGAATTTACAGCAGGAAGTGCCAAATCCGGCAAGAAACTTCAGCCCACAATAAGCTCATCGAGTAGTGGAAATATGTATGTTGATGACATTGTGATGTATAAGGGAACAGTAGATGTTACGGCTCCTTCATCTGCATCGAGTGCGAGTGCGACGACAAGTAGTATTTCTTGGACAAATGGTTCAGATGCGAATACTGGTTTACAGAAAACACTTATTTGGCATAGAACAAGCGGTTCGAGCGATGATTTGACATTAAATGCTCAAGGTATATACTCTTTGACATCTACAATAGGACCAAGTGCGGATCAATCGGGACACTGGACATTATTGAGCGCGTCTGTGGCACATGATGCTACAAGTTATTCAGGCACATTCGTTGAGGGAGACAGGTATGCAATAGTTCACCGCGATTTGGCATATAACTATTCTACGCCGACTTATGTTACGGTTTCTGCAGCTCCTTCTTGCACGGCGCCGAACCATGTGGATATTAGTGGTACGTGGCATTTATGGGCTGGGGGGAGTATGACACTGTCGGCTACGGCATATTCGTCAGAAGGAACGGAAAGTCCGATCGACGAAGAGGATATCTATAGTTATCAATGGTATAAAGGCGGAACAGAAGAAGGTAATAAGATTGTAGGTGCGACAAGTAAGACATACACCAAATCAGGTTGCGATTTTAATGATGCCGGTTATTACTACTGTAAGGTAAACACAGGAGCAGATTGCGGAACTATGAGTGGCAACTATGCCGTGAGAATGTTGCGCATATATGTTAGAACCGGTAAAGAGTCCGGTGGTGATTATGGAACGATAGACTGTATTGATCTTAATAACGGAAATTATGAGGCGCAAGGAACAATCCGTTTGGCATCTGGTAGTTATACGTATGGTTTTGGAATCAGCGACGGTTGTAATAACTGGTCATATAACTCAAGTACAATGACTAGTTCAAACTGCACTGATTGGAATATGGACAAATCCGGAGGAACAAGTAGTTGCGGATTGACATCTACTAATTTCGGAATCTATACTTTCACGTTGAAGTATGGTAATCTTTATGACAGCGGGACATATGGCGGTTATTATAAAGTGAGTGTCAATTATCCGGCAACAGATCAGGCAGCAGGAAAGATAATATATTTTGACAACTCAACCGTCAATTGGAGTAATCTACATTGGCGTATTGGTCAAACAGGCAATACTGTAGCTTCTGCGATGAGTCTGGTTCCTGGAACGGCAAATCTCTATAAAGTAAGTACAAGCTATTATGGTAGCTTGACAGCGTGGCATATTGCCAATCAAGCTGGTTGGACAGGAAATACCAACTCAATTTACAAAACGAAAACAGGCGACGGTTATGCAATCACCAAGGCAATAGAGTTTGATGGTGGAGCTGTAACGGATGCGGCAATTACTATTATCCCGAAGACAACGCCTGATCCTTATAAGGGAGGAGATGATCAGAATAATAACTGTGACTTCCATTATTATGATTATAAGAAATTTTTATGGACTCACACGGCAACAATAAGTGCGACGACAAACGGTAGTATTCGTTTAAACTGGACGGATATTAGTGATGCTGCTCAAACAGCAACATCAACAACTTCAGGTTTGGCGCATACTTGTAACTTGCGAGTGACGGCAGAACCCGCAACGGGTTATGACGTCGCAACGCTGACGGTAAATGGATCGAACTTTACGAGCGGTGATACGCACGTGCTGAGTGCAGATGCAACTATAGCGGCTACGTTCTCGCTGCATAATTACAATGTAACCTACAGCGCGCCGGGCAACGGCAACAACTATACGATTAAGGTCGCAGACGGAAGTGCTACGAGTACATCCAAGAAGGCCACTATGGGTCAGACGATCACTATTGTGGCTTCGCCGGCTGCAGGTTATGACTTTACAGGCTGGACGATTACAAAAGCCGGTGGCGCTGGAACAGTAACTCCTGCGGACGCGTCTGCAACCACAACCACATTCACCATGCCGACATCGGATGTTACTATCACGGCATCCTTCACACTTAAGACCTATACCATTACGGCAGCTGTGAATAACGGCGACTATGGAAGTGTCAGCCCTGCAAGTATCACGGTTAATCATGGTTCGACCATCTCAATTTCGGACAATGTGCTGACTTGTAATGGTAATACTCTGACGGCAACGGCAACGACTTCTACAGCGCAATATACGTACGCTTTCGACAATTGGACAGGAGTAACTCATGGCGCTACGGTAACATCCAATTTGACCGCAACCGCCAACTTTACACGGACGCTGAATAACTATAGTGTGTCGGCGACGTTGACAAACTGTGCGGTAAAAGGTGGCAGCACAGCAATTCCTGCTACGATGGATTATGGCGCTGATTTGTCCACAACCATTGAAGCGGAAACGGACTATGTTTTGCCGAGTACGATTTCCGTTTCCGGAGTAACAAGTTATACATGGAATCAAGCTACCGGAGCCTTGACGCTGACCGATGTAACAGGTAATGTGTCCATCTCTATCGTCGCTGAGGAAGAAGGAGGCGGAGGAGACTGTGTATATAGTGTGATTGCTGAGGCGGTACTAAGCGGAACAACTACTACCTCGACCCTTACAGGAGGTACACTGCTTGCTGAGGGATTAAATGGCTCTGGCCCGTATAAACTGAAAAGTACGCCTTCGTGGTTTGGTATGAAACTATCCAATAATTTACAGGTTGGTGATAGTATTATCTTTAAGGTGAAGGTTGGAGATTGGTGGGCAGGTGCAAGCGCAAGTTCTGTGCCTATTGTAGTCTTTGCAGGAAAAAGTTTAGACAAGGAGATTTATCGTACTTCGGCTATCGCCAAAGCCACCGATAACTATTATGTGCGTTTCAAAGTAACGCAAACAATGATTGATTCGTATGGCTTGACAGATACTGTAATGATTTGGCGAACAAAAACTAATGATCCAAGTTGTACGGAATGTTGCACACAGAATCACCAGATGTACTCTATGCAAGTCAAGCATTGTACTCCTTCTTGCACCATTCCTGCGGCACCGACTTCTCCGACGAATGGTGCTACAACAAGTAATAGTCAGGCGGTAAGTTGGACGGATGGAAGCAATGATAAATGGGACGTGTATGTATCTACTTCCAGCAGTACACCGGCAGCCGGAGTTACTTCGACCGCAAGCGGCTTGACAGCAAAAACATACACGTTTACCGGCTTGACGGCAAGCACGGAATATTATTGGTGGGTTCGTTCGGTCTGCGACGATACGCATAAGAGTAGTTGGGTAGACGGAAGCGCGTTTGAGACAAGTGCAGCTCCAACTCTCTACACCGTGACGTTCGAGAGCAACGGCGGAAGCGATGTTTCGCCGATTGAACAGGCATCGGAGGACGCAAGCATCACTATGCCGGCTGCGCCGACTTATAGCGGATACACCTTCCAAGGCTGGGTAATCGGCGGCACGACCTACGCTGCCGGAGCAAGTTATACCCCGACCGCCAATGTGACGGCTTATGCGTCATGGAAAGGGACTTGTGCAGGCGGCGGAGGCGGAAGCACGACAACTACACTGAGTTGGTTTGATACAAGTCAAGGCAATAGAAGTTCGAGTAATTATCCATCTTCTTTAGCTAAATGGTTGTACGGCTATTCCAATTCGGCGAAATCTTCAGCATATGCTTATACTATAACCACAGCAAACACAAACAATAAAGGTCAGGGAACAGGAGATTCTGATTATTTAAGATTTGACAATGGTTCAAGCATTTATATTTATGCTGATAATACAACGACATCTGGCACACCTGCTTCTTTTAACGATGTAACAGCGGTTTCCTTAAAGATTAAATTAACTAAAGATGCAGGAACAAGTGCAACGATAGACATCAAAGTGGGGAGTACTACTATAGCCGATGATGTAGATTTATCGGAAGCTTCCACTTCATCATTTAAGTTGTATGAGTTTGAGGCTGACAATTTAGATGGGACTATCCAAATCATACATAACAAATCAGGAGATTCAAAGTATAACTTATATATTGACGATATTGCCATTACTACCGCAGGCGGCGGAGCTACATGTCACTACGTAACCTACGATGGTAATGGAGCCGATGGTGGTAGTGTTAGCGATAAGACAGCATACACCAGCGGAACGAATGTGACCGTATTAGGTAACGTGGATAGCCCGGCTGCTTTTACCAAGACCGATTATCGTTTCAATGGCTGGAATACAGCGGCTAATGGTAGCGGTACATCTTACGCAGCAGGAGATAAAATAAATAACATCCGAGCGAACGTAACCCTCTATGCGCAATGGGTAGCGGATGCATGTTCGGCACCGTCGGCACCGACTATCAGCGGTACGTCCGTGCGTACGGTAGGGCAGACGATCGAATTAACTGCTTTCTGCGAATCAGGCAAAGACGCGCGCACGACGTACACGTGGTATAAAGGAGATACATGGGATGCGGCTTCGGCTACCACTCCGGTGCAAGCAGCCATGACTATCGAAGAAGGCGGACGTATCTTCAACAAGGCAAGCTGCGTAGCCGGCGATGCAGGCACGTACTGGTGCGAGGCAAGCAACGGCCCAGGTTGTGCATCGCATAATGCAACCGGCTTTGCGGTGGCAGTCAATGACGCAGCAGGCGATGAGCATATCTATTACTATAAAGATGCCAACCATTATTCCGACGGAGTATATAGCAACCCGGAGGGTAATGCTGCCACGCTGAAAGACAACCAGGCCCTCTCTTCGCCGTGGACAATATGCAACGCTTGTATGACCGGTGTCGATAGCGTAGTGGCGCATGGCGCTACCTATGACGGTAAGGGCAATCACATGAATGCCTATATCAAGTTACCTACCGGTGGTGATGCTACGACAAAGAATATCAAGTTTGCTTTGACGGCAGGTTACACGGGTACGCTGAAAATCAAGATAGGTGGCTATGAAAACAATCCGACCGTAACATTACAACCGCTGAACACTTCTACTGGTGTATTAGGAGATGCAATCTCTTATTCGGGAACAGTTAGCGGTGTGGCTACAACGGAGGATAACTTCGGCGAGATCACATGGAATCTTACAACGCCAGGCGGTACGTATGTACTGACAGTAACGAGTAAGACGGGTTATATCTCGCAGATAGACATGACGACGAGCACGAGCACCACCTTCAACGTGACCTATAATGGCAACGACAACACCGGCGGTACTGTTCCGACAGACGCGACGAACTACGCTTCGGGTGCTACCGTGACAGCTGCGGCTAATAGCGGCGGTCTCGTCAAGACGAACTACACGGGTGCAGGCTGGAACACCGCCAATAACGGTACGGGTACGAACTACGTCCCGGGCACGGGAACATTCTCTATCACCGCCAACACGACGCTGTATGCCCACTGGACACAGTTGATCACCTTGGCACCGGGTGCACAGGGCACGGGTACGAACAACGCGGCGGTGAGCTGGAACGGCTCTGTACTGCGCGGATTTGCTGCACACACCGCATCGGGTTATGCCCTGCAGGGTTACTACACGGAGCCCAGCGGCGGCACGAAGGTGCTGAACGCGGACGGTTCGTTCGCAGCAACGAATATAGACGGCTTTGTGACCTCCGGCAAATGGAGCAATACGGGTGCCGCCCCGACACTCTATGCGCAATGGGAAGCATCGAACCTGCTGAAATGGAACCTCAAAGTGAACGTGTCGGAGACCTCCATCACGACGCTGAGCAAAGAGAGTGCCGCTCCGACGGTTATCGCCGTAGCGAACATGGGCAATCTGACCAACAACGGCAGTCTGACCATCACCGGTAGCGCCAAGAGCGGCTTGACCTCCAAGATTGCTACAACAACTTCGGCTACAGATGGCGATGCAGGCAAGTATATGTCTGTTCAGTTCATAGTGGCTGCCGGCTATCAGTTAGTACCCTCGGATATCAAGGTCAAAGTACAGCCTATCAGTCACAGCCAGACAGCCAAACTGATATTAGAGGACAATCATTCGCAGTCTATCAGCTATACCTCGGGCAGTCTCTCCACGGGTTCGACTCACACGGTGACCATGACGAATAGCGAAGAGGTGGCGTTTACCGGAACCGTGAAGCTGAAGATCTATGTCTATGGTACGGCAGAGAGTGACGGCTACCGTCTCGGTACGCCGATAGAGATCAACGGATCGGTAGAAGAGACCTGTACACCGCCTACTTTCAGCGGAATAAGTTATAGCGCGACCGAATACACGGTAGGTGCTTCAGCGAGTGCTATCTCAGTAACGGGTGCGACGAACGTAGGTACCTATCTATGGAAGCAGAACGATGTCAATGACCGCAGTGGCGGCACGGCTGCCTCGGGCGAGAACGACGCAGCTTCCTATACACCTTCGACGAGCACCAAAGGCACAAAATATTACTGGTGCGAGATGACGAACGGTTGTACGACCGTCAAGACGGCAGCGGTAGGTATCACGGTCCGCAACGCCACCACCGACCCGACCGTGACGTGGAGCAATGTCAAATTAGGCGCAACCGACGATGTGACGCCTAACTATGGCGGCGGTAACTATGTACTCCGTGCAACGGTGAACGAGACATCCTGGCCTGGGACATTGGCTGCTTCCATGATTACGGCTCCGGCGGGTATCACTATCCATGATGTGACCACCGGCAAGGCGGACAACAAGAACTATATCGAGTTCCAATTCGATGTAACGACCGCCTTTGACCGCGCGTCGAACGCTACGATAGACTTCAACCTCGCCCTGCCGGAAGTAGGCAGTTATAGCGCGCTTAACTCCGTGAAGAGCGTTGACTATAACGACTGCTCGGGCGGCGCGGCAGGTCAGGTGGCTATCAAGATGGGTGCAACGGCATCCACCTCGAAGAGCAATCCGCAGAACTACTGGGAGACAGCCGGAGCAGGACGACTGATGTACAACTACGGCGGCAATATGGGTTCTACCAATAACCCTTCGGGCTACAAGACGGCAGACAGTACATTCAACTACTATGCTGCATCGACCGGCCAGAAATGGATGTTCCAGACCTATATTGCGGGTGTGAACAAAGTGCGTGTGGCGTTCCGTGCGGCAGGAACTATCAAGAGCAGCAAAGCGACCATCACCAATTTCTACTACAACACCGAGTATTTCGCTTCTCCGGGTTCCAACGCTGTCTCTTTCGGAGAAGTGAGTGCCAGCAAAGCGGGTTACTCCTCGGGCGAAGACGGATATATCGAGTTCACTGTGCCGGAGATGGCTGCGAACAGCTACGGCGCATTCGTGACAGCTGATGGCAATATGAAGGTATATGGCGTAGTACTCTATTCCGAGAATGCCGGAGGTGGCGGTAGTGTACCGACGAATCCTGTGTGGTCGGGCGGTCTGGCGAACGAAGGTACGGTGAGCAAGACGCAGAGCGATGCGAACTTCACTTATACCATCTCCACGACGACGAACACGCTCGGCGCTATCAGCTATAGCAGTAGCAATCCGTCTTGTGCAGCAGTAGATCCGGTGACCGGCGAGGTGACAATCACTGCGACGGGCGCGAGTGCCCAGAACGCAACAATTACCGCTACTCTGGCGCGTTCGGGCTGCTATCAAGGCGCAACACGCACCTATACTATCAATGTAGCGGGCTATAGTTGCTCCGAGCCGTCCGGTTCCATCGAACTGACCAGCGGCAGTGCCACCAAGTGCGCAAGCGAGAGCGTGACACTGACCATGACGGGCTTCACCGAAGGAGCCTCCATACAATGGTACAACGGCGAGAGCACCATCAGCAGCGGCGGCGGTTATACGATAACCACCACGGCTACCCAGAGCACGCTGACTACTACCGCTGCCGGTACATACAGCGCGATAGCAACCAGCAGCTGTGTCGCCAAGCGTACCAACAGTATAACGATTGCCAATCTGGATATGAGCGAACAGAAGACCGTCCGCAAGGTCAGCCAGTGGTACGTCAAGAACGGTCGTCCGACGCCGGACATCGCCCTCTGGCAGTTAGGCGAAGGCGAGACGTTCAAGAGCGTGGAATGGAGTCCGGCTAACGCAACCGGTCTGGATTTCCGCACCGATACAGAGACAGGTATCGTTTACCTCGAAGGCAAGGAGCCGAGTGCCAATACGTCAGGTGATATCGAATACACGCTGACGCTGACGATAACGGATGCCTGCGGCACAGACCATGCGCTGAGCGGACAGACGATTAAGTTGACGCACCAGAAGAACACCGACAAGCACGTGCTGGCATTTGTGGTGGGTAATACCGAAAAGAATAATAATAAATATGTAGCGATAGGTAAAGGTTTTACAGAGTCTATCACTGCTTCACAAACAACCCAAGTTTCGTTGTACAACGCTATTGCCGCGCAGTTCGACGTACAAGCGACGAATATCTATTCGACGGACGACGAGCAGAAGCTCCGTGAGTACTATTCGCAGTACGACATCCTCTGCATCACTGACTACCCGAACACGCTGACCAAGGGTGCGAACAGCAAGAGTTATGTGGACGCTATCGGTGCGCTCATTGACATCCGTCCTATACTGACGATGGAGGCGTTCGTGAGTGCGTTGCCGAACTGGAAACTGAAAGGCGTGAGCGGTAACCCGAAGAGCCCGAGCACCCGTCAATATACGATGCTGCTGCAATGCAAGGACCACGAGATATTCTCCGGCACGAAGCTGACGAAAGTAGGTGAAGGCGACGAAGCGATGTACCGCGTGACGATGGTGGACAAGAACCAGGAAGAGTATAAGACCCTGGATGCCAACTACGGCGACGGCGAGCATAAAGCCAATGAGGGTTACCAATACGGCAAGAAACCGGCTCTGCAGGGATTCACCTATACGGAAGAGATGAGTGACAACAACATGCTGCCGTTAGGATTGATAGACGACGGCGCGGGCAACGACCTGCAGGTAGGTATCGAGCGTCAGGCAGTGATGGAAGCGCGTATGATGGTGCTCGGTATCAACAGTTACGCCATGGAGCGTCTGGATAAGGACGGCCAGACTATCGTTATCAACGCACTCAAGTACCTGATGAAGAAATCCGCCGAGGATATCAGCGACTGCTCCGTCTATTTCGACGGCTCGGACGAGACCGACCCGACGAACTGGGACAACGAGCTGAACTGGGGACCGAGCTACGCTTCGCTGCCGCTGCCGCACCAAGAGGTACGTATCCTGAAGGAGTGTGTAGTGAAAGACGGCGTGGTAGCCCGTGCTTCGGGTATCAAGATTATCCCTCGTGGCCGCATTAACCACGATACGGATGACGCTTCCGGCTCTCTGACTATCGAACCGGGCGGCGCGCTGATAGTCGATGGCAAGGTGCGCGCAGCCGTGGCGCCGAACTACTTCAACGCCACTCCGACCACGCCGGCGAACCTGGCGATCCTCGCTTCCGCTGACGCCCAAGGCGCCCTGATCCTCGACAACTCCGAAGGCGAGACACAAGCGACGGTACAGATGTACAGCAAGGCGACTACAAGTGCAAATACCTGCTGGCAATACATAGGTATTCCTATGGAAAGCCTCCGTCCGGCTCAGAACTGGTTCTACAATGCATGGATGATGAAATACACCACCGGCACCCAAACAGGTGACGAGGCATTGTATTCATGGGAATATATAAAGACCTATGACGAATTAAATAGCTTTAATGGTTACGCGCTGACGCAAGAAGAGGCCAAATCATATTGGTTAGCCGGAGCATTGGCAGAGACGGGAGTCCGCGAGCTGCCATTGTCGAACGCAGGAGGCAACGGATGGAATCTGTACGCCAACAGTTGGACGGCTCCTATCAACATAGCAGCCATAGAGAGCAGCGACTTTGTCAATGCCGATGCAACTATCTATCTGTATAACACCGGTTCTCGCGCTGACTGGGACGCCGTAAGCGGAGATGCTGTCAGCATGGAGACTACAGCTGCGGTAAATACGGCAGGTCAGTATCTGTCCGTTCCTGTCGGTCTGGCAGAATATGTAGGAGCCGCAACCCAGATTCCGGCAATGCAAGGATTCTTCGTTCAAGGCAATCATGCCTCGGCTGCGGGTTCACTGACGCTGGATTATGACAAAGTGGTGCGTACGACCCCCACGGAGAAGATGACGACTCCGTTGCGCGCACCGCGTCGTGCAGCGGCAAGCAAGACCGAACCGGAGCACCTGACGATGATTGTTCAAGGATCAAGTTATGGCGATGTGCTCCATCTGTTCCGCAGTGACGAATGGACTGATGCATACGATAACGGATACGATGCTCACAAAGTATATGGAGATGACTACACTCCGCAGTTGGCGGCAGGTTCTCCTGAAGAAGAGTTGGCTGTAGTGGCAACTGACGAATTGGAAGGTACGCAGATTCGTTTCCGTGCAGGCACTCACGATAGTGAATACACTATTCGCTTCCTCTATAACAGCGAAGATGAGTCTCTCTATCTGTACGACATACAGGAGCAGACATACACAAGAGTCGAAACAGGTGCTTCCTATACCTTCACTGCAAGCGACAAGAATGTACACACCCGCTTCGTCTTGACGCGAAATGCTCCGCAGATAGCTACCGGAGTAGGTGAAGTACCAAGTGACCAAGTACAAGGTATCAAGGCGAAGAAGTTGCTCATTGAGGATAAGATGTTTATCATGGTGAACGGCATATTGTATGACGCAACAGGAAAGGTAGTTAAGTAATGGTTGAATGAATTAATGAATGAAAGAATTAATGAGTGAAAGAATTATGAAAAGCATTATGAAAACTGCATTGCGTAATACGAAATTAGTGATGATCCTGGCTTTCCTGCCGGCGCTGCTTAGCGCCGCGCAGGCTCAAGCCGTGGACTATAAGAGTACGTACAAAGGAGTCAGATACGAGCAACCGTACCAACACGCGGAGTATAAAGTAGCCTCGACGGCTTCTGCTCCGACGGTGGGTTTCCAGTCCACCAGCGCTTATTCCTCCCAGTTCGGTAGTGAAGAGCAGTCCATGCTGAATAGCGATGGTACAGTCAACGCAGAGGTGTATGGCGTAGGTGCAAAAAATGCCTCCGGTTTAAAGAAATCTAATACCCCACCTCCCCCAGGGCAACAGGATCCCAAAGACCGGCTCCCTCTCGGCGATGTGGTTTGGCCGCTGATGCTGCTTCTTTGCGCGTACGCGGGATATAAAAAGGTACGCGCGCACGCGTTCGGCTAAAGGATCGCAAGAACGATACCGCTCCGCTAAATCGTAGGTGCGACCATTGCCTCCGCTCTTCCCACAGATTAAAATCTGCGGGAGCCCTAAAGTTAATAAGTGCAGGTTTGAGAGATAATCTGCACTTTTTATTTGCATAAAGAGCCTAAAAGGGACTCAAAAATGCAATTATTGAAATAAAATTATTGAATTTGAATAATTTAATTTGCATAATTCAAAATAATATAGTATCTTTGCAGCGAATTTTGAAAGAGTACTAGTATACTAGAATACTAGGGTCCTAGGGTACTAGGAGCCTAGGATCCTAGAAAAATCAAAAGAATATGGCGAAGCTGAATGATGGCGGTTTCTTAGATGCCAAAGGTGACTATAGGGATCTTATCTTTTACAAAAAGACTAAGATTCTTTTTGATATGACCTATTGGTATAAAGAACGCTATCTTGAGCGCGGGGACCGGACACAAGACCAGATGCAACAAGCCGCGAGAAGCGGAAAGCAGAATATAGCCGAAGGCACAGAGGATGGATTAACAAGTATAGAGATGCAGCTGAAACTGGTTAATGTAGCGAGAAGTAGCCTAATTGAGTTGCGTGAAGACTATGAAGACCAACTCATGATTCATCGGCTGGAACAATGGAATAATACTCATCCTCGTTATAGCGCAATGGTTAATTATTGTTACCGCCATCATGAACTTGCAGACTACAAGAAATACTACGAAAAATGGAGTATAGAGGAGTTCTGCAATGTAGCGTTGACACTAATCCATCAGGCCGACAGAGGTATGTGGAACTGGATTAGGAAGAAGGAGAAGGAGTTTTTGGAGGAAGGCGGCATCCGTGAAAAGATGTCTGCAGCGCGCAAAAACCAAAGAGGTTACTAGAGGAGCCCTAGGGCCCTAGGATACTAGTATACTAGGATACTAGAAAAATAAAAGACAATGAGAAGATCGTATATCATATTTTTGGTGCTCGCGGGAGCGGTGCTCGCGGGATGCGGAGGGGCGACCGGGAAAGGACGCGACAGTGACGTCCGTAATGCGAACGAGATGCGTACGGGATACAGCCGTGCGATGATCAACGATCGCATGAGCGGATGGTACAACAAAGACGCCTGTGTCGGTTTCCCGAATGCCAACAGCACCAACGGCGTCGTGCAGCCTGAGACGGCGGCTACGTGGGACTACGTGCCCGGCGTGGTAGCCAAAGGCATCTTGGACGTATGGAGCCTCTACCGCGACTCCGCATGGGCGGATGCCTGGTATGAAGGGCTGGCGGAATGGGCAGAGAGCGACGCGTGCGTGGCGCATGCGGCTCAGATGATGAAAGGCGGCATCCTCGATGACCTGAACTGCGCGAAGGTGTATCTGGGCTTATACGAAGGAGCCAAGCCCGGCGGTAAGTTCGAGAACGCAGAGCGGGCTGCGTTCTATATGGAGCAGATGCGGCTGGCGGCAAAAGGATTAGAGGAACACAAAGAGAAATACTCGCTGCCCAACGGCGGATGGATGCACAAAGCGACGGACGACCCGACGAAGAGTTATTGGGGGCAGATGTGGTGCGACGGTGCGTATATGGGTCCGGCGTTGCTGGCGCAACTGTTGGTAGTCGGCGCCTGCGAAGGAACGAGCTTGGGGTGGAACGACGTCTATGACCAGTTCTACGCCTCGTGGCCGTACCTCTGGGACGAAGAGAAAAAACTGCCGTACCACGTGCTGTTTACGGACGTGACGGTGAATAAGAACGCGAAGACAATCTACGAGTCGGGACACCTATATCCCTGTCGGGATAATTTACCATTTGGTCATTTACCATTTACCATTTATCACTCGGAGGAGTACTGGGGTCGCGCGGCAGGATGGTATATCCTGGCATTGGTGGATGTGCTGGAGGCGTATTTGCAGGGGTTAGAGATTAGCGGTGAGTGGTCAGAGGGCGATCCGCTGCCTTCGGCACAGAATTTCGACGAGTTGCGGGAGATGCTGAATCAATTGGCGGACGGCTTGGTGGCGCGTCAGGACGCAGAGACCGGATGCTGGTACCAGTTGCTGCAATACGGGCCGGAGAAATGCGCGACGCAGGGTATCGATGAGACCGGTTCGGCGAAGTTTACGAACGTCAGCGAAGGTGGTACGCAATGTAACTATCTCGAGTCCTCGGCTTCGTGCCTCATCACCGCAGCGTTGCTGAAGGGCAGCCGGCTGGGGCTGATTGACCATCTTGAGGCCGGAAAGAAAGGATACGAGGGCATCCTTAAGCAGTTTGTGAAAGAAGAGAACGGTGTGTTGACCATCACCGGTTCGTGCCAGTCTGCGGGGCTGAGCAAGGACCGTTGGGGCAATGCCGCCTACTACCTGATCGGCAAGGATGTACCCATCCAGGATAACACGGAAGGCAAGGTTCTCGGCGCCTTCCTGATGGCCGCATCAGAGTACGAGCGGCTGTAGATTTTGATAAAAAGCGCATAAAGTGTATAAATGGCGCATAAAAGTGTCAATTTTTACACATAGATATGCAGAAAAAGCAGTAATTTTGCGCTCGTAATCAAAATCTAATGCATGATGAAAAAAATCTACAACTTTTTTCTGCGTATTGAAACCCTTAATCGGGCGGCATTTGTTATGATGCTGTCTGTCTTTTTTGTTGGGCAAGTGTGGGGTGAGGTAGTAACTTTCTCCGGCAGTAATTTGAATGCAGTAAGTGGGTCCAAGACTGTAGGAAGCATCACTCTTTCTTCGTCCGGCATGACGTATAGTGACGGATTGTCCGCGGGTGGTGGCGGCAAAACATTTACCCTGACTGCCACTGACGCAACTATTTCCCAAGTGGTGATTACAACGGATAGAAATGACAGCCGATACTCGGCAGGAAAGATCACGAACTGTACTTCATGCACACTCTCCGACAAAGTCTATACATGTGTTATCAGTCCTGCGGTTAATATAGTCAGTTGTACCAATCACAGTGGAGGTGTGAAAATAACTCAAATAGATGTATCATATACACCTACTTCCGATCCTGCAATTTCAACCAAGACGGTGTGTCTCAATCCTGATGTATCAAACTGGAAATTAGGGAATGAGCGGTACGCGGTGTATTGTTTCGGCGACGGAGATGAATGGTATGACATGACGCTTGTGAGCGACGGTTGTGGCGGTAAGACATATTACAAAGCGGACGTGGACCCGAAATACACGACCTATATCTTCTGCCGCATGAATGGCGGTACTACGGAAAACAACTGGGATAACAAGTGGAACCAGACGAACGATTTGGCCAAAGCGGACGGAACGTATTGTACCATTACGAGTGCCGGCGGAGGGACCACCAAAGCCGGCTGTAACTGGAATCACACGCCGTTCGAAATCTGCATTTCAGGTCCTGAATACGCCTTCGCAGACGATCCGCTTGTGTTGAAAGCGACATGCCCGGGAGCTACGTATTTCCAATGGTATAAGGGCGGAACAGCGGAGTCGAACAAGATAGAAGGCGCAACAAGCGCCACATACAGAAAAGGCAACTGTGTCTTCGAGGACGCCGGCACGTATTACTGCAAGGCTGGCGGCAACGAGAGTTCTGCTTCGACGAGTAGTGGAAAAGATGTGAAGATGTTCCGGATGTATTTCAACGTAGGACGTGGCGGAACAGACTACGGTCACGTGGATTTGCACAATACCGACCCCGACAATCATAAAGCGGAGGGTATGATTTTCTTGGGTGAAGATTGGGACTATGCGTTCTCTATCACAGACGGTTTCGGACATTGGTACGGGAACAACAATACCAAAACAACTGCGATGTGGAGCGGCAACTGCACTAATTGGTCAATGCCTCTTGGAGACCCGCAATGCTGGCTGAGGTCGGGTAACGGTGCTACTTATACCTTTACACTGGACTACTCGAATCTGTCTGATCTTAGAATCTCTGCCGCCTATCCGCCGGACAACCAGGGAGCAGGATTGATGATTTATTTCGACAACAGCGTGGTCAATTGGACCAATCTGCATTACCGCGTGGGGAAATTAAACCAGACTACCAAAGCGGAATTGTCCAAAGTGCCGGGAACGGCTAATCTGTACCAATACAAGACACAGGAATATCCGGATTTGAACGCATGGCATATTGCTGACAACTGCGGTTGGAGCGGTGACGGTGACGACCGCTCTATCTACCGCACAAAAACGGATGACTCATATGCGATCACTAATTCTGTCAATTTCGAGGGCGGTGCCACCACGCATGATATAACGATTACCCCGCGGAATGAACATTCAACAGGTAGCGATAGTTACAACAACAACTGTGAATTCTATCCGTACTCCATGTCTCCCGGCATGAAGAAGCAGAATGTGGAGATTGCGGAATGCACAGGCGGAACGGTAACAGTCAGTTATACGGATGTGGATAACACCCCGCAGTCGTTCACTACAGGGAATCGCTATCTGGCGCATACCTGTATTCTGACTGTCACGGCAGAGCCGGATTGCGGTCAGAAGATTGTGTCGCTTCAGGTGAACGGCGTTGATTTCACCAGTGGTGATACGTATACTCTGTCCGCCGATGCCGTTATAGAAGCGGTGTTCGCTGACGACCCCACAGCCACGTATGACATCACGTATCATCCGGACGGCGGAACGATCAACAGCGGTAATGTGACGAGTTATACCTATCTGACGGGGGCGACCCTTCCGACTGATGTGACCAAAAGCGGAAACTGGGACTTTGACGGGTGGTATGATAACCCCGGCTGTACGGGTTCTCCGGTAACGACAATCACCACAACCGACTGCGGCAATAAAGAGTATTGGGCCGGATGGGTAGCCGGCAAACCGGAACCGGTATTCACATGGGATTATGCGAGCACGGTCAATGCCGGTGGAATCTACCCAATCAGCGTAAGCTCGACCGGCGATGCGAATGTGACAATTGAGATTGTGGAGACGATCACCGGCGTGAGCGGCAGTTTCACAGCAGGCAATCCTGCAACCGGCACCGTGACGCTCGGCAATTATCCGGCAGCGGAGACCTTTACCTATCGCGCCAGCAGTCCGGCAACCGCCACCTACAAGGCCAAGAGCGAGACAAGGACGGTGACGATCGTAAGGTGCGTAAAGAGCGATAATCTGGCATACGGAGTAGGATATATAGATGCCGGCAGCTCTGCTACTCCGAAATATTATCATGAGACAACAGGAGTTGGACGTATTACAAAAGATTTCGGCAGTAGCGGAAATAGCGGTAGCGCAGAAACGTGGTCAGGAGAGAGTTGGATAACCAAATACAATAAAACCGAAGGCCATCTGTTGCAAACATATATTAAAGATGTGTTTAAAATTGTATTCTACGTAAAGGCTGGATCAAGCAATGTGACCATATCTAAACTCCGGATACGTGATTCCTATATCTCCAGTGATAGTCAAGGTACAAACGGATTAACCGGCGCGACTGTCGTCTATAATGGAAATCCGTCTAATACCGGTTTAGAGAAAGATAAACAGCAGACGGTAGAGGTTACTTTGGCAGAACCTCTTGCCCAAAATGATTTTGTATATGTTAGATTCAGCGCAAGTTCTTCACTATATGGTGTGAAGTTGTACAGTGCCGGAGGCGACGAAGTGACGAGTGTGGCATTTAGCGGCGAGCCGGAGGTAGAGAAATATCCGGGTGAAGCGCCGTTTATCAAGGCTGCTGTTCAGACAACCACACCGATTCATTCCGGTGGCAGCATAACATATAAGTCTTCGGACGAGAGTGTGGCTACTGTCAATCCGACAACGGGTGAAGTGACGGTTCTGGCTCCCGGAAGAACGACTATCACGGCGAAGTTGAGTGCCTTTGGCTGCTTTAAGGAGGCAACGGCTACGTATTCAGTGGCAGTGAAAAAGTGTACGGATCCTGTCTGCACGGTAGCTGTGACGTCCGGTAGTGCGCGCAAATGTGCCAGCGAGAGCGTGACGCTGACTGCAACGGCAGCTGCGGGTGCGGCTATCCAATGGTACAAAGACGGCGCAGCTATCCCCGGCGAGATCGGAGCGACGCTTACTACAACGGCTGCCGGTGAATACTATGCTACCGCTACCAAGGTTTGTCTGCAGGTATCGGATACAATAGAGGTGGTGAACCTTGCCGCTCCAACGGCGGTAGCGCTGCATGAGTACTACTATATCAAAGCAGGTCGTCCGCGTCCGGATATCCCGTTGTTCAAATTGACAAACGTGAAGATCGACCCGTCGTCGTTCACGATGAACCATCCTGCTCCTGATGGCTGCATCTATGAGTTGCGCGAGGACGGAATAGTTTATCTGGTGGGTACTCCTTCAGCTTCTCTGGCAGCCTCTACGAATAGTTTGACCGTGACTACAGTCAATGACTGCGGATTCGCCAATGCATCCGCGACACTCGAGTTGCATACCTTGGAACCGACGGCTAAGAAGCAGATCGCTTGGGTGGCTATCGGAACGCATTTGGACGGAAGTGACGTTAAACCCACAAAGGGTGAAACCCTGCCCGGAAATCCGGATACAGACAAGAGTACAAGCCATGCGCTTTATACATATCTGAAAACCTATTTTGACATGACCGCTGTGAACGCGTATTGTACAACGGATACCAAGAAGATCAGCGACTACTGCTCGCAGTTCGATTTAGTGCTGCTGACCGACTATCCGGATACGAACGTGAAACCGGACGGAGCAAGCGGAGGAAAAGAGAAATCGTACTCGAACGCATACGGCTGTTTGATGGACGAGTTACCGCTGCTGAGTTTTGAGGCCTTTGTGGCAGACTGTCCTAATTGGGGCATAAACAGTAACCCGAAGACACCGAATCCAACGCAAAAAGACATGACGTTGCTTTGCGCAGCACATAGTATCTTCGCCGGAACGACCATCGATGTAAACGAGAAAATAAAAATGCTTTCTACCATTTCTGGCGATGGCCTGCAAGGATTCACGGGCCTGGATGCACCTCCGGGAATGTTAAATATTGCGACCATTGAAAATAATGAGAGCAACGGCGGAACACTGGTCGTATGCTGCGAGCGGCAGAAAATAATTGAGGCTCGTATGATGATCATGGGTCTGAACCACAACGATATGGGTAACCTGACCGGGGACGGCAAACTGGTAATAAAGCAGATTATTGACTATCTGCTGCAATTCGAGGAGATGGCGGATTGCGCGTTGGTATTTGATAATGGTATAGGAAACACATCGTTTGATCCGGGCACCTATACAGGCTCCGGAACGATGGGTGATGGTCTTTGGAGTACGGCGGCTAACTGGCATCCGGCATACAACGCAGTACCGAAACCTCTGCAGGCGGTACGTGTCGATAAACCCTGTCAAGTGGACGTGACGAATGCCCACTGCTCGAGTATCCGTCTGCGCAAAGATGCGGCTAACGACTGTGTCGGCAATCTGACCATCCGTTCGGATGCCGGTCTGACCGTGACGGACGGAATCAAGGAGGTTCGCGGAAAGAACTATATGACAACCTATCCGAGCGCCGCAAGTGATCTGGTGATTAAGGCCGGCACGTCGGGGCAGAACGGTTCGTTAGCCTTCGGCAACAGCGAGGATGAGTTGCAGGCTACGGTAGAGTACTACAGCCTCGCGAAAGATGCGAACGTGTCGGGCAAGAAACCCGTATGGCAGTATATCGGAATTCCTATTACCGACAGGCCACAGGCTATTGATGCATACCATGCAGCATGGATGTGCAGTTGGGAGTCGGAAGGAAACGTGTCGAGCAACTGGGTATGGGTCGAGAACGAAGATCGTATAGTACCGTTCAAAGGTTATTGTATCACCCAGCAGGCATCCAAGAAATACATCCACGTCGGCGCGCTTTGTGCGCCTGATAAGAAGGAGTTGCCGCTGCATTATTTCACCAGTGAGGAGGATGGCCCCGGATTCAATATGTTCGCCAATTCCTGGGTGGCTCCGATAGACATCACGAAGATGAAGACCGCGGATTTTGATGGCGCGGAGCCCACGATCTATATTTATAATACGGGTACGCGTGCGCAATACGTAGACGGCGGAGCCCCAGCTACTGACGGAATGAAAACCGGCGCAGGACAGTTCAACGCCGTGCCGGTCAATGCGGCATCCTATCTGGCCGGTTCGCTCACGAAGATCCCGACGATGCAGGGCTTCTTCGTACAAGCAACGCGTGAAGGTACGCTGACGCTCGATTACGATCGTATATGTTTCAACTCGACCGACTATACGACCACCGCGGAAACGATGCGTGCGCCGCGTCGCGCCGCGAAGGAAGCGGAGGAGCAGATTGTACCGGAAGTGATGCGGGTAGATGTTAGTTCCGCTCGCTTCGGCGACCGCGTATATATCCTCTCGCATCCGGAGTTCAGCGAGGCCTTTGACTTAGGATGGGACGGTACGAAGCAAGAAGGCGATGAGAATGTGCCGATGCTCGCGTACGTTCAAGGTAACAAACTACTCGCCGTAGCGGCGATAGAGACGCCGGAAGGGCAGTACCTGTCGTTCCGCGCGGGAGAAGATAGTATCTATACCTTCACGTTCGACTACGAGGGCGAGACGATCTATCTCTACGACCGTCTGGCGGACGAGGCTGCGGAGATCCGGACAGGAAACACCTACACCTTCCGCGCGACGAACAAGACCGCGGCGGAGCGGTTCCTGATCACGGCAACGCCTCCGCGGACGCCGACGCAGGTAGAGATCGTCGGCGCTGAGCCCAGAGCCGAGAAAGCAGAGAAGATCATCCATGAGAATAAGCTGATGATCCTCTACCACGGAGCGGTTTACGATGCGCAAGGCGCGCGCGTCACGATAGGAAAGGAGGGTGCGAGATGAAACGATTCCGAATCCAATTAGTGTGGGCGCTCATCGTACTGATTTGCGGTGTGTCGCTGATGGGAATGGTATATCTCGTGTTCAACAAGCCCGAAGTGTATATCAACCCCGGCATCGTCGTGACCCAGCCTTCTCCGGTAGCCGAGCCGGCAGCACCGTTGGCTCCGCGTGGAGGCTCAGCTCCGCAATCGATGTTCCATCACACGTCGTACAGCTATACCTACCATTCGCCGGAGACCAACTCCTTTACGGGTACCGGCAAAGGACTGTATCTGCATTCCAGCGCAGAGGTGCGTTCGGTAGGCGGCGGAGGCAATGGCGCTTGGGCTGCTGCGGGTTCGTCCGGTTCGGGCTCTTCGCGCGGGATCATCTATACGCAGAGCACGGGTGCCACGATGCCGATGACGAGTTTCGTAGCCGTAGCATCGACACGTCAGGTCTCGCAGCCGGAAGCACAGGAAGCACCTCAGATGGCGCGTATGGCTTCACCCAAACGCGCTCCGGGACCGCCTAACCCCACAGGACCGCTGCCCGGTGAGCAACAATTGGTGGAGCACCCGATAGGCGACGCCGTCCTGCCGTTACTCCTTCTTGCTATCGGATATATGATATATAGAAGAAAAAGACTCGCTGCGTGAGCGAGTCTTTTTTCGTTAGAAGCGGAAGGTAGCTCCGAGCAGGAAGTTGATTCCCTGCGAGCGGTAGCCGTAGTAGATATCGTTCTTCCGGTGGAGCCAGTTATTGAGTTGGCAGAAGAGCGTCAGGTTCGGTTTCGGCTCCGGACGGAGCGTCATACCATTTTCCATTTTATCATTTACCATTTTACCATTTTTACCAACCCACATGTTATATTCCACGCCGGCGTTCAGCTCAACCGTAGGACGCAGGTGGTGCTCCGTGTAGTTCGTTCCGTCGTACGAGAGCGCAAGACGGTTGCCGGCAAAATAGTTATCCGAATAAACCGACCAATGCTTATTGATCTGTCCGTCGATGCGAAGGGTCACTTCCCAGTTCGGGCGGTCGTAAACCGTCGTGTCACCAGACCAGAAGTAGTAGTCGCCGGAGAGGTTGATACGCACTGCGTCCTGGAGATGATAGTTGATCTGACCACCGATCTTGCCGCGCTGATAGTCGGCGTGGAAGTACGTGAAATCACCCTGCATCAACTTGAGGTTGATAGGCGCGAAGACAGCCGCGGAGTCGGTAGTGGCGATCCAAACGTCCTGGTGCATCATATAGGCGTAGCCGCCATGGATCTCGAGTAACAGGTCGCGGTACGGGCGGATGTGGAATCCTAACTCCGCGTCCACCGGCGTATATTCGGCGCAATGCGGCTCGATGATACCCGCGTGAATGATGCGATAGCGGTTCTCCTCCATGTACTCCTGCAAGCTACCCAAGCCATGGTGTCCCTCGATGTCGGCGTAGATAGTCAGCCATTGTTTGGCGATCTGCGCCTCGAGGTTGATATGCGGCGAGGGAGCGAACGAGACGTTTTGTGCGCCGGAGAGCATCTGTCCGTGACCGAGGTTGACATCCAGATTCACGCCCACGTGTACGCGCACGCGCTTTCCTTCATATTGATAATAGGGCTCGATGCGGAAGCTATGTCTGCTGCGGTAGAGCGAATCGGGAATCGCAGCCAGGTTGCCTTTGAGCTGCAGGAAATTATTCTGCATGTAGATGTTTGTCCCTACATGGTGCTCCTCTCCGTGCCAATCGAAGGAACCGTGCGTCCGCAGCTGGTGCTCTGCTACAGCTCCGGGTTTGGCGAAGATCGCATAACCGGTCTGCACGCGGTACTGGACGTCCTGTTTGGGATTCGACTTCACACCCAGGAACACCTCTGCGGTCCAGAGGGTGGTCTTATCGCGGTCGGTCAGAGGCGCGCGGTTAGCATATGCTACTTTGTTCTTCTCCCACATCCCAAAATCGCGGTTCGTAGCAGAGAACGCTGCGTAGTCGTAGAAATGGCCGTACTTATGGTAGTACACATTTCCGCCGCTGACGCCGAAATAGAGGTCGCAGGTAGAGAAAGGATGGGTGAAATTCAGCCCCACCTTCGTCTTACTGAGCGCCGCGAGACCCCATTCCGCCTTATGATGGGCGTACACATCGAGGATGGATTTCTTGCCGTCGTCCAGGTGGTAGCCGAAATCAAAGAGCGTGTTCGGATGGCCGAGTGCTCCGCGTATGTAACCGTTGTAGGGCCTTGATGGCTCAAACCGCGTCGGTTGGGAGAGCAGGGGATGGAAGGTAGCCGAAGGCTGCACATCCGCGCTGAACTCCGAGTACTCCACTTTCGTCGGCTCAATCTCGGTCTCTATGACAGCAGGCTTGGTAGATACTTTGCCTGCCGCCTGAATCACCGGCTGAAAATCGCGCTCTACGGTCACCGAACGGTTGAGAGCAGAGTCCTGCTGCGCAAAAACAGAGGTGCTAAAGAGCGCCATCATCGATATACCGATATACCGATATACCGATATATCGAAATTAGTCTTCATTTTCTTCCTCCTTCTCTACGGGTTTGTCTAATTCATCGAGTTCCGCCAGCCGTTGGCTGATCATCGTGTGGATGTCATCTGTCCGGACGGTATAGTTCTGCTGCAGCACGAGCAGGTACTGCCGCGCCTGGAAGAGCTCGCCACGGGCTTTGTTGATGTCGCTCAGGAGCACTAATGCCCGCGCCAGCCAGTATTGCTGCTGGGTGTTCATCTGGGTGAACTCCATCACTTGCGCTTCGGCGGTATCCAGATCTTTCTGCTCGTAATAACTCTGCGCCAGCAGGTATTTGGATTCTGCCCCTTGTGCCGTACGCACTTCGGTAGCAAGCGTCCGGAGGTCCGGTTGCGCTTTGGTCCATTGACCGAGTGCCACACGGGCTTTGGCTCTGCCGTACAGCGCTTCGGCCTTTGTCTCCTCCGTCAGCGGTTGGTCACTGAGGATCTGGTCAGCTATGTCGATAGCCGCCTGATGACGACCGAGCGCCTGAGAGCACCGCAGGATACCCAACCGCGCAATCGTCGTGTTCTCGCGGGTCGAGGCCAAGGCATGCATCCTATAGAAGCCCTCTAAGGCACACGCGTAATCGCCCTTGTCGTAGCAGATCTCCGCCACGCGGGTGGCTGCCTCCTCCTGATAGGGGTTAGCGTTCATCTCCGCTAATACAGCGTACTGCGCCAACGCCTCCGAACTCTTACCCAGACGGTAATACGAGTCCGCCAGATAGTACCGCGCTACGGTGCAATACCGTCCGCCGGCGCAATATTGGGTGAGGTAGTTGGAGAGAGAGACGGTCGCTTTCTGGTACGCGGCCTGCATGTATTGCATCTCTGCTGCGGCGTAGATCAGGCTGTCCTCTTTGGTCGAGACATTCATATTGACCTTCGCCAGATTCTTGGTGTAGGCGAGATACTCGTTCACGTTTCCGGTCTCGACGTAAAGCGCTTGCAGCGCATCGAGCGCCGTGTAAGCCTCTTCGGTAGCCGGATAAGTCTCTATCGTCTTGCGGTACGCCGCGATAGCCTGGTCGTTCTGCCCAAGGTTGCGATAGAGCATCGCGCGCTCCAACGAAGCCTTGCGCGCTACCGACGAATGCGGATACGAAGCGAGCAGCTGCTCGTAGGTCACGATAGCTCCGCGCTCATCGTCTTGTTGCAACTGCGCACGGGCGATCTCATAGACACCATCATCCGCGTAGTCGGATTTCGGGTAACGTTTCACCAAGTCACGCAGGACACTGATCTTCTCCGAATATTTACGTTGCAAACCAAGGGCGTAACCTCTCTGGAAGAGGGCATAATCCGTACCTGCTGCCTGGAGGTTAGCCACCTGCGTATAGTAGGTGATGGCCTGCGGGAACTGGCGGGCATTGAAGTAGCAGTCGCCTATTCGGTTGAGCGCATCGGCGTAGGTCGGTTCAGTAGCCAAGGCGGCATCTATATAGATAGAGAAAGCCTCTCGCGCCTGGTCGTATTTGTTCTGAGAGAAATAGGTGTAGCCCTGCAGGTACCGTGCGATGGAGTAGTTCTGCGAGCGTTTTGCATCGGGACGAGCGAAGAAAGCATCCAGATCCTTGGCGCACTCCTCGTAGCGACGCAAGCGGTAGTTTGCTTCGGCGCGTACGTAGTAGGCCTCGGAGGTGTATTTATCCGACTCTGCACGGTGCGCCAGCACCTCGCTCATCCACTCTGCCGACTGCTGCATCTTGCCTTGCAGGAAGTTATCCGCGCCTAACTGATAGCGCAGATACTGCTTGGTCTCTTTCATCTTCGGCGTGGGGTTCGGTATCGAATCCAGCGTCGAGATAGCGGCGGCGTAGTTCTTGCTTTGCATCAGCGCATCGGAGAGCAACTGGTAGATGCGGTTCTCGTATTTGGAATCCGGGAATTGGTGCAGGAAGTCATTGAACGCCCGCACGGACTCGCCCAGAGCCGACGAGGACTGATAGGTACAGAGGGTGTAGTTATACGATGCCTCCTCTTTGATAGCCGGCGTCAGACCGTAGTTAGCTGCGGCCTGGTAGGATAACTTCGCTTGCTCGGGCTGATTGAGTTGCACATAGGCGTTACCCATCGTCAGACAGGTCGCCTCGGAGAGGGTGTCGTTCTCTTGTTTCACCTTCTTGAGCGCTTGTACCGCCTCGTCGTAGTGACCCAAACGGTACTGCGCCATACCGAGCATATAAACATCGTTACGCACGAGTTCTTCCTCCTGCTCTGCCGCCATCTTCATGTATTGCTTCAGGTGCTCGGCAGCTGCCTCGTTTTCGCCCTTATGGTACGCTATCTCGCCTAAGAGACGATGAAGCTCGCCGTTGTTCGTGCTCTCGGGGTGCTCGCGCAGTAACACCTCCGCACGGCTCTCGACTTCCTCGTAGTTGCCCTGCGCATACTCGATCTGAACGATGTAGTACGGCACGGTCTTGGCGTACGTCGGTTCGTTCTCCAGCGCCTTAAAGGCCGGCAGAGCCTTGTCGTATTTCTCCTGTTTGTACATGCAGTACGCGTAGTAATACGTCCCGCGAACTTTGTATCGGTTCTCGGATTTGGAGAGCTGGCCGAAGTATATCGACGCCCTCTGGTACTCCTGCATCATCAGGTACGCGTACCCGCGATAGAAGGAGTAGTCCTGTTGATGCGGACGCGTCAGGGCGTGTACATCAATCGGCTCCAAGACCTTCAGCGCCTGTTTGTAATGTCCTTTCTCTACCTGCAGCACGCCCTGCATGAAATGGATCTCATCCAGAAACGTGGTGTACGGATAAGCCTGCAGGTACTCCTTCAGGTCGCGTTGCAATAACTTGTCACGTCCGTCGAAACGGGCGGATAAGGCATTGTATTGCGTCTCCATCTCCGTCGTCTGGGCATAGAGCGGAGTAAGGAATAAGGAATAAAGAATAAAGACACAAATGATTCTGCCGATGGAAGCAAGTCTTTGTTCCTTCAGCGAAGCGGTCTTTACTCTTTTTGCGAAGCGGTCCATTATCGTGCTAATTTGATTTCATTCCACATCTCAAGCAACATCTCCTGGCTCTCGCCGGCGTCGTGCATCAGCGCGCAACGGTCGATGATACTCTTGTCTGCATAATAAACGGGGTTGAGGTGCAGCGCGTGCGGGTCAAGTGACTCGCCGTCCACCTCAATCGGGTCATTGCCGAAGAAATAAGAAGCGTCCACGGTCTCGGGCCACTCCTCTTCGTCGTTCTGCTCCGCTAATACATCAGCAGCAGCCAACGGACCGCCTGCGCAAGATACATAACCGATCTCGTCCATGTTTGCCAACGCATTGTCTGCACGGCACATATAGTCGATGAAGTACGTAGCGGCTTTCACGTTCTTTGCGTATTTCGGGATTACCCATCCGTCGAACCACACGTTCGAACCCTCTTGCGGTACGATGTAGTCAAGCATGACGCCCATCTCGGCTGCCTCTTCGATAGCGAACTGCGCATCGCCGGACCAGCTGAGGTTCATCCAAGCCTTGCCTTTGGTCATCTCCTCCTTACCGAAGTCAACCTCCCATCCGCAGATCTGTTTTTTTGCCTTCAGCAGAATGTCTTTGACCGCAGCTACGCGCTCCGGGGTGATGTCGCGAACGAGTTCGTCACGCGTCACTTCGCCTGCCTCGATTTGGTCAGCAAAAGCGTACAGTACCAATACCGAATACACGTCGCGGAAAGCATCCTTCATGAGGATCTTGTTCTCGAATTTCGGATCCAGTACCGCTGCCCAGCTCTTCAGGTCCTCGCGGTTCACAAACTGCGGGTTGTAGATGAAGCCTGTCGTGCCCCACATGTAACCTACCGTGTAGTCGCTCACCTTAACGTCTGCACTCGGCGCCATCTGCTGGAACTTCTCCGTCACGAACGGGGAGATGTTGTCGAAATACCAGATGGAGTCAGCGATCAGTTCTTTCCGGATCGGCTGTACCAGACCTTTCTTCAGCATTCGCTCGATGATGTACTCCGACGGGCAGAACACGTCGTAGTCCTCGTGACCGACCTCAATCTTCGTCAGCGCGGTCTCGTTGATGTCGAATGTCTCATAAACCAGCTCCACTTTCTCACCGGTCTGTGCGTAGTACCAGGACTCGAAGTTCGTCTTGACGTTCTCGTCGATGTAGTCCGCCCAGTTCAGTACTTTGAGTTGATGCGCGCGGTCAGAACCGCCGCAGGAACTTAACACGATGGCTGCGATAGCCAGCATGGAAACAATTACTTTCTTCATTTTTCTTCTTGTTTAGAATTACGTATATTGATATAAATTAAAACGGTCAACATCACTAACAGGATGATGGTAAACAACGGTCTCAACTCCGGTGTCAGACCGCCTTTGCGGGCGTCGGAGTAGATGAACGTACTGAGCGTCTCCAGACCTCCGGAGCCTTTGGTAAAGAACGTCACGCCGAAGTCATCGACAGAGAGCGTCAGCGCCAGGATGAATCCGCTCAGCATGCCCGGCCATAACTCCGGCAGCATCACCATCCGCAACGCCTGACCCGGCGTAGCACCAAGATCCAGCGCTGCCTCATACGTGTTGGGGTTCATGCGGCTCAGTCGCGGCAGCACACTCAGTACCACGTACGGCGTACAGAACACCACATGCGCGATGCAAACGGTTGCCAGACCTTGACTCATGCCCAATGCCACAAACAGCAGGAAGAGCGAAATACCGGTGATGATATCCGGGTTGATCATCGGCACGGAGTTCAGCAGACTCACCACCTTGCGGCTTCTGGCGCGCATGTTGTAGATGCCGATCGCCGCCAGCGTACCGAGTATAGTAGCACAAGTAGCCGCCACAAGCGCGATGACCACGGTGTACCAGATGGCGCTGTTCAGCCCCGCGTCGGCCTGGCCTGTAAAGAGGTTCGCGTACAGATCCATCGAGAAGCCCGTCCAGTTACCCAAGACCTTGCTCTTCGTAAACGAGAACACGGCGATCAGCGCAATCGGCGCGTACAGCACCATCAGCAGCAGCCAGAGATAGAGCTGCGAACCGTAATGACGCCGCAGACCCATCCGCTGGCGACGAAGCGTCTCTTGCTCCACGGGACTCAGGTCACGTTCTTTGCGCCGGCTATAGAAGATGTAGCCGCCATAAATGGCGGTGCCTATCAGCAGCAGCCCGGCAAAGACCCACCAGATCCATCCGCGGTTCTTTTTCTTGTCCAACTGCTCATGCAGGTACGCCTCGAAGGTGTTATACGCGTTGCCGACCAATACCCGCTGTGCGCGGTTCTTGATCTCTTTTCCGTTCCGCCATACGGCCCATCGTACATCCGCTTCGTCCGTAAAACTATAGATGCTATCGAAGCCTTCTACCGGACCCTCGTTCACAAAGACGAAATCCAAGTCTTTGAGCGCAGCGGTCTTTTGACTTTCTACTTTGAGCGCAGCGGTCTCCACCCTGATATTCACCTTCTCCCCGGCGTAACTCTCCGGGAAGTCCGTCAGTACCTGTACGTCCCCTGTCGCACCGACCTTCAGCTCGTACGTCAGGTTCGATTGCGCAAAGGCGATCACGCTGCATAGCATCGCAATCGATATACCGATATACCGATATTTCGATATTTCGAAAAGCCTTCTCATATCATCCCTCCTTTCTCTCCGTCATTGTTATTGTCTCCGAAGAACGACGTCAGGGCGATGATGATCAGCAGCACGAGCGACAGTACCGCACCGTAGTTCAGCAGGTCGGTCGTGGTGATGTAGTCCTGAATGAGGCTACCGAACAGTTTGATGTTATTATGCGTCAGCAGTTCTGCTATCGCGAAGGTCGAGACCGTCGGCATGAAGACCATCACTACGCCGCTATAGACGCCCGGCATACTGAGCGGCACAATCACTTTCCAGAAACTCTGCCAGCGGCTGGCACCCAAGTCTTGAGCCGCTTCCACAAGCGAGTTATCCATCTTCTGCAGCGTGTTGTAGATCGGGTAGATCATGAACGGCAGGTAGTCGTAGCAAAGGCCGAAAAGCAACGCCCCTTCGCCCAACGGCAGACCGAGCATGTTAAACAGCTCTACCGTCGCTACCGTTCGCAGCAGGAAATTGATCCACATCGGCAGGATGAACAACATCGCCATCACTTTCGGTGTCTTGAAGTCCTCCTGCGCCATGATATACGCCGCCGGATAACCGATCAGCAGGCAGATTGCGGTATTGAAAACCGCAATCATCACCGAGTACAGGAAGGTCTGGATGGCTTCGCTATGAGAAAAGAACTTCGCGAAATTGCGTACCGTGAAATGTCCGTCGATGTCCGTGAACGCATAGACGCCCACAAGAATCAGCGGCAGCACTACGAAAAGCAGCATGAACAATATATACGGCCATGCCCACGTCCGACGTGAAGAAGCTATTTGAAGTATCTTATTCATTGCTCAGATCCTTTCTCCCCTCCTTTCAGGGAGGGGTCGGGGGTAGGCCTCTCTATTAATATCTCTTTCGTCGGAATGACAATACCTACGCGGTCGCCATCGTCCCACACGTCGTTCGTGTTGACGTACAGGTCGTAACCCTCGTCCGTACGGATGGTCAAATGGTAGTGGTTGCCCTTATAGAGAATGAAATGTACTTCGCCGGAGAGCTTGCCTTCTTCCTCGTAGTCCTGCAGGTCGATGGAGCGGAACGGCACTTTGACTTGCACTTTCTCGCCGGGCTCGAGACCTTCGATTTGTTTGGGCTGCACTTCCCACTCGGCGCCGATGAAACGCACCTTGCCGTTCTTGAGCACTTCGCCTTCGAAATAGTTGTAGATATAGTGCTCTTTCTTCATGATCTGGATATCTTCCGGCCGCACGAGCATGCCCACTTCGGTGCCCGGCAGGTACTCATGGTAGTCCTGTATGAGGAACTCATAGTTATCCGCCGTCAGCACGCGCATCTCATAGTGCACGCCCTTGAAGATACAGCTCTGCACCTCGCCGTACCATTTCGTGAATTTCCCCTTCGGCACGCGGTCCTCGTAGTCATCCTCTTCCTGTCCGATTATTTTTCCGCGTTTCTCATCCTCCTTGCGCCACACATAGATATCTTCCGGCCGGATGACGACGTCCACGGGGTTGTTCTCGCCGAAACCCGTGTCGATACAATCGAACACCTGGCCGCAGAACTCTACTTTCTTGTCTTTGATCATCGTGCCGCTGAGGATATTGCTCTCGCCGATAAAATCCGCGACGAAGCAGTTCTGCGGCTCGTTATAAATATCTGTCGGAGTACCGATCTGTTGAATCTTTCCTTCGTTCATCACCACCACGCGGTCGCTCAGCGTCAGGGCTTCTTCCTGGTCGTGCGTCACGTAGATAAACGTGATACCGAGTTTCTCGTGCAGCTCCTTGAGTTCGATCTGCATGTCGTGCCGCATCTTCAGATCCAAAGCGCTCAGCGGTTCGTCGAGCAGCAGCACTTCCGGCTCGTTGACAATCGCGCGGGCTATCGCCACACGTTGTTGCTGACCGCCGGAGAGGGTATCTACCTTGCGCTCCTCGTAGCCCGTCATGTTCGCCATCTTCAGCGCCTTGCGCACTTTCTTCTTGATCGTCTCGGGGTCTTCTTTCTTCAGCTTCAGGCCGAACGCTACGTTGTTAAACACATTCAGATGCGGAAACAGGGCATACTTCTGAAACACCGTGTTCACCGGCCTCTTGTAAGGCGGCGTCTTCGTCACGTCCTCACCTTTCAACAAGATGTCACCACTGCTGGCTACCTGAAATCCTGCGATGCAACGCAGTAATGTCGTTTTTCCGCAACCCGAAGGGCCCAGGATGGTCACGAACTCACCTTTTTTTACCTGCAGACTAACGTCATTCAGTGCGAACTTCCCGTCCTCAAACTGCTTGAAAACGTGGTTCACCTCAATGATAAACGGATTTTTTCCCCGGAGCGTCTTCCCAACGGACTGGGAAGAGCGGCCTCCGCCTAGAAGGGTTTCTTCTTTCATTTCTTTAAATAAACTAAATCGGGTTTCTGTACTCCGAATAATTCATAAAATAAAAACGTTTTGTTATACATTATTACTTGCGCACATAGCACAAGCGTACACGTACGTGCACATTTCGGCTGCAAAGGTACAACAAAAAAATGACATACGCAAGCGCATGCCACTTTTTTTCGCTAAAAACGATACGATTGTATCTTTTTTATGAAGAATGATTATTTTTTCCTCTTTCTGAACGAAGTGGGCTCTTTAGTCGGAGCCGGAGCTTTTTCCGATGCTTTTTCCTGAACTTTAGCCGGAGCCGGAGCAGGAGTTACTTCCTCGGGAGCCGGAGCTACTGCCTCTTTCTTCTCGCACTTGGGAGCGTTCTTCGAGTGATCGGAATGAACATTGATCACGTCGCCTGTCGGCTGCTGCGGTTGGTACAAGTACGGCAGGATCATCTCCGACTGATGCAGCAACAGGTAGTTCTCAATCTCTTCACGGGTGAAGTTCTTGATCTGGTTCATATCCTCCATCGGAGTACGGGAGTTGATATAGTAACCGGCAAAACCCGTGAGAACAGCTTTATATCTCTTGCGGATCTTGTGCGGACGGACTTGGATCTGGTATATCGGATCTACCACAATGTCGATATTATTGGTGGTGATAGCCAGATACTTGCACTCTTCCTTGGCCTGCTCAAGCGTCTTCTGCCAGTTGGAAGTGGCGTTGACACGTTTGGTGAAATCCGCTCTTACATCCACAATTGTCGGAGTGGCCTGGATTTTCTGGCGGTTGATAGCCGCGTCACGACCGGAGTACTGATAGATAGTACAACTCGAAAGCGCGATAGCGCACAAACTTGCTAAAAATATCTTTTTCATAATGGTTCTCCTGTTTTAGAAATGAAGGGCGATGCCCAAACCGTTTTTATTACTATTCAGTGTTATATCCATAGGTTGTGCATTTTTCGCTTTCTTGTAGCGAACGCTTCCGACGCAAGCCATCGGAACACCCGCAACAGCCATCGCACCGCCGACTCCTATGAACACAAAGCCGGGAATCTGAACTTCTTCACGTGGCTCTCTATAAGTATAACCGGAAGAAGAAGTATATTTCTCATATCCGCATGCTACCATCGTTACACCCATCGGTAAACACATAATAGTACCGATAACACTCATGCTGATACCTGCATCGCGAAGTTGTTTCGCTTTGCGAATATCATCACGGCTGATCTGCTTGAACGGACGAGCCGGCTGTTGGTTTTTCAGCATGATAGACGGAGCGGTCTTGCTGACAATCGGACTCTTTGCCGGAGCTGCAGGAGCTACGCCTGCGCCTGATTTGATGTAGTAGTTATATACATCGCCGCCGGCAGGAATAGGCTGTTGGTAGTAGTACGGCAGGAAACTCGGATCATACAGCAGTTTGTATTTCTCGATGTCCTCAATCGTGTATTTCTTCGACTCGTCCAGCAAGTTCTCTTTCTCTTCGTACTTGCCGGCAAAACCGATGATGGTGGCGCGGTAGTTTTTCTTGAACTTGAACGGGTTGAACTCGATTTTGTAGATAGGATCTACTACAACATCGATTTTCTCGTCACGGATACAGTTGAACTCAGCCTCGTTGATAGCGTCTCTACGAGTGATCTGGTAGTTGGAGGTCGCCGTTACCTGACGGTTGTAATCCACCTGAATGGCGGCGCGCTGTACCTTCGTGTCCATCTGACGGTTGTTGATCTCCGTCTGACGGGCCGTGAACTGGTACGTCGTACAACTTGCCAAGAACATGCTCAGCAAGAGAAGTGAGAAGATAGAAACTCTTTTCATAAATGGTTAAATTGTTTGTTAAACTTATGCTATAGGTTACACGAAAGGTTAATCTATAGGTGGTACTACAGATACCAATAACCTAATTCGGCTGCAAAGATAATACAAAAAATCGATATACGCAAATTTTTTTGCGATTTTTTTGCTTAGCGGCACTAAATACCGCTCGGCGGGGTAGGCCGAGAGTTAGACCAGCGGGGGGCGTCGCCGCCTCTCAGGCGGTACAATGGACGAAAGAGGAGGGGTGGAAGGGGGCATTTGAGGGTGTGTGAGAGAGGGTTTGGAAGGGGGTGTGAGCGGTGGTTGATTTTGGGATAGATGGGTTCGAAGGTGACGTCTTCCGCAAAGTGCTTGAGTTGTGCGTTGGTTATGGCAGGTGATTGCCGGGTTTGGCGGGCTTTGGTTTCTTGGGCTTGCGCCTGGAGCTCGCGGTAGATACAGACGTAGGTATATTGGAAGAAATAGCCGTAGGCTTTGAGTCCGGGAGCGGGCTTGGCGTGGCCTTTGACGACGTTGAAATAATGATGGAAGAACCGCAGCCGCCATTCGAGTGCTTCGGGGGTATGGGCGTGCTCGAGGGCGTGGGCTTGGCGTTGGGCTTCTTTGATAAGTTCGCGGTTGGCTACGCAGGCAGCGGACCATTTTTTCGGGAAATGGAAGGTATAGAGTTGGAAGAGGCCTTTATGGAAGCGAGAGCGGCGTGCGATGATGCGTTTCTTGTACTTACGGCCGAGTTTCTGCTCGTCCAGCGCGCCTATGTACGAGTCGAAGCCGGCACTCAGGTAGAAGTACCGCACGCCTCTATAGTGGCGTCCGGATGGACTTTTGCGGCGGTTATCGATGCGCGTAGCAGGGATGTCCACAAAGGTCGCGATTGAGGATTTCAAAGCGTCAATGACCTGTGTTTTTAAGTGCTTCGACATGTTGTATAAGTGGTTTATTTGCAGCGGATTAGGAGTGTCATTTGTGCTATAAAGTCTAGGATTGGTCCGTGGCGGGGGTTGTTTATGTAGCGGGCGATCTTCTAAATCCGACGCAAAGGTACGAAAAATTTTTGAAATATGCAAATTTCGGGGCATGAAAAAGTATGAAAAATATATAAAAGTAGTAAATTTACTTGCGTATGTCATTTTTTTATTTTGTAGTAACGTCGGTCCTCCCTATTTATTATATAAATAAACAGGGTCCCACCGAAAATACGTTCGCTTCGCGTTCGGCAAGGAGGTTGCGACGGTCGATACCGATCCTCTAAATCGACAAAGCAACTCCTGCCTCCGCTCTCCCCAAAAATTAAAGATTTTCGGGGACCCCATAAGGACATATACTAAGCATCGCGGACATTTTTTGAGAACCGCTAAAACGGTTTCCTGTTTTGCCCATACAAATACCATCTTATGCAAGCATAGCTATTATTTGTCTGTGCTAAACAGATAAAATTTGTATTTGCAAAATTTGTAGTATCTTTGCAGCGCAAAATCATCAATACAAGAAAATTATGCCTGAAATTAGTTCTTTTTATGGAATAGTGATTTATATGTACATGAGTGAGCACAATCCGCCTCATTTTCATGTGAAGTACCAAGATTACGAAGCTATTATAACCATAAAGGATGGTGTTATTACAGGTTCACTCCCTCGCCGCGCTTTACGTTTGGTGTACGAGTGGCTTGATTTGCATCAGGATGAATTATTGGCAAACTGGGAGCGGTTAGGTAAATCCGAAGCCCCAATGAAGATCACACCTTTGCAATAAGAAAGGAGGAAATTATGAATCCTATTTTAAAAGTAACAAGTGCTGACTACATCCGCAATTATGTATTGCGCCTATCGTTTAATGATGGCGCGACTAAATTGGTGGATTTTTGGCCGTTAGCGCAGAAAGGCATTTGCCGGAAGCTGCAAAATATGGATTATTTCCGTCAGTTTAAGCTGGATCCTTTTTCGGTGGATTGGTCCAATGAAATAGGCTTTGCCCCTGAGTATTTATATGAAATAGGTACTCCGGCATAAAATACTTCCCAGGTCTGACCTCACCGACAGCGTAAAAAATATAGAAATAAAGAGCGCAAAGCGTTGCGCTAAAACATATTGAAAAAGCGTTTACACGCTTGTAATCTGATTTCTCGAAATGTAGGAAGTTGAGAGATAGTTATTCAGAGAACAAGTAAGTAGATGCTCACGAGTGTAAAACTCGCCCACACTATTGGATCGTTCTAATAGTGTGTTGGCGGATATATACACGGCGCGAGTTTCTGTTTGCATATCTGATAACTAAGGCATTTCCTACAGCCTCGAGAAACGGATAACAAATAGTTATTCGCGTTTTTTGTTGTATATACAAATAATTAATTATAAACGGAGTAAGCCGAAAATCCGATGAAGAGTAGGCAAATTAATATTTTGATTGCCATGAACAAAAAGAATCTAAAAATGAATGGAAATCCCGCTGGAATTGTTATATTCAAAGAGATTTTTCCAGATGGTGAAGTAGAGCCATTAGGGTTAGGAGAATTATGGACTTATCAGTCTAAAAAAGAAGATACAAGTTATTGGATCTTTTTTAAAAACAAATGCTATTTAGCTCAACCATTTGAGAAAGATTATGTAATCGTAATTAATTCTCGAAATCACAAGCATAATTATGTAGCAACAATTTCCGACTAATTAATCACAAAATGAAAAAGAATATTTTATTTACACTTTTGTATTGCTCCACCATAGCGATGGCAGAAACGGCGCTAATCATCCAGCCGTTAAATGGCGATGAACAAGCTAACACACTTGTGCAAATCGGCTATGTGAAAGTGACGCCGGATTCGCTCTTAGTGTTCTCTCATGGCGACTTCTTACTTTCAAAGGCGGCGATCAAGGACATCCGTCACATTCGCTATGGAGAGCCCAATGAATCAACCGGTATTGACGATGTGCAAAGTGCCACAACTTGTCGTGTTTATCCGAATCCCACCCAAGACAGACTTGTTATTGAAAATGCACAAGGCGAGAAGGTGTATATCTTTGACATCAACGGACGCTTACTGCAAACCGCAAACCTGCAAAATGGGAATGCGACACTCAATGTAAGTCCTCTGCCCCAAGGCGAGTACTTGCTTCTTTTGAATACTCAAACAGTTAAATTTATAAAACATTAAAGTTATGAAAAAGTTCTTTTTATCTTTAGCCGTTTTCATAATGGCGCTCTGTGCAAATGCACAAACAAACCAGTATTTCTGGTACAATGGTAATTTGATGATGGGCAATCCGATAGCTCAAATCGACAGTGTAACATTTGGTGAAGGCGAACCCGCTGACACCTTGCATATCCTCCTTCCGCGCACAATTATCAAAGAGGTGTATGATACGGTGTATATCACAGTTCATGACACCGTTTGTCCGAATGATGTGCCTTCCATAGAAGCAAGCAAAAATGAGTACTTATGGCTGGAGGGTAATCAAGAGTTCTTAATCAATTGGAACAATAACTATTGCAATATTGATTATTCATTTGATAAAGTCAATTGGACGGCAGCTGTTCCAACTTCTGCCAGAAATATTGAGACATTCACTGTAATACCTGCCAACACAAAAGTATATCTACGGGGAATAAATGGATCGACGAATTCATTCTGGGGTTCTGATTGGTGGGGATTTATGCGTACCACAAATAGTAATATCTATACAGAGTTTAGCGGAGATGACCAATTTGGATGTGAAGACTGTTTAGAAGCAGAAATTCATGCAGGTGGTAATATCCTCTCATTAGTTTATGGAGATTCATTTGCAGAACATTCAAACGATACAGTATATTCAACACTATCTAAAATATTTTTCTGGATGGGTATGCTAACGGATGCTAGCCAGTTATATTTCGCGCCAGCAGCATATGGAACAAACACGGGTAGTTTTAATTATTATGGGAATCAAGCATGTACGTTCCTAGCTTGCTATAATTTAAAGAAAGGTCCATACATTAATTATTTAGCGACTGGTACATTTGCGCAATGTAGGCTGTTAAGCGATATCTATTATATTGGCGATGGCAGTGAGATTACTAACGACTCTTGGTTCCATTCTACTGCTATAAGTGCTTCTGAAAGATATATAACAGCTCAGAGCGTAGAGACATTAACAATCCATGTAAAACCAGGTGTAACAATTCCTTATAAACCGACAAACGCAGTAGTCGTTGAGGATTTGTGATCAATTAATTTGGTAACAACAATAGAAACATACGGGCACTATTTTCAGTGTTCGTATGTTTGTTTTATTAAATGTAGTTTTAAATGAGTGGTATTATCCGTTTTACTTTTGACTTTTTACCTTATTCTTAATAATCATATACCTTTCAACTACCTTCTAAAAACCTTCCAAACAGCATATCTCGCGCCACAATTAGGGGAATGTGGATATAACGTGCAAATCTTAATAATCGTACATTTTCCCGTATACCTGCCTCGTACGGGAGGCATACGACTCGGATACGGAACGATAGCGCCTTACAAAACGAAAAGCTATCGGTATAAATCTTTTTTTTGATGGTTTTTAGTACTTGGAGATACTAAATATGCAAATACTCTACGGTGTTGCCGAGGGAGGAGAGGTATTGCTGAAAAGCGTCTTGGGAGATGACGACCGTGCCGCGGCAGTCGTTGGGATGGAAAGAGAGCGAAGGGGCTTCTTTCAAACGGCTGTCGAGAAAGAGAATGACGTGGTGTTCTACATCGTTAATAAGCCCGAAAGGGCTGACAGAACCCGGTTCCAGGCCCAAATAACGCATCATCCGTTCGGGCGAAGCAAACGACAGTTTGCCGGGGGCTTTCTTGCCCTGGGAGACGAGAATCTCCTTCAGCCAATGCTCTATGTCATGAATCGCCAAGTCTTCGTCGCAAGGGAAACAGATGAGGTAATGTTGGTCGCCCTTGTGATTGCGCATGAAGATATTCTTGCAATGCACCGACCCGTCGTCATGCCACCAACGCTTCGCCTCCTCGATGGTCTTGCCTTCGGGGTGGTTATAGGTCGTGAAGGGGATGTGATGGTCCTCCAGATACCGCAGCACTTTCTCCTGCCGCTCGGAAATAATCTCGTACTCCATACTATTCGTTCGTATTTGCGCACAAAGGTACAACAAAAATTGCACATATGCAAGAGCAAAAGACATTTTGCAAGAAAAATTTGCATATGTCAAAAAAAAGTCGTACCTTTGCACCCGCAAAGGTTTGAATATACCCAAATGAATATATGAAAGAGATAAGCACCAAAAAACTGATGGATACCATCGTCGAAGGTATCCGCAACCGCAAAGGACAAAGAATCGTAACCATTGACTTACGCAAGATCAAAGAGGCTCCCGTCGAGATGATGGTCATCTGCGAGGGACAGAGTAACACCCAGGTAGCCGCTATCGCGGACGAGATTGATGATTTCGTGCGCACGACGACCCACGTACATCCTCTCTCCGTAGCCGGACAGGAGAATGCCGAGTGGATCGCGATGGATTATGGCACTATTTTTGTACATGTCATGCAGCGTGAGCCTCGTGCTTTTTACGACATTGAGCACCTTTGGGCTGATGGAAAAGTGACAGAACTTCCAGAGGAATAAGCTATGGCAGAAAAAAGAAATTCAAGACAGCAACCCCGCCCGAATAATCCGAACGGGCAACCTTCCGGTCCGAGGAGATGGATCGGCATCCTGCTTTATACCGCTGCTTTCGCCATCCTTGGATTCTATCTCTTCGGAGACAAAGAAGGCAATGGAGCAAGCAAGGAGTTGAGTTATACCAAACTGACCGCATATATCGAGGCGGGAACGATTGAGAAGATCGAAGTAGCCGATGACCTGAAAGCTACCGCTACCGTGCGTCCGCAACACTATACCATGGTCTTCGGTACGCAAGGCGACGGCGAGAAAGCGAAAGGACAGTTGCGAACTCAGGTGCCTTCCGTAGAGGAGTTCTCCAAATACATGGACTCCGTGAACGCCAGCCGCAAAGCCGATGGCAAAGCGGTTATCGACGTGACGTATGTCAAGAGCCATGACTACTGGTATCTGATACTCGTCAATATCCTTCCTTTCGTGCTGATGATCCTCTTTTTCGTCTATCTCGGACGAGGCATGGGAAGCGGCCTGGGAGGAGGTATCTTCGGCGTGGGCAAAGCCCAAGCACAGCTCTTTGACAAGGAGAAAAAAGACAAAGTGACTTTCGAAGATGTGGCAGGTCTCTATGGCGCCAAACAGGAGGTGCAGGAGATTGTTGAGTTCCTCAAGAACCCCAAGAAATACACGGAGATCGGTGCGAAGATCCCCAAGGGAGCGCTTCTCGTAGGCCCTCCGGGAACGGGTAAGACTTTGCTTGCCAAAGCCGTTGCCGGCGAAGCCGGAGTACCTTTCTTCTCGATGAGCGGTTCGGACTTCGTGGAGATGTTCGTCGGCGTCGGTGCAAGCCGCGTGCGTGACCTCTTCCGTCAGGCGAAAGAGAAAGCCCCGGCTATCATCTTCATCGATGAGATAGACGCTATCGGTCGTGCCCGTGGAAAAGGCGTCATGACCGGCGGTAACGACGAGCGCGAGAGCACGTTGAACCAGCTCCTGACGGAGATGGACGGTTTCGGAACGAACAGCGGCGTGATTATCCTTGCCGCTACGAACCGCGCCGATGTGCTCGATGCCGCACTCCTTCGTGCCGGACGTTTCGATCGGCAGATACATGTCGAGTTGCCGGACCTCCAGGAGCGTAAGGAGATCTTCCAGGTACACCTCCGTCCGCTCAAACTTGACGAGACGGTGGATATCGATTTCCTGAGCAAGCAGACGCCGGGCTTCTCCGGAGCGGATATCGCGAACGTCTGCAACGAGGCGGCGTTGATAGCTGCCCGCGGCGGACGCAAGAAGATCGGCAAACAGGACTTCATGGATGCCGTCGATCGTATCGTGGGTGGTCTGGAGCGGAAGAACAAGATCATGACCGAAGAGGAGAAGAAATCCATCGCTTACCACGAGGCAGGCCACGCTACCATCAGCTGGATGCTGCGATGGGCGAACCCCTTGGTCAAAGTGACCATCGTGCCGCGAGGAATGGCCTTAGGTGCCGCATGGTACTTACCCGAGGAGCGGCAACTGACCAACGAGGAGCACATTCTCGACGAGCTCTGCTCGTTATTGGGTGGTCGTGCCGCAGAGCAGCTCTTCCTCGAGCAGACCTCTACCGGCGCCCTCAATGACCTCGAGCGCGCAACCAAACAGGCGTACGCCATGGTGGCTTACTACGGCATGAGTGAGAAACTCAAAGATGTCTCCTTCTACGACTCCACCGGCCGGTACGACTACGGCTTCACGAAGCCTTATTCCGAGCATACGGCTACCACCATTGACCAGGAGACCCAGCGTATCATCGCCGACCAGATGGCACGTGCCAAGCAGATCCTGACCGACCATGCGGAAGGGCATCATCAGATAGCCCAACTGCTCATCGACCGCGAGGTGATCACCTCCGAAGACGTGGAGCGTATCCTCGGTCCGAGACCGTGGAAGAGCCGCGGAGACGAACTCTTGGAGGCCAATGCCGCTATCGCGGAAGCTGAGAAAGCCGCGAAGCCCAAACGTCGTGCGCCGCGCAAGAAGAAAACAGAAGAAAACGCAAATCCTCAAAACGAAGCATAAATGAAGAAACTCGTTTTTACTCTCTCGCTCATTATTGCAGCGATGACTCTCCCGGCGCAGGAAGCGCCGGAGAAACTGCCGATTGACCCCGAGGTACGTTACGGCAAGTTAGACAACGGATTGACCTATTATATCCGTCATAACGAACAACCCAAACAGCGCGCAGAGTTCCATATCGCACAAGCTGTGGGTGCTATCCTCGAAGAGGATCACCAGAACGGTCTGGCGCATTTTCTGGAGCATATGGCCTTCAACGGCACCCAACACTTCCCGGGCAAAGGCATCATCAATTATTTCGAGTCCGTGGGTGTGAATTTCGGCGGAAACATCAATGCCTATACCTCTATCGACGAGACCGTCTATCGTCTCTCGGATGTACCGACGTACCGCGCAGGAATCGTGGACTCGGCGCTCCTTGTCATGCACGACTGGAGCTGCGGTCTGCTCCTTCTGGACGAAGAGATCGATGCGGAGCGCGGCGTCATCCTCGAGGAATGGCGTACGGGTCGCACGGCACGCCGGCGTATATGGAAAGAGATGAACGCGAAGATGTACCCGGGTACCCAGTACGCCAAACGTGACGTCATCGGCGACACCGCGGTCATCAATAATTTCGCATACCAAGCCCTCCGTGACTACTACCATAAATGGTACGGACCGGACAACCAGGCGATTATCGTAGTGGGTGACATCAACGTCGATTCCATCGAGGCGAAGATTAAAGCCCTCTGGGCGGATGTCCCCCGTCGTGCCAACTACGGCGAGCGGCCTATCTATACCGTCAACCACAACGACAAACCGCTGGTGGCTATCGTGACGGACAAAGAAGCCGAAGGCAGCCGCGTGACGATGGAGTATAAGTTCGACCAGCTGCCCGAAGCCATGCAGGGAACGGCGCAGGAGTACATGCTCAACCTCGTTCGTGAGTTAGCTTGCGACATGCTCAACAACCGCTTCTCGGAGCTCTCCCAAGACCCCAAAGCGTCCTTCACCGGTGCCGGATGTCAGTATGGCGAGGCAGCGAAGAAGATGGATGCGTTCTACGGCGTCGTGATTCCCAAAGAGGGCCGCGAGACCGAGGCCTTCAACGACCTGCTCTTCCAACTCGAGAAGATGCACCGTTACGGCTTTACCAACGCTGAGTTGGAGCGCGTCAAGAGTGAGAAGATGAACTCTATGGAGAAATACTACAACGAGCGTAACACCCGTCGTAACATCACCTTGGCGCGGGAGTGTATCCGTAATTTCGAGGACGGCGAGTCCATGCCGGGTGCTCAATGGGAGTACGATTTTGTGCAGGCGGTTCTGCCGCTCGTATCGCTGGAGACCGTGAATAATGTAGCGAAAGCGCTTATCCATGCGAACCCGACCGTCGCTATCTCCGGTCCGGAGAAAGAGGGCGTCAATATTCCGTCTGAGGAGACCATCTTAGCTTCCATCGCAGGGCAAAGCGACTTGGCGATCGAAGCGCCCGTAGAGGAGATTATCGACACCGAGCTCGTGAAGAAGGCGCCGCATAAGGGCAAGATCAAATCTTTCCGTGAGAACGAAGAGATAGAGGCTACCGAATGGATCCTCTCTAACGGCATCAAAGTGGTCTTCCATCCCACGGAGTACAAAGCCGACGAGATCCTCATGCAGGCGTTCTCCAAAGGTGGTCTTTCGCAAGTGAAGACCGAAGATCTGCCGTCCGCAGAAGTGGCTACTTCGCTGATTGAGATGAGCGGTATCGGTCGTTTCTCGGCAACCCAGCTGGAGAAAGCCCTGACGGGCAAGACCGTCTCTGTCTCCGCAGAGATCTCCGAGAACGTGGAGCGGATGCACGGTTCGTCGTCTATCAAGGACCTCGAGACGATGTTGCAGCTGACGTACCTCTACTTCACGGCGCCGCGTCGCGACGAGAAAGCGTACGAGACCTTCATGGGACTCATGCGTAATCAGCTCGCTAACCGCGACAAGAACCCGAAGATTGCGTTCTCCGACTCCGTGCAGATGATGTCAACGAACCACTCGCCGCGTACGATCCTCTTCAATAACGAGATGCTCGACCGCGTGAGTCTCGATAAGGCGTTAGCGGTTTACAAGGCACGCTTTGCGAACCCTGCGGACTTCACCTTTGTCTTTGTCGGAAACATCAACCCCAAGGATCCGAAAGTCCAGGAGTTGATCTGCACCTGGCTCGGCGGCATGAAGACCAAGAAATGCAATCACGAAGAAGTGATTGACCATCATATAACGGTCACGATGGGCCAGCAGAAGAACTACTTCAGCCGCGCGATGGAGACCACGACGGCTTCCAACCGCATCCAGTACACCTCATATGACATTCCTTTCACGATGGCAAATGACCTGAATATGGAGATGATCGGACGCATCCTCTCTACCCGCTATCTGGAGTCGATCCGTGAGCGCGAAGGTGGTTCATACGGCGTCGGCACATATGGTTATGTAATGGGTCTGCCGAGTCCTCGCGCAGGTCTGCTCATGCAGTTTGATACAGATCCCAAGAAGCAGGAGCGACTCATGGAAATTATCCATGAAGAGGTACAGACCATCATCGCGAATGGTCCGCTGGCGAACGATCTGCAGAAAGAGAAAGAGTCCATGCTGAAGGATTTCCAGGAGGATCTGGAGAAGAATACGTACTGGCGTCAGTCGCTTTACATGTATTACATGTACGGCCACAATAACATCCGTGACTACAAGGCAGCTGTAGAGGCGATTACCGCTGAGACCGTACAAGAGACTCTTCGCAAGTTAGTCTCCGCAGGCAATGTATTCGAAGTCGTAATGTTCCCGGAATAAGGGTGTATGGTGTAAGGTGTAAAGTGTATGAATATAGTTGTAGTGAATGACGACGGGTGGGGAACGGCAGGTATCCGTCTGCTGGCGAAAGAGATGACCCGATTAGGTCGCGTGACGGTGGTCTGCCCTGACGGTCCGCGAAGCGGTTACGCCGCTTCTATCACCGCTGCCAAACCCATCTATCTGCGGAAGATAGAGGAGCACGACCTCAACGGTGCCGAGGTCTATGTGACGAGTGGTACACCGGCGGATTGTGTGAAGATCGCCCGTGAGTACCTCTTTCCGGATACTCCGATAGACCTCGTCGTCTCGGGTATCAACCATGGTTCTAACGCTGCCATCAATGCCATGTATTCGGGTACGATCGGTGCATGTCTCGTGGCGGCAGAGAAAGGCATTCCCGCTATCGGATGGTCGATCAACAGTCATGAGATGGACGTGGACCTGCATTGGCTGCAGCCTTTCCTGTACGACGTGACGAAGCACCTTTACGAAGAAGGTATCTCCGCGCGCACGTGCTATAATATTAACGCGCCCGTGGGCGAGATAGAAGGAATGCGATGGACGCGGCAATGTGTGGGACATTGGGCGAATGAGTTAGCGCCTATTGAGGACGAACCTCTGCCCGAAGGAGTACTGAAAGGATGGAAACTCGCCGGTGCTTTCATCAATGACGAGCCTTCGGCGACCGATACGGATATATGGGCGATGGATCATCAGTTACTCGCCATCACTCCGCTCTCATTAGACTGGACAGATTATGGATCGCTTTGATCGATATTGGATAGGAATATTGGTCGGTTTGCTTTTGCCGGCAGCGTTCGGGCTCACCTATATTGAGGTGATGAATCTCTGGTATCCGCTACAGACCCTGCAGTTTCAAGCCGGAGGCGTGTTAAGCAAGTTGTTGCTGGTAAGTGTCTTTCCGGATCTGGCGCTGATCTTTGTCTTCTATACCACCGACACCTGGCGGTTGTCGAAAGGCATCTTAGCCGGCGCTATGCCTTACATTTTGGCTGCGCTGTTAGTGTCGATGTGATGATCGCTGCGGCTTTCCCGGCGGCAGGTTCAACGCCTAAGACAGAACGAATATGCTCGTACTCCGCGAGCATATTTTTTGTATAAGTCGGGTCGTTCAGCAGCCTCTCTAACTCTGCGGACACGTTCTCTACCGTAAAATCATTCGCTACGCACTCTTTGATCACCTCCCGCTCCGCGATGATATTCACCAAGGTAAAATGACGGATGGAGAACAATAGGGGTTGCGCCCAGCGAATCAGCCCGATGAGGCGTGAGCATGCCAGATGATAAACCGCCACCTGCGGACATCCGATGAGGGCGGTCTCCAAGGTAGCTGTGCCGGAGTTGACCACTGCTGCCTTGGCAGTCCGGAGCGTGGCGTATGTGTCGTGTGTCAAGGTCTCGCCATCCGCCATATATGGCTGATAGAAACTATCCTCTATACCCGGCGCTGCGCAGACCACTATCGAGTAGTCCGTGAACCGCCGGGCGGCTTCCAGCATACGCGGCAGGCAATGACTGATCTCTGAGGGTCGCGAACCCGGCAGGATGGCAATCGTATTCCTTTTCGCCTCTTCCCTTTCACCTTTCGCCTTTATACCGTTGATCTCCTCCGCGGTCGGGTTACCGACATACGTGCATTTGTAACCATACTTCGCGTAAAAAGCCGGTTCAAAGGGAAAGATGCCCAACACCTCGTCGCAAAGGCGTGCGATCTTATGGATGCGGCGGCGTTTCCACGCCCACACTTTCGGCGGGATATAATAGTAGATCTTCGTTTGGGGCAGATGTCGTCGGCAGAAAGCCGCCATCTGCAGGTTGAAGGACGGGTAGTCGATGAGGATCAGCGTGTCCGGTCGGTCGTTCAGAAGGGTCTCCCTGGCAATGCGGAAATTATCCTTCACATCCCGCCAGTGCTTCATCACAGCGGCAAAGCCCATAAACGCCATGTGGCGTATATGGCGATGCAAGGTGCAACCCTCCGCAGCCATCTTGTCGCCTCCCAGACCGCTTATCTGCGCCTCGGAATCGCGAAGACGGATCTGCTTAATCAGCGCTGCGGCGTGCATGTCGCCGGAAGCTTCGCCTGCTATGATGTAGTACTTAGCCATGCTATATTGTCTAGGTATCGTCTAGCTATTGTCTAGCATTCAAGGGTAAATTATCCCTTTATGACAGCTATTACTTTCTGTGCGAGGGCGTTGGCCTGCTCCATCGTGGCCGCTTCGGAATAAACGCGGATGATGGGTTCGGTATTGGACTTGCGTAAGTGGACCCATCCGTCGGCGAAATCGATCTTCACGCCGTCGCGGTCGTTGACGCGTTCGTTCTTGTAGAGTTCTTTGACGCGTGCCAGGATGGCATTCACGTCGGTGTCCGGCGTGAGGTCGATGCGGTTCTTGGAGATGCAGTAGTCGGGCAGGGTCCGGCGCAGTTCGCTGACCTTCATGTCCGATTTTGCCAAATGGCTCAGGAAGAGTGCGATGCCGACCAGCGCGTCGCGTCCGTAGTGGCACTCGGGGTAAATGACACCGCCGTTTCCTTCGCCGCCAATGACGGCGTTCACGCGTTTCATCTCCGCTACTACATTCACTTCACCCACTGCGCTGGCACTGTATTCGCCGCCGTGCGCTTTGGTCACATCGCTCAAGGCGCGGGTGGAGGACATATTACTTACCGTGTTGCCCGGTGTGTGGCGAAGGATGTAATCCGCCACGCTGACGAGGGTATATTCCTCGCCGAACATCTCTCCGTTTTCGCAGATGATCGCCAGACGATCGACATCCGGATCGACCACAAAACCCACGTCTGCTTTGCCGGACTTGAGCAGGTCGCTGATCTGAGTCAGGTGTTGGGGCAGCGGTTCGGGGTTATGCGGGAAATGGCCGTTCGGCGTGCAGTTCAGTTCGATGATATTCTCTACGCCGACAGCCTTCAGGATAGCGGGAATGGCTAATCCGCCGACAGAGTTGACGCAGTCGATAGCGACCGTGAAATGGCGTTTTTTGATCGCCTCTACGTCCACGAGTTTCAGTTTCAGAACCTGCTCAATATGGTAAGGCAGGTAATCTTTGGTCGTCATGTGACCTAATTGATCCACTTCGGCAAAGGTGAAATCCTCTTTTTCGGCGATCGCCAGCACGCCTTTGCCTTCGGCATCATTGAGAAACTCGCCTTTCTCGTTGAGGAGCTTGAGGGCGTTCCACTGTTTGGGGTTATGGCTGGCGGTGAGGATGATTCCTCCAGCGGCCTGCTCACCGGTGACGGCTAACTCGGTCGTCGGCGTTGAAGCCAGACCTATATTCACCACATCGTAACCCATTCCCATGAGGGTTCCGCACACAATCTGATCGACCATCTGTCCGCTGATACGGGCATCTCGACCCACTACAATCTTGTTGTTACCGGGCATGGCAGCGCGGCGTTGCGTTGCGTACGCAGCGGTAAAACGAACGATATCCACGGGGTTCAAACCCTCGCCCACACGGCCGCCGATAGTGCCGCGGATACCGGAAATACTCTTTACTAAACTCATATTATTGCTTTACTTTGATTTTTAGAATATAGACATAGGGCGTCACGGAGGTCTGGTCTTCCGTGAAACCTAATTTGCTGGGCACAATGATCTCGCATTGCGCGTCGGCATATTTCATTAACTTCACCGCCACATGCCATCCCACGCACTCGCATTCAGCGCCGTTCTGGTAGTGAAACTCCCTCGGAAAGGCCTGGTCGAGCGTCGTCCAATAACTCAGTGTGTCGGCGTTTTCCGTCAACTCAAACTGCTTGTACCGCGCCACGATCAGATCGTTCGGGACAATCTCATACGACGTGTCGCCACGCTGGATGAGGTGGAAATAGAGGTTGTCGTACCCGCTGACTTTGTAGTACTCTTTTGGTCCCCATTGATGGTCTTCCGCGGGTTCTTCCTCAATGATCTGAAGTCCGTTGCGGCTGATATAATTGGCGATCAGTTTGTCCTCCTTGTCGCGCAATCTGGAGTACGTGTTGGATGTGCATCCGGCGGTCATGAGACCCAGACCGAGAAGCAACATTAGAATCGTTTTTTTCATTCTTGTATCTCTAAATCAATGATTACATTTTCAAATGGCGGCACATGCTCCGTGCCCTGTTGTCCAAAGGCGGTGTACCAAGGTGCGTACATGCGCATTTTGGCGCCGGGGTGCATCTCCCGCAGGTTCCGATCCACCGCGTGCGGCAGTTGGTTCTTGCCGATGGTATAAGTGCCTTGGTTGTCCTCCAGCAGTTTTCCTTCGAGCGTATAAACGCGCATGTGGACGGGGTAGGATTTCCCGGGCTGCAAGGCCGGCTCATCCGTCCGGCCGGGGTCGGAGATATGTATCCAAGCGTGCGCCTCGTAGAGGGCAAAGGGCTCTTCCTGCGCCTGAACGGCTTGCCCGACCGCTTGGTCTGCCGCCTCCGCCATGCGGAGCGTCATCTCCATCAACGCCAGTTGGGTCGTGTCCTCCCGGGGCTTTTCTCCCTTGCGCTGGCTGGGTCGCTGCGGACCTTTGCCGCCGCAACCGCAAAGCAGCGCCAGGGCGAGAAGAAGTATGCCTGTTTGCTTACTGATCATCATTTTTCTTCTTTCTCCAAAGCTGCCCGGCGGTACTCACTCGGCGTGACGCCGTACGTGTTCTTGAAGCACTTGGCGAAATACCGTGAGTCGTTCATGCCGACCATATAAGTCACTTCGGTGATGTTATACTGGCGATCTTCCAAGAGTTGCGCAGCCCGTTTGATACGCATCTCGCGGATGAACTCTACAGGACTGAGACCGGTCATGCTCTTCAACTTGTTGAAGAACACCGTTCTGCCCATGCCCATCTCATCGACCAGGTCATCGACCGTCAGGGTGTTGTTGTCCAGCTGCTTTTCCATGACGCCTAAGAGTTTGGCCAGGAACGCATCGCCCGGGATAGGCTCGTCGCCTTTCTGCGGCTCCAGACGCATCAGACGCTCGCGGTAACTCTGCTCGAGTTGGCTGCGCAGGGTCAGGATATTATGTACCCTCGCGCGCAGGTATTCCGGCTCGAAAGGCTTGGTGACATAATCATCTGCGCCGTAATCAAGGGCTTGCAGGCGGCTCTCGATAGCCGTCTTGGCGGTCAGCAGAATAACCGGAATAAAGTCAAAATCTTTGTTCTGCTTGATAAACTGCGTCAGCTCCAGACCATCGATTTTCGGCATCATCAGGTCGGTTATCACCAGATCAATCTGCTTGGTTCGGATGATCCGCTCCGCCTCTTCGCCATCCGCAGCGGTCTCCACGTGGTAGTCTTTGCTGAGGATGTTCGCCAGGAAGTTTCGCATGTCCTTGCTGTCATCGACCACCAAGATCGTGCGTTGTTGCTCCTGCTGCTCTTGCTGCAGTTGCTCAATCTTATCTTCAAACGTCGGTTCGACAGCTGCAATCGTGGTGTTGTCATCGGCGATGAACTCTACCTCGTTGCCGAAATGCTCTTTTCCGGTATGCAGGATGACGGTGATCGTGGTACCTTTGCCCACTTCGCTCTCCACGTTGATGTAGCCGTGATGCAGATCCACCAGCTCTTTCGTCAGGTTCATTCCGATTCCTGTGCCGGTGATATTATTGCTGTTCAGCTCATTGTTGCTCGAGAAACGTTCAAACAGCACATTACGTTTGTCCGGCGCTATTCCCACACCCTCGTCTTGCACGGCCAGTGTGACGAATCCCGGCTTGTCGGCGATGATGACGCGGATGGACTTGCCCGCCGGAGTGAACTTGAAGGCGTTACTCAGCAGGTTCCAGAGGATGGTGTCCATACGTCCGCGATCGACCCAAACGGTCGAGTCTTCCGCCTGATTCACAATCTCAAACTGAATATGTTTGTCGTCCGCCTCTTTGCGGAAGTTAGCGCACGTCTCTTCCACCAAGTCGCTCAGCAGGGTCTGTTGCACTTTCAGTTTCATCTTCTGGTTCTGCACCTTGCGGAACTCTAACAGTTGGTTCACCATGCGTAACATACGCTGGCTGTTACTCTGGACGATCTCCAGCTGGTTGCGGACACTCTGACTGATCCGCTCGTTCTGCAGGATATTCTCCACCGGCGCCACAATCAGCGTCAGAGGGGTGCGCAGTTCATGGCTGATGTTCGTAAAGAACCGCAGTTTGATATCCGTCACTTGTTGCTCGATCTTCACTTTCTGGCGCAGCATGTTATAGGTGCTCACCGCATAAGCTGTGATGCTGATCAGAGCAAGGATGCCAATGACGTACAGCAAAATCGCCCACCAGGTCAGCCACAGCGGTTTATCAACCTTAATCACGAGCGTACGCTCGTTCTCCACATCGCCGCCTTCACGGTTGGTCGAACGGACGTGGAAGATATATACACCATGCTGCAGGTTACTATACGTCACGCGACGCAGGTCGGTCGGATGGTTCCAGCTCTTGTCGATGCCATCCATCTTGTAGGAGTAGTAGATCTTATCTATTCCCACATAATCCATCGCGGCATATTCGATGGTCACATTGCTGCCGTTGGGAAGGGTAATCGTGTCTCCTTCCCATTCCTCGTCCTGCGCCGTGATACGCGTAATACGAAGCGGCGGAACGGAAACCGTGTGGCTGATATGCGAAGGATCGAAGGAACAGTAGCCGTTCGAGTAACCGAACAAGATCACGCCACTTGGTGTACGCAGCGCCTCCGCCTCCGTGAAGAAGGTGTTGTGCTCGCCGTCCAGCGCATCGTAGTAGTAGAGGTTTCCTGTCTCCAGATCCAGCTGGGCAATGTCGCTCTCCGACGTGAACCAGAGGTTCTTGCCGTCACCCGCCATGCTCAGGATGATATCATGGAAAGTCTCCACAGAGGTGATCTTGTGCTCCGGGTCTTTCGGATCCATCGTCAGCAGACCTCCACCGAAAGAGCCCAGCCATAACTTGTCGCGGCTATAATAAATCGCGCGGATATCATAACTCGGAATAACCGTACTCTCGTAGGTGTTCAGGTCGATCTTCAGCAGACCGGTCGTCGTACCGCACCAAAGGGTCTCATCCACGATCTCTATGTCGCGCACTTTCATACCTTGACCCACCACTTTGGGTTCTGCCCAGCCTTTCTCCGTCATCTTGAGGATATTCACGCCGCCGCCGTAAGTCGCTACATACAGCTCTCCGTCGCGTCCTTCCTCCAAATCGTAGATATCCGGATGGTTCGTCGGGATGGTCTTGCCCGTCGTGATATTTTTCAAACCATGCCCCTTGGTTCCGTACAACATCCCGTGCGAACTCTCCAAAGCGCAATACACACCCGTCTCTGACTTGACGAGCGTCAGCACTTCGCCTTGTTTCGTGCTGGCAAAAGCTCGTACTTCGCCGTTATCCGATTCCGAATGACGCATGTCGTGCAGCTGGTAAGGCGTCGGATCCATGTTCACGCAATCTACACCGCCGTCGTACGTGGAGATCCACATCTGTCCGTCGCGGTCGATATACGCCGTATGGATCATGTTTGTCAGCCGCTCGATGGGATAGACCAACTCGTCTTTCTCCATGTCGTAGTAGCTCCATCCTCCACCGGTCGGGTTCACCCACGTACGGCCTAAGTTATCTTCAAGCAGGAAGAAATGCTCACGCAGCCGACCTGCATAACGGCTGTCCAGAGGCGGCGTGAAACGCTTCCATTGGCCGTAACGGTAACGCAAGATTCCCTGCGTGTCATCGGCCTGCCAGATGATGCCGTGCGAATCGACTTTCGTCTTCTTGTCGCTCTCCGCCATCTGCGCCACCATGCCTTCAGGAAGACTGTCGTACGGGAACTCGGAAGTCACCTTCCGCGACGCGTCTATACGGTAGTAATGGCCGTCGTACGTGCTCCACCAGATCTGCTCTGCCTCATCTTCATAGATCATCACCACGCGGTTGTTCACACGGACTTCCTGACCGTTATTCATCGCCTTGTAGATCTTGAAGGTGTAGCCGTCAAAACGGTTCAGACCATCCCACGTACCGAACCACATGAATCCCTGCTTGTCTTGCAGAATAGCCATGACGGTGTTTTGACTCAAGCCGTTCTGGATGGAGTAGTGCTGGATGACATAGTGCTCATGCGCGCTGAGGCTCAAAGCCCCCATTAGGACGCATAGCATAAGAATGAAGCGTTTCATAGTATTGTGAATTTTTTTATTCCTACTAAAATCCCTTTGCCGCAATCCGCTCTAAGTAGCGGCCGTAAGCGGTCTTCATCTCTTTGCCCAAAGCCGCCAGCTGCTCTGTACTGATCCAGCCGTTGCGCCAAGCGATCTCCTCGATGCAGCTGACATAGAAACCCTGGCGATTTTGGATAGTAGCAATAAAATTGCCGGCCTCCAGCAGACTGTCGCAGTTGCCTGTATCCAGCCATGCGAAACCGCGGCTGAACAGTTTGACCTTCAGCGTGCCTTCGTTCAGATAAATCTTATTGAGGTCCGTGATCTCGTACTCGCCGCGTGCGCTGGGCTGCAGGTTAGCTGCCTTCTCACATACCGTTGCGTCGTAGAAATACAGACCCGGAACGGCATAATTGCTCTTCGGCTCTGCCGGCTTCTCTTCGAGGCTCTTGACTTTTAACACAGTCTCTTTTCCACCGTGCAGATCAGAGGACTGCTCTTCCTCAAACTCCACCACGCCGTACGCCCGCGGGTCCGCTACTTCGTAACCGAAGATACAGGCTCCGCCTTTTTGGACACTCTCTACCGCGTCACGGAGCATGTGGCCGAAATGCTGGCCGTAGAACATGTTATCGCCCAAAATCAAGCATCCCGGTTCGCCGTTCAAAAACTCACGACCCAGTACAAAAGCCTGCGCCAGACCGTTCGGCACTAACTGTACTTTGTAACTCAGCTTCATTCCGATGCGGCTGCCGTCACCCAACAACTCCTCAAACATCGGCAGATCCCGCGGAGTGCTGATGACCAACACCTCACGGATTCCCGCTAACATCAATGCACTCAAGGGGTAATAAATCATCGGCTTGTCATATACCGGCATGATTTGTTTGCTGATCGCTTTGCTCAGGGGATACAAACGAGTTGCGCTTCCTCCCGCTAAAATAATTCCTTTCATAATTTACTTATACATTTTGCGCCGCAAAGATACAACAAAAATTCCACATACGCAAGGGATGTGGAAATTTTTACACATTTAATGTGTATTTTTTATCAAAAAAGTGCTAAAATCGCCACAATGAGTGTGCTGAACATCAAAACCGGCATCTGTTTGTCTAATTTCTCAGTATGACTCCAGACGTACCGGAGGTGCCATCCCCATACCGGAATAATACACAAGACCCACCAGTGTCCGTATACGCAAAAAATTGCCAGACAGCCAACCAGCAAAAGCGTCTGATACACCCGTCCGCCCCGCTCGCCCAAGAGACTCGCAAAAGTGCGTTTGCCGTGAGCGCGGTCATTTTGCATATCGCGGATATTATTCAGATTCAGCACTCCCACGCAAGGCAATCCGATTGCTGCTCCACACCAGAAAATCTCCGCCGTCAAATTTTGCACCTGCAAATAATAGCCGCCGACCGTACTGAGCAACCCGAAGAACAAAAACACCCCTAAATCACCCAGCCCGATGTACCCGTAACTGTGCTTTCCAAGGGTATATTTGATGGCTCCAACTATCGCAAAAGCACCAAGTAAGAGGAATCCTAGACTTTGCCAACTGGTAAGTGTACCGAAAGCGCTGTATATCAATAAGATACCAAACACTATGCAAAGCCCAAAAAACAGCCAAATCATGCCTTTCATTTGCTGTTCTGTAATCTTCCCTGCCTGCAAGCCGTACGCTTCGCGTCCATGCTGCTCTTGGTCCGTCCCTTTTAGTGCATCCCCCAGCTCATTACTGAGGTTGCTTAAGATCTGCAAACTCAGCGTCGTCAAGATGGCTAACACAAAAATCTGAATACTGACAGCTGATGGCTGACAGCCCATCTCGCGCCATGCCATACCCGTTCCGAGAATGATTCCCGAAACGGACAAAGGCAGCGTCCTTAATCGTAAGGATTGAATATACGGATTCATGAAAATATTACTTGTTTTCCTTCAATAACTGCTCCACCAACTCCGGCACACCTTCGGTGGCTTTCTTGCGGATATGGGTGATTCGGTCCGCCCACATACCGAACTCCGGCTGACCCGGATCCACGAAATAAATCGGGCATTTTTTCGGTGCGTAATGAATCAGACTCGCTGCCGGATAGACGTTCAGACTTGTTCCCACAACGACCATGATCTCTGCCTCCGACGCAATGCGGCATGCCTCATCGAAATACGGCACTCCTTCACCGAAGAAAACGATATACGGCCGTAGTAACGAACCATCCGGATGACGGTCGCCGTAGTGTTGTTCCCATCCTTCCAGAGGCACCGTAGCTGTCTCGTTGTTCTCGGACCGCAGTTTGGTGATCTCACCATGCAGATGTACTACATTCTTGGCACCTGCCCGCTCATGCAGATCATCGATATTCTGGGTGATGATGCGTGTCTCGGGCAACGCCTCCTGCAACTTGGCAATCGCCACATGCGCAGCATTCGGCTGGGCTGCCAGAGTGTCCTTTCTGCGGGCATTGTAAAAATCCACGCACAACTGCGGATTACGCAACCATGCCTCGTGGGTACACACATCTTCGATGCGGTAATGTTCCCATAACCCGTCTGAGTCGCGGAACGTACCCAGACCACTCTCCGCGCTTACTCCGGCGCCGGTGAAGACCACGATTTTCTTACTCATAACCTCTTATTTTAGGAGTGAAACATTTATTTGAATCCAAAGACGAAATACACGGCGGCAATCAGCAGCAGGCATGCTACGAAATGGTTCCATCGGAGCGGCATGCCAAAAGCAATCGCTGAGAAAACAACAAAAACCACAAGTGTGATCACCTCTTGAATGACCTTTAGTTGCATCAACGTGAAGGGGCCGCCGTTGCCTTCAAAACCCATCCGGTTGGCGGGAACCTGCAGGCAATACTCAAAAAAAGCAATGCCCCAGGAGAGCAAAATAACCACAATCAAAGGTGTTGCGTTGGAGACAATCCCCATGTTCTGCAACTTCAAATGGCCATACCACGCCAGCGTCATGAAGACGTTCGATGCTAATAGTAATAATATAGTATATACAGCATTCATATATAGTAGAATTATATTTTCGGTAGATATTCTTTTTTGATATTCGTCATGGCGGCGTACATCGAGTCCATTGCTTCGGGATTAAGTGCCTTGATTTGCGCCACCAGATCTTTCACTTTTGCCCGCGAAGAAACATGCTCGAACGGACACAACTGTTTCTGTTTTTCGTACCCTCGCATCTCTGCATAACGAATTAGGTCTGCTTCTTCAATCAACGCCAGCGGCCGGATGATCTGCAAAGGCATCTTCTCTAACTGCAGAATAGGCGGCATCGTGGCATAGGCGCCCTGAAAAATCTGATTCATCAGCAGTGTCTCGATAATATCATCCTTGTGATGCCCGAATGCAATCTTATTGCAACCCAACTCTTGCGCGACGTTGAATAACTCCTTTCTCCGATACCATGCGCACAAGAAACACGGATTGTCGATCTCGCGCGGCGTTCTCCCTTCCCTTAAAGGAGGGGCCGGGGGTAGGCTTACATCCCTCACAATCAGCGGCACACCTGCTTCGTCGCAGAACCGCTGCAGATAACTCATATCCGAGATATATGCCCGCTCTTTGACCCGCACATGCAAAGCCGTGACCTGAAAACGCGGTTTGTAGATCTTGGCTCGCCGACCCAGCAACTCGACCAACGCCAGACTGTCTTTCCCGCCGCTCAGGCCGATTAGTATATGGTCTCCGTCTGCAATCAGACCGTAGTCTGCGCAGGCTTTATGAAACCGTTTGGTGAGACGGTCCCGCAGTTTCTCAAGTGCTATTTGTTCGGGTGTTTTTTGAGGCATAACAAGCTTTTTTACGTTTTGCGACTGCAAAGTTACAAAAAAATTTGCACATATCAAAATATTTTACTAATTTTGTAGCCGATTTTGTAAATATCGCAAAAATACATACAATGAAACACACATTTGTTTATGTTGCAGCACTGATGTTGACGGTTAGCATCTTTGCTAAAGCACAGGAGGAGACGAACGCACAATTCGTTCGTTGCATTGCGTTCTACAACCTCGAGAACCTCTTCGATACCATCCATGACGAGGGCAAGAATGACTACGAGTATTTGCCGGACGGTGGTATGAAGTGGAACGGACTCAAGTATGAGAACAAGGTGAAGAACATGGCCTACGCCGTTTCGCAGTTGGGCACCGATTATGATCCCCGCGGCGCAGCATGTATCGGTGTAGCGGAGGTGGAGAATATAGGTTGTTTGTATGACCTCTGCGCAGAGGCAAACAGCAAATACGGTCGTCGCCTCAAGCCGATTTTGATAGAAGGTCCTGACCGCCGTGGCGTGGATGTGGGATTCCTCTACGACACCGTGCTCTTCAAGCCCACCAAGGCAAACGGCTTTGAACTCAAAGCGCACTATGCGGACGGAGGCGTGATCAAGACCCGTCTGCAACTCTGTGTGTCCGGTTACCTCATGGGAGACGGAAAGCCGGAGAAGATCCACGTCATTGTGAACCACTGGCCGAGCCGTTACGGAGGCGAGTTGTCAAGTCGTCCGGGACGTGACACTGCAGCTATGCTCTGCAAATCTATCTGCGATTCGATCTATCTCAAGGAACCAAGAGCGAAAATTATCATTATGGGTGACTTGAATGATGATCCGTATAACCACAGCTGCAAAGAAGTGCTGAAAGCGCGCAAATACCGCGAGGAGGTGGAGCAGCAGGGGTATTTCAATACCATGTGGCAGATGCTCGACCGCGGTATCGGTTCGCTGGCGTACAACGGCTCGTGGAACCTCTTTGACCAGATTATCATCAACGAACCGCTGATGAACGAGAAAATAGAATCCGGCAAATGGACCTACTGGAAGGCGCAGATCTTCAACAAGCCTTTCTTGACCGTCCAGGAGGGCAAAGACAAAGGTACTCCCTTACGTACCCACAAGAGCGGCGTATGGCAGAATGGCTACGGAGACCACTATCCCACAATGATTTATCTCATCCGCAAGAAATAACAAATGGTAAATGACCAAATTGTAAATGACATGATTTCTCAATTGAACAGGAATACATCTCCCATTATGATGCGCAACTACGGACGCATCGTGCAGGATATGATTGCTTACACAGCGACCCTGCCGGAGGGAAAAGAGCGCGATGCGCTGGAGATTTATATCGCACAATGTATGCGGCAGCGGAACTTGGTGTGGAACAGAGACCAGGAGTCGGGTATCGGACGTGTGAAAGAAGACATTCTCTTCCTCTCCAAAGGAGCGCTGAAATGTGACTCAGAGGCGTTCAATCAACTCTTTGCACAGCCGGGAGCATCCAACAACGGATCCAAAAAAAAGAAAAAATAAATAATGGAATCGTCTAGTCAGTTCAAAATCTTCGCCGGCTCCAAAGGCATGGCGTTGGCTAAAGGTATTTGCCAAGAGCTGGGTTGCCAACTCGGCGCTTTGCATGTCGATCGTTTCTCAGATGGTGAGTTTTGCACCTATTTTGAGGAGTCTGTTCGCGGAAAGTCTGTTTATCTCGTACAATCAACCTGCCCCACCAGCGATAACCTCATGGAGTTATTGCTGATGATTGATGCGGCCAAACGCGCAAGTGCGTACAAGGTGATTGCTGTCATCCCCTATTTCGGATGGGCACGCCAGGACCGCAAGGACAAACCCCGTGTCTCTATTGGCGCCAAACTGGTGGCAAACATGTTACAGACGGCTGGCGCAGACCGCGTCATCACTGTCGATCTGCATGCCGACCAGATTCAGGGATTCTTCGACATCCCCGTGGATCATATTTTTGGTTCGAATGTGCTGGCTCCGTATGTGGCTTCGCTGAACCTGAAGAAACTGATTGTCGCTTCGCCGGATGTGGGTGGCTCAAAGCGAGCTTCTAATTTCGCGAAGAAACTGCATATCATGACCGACCGCGAAGTGCCGATGGTGATTTGCTACAAACATCGCCCTGAGTTCAATCAGGTATCCGAAATGCGCATCCTGGGAGATATATACGGCAAAGATGTGGTCATCTTTGATGACATGGTGGACACCGCAGGTACACTCTGCAAGGCCGCAGAAATAATGAAAGAAGGTGGCGCCAAGTCTGTACGTGCAGTAGTCTCTCACGCAGTTCTTAGCGGTAGCGCTTGCCAGCGGATAGAGGAGTCGGTTCTGGAAGAAGTCGTTTGTACGGATTCGCTTCCGATAGATCCCGCTCGTTGCTCGAAACTGCGCGTAGTGAGCCTTGCCAAATCGATTGCTGCAACCATTAGTGCTATACAAAATCATACTTCTGTAAGCGAAGCAAACACACAATGATCAATCACTTGAGAAAAAATAGTTGGATAATAGGAATGGTGGCAGGCATCGCCTGCCTCCTTTCCGCTTGCGGAAAAAAGCAAGCAGTGGCTACCCGTCCGTCCTTTTCTTCGGATAGTGCGTACGCGTATATCGAACGACAGATGGCTTTCGGACCTCGTGTGCCAAACAGCAACGCCCACATGCAATGTGCCGTGTGGCTCATTGAGCAACTGAAGGCGTTTGGAGCCGAAGTGGAACTGCAAAAAGGATTCATGCCGGACTACAAAGGCGATAACCAGCAGATCTATAACATCATCGGCCACTTTTCTCCCTCCCTTGAGCGGGTGAAGAGCTCTGCTCGATCGGGCAGCCAGTGGCTGTCCGTAGAACAATCCGGGGAGGGATTATCCCGTCCCCGGATCCTCTTAGGTGCGCACTACGACACACGCCCTTGGTGCGATGAGGAAGAGGATTACTCCGAGCGTTTCTATAACGTACCCGGCGCCAACGATGGCGCTTCCGGTGTCGGTGTTCTCCTTGAAGTAGCGCGCCAACTCGGTCTGAGAGTGGCAGACTCCACATTGTCAACCCCTGTGGACATTATCTTCTTTGACTGCGAAGATATGGGTACGCCGCGTGTCTATACCGGCGCAGAGCGCGAAGACACCTGGTGCCTCGGCTCCCAACTCTGGGCTACCAATTATGCAAACAATATTAAACTTTCAAACAGCGAAGCGTCAAACGGATACCAGTATGGTATCATATTGGACATGGTCGGAGCACCCGATGCAGTCTTCCCGCTGGAGATGTATTCCACCCAGTACGCGTCGAACTACCAACACCAGATCTGGCGCGCTGCAGAGCAGTTGGGCTACGGATCGATGTGGGTCAAACAACAGTCGTACCCCATTACCGATGACCATTATTACATCAATTATATTGCCGGCATTCCATGCGTAGATGTCATCCACTACGACATCCGCAATGCAACGGGTTTTCCCCATTGGTGGCACACCCGAAACGACAATATGGATAATATTTCCAAATCAACCCTCCAGGCTGTCGGTGAAGTGGTCATGAGCCAACTCTGAAAAAAATGTACGATCTTTAAGATTTAAGCCTGTAAGTACTAAGTGAGAGTTAAGTAAGGGTTTTATAAGACTCAAGTAAGGGTTTTGTGCTATGCAAAACAAGCCCCAAAAATGTACTATTTTTAAGAAATGAATAAACTACTTGAAATAAAAGATCTTCATGCCTCTATCGGCGGAAAGGAGATTCTCAAGGGTGTCAACCTCGTCATCAACGAAGGCGAGGTACACGCGATCATGGGACCGAACGGAGCCGGTAAATCGACCCTCTCTGCCGTCCTCACGGGCAATCCTGCGTACGAGGTGACTTCCGGAGAAGTCTATCTCAAAGGTCAAGACCTTCTCGCTATGCCCGCAGAGGTACGCGCACGTGCGGGCGTGTTCCTTTCTTTTCAATATCCGGTGGAAATCCCGGGTGTCAGCATGACCAACTTCATGCGCGCTGCCATCAATGCCAAACGCGAATACGAAGGAAAAGAACCCATCTCACCGAAAGAGTTCCTCACGCTTATGCGCGAGAAGAAGAAACTCTTGGAACTGCCTGACAAACTCAATAACCGTTCGGTCAACGAAGGTTTCTCCGGCGGTGAGAAGAAAAAAAACGAGATCTTCCAGATGGCGATGTTGGAGCCTTGTCTCGCGATCCTCGATGAGACAGATTCAGGACTCGATATCGACGCACTCCGCATTGTGGCAGAAGGCGTGAACAAACTCAAAACGCCGCAGAACGCATCCATCGTCATTACCCACTACCAGCGACTCTTGGACTACATCGTCCCCGACTTTGTACACGTCCTTGCAGATGGCAAGATCGTCAAAACAGGCGATAAATCCCTCGCCCTCGAACTCGAAGAGAAAGGCTACGAAGGTATCAATCTATGAGCGAGATAATTATTCATAGTGGAGAGACGTTCGAAAAAGTCTTTCTGAATGAGTCGGTAAACCTCCATTTCGTGCAGGAGGCGGGTTCTCATGTGAAGATTCATGTGCTGAATATGCCTTTCGATAACTCGATAACTCGAAATATCGATATATCGAAACAATCGTGCCCTACAGAGGCTAAGAATAATATTGTTGTGGAGCAAGTAGGCGAAGGATGCTCCACGGAGATCTACGCGCTCGCATATCTCCATGGCGATGAATCCGTTACTGCCGAGACACACGTCACACACGCTGTCGGAGGCGGCACTTCGAACCAGCTTGTGAAGTTCGTTTTGGCGGATCGTGCCCGTGGTTCGTTCATCGGCGATCTAAAGATCGCGCCCGACGCGCAGAAGACCGAGGCGCATCAAACCAACCGCAACCTCCTGCTCTCCGAGGACGCAGAGATGCGTACCCGCCCGCAGTTAGAGATCTACGCCGATGACGTCAAAGCGACACATGGCGCTTCCACCGGACAACTCGATGAATCGGCACTCTTCTACATGCAGCAACGGGGTATAGACAAACAAAAAGCGCGTCAACTCCTCGTTAACGCGTTTATGATCGATGTCCTCAATACCATCTCCGATGAGACCCTGAGAGAGAAACTCATTAATACTTTAGATTCCGACCTGTAACCTTATCTCCCTCCCTTGTGGGGTGAAGGGCTTTGTCCGATCGAGCGTCCGGTGGACGGTCGTAGAACAAATGAGCGAAGCGGTCTTTTACTGAACTCTATTGATGGCGAAATCGAGTAAGGCAATCAGACTGCGTTTCTCAGCTGAGTCTCGGAAAACGCTTAGCGCCTCCGTGGCTTTCTTTTTATAGGCAAGCATCTGTTGCACAGCGTACTCTTCGCCTTTGAATCGCAGCACAAACGCCTTGATCTCTTCTAAGGTCCGCGCTTCTTCCTCCGGCGAATAACCATCCGCCACTAACCGATCGCCTTTTGCCTTAATCTCCTCTGCCTCGTCTTTAGGCGCGCGGCGCAAGGATTCAATGAGAGGAAGTGTCACTTTGCCGTCGCGCAAATCGCTCATTGTGGGTTTGCCTATTTCCTCCAGATCGCTGTAATCGAAGATATCGTCCTTAATCTGGAAACACAGACCCAACATCTTTCCGTATTCACGCAAAGCGGCGCGCTGTTTGGGAGTACACCCTGCACTCTCTGCGCCGGCTTCCGCGCAAGCCTGAAAGAGTTGTGCGGTCTTTTGCTCGATGACCTGCAAGTACCGCGCTTCATCAATCCACATCGATTGTCCCACATGTAACTGAACCATCTCTCCGCTGGAAAGGTTCTTGCCGAGATTAGAGACAATTTCCAAAATGCGAATATTTCGCACCTCGGCAATCAAGCCGATGACTTTTGCCAACATGTAATCACCTACCAGAACAGCAATCTTATTGGTCCATTTGGCATGAACCGCTTCTACACCGCGGCGCGTGTCGGAACTGTCCACTACATCGTCGTGAATCAGACTCGCGGTATGCAGTAACTCGAGCGCTACTGCCGAACGCAAGGTCTTGTCTGTTATGGTATCGCATATCTGTGCGCATAACAAAACAACCAGCGGTCGAAGCTGTTTGCCGCGACTTGAACCCACGTGACGAAGCACTTCCTGCTGCAACTTATTGTCTGCATGCAGGCTCTGTTCCATCAGCCGTTCGTACGCGCGCCAACTGTCCTCTATAGGAAACCGTATTTCGGATAAAGCGTTCATATTTTCGAAATCGAGTGCAAAGATACTACTTTTTTGCGGAATATACAAGAAAAAATGAAGAATGTGTATTATTTGCGTCAATTTTTCCACATAATACTCAATTATTTTCCGTACCTTTGCAGCGTAAAATTATGCAAAAGCATAATAGGCCCCGAAAACAATCATTTAACACAATAAAATCTATCATTTATGAAAGCTTTCATGGACAAAGATTTCCTGCTGCAGACAGAGACCGCACAGGAACTGTATCACAATCATGCGGCTAAAATGCCGATTATCGATTATCACTGCCACCTTATTCCGCAGATGGTTGCCGAGAACAAACGTTTCGAATCCATCGCACAGATCTGGCTCATGGGCGACCACTACAAGTGGCGTGCTATGCGTTCCAACGGTGTGGACGAGCGTTTCTGTACCGGTAAGGACACCACCGACTGGGAGAAGTTCGAGAAATGGGCAGAGACCGTTCCTTATACCTTCCGCAACCCGCTGTACCACTGGACCCATCTGGAGCTCAAGACCGCTTTCGGTATCGAGGAGCGTCTGAACCCCGAGACCGCACGTGCCATCTATGACAAGTGCAACGACCTCATCGCCAACGACCCGAAGTTCTGTCCGCGCGGACTGATGAAGCACTACCATGTAGAGCTCGTCTGCACGACCGACGACCCGGCAGACTCCCTCGAGTGGCACAAGATGGTCAAGGAAGATCCGACCGCAGAAGTTCGTATGTTGCCGACTTGGCGTCCGGACGCAGGCATGAACATCGAAGCCGCTACTTGGAAAGCATATATCGAGAAACTGGCTAAGGTAGCAGGCGTGGAGATCCGCAACTTCGCAGATATGGTGGACGCTCTCCAGAAACGCCATGACTTCTTTGAGTCGATGGGCTGCCGTCTCTCCGACCACGGTATCGAGGAGTTCTACGATGAGCCGTACACCGACGCAGAGATCAACGAGATCTTCCGGAAAGCCCTTGCAGGCAAAGAGTTGAGCGTTTATGAAATCCGTCAGTACAAGCATGCATATCTGCACGCGCAGGCTGAGATGGATTACGCTTCGGGTTGGACCCAACAGTACCACTACGGCGCTATCCGTAACAACAACTCGAAGATGTTCGCTCAACTTGGCGCAGACACCGGTTTTGACTCCATCGGCGAGTTCACGACCGCGAAGGCCATGAGCCATTTCCTCGATGAGATGAACAGCGAAGGACATCTGGCTAAGACCATTCTCTATAACCTCAACCCGTGTGCAAACGAGGTAATCGCAACCATGTTGGGTAACTTCCAGGACGGTTCGGTACCGGGCAAGATTCAGTTTGGTTCCGGTTGGTGGTTCCTCGATCAGAAAGACGGTATGGAGAAGCAGATGATGGCGCTCTCGAACCTCGGTCTGTTGAGCCGCATGGTAGGTATGCTGACCGACAGCCGTTCGTTCCTGAGCTATCCGCGTCACGAGTATTTCCGTCGCACGCTCTGCAACGTCCTCGGCAACGACATCGAGAACGGCATGATCCCGTACACCGGATACGAGAAAGCCCGCGTTCAACAGATGGTAGAAGACATCTGCTACAACAACGCAAAGAATTACTTCAAGTTCTAATAGCCATCCGCCATGCATGGCGGATCCACACACCCGATGACCAACGACTGGTACACATATTGGAAAGAGCGTGGTGGGTTGCTTAATAGTGCCCACCGCCCTCATTCCGTGTGGCAAAACTATAGCGCGCGTGGAATATACCTGATCACAATAGTTACGTACAATCGCGCGCGTTTGTTCGGAGAACTGAACAACGACCCCTCTGCTCCTTCTGTGGTATTGACCAAGCTTGGTCAATCCGTTGAGGAACAGTGGCTTCAGACCCCCGCTATCCAAAGTGCCCACGGACGACACATCCGTGTGCTTGGTCATCAGGTTATGCCTGATCATTTCCATGGCATCCTGCAAGTGGATGACCCCATGGATGTCGGTATAGGTTTTATTATCCGTGATTTCAAGGCGGCGTGTACCCGTATCTATCGCTCTATGTATCCGCCAAGCTTGGCGGATTCCCTTGATCGTGATCGCCTCGCCCGTTCCTCCCGCAAACAGCGCGAGGAGTACTACGCCTCCAACGGCGTTACGCCACTCTTTGAAGACAACTACGATGACACCATTTGTTACCGTGAGGGACAATTAGAAAATATCATCCGTTACGTACAGGATAACCCACGACGGGCTATTATACGGGCGTTGCACCCGGATCTGTTTCAACGCCGGCAGCACATCACTATCGGAGACATGGACTTCGCCGCGTATGGCAATATCTTCTTGCTCCGCAGACCGTGGAAGGAACAGGTCTTCTGCCATCGATGGAAGATGAATGGCGACCAACGCGATTACAACACACCTTTTGAAACAACGGACACTTTCCGTCAGCAACGTGCTCAGTGGATCCAAGACGCCAAAGATGGAGCAGTATTGGTCACACCGGGTATTTCCAAAGGAGAGCAACAACTCGTCAAAGACTGCATTGAGAATGCCCTGCCTTTGATCCACCTCCAGAAAGAACCAATGCCGAGTGGCTGGAACCCGGAGAAGCGACGTCACCAACTATGTGAGATGGGGCAACTGCTCATCCTCTCCCCGTGGGCATTGGATGATATGCAAAGCGTGAACGATGTCCCTGCAACGGCAGACTACAGCCGTTTCCACAACATGAACACCCTCGCCGCCCAAATCTGCGCCCTCTCCTCTCCTGTATCCACCAAAATTGGCGGATTGGGTCAATCACCTGACCGACCGAAGACCGAGCGATGACCGAGAGCCGCACAGAAGAAAAAGACACAATGGTCAAGGTGGTAGTAAACTTGATAAACCAGAAGAACTAAAGGGGATACCAAACGCTCCCCGATGGGTTATATAAAGCAAAAAGAAAGATGTTAGGATTTATTATCATTCTTATCCTTCTCCTCATAGGAACCGTAGTGTGGAGTATTCGTGTAAAGGAAAATTCAGAAGGAAACAAGTTTATACGATTATTGCCCTATTGGGTTATTGCGTACGGGGTGTCAATGGCACTGCTTTGTCCCGTTGCTTTCTTTAGTATCTGGGAATATAATATTGATTTTATTCTCACGTGTGTAGTGCTAAGTATAGCACTTCTGATTATTGCAGCCTTTGTTGTTGCCATCATAAAGAAACAATATCGCAATGCCGGAAGAATCGTGGGAATAGGTGTATTGTTGATAATTTATACATTTATTGTATCTCTGTTCGCTGGAATGGGGGAAGGGGCATTTGACAATTTTGGGCGTCGCCATCCGATACCGCAAGACATGGAGTATTACGAACCTTTTGTGAGCAGAAATAGTAACGACCTTTCACAACAAGATAGTATTACGATTAGCCGAGGTATACTTTTGAAAGGACAATTGGGAATGTATAGTTATATGGCATCAGTGCCAGCCATTCCTGAAACGGGAGAGATATACTTAAAACTATATGAAACTACATCCAATTTACCTCTTTCGGAAGTAAATGTTAAATACAACAGCACTATTCCAGTTGAACCATCCGATACTGCGGTTATTTATCAAATGAAAGATGATGAGCCTATAGATTTTGCTCACAACGACAAACAATATTTTACGATTAAAGAAGGCTCATGGGGCGATTATTATGCTGCGAGAGTAGAATTATGGTACCAGCCGGTTTCTTTAGAAGAGCCACAATTACTCAAAACGGCAATATACAAGATAGAAGGTTGGTCAAGATAGTATTTTACGCAATCCTATGAAAGCGAAGTGTGGCGTACCCGAATTAAATTCTTAACCCACAAGGGGTACGATTATTTCGGGGCTAATGGACGAAGGAGACAAACGCTCAAAAAAGTCGCATAAAGAAGAGAGATAAATAATGAAAGCGAAGTGGGTGAATATAGTGGATAGCTTGCAGGGGAATGTGGATCAGAGACATTATGCACGGCGGATTCCCGGAAACGGGGAATATGGAGCGGTGTGCGCGAAGCCGGAGTTGAGCAAGAAGACAAAGAAAGCAAAGGCGGAACACCCGACGGCAAAAGCCTTTGCAGAACTGATGACGGAGACAAAGGCAATCATGCATGATCCGGAGCGGAAAGCGGAATGGCAGGCACGATATGAGGAGGCACTAAAGAAAGCAAGGAAATATAACAAGCCGATTCAAGGACGGCTGTACGATTATATCAAGCATGAGTTGAGCGAGGAGAGAAAGCAGGAGGAAAGTAACACGAACAACGGATAATTGCGATATTCTCCCGTAGATGTTACGGTGTCGTTATAGTGAGCACCCGATGAGCATCCGATGAGCACCCGATCAGCATCCGATGGAGACTAATGGAAGACAGGTGGATGGAAGGATGGGAGACCGAGATATCGACAGATCGGGATATCGATATATCGAAGGGGATTTGATAGAGGAAGCTGGATAGCGAAAGAGGAACAAAAAAGAAGGGAGAGAACCGAGATATCGAACAGGGGGAATAAACCGAGATATCGAAATATCGAGAAATCGATATATCGAAGGGAAAAAAAGAGAATAAAACAGACAATAAATAATAAATATTATTTAACACAATAAAATACTATGCTGAAGATACGGCGATTTGGATATTTTTGGTTGAATACTTGGGTGGTGGCGAATGTTATTCAGTTGGCGACACAGGAGTTTTGCAAGAAATTTCTGAACCTGAAGAATGACCCGTGCGGAAGGCAATTCGACCAAATGACACAAGCGGCACGTTCGGGTGTGGCGAATATCGCCGAAGGTAATTCGCGGCATTCAACCTCCAAAGAGACGGAGATGAAGTTGACCGATGTGGCGCGCGCCAGCATAGCTGAGTTGATGAGCGATTATGTCAATTGGTTGATGCAAGCGGAGCAGATACCATGGTCGGACAAATCGGAGGCATACAAACGTGTGTATAACATTCCGTTTGATCCGCCGGAGTATACGGATGATGTGATGCACGAGAGTAGCGCGCATATATTGAAACAGAAGCATAAGTTCGATGAGTGGTTGGAGACTGAGGATTCTGTAGTGGCGGCGAATTGTGTGCTCATCTTATGTAACAGGTTGATTATGATGATTCAGAAGCAGATAGAGATGCTGTTAGGAGATTTTAAGGAAGAAGGCGGTTTTACGGAGGCGCTGACGGCAGAGAGACTACAACATAGAGCGGAGAAGAGTGCCGAGGAGAACGCGCCTCTATGCCCCGAATGCGGGAAGCCGATGATCAAACGGGTAGCGAAGAAAGGGGTTAATTCCGGGAAAGAGTTCTGGAGTTGCAGCGGTTATCCGGAGTGTCGAGGGACAAGGAAGATATAAAACCGAGATATCGATAAATCGAAATTTCGAGATATCGAAATAAAACAAAGACAATCAATTAACTAACAACAATATTAACCAATTTAATTCATTTAACCTATGGCTAAAATTATTACATTGGGCGAGATTATGCTCCGCCTGAGTCCTGAAGGACAAGACCGTTTCATTCAGTCTGATCATTTCCGTATCATCCCCGGTGGTGGTGAGGCTAACGTGGCTATTTCGTGCGCCAACTACGGCCACGAGGCTTATTTCGTTACCAAACTGCCGAAGCATGAGATCGGTCAGATTGCCGTTAACTCGCTGCGTCGCTATGGTGTGAACACCGAGTACATCGTTCGTGGCGGCGACCGCGTAGGTCTGTACTACTGCGAGACCGGTGCTTCGATGCGTCCGTCGAAAGTCATCTACGACCGTGCTCACAGCGCCATCGCTGAGGCTGATCCGAAGGATTTTGACTTCGACAAGATCATGGAAGGCGCAGCATGGTTCCACTGGAGCGGTATCACTCCGGCTATCTCGGACAAGGCTGCTGAGATCACCAAACTGGCTTGCGAGGCTGCTAAGCGTCATGGTGTAACCGTTTCGGTTGACCTGAACTTCCGTAAGAAACTGTGGACGAGCGAGAAAGCTATCTCTATCATGCGTCCGTTGATGAAGTATGTTGACGTTTGTATCGGCAACGAGGAAGATGCGGAGCTGTGTCTCGGCTTCAAGCCCGATGCAGACGTAGAAGGCGGCGAGACCAACGCTGAAGGCTACAAAGGCATCTTCGAGCAGATGATGAAAGAGTTCGGCTTCAAGTACGTTGTTTCGACGCTTCGCGAGAGCTACAGTGCTACCTTCAACGGCTGGAAAGCTATGATCTACAACGGCAAGGAGTTCTACCAGAGCAAGCGTTACGAGATCAACCCGATCATCGACCGCGTAGGCGGTGGTGACTCGTTCTCCGGCGGTCTGATTCACGGTATGCTCAAGTATCCGGGCGACCAGGCTTCGGCGCTTGAGTTCGCAGTGGCCGCTTCGGCGCTCAAGCACACTATCAACGGCGACTACAACCTCGTCAGTGAGGATGAGGTTCTGAGCCTGGCGGGTGGCAACGCTAACGGACGAGTACAGAGATAAATTTAACCGAGATATCGGGATATCGATATATCGAGATATCGAAGACGGTATATCGGTATTCCGAAATCACGAAAAAACAAAGAAAGAAATGGCAAAGTTTGATAAGTTTCAGGTGATGGCGAAGATTGCCGCTGCACCGATGGTTCCTGTGTTCTATCACAAGGACGTAGAAGTATGTAAGAATGTTATTAAGGCTTGCTACGAGGGCGGCGTACGCGCTTTCGAGTTCACCAACCGCGGCGATTTCGCGCACGAGGTATTCGGCGAACTGAGCAAGTGGGTAGCTAAAGAGTGCCCGGAGCTGGCTCTCGGTATCGGTAGCGTGGTTGACGCTCCGACTGCAGCGCTGTACTTGCAGTTAGGCGCTAACTTCGTGGTTGGTCCGTTGTTCAACAAAGATATTGCGGTTGTCTGCAACCGTCGTTGCGTGACGTACTGCCCTGGTTGCTTGACACCGAGCGAGATCGGTGCAGCACAGGAGGTGGGTTGCGACTTTACGAAGGTGTTCCCGGGCGATGTAGTTGGTCCGAATCTTGTGAAGGGGCTGATGGCTCCGATGCCGTGGTCGAAGATTATGGTTACCGGTGGCGTGGCTCCCGAGAAAGAGAACCTCGAGAAATGGTTCGCAGCTGGTGTTTACTGCGTAGGTATGGGCTCCAAGCTCTTCCCGAGCGACAAGGTGAAAGCCGGCGACTGGGCTTACGTAACGGCAAAGTGCAAAGAGTGCTTTGAGATCATTGCTAATTGTAAAAAATAATCCGAGATATCGAGAAATCGAGATATCGAAATATCGAATCTATTAATGGAAAACAAAAATGAATGACGTTAAAAAAGCAGTCATGACCAACTGGCGTTGGGTCATGTGTGCGATGCTTTTCTTCGCCACTACGGTTAACTATATGGACCGTCAGGTTCTGTCGTTGACCTTCAAAGAGTTTATTCAGCCTGAGTTCCACTGGACCGACTCCGACTACGGAACCATCACAGGTGTGTTCTCTATCGCGTACGCTATCTTCTGCCTCTTCGCCGGTAAGTTCATCGACTGGATGGGCACGAAGAAAGGCTACCTGATTGCCATCGTCGTATGGTCGTTAGGCGCTGTGATGCACGCAGGCTGCGGTTGGGTAACCGAGCAGATCGTTGGTGTAGCAGACAAGGCTGCACTGTTAGAAGCGACCGGAACAATCGTTAGTACCATCTCGATGGTGAGTGTGTATCTGTTCCTGTTCTGCCGTTTGGTTTTGGGTCTTGGTGAAGCAGGTAACTTCCCTGCTGCTATCAAGGTGACCGCAGAGTATTTCCCGAAGAAAGACCGTGCGTTCGCTACCGCTCTGTTCAACGCAGGTGCGTCAGTAGGAGCGCTCGCTGCTCCGGCTACTATTCCTCTGTTGGCGAAGAGCCTCGGATGGGAGATGGCGTTCATCATCATCGGTGCGCTGGGCTTCATCTGGGCCGGTATCTGGATCTTTGTCTATGACAAACCGGAGGAGTCCGCTCATGTGAATGAGGCTGAGTTGGAGTATATTCACCAGGACGAGAAAGATGCTCCGAAGCAAGAGGCTAAGGAAGAGAAACAGATGTCGTTTGGCGAGGCTTTCAAGCACAAACAGACCTGGTCGTTTGCGTTTGGTAAGTTTATGACCGACGGTGTTTGGTGGTTCTTCCTGTTCTGGGCTCCGGCTTATTTCCAAGATCAGTTTGGTATCAAAGCTTCTGACCCGCAAGGTATTGCTTTGATCTTCACGCTATACGCGATTGTAACAGTGATCTCGTTGTTCGGTGGTTATCTGCCGAAGATCTTCGTGGAGAAGAAGGGCATGGAGCCGTACGCAGGCCGTATGAGAGCGATGTTGATCTTTGCATTCTTCCCGATTTTCGCGTTGTTCGCTCAGCCGTTAGGTGGTATCTACGGTCCTTGGGCAGTAGCTATCATCATCGGTATCGTGGGCGCCGCTCACCAGAGCTGGAGTGCGAATATCTTCTCCACTACGGGTGACATGTTCCCGAAGAGTGCTGTTGCTACGATCACCGGTATCGGTGCTATGGCAGGCGGCGTAGGCTCGTTCCTCATCAACAAAGGTTCGGGTATGCTCTTCGACCATGCAGCCCGGTTAGGCGACGCGTTTGCCTTTGCAGGCTTCACCGGCAAACCGGCAGCGTACATGATTGTGTTCTGCATCTGCGCGGTAGCTTATCTCATCGGTTGGAGCGTAATGAAGGCACTTGTGCCGAAATACAAACCGGTAGTGGTAGAGTAAAAAATCGTTAAGGCGTATGAAACGCATCCTTTTGTTTTTGGTAGCGGGCGTTATGTCCGCTACCATTGCAAGGGGCGCCGGAATTAACTATAACGGCACGACCCTGCAGGAAAACACAGACTTCACGCGTACCGAGTGCGGCACCGCGTTTAAAGATGTGCTGCCTGAGATTAGCGGTCTCGCTTGTTCCCGTACGACCCCCGGTTATCTCTGGGCGCATGGCGATGAGAACACCGGTAGCAATAAGAAGATTATTGCCATCAATCCCAATGCGCAGAGCAAGAATGATGAACTGGTAATGACTGTGAATATCTCCGGTGACCCCGGTCGTGACGACTGGGAAGACATAGCTACGGGTGTGTATAACAACACGAACTATGTCTTTGTTGGCGCAATAGGAGATAATGAACTGAACTTTAACGACCAATATTATATCTACTATTTCGAGGAGCCGGCTATCACTTCAGGTACGCAAACTGTGACGGTTAACTATATCCGTTTTGGTTATCCGGACAACAAAGCGCACAATACCGAGACGCTGATGTACGACAATGTGGAGCAGATGTTTTACATCGTCGATAAAGTGAAAAGCGGTATCTGCCATTTGTACAAGCTGCCTTTCTCCACTACGTATGGCACAGGCGTGCAGCGTTTGACGGAGGTGTGCGTCTTAGGAAACGGCTCTAAGTTCAATTACTGTACCGGCGGAGATATCACGCCCGATGGACAATGGATGGCGATTAAGAATAAGCCGTATGTGCTTCTTTGGGAGCGTCAGGGTTCGGAGAGTTTGAGCCAAACGGCTCAGCGCAATCCGGTACAAGTGATGGCGTACCAAGAAGAGAAACAGGGCGAATCGCTTGCATGGTTGGATGCTTCGACATTTTACACCACTTCCGACCAAACGAAAGATATGCCTATTTATAAATACGTGCGCGCAAACGTAACTTCTTCTCTGGAGCCTGTCGTGGATTCGGCTACGAAGAGTGAGGTGCGTTGCGTGAAAATGCTTCGTGACGGTCAACTCCTGATCAAGCAAGGCGATGCAATCTACACGATTCAAGGTCAACGAATACAATAACGCAAGGACGTTTTTATATGAAAAGAGACGGCTCGGGATGAGTCGTCTCTTTTTCGTGCAGCGGGGTGGGGTTATTCTACCACTTCTGCGTCCTGGATGTTGCTCTGGCCGTCATTGCCACCTGCTGCCGGCATGATCAGCATCAGAATGAGATAAAGCAACAGGCCCGGGAAACCGGTGGTGAAGATAGACAAAGCTGCATAAACCACACGGATCAAGGTGGGGTCAACCTCAAAATACTCGGCGATTCCGCCGCATACTCCTGCCAAAATCTTGTTGGTAGAGCGTTTCAATTTCTTTTGTGCCATTCGCTGCGAGCTATGGCTCAGAACGATTCGCGACTTTGTCGCTCATATGATCTTTTGCCATGCTCTCGCTCTTCGGTCCGCACGCACTTTGTTAGCGTACGTCCCGAGGGGAGAGCCCTCCAAGCTCGATGGGAGGTTTTAATTGGGTTAAAATTGTATTACATTTATTACAAAAATTGTACCAAAGCGAGGGCGGTCATGGCTTCGACGACGGGGACAGCGCGGACTGCAACACAAGGGTCTGAACGATGTACTATTTGACCATTTGCCATTTGGCTATTTAATAACTCATCTAATGCTTTTTTTGTTGTGGGCGTGGGTTTGAAGACGCAGCGGAAGATGATTTCCGAACCATCGGAGATGCCTCCTGCTATGCCTCCGGAGAGGTGGTTGATGGCGGAGCCGGGCTGCGTAACTCCTTCAAAACCAGTGCCGTACTCAAATCCTTTGCAGGCATTGATGGACATTACCGCGAAGGCCAGTTCTGCTTGCAGCTTGTTGAATATCGGTTCGCCTGTCCCGACCGGTAAACCGTTGATGCGGCACTCGATGATGCCTCCGATGGAGTCTCCTTCGCGTTGGTAAGCAGCGATGGTCTCTGCAAATTTCGCAGGGTCGGTCTCTGCGCCCACTTGGATTAAGCGTGCATTAACGCACACTCCTTTGGTAGCGAGTTCCTGCTTGGCGAGACAACCTGCCACCACGCGTGCTGCGGTCTCCCGGGCGGAAGCTCTACCGCCTCCTCGGTAGTCGCGAATGCCGTATTTCTGCTCATAGACTTTGTCTGCGTGCCCGACGCGGTATGTGTGCTTGAGGTATTCGTAGTCCTCCGGTCGTGCATCTTTGTTGCGGATGAGAAAAGCAATCGGTGTTCCGAGGGTGACTCCGTTGAGTACTCCGGAGAGCCATTCTACCTCATCGGGTTCGTTCTTTGCACGAACAGAAACTCTTACTTGAGTCTTACTTAAGTCTTGTTCGAGTCCGTGTTTTGTCCGTCCGGCGCGTTTGTCCAACTCTGTGCGGATGAGGTTCATGTCGATGGTGAGTCCGGCGGGAACTCCGTCCAACACACCTCCTATAGCTGCTCCATGCGACTCCCCAAAGGAGGTAAAAGACCATTTTGAACCGAACGTATTCATGCCATACAACGCTTTTCGGGTGCAAAAGTACTAAAATTCTTGCATATATGCAAAATTTTGTGAAAAATAATCGCATTTACTTGTGTAAATAGAAAATTTTCACTAAATTTGCAGCGATTTTACGAAAAAAGAAATGAGAAAGACCATATTATCTTTATTTTGTCTCGTCTTTTCTTCGATAGTTATGCTGGCACAACAGTTGCCGGACAGCCATTTTGAGAATTGGGGAGATAAGTTCAACGGCGATAAGCAATTGACCGAATGGCATGGATCGAATGTCAACCAGGCGGGATTCAAGTTTACGTTTATGTATCAGAAACCGGGTAGAACCGGTTATAGTGCTTATGTGACAGACCGTGCGGTGGGTATTCCGAAACTCGGGATCGGCGCTATCGGTCCGGGTTATCTGTCGTTGGGTACGCCGTGGCAGTACCTGAAAGGCTTGAATGTCAGCGGAGCTACTGCAGGAACGGAAGGTGGTATCGCTTGGAAATATCGTCCGGACACGATGGCGGTGTGGGTTAAACGTGTTGGACCTGCGCCGGAGAAAGAGGATTTTCATTTGCTGTATTATGCTTGGTCCGGCAACTCGAAGGGAACGGAGTACAAGAACAAGAAAGGCGGTTGCACTTCGACGGAGCGGATCAACGAAGAGAGCGACATCCGTCAGAAGACCGACGGCAACGAGTGTACGGTAGAGACGCGCGCCAAACAGATTGCCGAGGGATGGCATCGCGCGCGGGCTAAATATGACGAGTGGACGCTTATCAAAGTGCCGATTTTCTATATGAGCGATGCGAAACCGACGATGTGTAATGTCATTTTCTCAGCCGGTAACTATCCTGCTTTCCGTGCGAACGACGGCATGTATGACGGCAATGCGTTGTATGTCGATGATGTGGAATTGATTTATTCGTCAAAGATTGATAAGTTCGTCATCAACGGCAAGGAATGGAAGGCTTTTGATCCGAATAGCAGCAAAGTGCAGACATATGTCCTGCCGGCAGGAAGTGCAGCGGAGGTTACTATCGCGGGCTATCGCGGTATCGGAAGTCTGACGAATATCAAAGGCGAGACTGCGCGTTTCAATGGCCGTAAATTAGGCAAAGAAGAGATGAGTGTTGTTCCCGGAGAGGTTAACGGCACGCCCTGGACGATCACGGTGAAGGCGGAGGACGGCAGTAGTACGCATGTGTATAAGGTAAAAATCAAAAATCAATAATCGTTTTGATAGCTATTGAACTAAATACGTTGGACTGGACGCTCATAGGAATCTTGGCGGCTCTGTTTATCGCGCAAATCTATTTCTATGGCCGATACATGGCTGCTCCTGCGCGGAGGATAAGGAGGGATAAGAAGAAAGTGCCTTCAAATGGCCAAATGGTAAATACTCCCGGTGTTTCTGTCATTCTCTCGGCGCATAACGAAGGAGATAATCTCGCTAATTACCTGCAGGCTCTGCTGACGCAGGAATGGCCGGAATATGAAGTGATTGTAGTAGATGATGAGTCGGAGGATAACACCCGTGCGGTGGTGGAGAGTTATATGGTTCAGGATCCGCGGTTGCGTCTGACTTTTGTGCCTTACGGCGCACGCGTGGGTTCGACGAAAAAACTGGCTCTGACGCTGGCGGCGAAGGCGGCTAAGTATGATTATTTGCTTCTGACGGACGCAGATTGCGTACCGGAGAGTAATCATTGGATTCGGGAGATGATGAGCGGTTTCAACCAACGGGAAGGAGTAGATTTGGTTCTCGGTTTCGGCGCATATTTTGCGGAGAAGGGACCTATTAACCGTCTGGAGCGGTTCGACACGCTCTTTAACGGTTTGCATTATTTAGGCGCAGCGATATGCGGTCATCCGTATATGGGCGTGGGACGCAATTTGGCGTACCGCAAGGCATTGTTCTTTGAGTCCGGCGGTTTTACCCGGCAGATGACAAATCGTTCCGGCGATGACGATCTGTTTGTCAATCGGGTAGCGACGAAGCAAAACACAGCGGTGGTTCTCTCTCGCGAGAGTTACACCTGGTCGATCTCCAAGAAGACCATCAAAGCGTGGTGGCAGCAGAAGAGAAGACACCTGTCTGTCTCACCGGATTATCGTCAGGAGACACAGTTCCGATTGACGTTAGAACCGATGACCAGAGGACTTTTTTATGCGATGGTGATAGCGATGATGGTTCTTTATTGGCCGCAGACGATTATGGCGGTTCCTGCATTGCCGTTTTTGATTGCGGTGGGTTTGTTCCTTGTCCGCTGGATCACGCAAGCGGCGATTCTCAATGTCTCCGCGCGTCGCATGGGACAGAAACGGTTTGGAATGTGCAGCATCTTATGGTTTGATATCGCGTTGCCGCTGGTGAACCTCTGGATGCTCATCGTCCCGAAAAGAAACAATAAATGGTAAACCTTTAAAATTTTAAGAATATGGCAGAACAAAAACAACTGAACATTAATATCGCCCCGGACAAACAGCAGGGCGTGTTTGCAAACCTTGCGCTGATTGCGCATACTCCGACGGAGTTCGTTTTGGATTTCGCACAGCTCATGCCGGGTGTGCCGCAGGCAAACGTGGTAGCACGAGTTGTCGTAACGCCGGATCAGGCGAAGAAGATCCTCGGTGCATTAGGTAATAACATCGCTCAGTATGAGCAGAAGTTCGGCACGATCAATCCTATCGGCGGACCTGTTCCCGGCTCTACGATTAGCGTACCGTTCACAGGCGGTGAAGCTTAGTCGCGTAATCCCGTAATTACGTAATCCCGTAAATAACCAATAACATGAAAACATTTCCAGCTTCGCAGTTAATCATCAATGCGGATGGTTCTGCGTTTCATCTGCATCTCAAACCTGAGTTTTTGGCAGACAAAGTGATCTTGGTGGGAGACCAGGATCGAGTAAATATTGTAGCTTCTTTCTTTGACGAAGGATCGATAGAGTGCGACGTACAGAGCCGCGAGTTCCATACCATCACCGGTAAGTTCCAGGGCAAGCGTATCTCTTGTATCTCGACGGGTATCGGTACCGATAACTGCGACATCGTCATGAACGAGATTGATGCGCTTGCGAACATCGATTTCGCGACCCGCACGGAGAAGGCGGAGAAAAGAAGCCTCGACATCGTACGTATCGGTACGTGCGGCGGAATGCAGGAGGATATTCCTCTGGGTACATTCCTGGTGAGCCAGAAGAGCATCGGTTTTGATGGTGTCTTGGCTTTCTATCACGACCGCGACAAGATTTCTGATCTGGGCTTTGAGAAAGCTTTTGTCGATTTTGTGGGCTATCCGAAGAAAGCTGCTGTGCCGTATGTGGTAGCAGCTAATCCTGAGTTGGTGGACCGCATTGCGAAAGATGATATGATGCGCGGTTGCACGATTGCTTCGAATGGTTTCTATGGTCCGCAAGGACGTGTGTTGCGCGTCGATCTGGCGGTTCCGGATATCAATGAGAAGATTACCGACTTCCGTTACGAGGGTCAACGGATTACCAACTATGAGATGGAGGGTTCCTGTATCGCAGGTTTGGCACTCCACATGGGTCACCGTGCTATGACTGTCTGCTGTGTTATTGCTCAGCGTAAGATCGAGGCTGCGAACACCGACTACAAACCGCGTATCAAAGAATTAATCAAGACCGTATTGGAGAGAATCTGATTTCTCTTGATCTTCCGTTTATGAAAGAGGTATTACAACATTTCGCTATCACTAATGAAGTTGGTGAGGCACAGCCGTTACGTATCGGTTTTATCAATGACTCATTTATTGTTCCGGCGAAGCGCGTCGGCGAACGGTCGTACTGCTTACAACGTATCAACCACCGCATTTTCAAGAATGTAGATGGGTTGATGCGGAATATCCAGTTGGTCACAGATCATATCCGTGAGAAGTTAGAGACAGCCGGAGTGAGCGATGTGGAGAGAAAAGTGCTGCAGTTGGTGCCGACGAAAGACGGGAAGTTGTATTACCGAACGGAAGGTGGTGATTATTGGCGGTTGTACGTGTTGGTAGAACCGGCTACTTCGCAGGAGAAAGTGACACCTAAGTCTGCAGAGTTAACCGGTGAAGCGTTCGGACGTTTCCAGCGGCAATTGGCGGATCTGCCTTTTGACGCGTTGTGCGAGTCCATACCTAATTTCCATAATATGGAGTTTCGGTTGCAGGAGTTGGATGAGGCGATAGAGAGAGCTAAGAGCCTTCCGCCTTCAGATGTCCGAAAGAAGCGGTTAGAGGCATGCAGAGATATTATTGCTGAGATTGACAAGAGGAGAGATGAGATGTGTCTGGCAGAGCGGTTGTTCCGGGAAGGGAAGTTGCAGAAACATATCAACCACTGCGATACGAAGGTGAATAATGTGCTCTTTGACGAAGCCGGCAGACCGATTTGTATCGTGGATCTGGATACCGTAATGCCGGGGTTTGTGTTCAGCGATTTCGGCGATTTCATGCGGACGGCGGCGAATACAGGTCTGGAGGATGATCCGAACTTAGATAATATCCATGTGGATTTAGAGGTCTTTGAGGCGTACGCCCGCGGTTATCTGAAGGAGGCTACGTTCCTGACGGAGTTGGAGAAAGAGTTGCTGCCATATGGATGCCGGTTGCTGAGTTACATGCAGACTGTGCGGTTCTTTACCGATTATCTCAACGGGGATACGTATTATAAGATTGCGTACCCGGAGCATAACTTAGTGCGTACAAGAGCGCAGTTGAGGCTCGTTGAGGAACAGGAGAAAGCAGAAGAGCAAATGAAAGAGATAATCCGGAGATTATCTTAATTTACCATTTGGTCATTTACCATGTACCATTTATTTGGAGATTTATGACTTACAAGATAGATCAGGTTAATTGGCCGGAGGCTTTTCCCGAGAAGCAGGAGGTGGTAGTGGAAGTGAATAACGACCATGAGCGGCTGTTTCTGAAATGGCATGTGAAAGGCGAACAACTGCGCGCTGTAACCACGGAAGATCAAGGGCCGGTGTGGGAAGACAGTTGCGTGGAGTTTTTCTGCCAAGTTCCGGGCGAGAAGCATTATTGTAATTTCGAGTGCAACTGTATAGGTGCGATGGTCGGATCGAGACGGCTGAGCCGCACGGACGATATACAGCCATTTTCGAAAGAGGAGATGGCGCGTATTGAGAGGAAGTGCAGCTTTGCGCGTGAGGCTTTTGAAGAGAAAGACGGGATGTTTGAGTGGGAAGTAGAATTAAGCATACCGCTGGATTTGATTTTTAGAGAGCATAAACCGGTGTTTCCTCAGGCGTTACTGGCTAATTTCTATAAGTGCGCGGACAAGACGAAAAAGCCTCATTTCCTGAGTTGGCAACCGATATCGTTGCCGAAACCTAATTTCCATTGCCCGGCTTTTTTCGGGGAGATTGTTATAGTGTGAGATGCTGAAGCATTCGATGAGCATTCGATGAGCATACGATCAGCATTCGATTGGGTACTTAGGCAATGCTTAGTTAAGAGAGAATTTGGAGAGAAGAGAAGCAATCCTTTTGAAAAAGGAACAAGCTGAGAAAATGAAAAGGCAGTCACGAGTGTGGCTGCCTTTTTGGGGGGATGAGACGACCTTTTTGTTTGGTCGTGATTTTAGGTGTAAACACCGGGATTTTTAGATTGGTTGAACGCCTGAGCCGGAACCTCCGTATTGGAGGTTTCCACCGCGGACAGAAACGACGCAGATGGTGTTCATGAGACAAGTTTGCTGAATTGTCGTTTTGGGTTGATTATATATCTTTTTCATAATAGTTGTCATTTAAAGGGTTAAACAAATCTCAATTCAGGTTACTTAATCATTATACCCATTGCATTATAGCGTACACCATCGCGAATGATGATGAGTTGTCCGTTCTCGAGGTATTTACCATCGTTCTTAGCATCATTGATGAGGTTGATTGAGGTGGCTTCACCCGTTCGCTCGATGATGTTCATACGTCTGATAACCGGAGCAGCTGCGCCATGGATAGTGAACCAAGCGCGGAATCCTTTAATCGGAGTGTCCACTTCGGGGTAATAAAGTGTGTTGTCCGGACCGAGGTATAGAATGTCGGTATTGGCAGTAAGGGTCGTAGAAACGAATGTGCCAACGAAGTTTGCGTTTGTCTTAGTCGTGGCAGACGGAGTGGCACATTTGAATTGAACACCAGTAAAGATCGGATTCACGATATCCGTATAGGGCTTAATGAATACCGGTGTACCTTGGTAAATGTCGCTGGAGTTGTTGAGTGTAACATTCAGGGCCTCGCCTTCAGCAGTAGCGTCTCCGAGGGTGTAAATCTCTACATCATTTCCAAAGACAGCTTTGCATTGGCTATAAGAAACAGCGAACGGCAAGCAGAAGGTGTTGTACATACCGGCTCTGAGCGTACGGATGATTTGTACGTCGTATGTGTTTTCATCGTTGACTTTACTTGCCCATGCGGAGTTGTCTGTTGCGTTCTCGGAAATAAATAGAGAGTTAGGAGATTCTGTGACTTCGAAGCTAACCAGATAACCGTGCGAATAATAAGTTGTGTTCTCTACCTTCACGAAGTAGTTACCGGCAGGAAGAGCGAAATAATGAGTGATCGTTTGGGCTCCGCTATGAGGATTATTTTCGTATGAGTCAACGGGATTCTCGGCATCGTCCTTGATAGAAATTCTGTAGCTCTGTCCATTGTCACTATTGACATTCATAGTGAAAAGGAAGAGGCCGTCGTGGTCGGTTGCTATAGCCCACTGTGCCCATTCTCCGAGAGGGTTGGTGTCACCGATAGGAGCGAAATACAGATTACCGTCGGTGACATGTGCATTTGCGCTTAAAACGGCTTGGTTGAACGGTAGCACGTCAGGAAGATTGATTGTAGAGGAAACAACCGGCGCAAAGATGAGAGAAGTGATTTTCGCGATAGAACCACTCGGAGCGTTGGTCACTTTGACGATGTAGTTCTTTCCTCCAACAAGATTGATGCGTCCTAAAGCGAGCGCCAAAACGCCTGTTGAAGAAACATACGAGCCTTCCGTAACAGAAGCGACAGCCGGTTCAGCTTCGTTCTCAAATACCTCAACGGTCAGGCCGTGTGCATTAGGAGCGTCGATGTTGAGGGTGATGTCATAGAACGCAGTTTCTGAAGTAGAGATGTTCCACTTAATCCATGCTGAGGATGTACCGGAGGACGGGAACTGGATGTAATCTGCATCGCGGGTACAACCAGAGAACAAGGCGTCGGCGATGTTCAGGGTAGTGTTGGCAGAAGGAGAAACAGGGATAACTGCTCCGCCGATGTAAGAGAGGGTGATATTATCAATTTGAGCAGAAGTCCATGCTTGATCATCATTCAGAGTAATAGTGTAATCACCTTCTGTTGGGATAGAAATAGATCCTGGCAGAGTAGATGCTTGTTCGGACAATTCGCCAACACTAATACCATCTGCATCCAATATTTCAACTTTAAGTTTATGCACGGTAGGGCTTCCAGCATGTAAGTTAAGGGCAACTCCCACAACACAAGCCCTTTCTGCATGAATCTTCCACATTGCAGTACCGTTTGTGGATTTATTATTATAATAAAGATACTCATTTACATCATCATACCAGATGTTTCCATTCAATTTTGCTTTGTCTCCAGTAAGTTGGTAAGGCGAAGCGAAATCGGTAGAAGGAAGGACGGGAGCTGTGTACCAACGCGGGTCGCCGAGGTCGGAACCATCAGTAGCAGCTGCTACAGCAGGAGAGATGGACATCGTAACCCAGTTGTTTGGGAATGTATATTTGTCGTTGGCAAGGTCGTTGAAAAGCGGATCAGCAGCTGCACAATTAGTAACTGTACAACCATATGCGATACCTGCACGCTCCTGATCTTTAGTAAAGTTGTATGTCAGACAGTTGGAAACAGAACCACCTCCATCGCAATAAACGGCGCGTTGGGCCAATTCAGTAGGGTGCATGAAAATACAGTTAGAAACGGAAACATCGCTTAAAAAATGTGTGCGAATGTTTGCATGTCCGGAATCAACACAAGGATTGTTATAGAAAGTACAATGGTCGATGATAACTTTGATAGCGTCAGAAGTTGTAGATGTAGCTGTACTGAATGGACGAACCTCTATAATACTTCTCCAGTCGGTTAATGCAGTAGTATTCGCAAAGGTAGAATTCCTGACAATTAATTGGTCACAAGTTTCTGTACCTTCAGTTATGCTTTGAGCGAAATAAATAGATTGTTTTTGGTTATTATGGAAATAACAGTTATTTACGTTTAAAGTGCCAGTATGAGTCCCTGCGTCTCCATAAATAACGATGTTTTTCATGTTACGGAACTCACATCCATCTAAGTTCAGGCTATTCACATTATACTGACGGATAATATAAGAATACGAACCCTGATCGCTTCCATCAAATATAATGTTTTTTATCACAACGTCTTTACCACCATCAACTTTAATATAAGTATGAAGTTGAACGATAGGCGTAGCGCCTTCTGCAGCTTGAATTTCAACGCTTTTATTAAACTCAATGTAATTGTTATCGGTGTACGTACCATCTGCAAGGATAAGTACATCGCCATCAACAGTAGTGGAGGCAGCCAAAGCATAACGAATCGTGTTTACGCCCGGCGCGATGTTGATTGTCTTTGCATTAGCGAAAAGTGATAGCACTAATGCGGGGAGGAGTAGAAAAAGTTTTCTCATAGTGTTAAAAAATTTAAAGTTAATAATTCAAAAAACGATGCAAAGGTACGAAAAAAATAAGGAACACGCGTGAGGGAATAAATGTTTTAAAACATATTTATAATTATTTTTTTTTGTTGAAAAAGTCCGTAAGCATTTATAAGCTATGCTTATAAGGGATAAAACGAAAAGGAAATGGAAATGTGATTTTTTGTTTCGTAATGTTTCGAAAGAAGAAAATCATCTGAGCGTTCAAATTGTAAGTTGCTGAATTATAGGCGATTACGATGTTTTTGTTTCGGAATTCAGCAGGTTCGTTTCGGAGATGTGTTATATAGCATATTTTATACGTGTGCGTAAGTGAAAATAAAATAGTAATTTTGCGGTCGAAATGAGTATAGACCGCTAACGCTGACGGAATACAGACCGGCTTGCGGCCTGACAGAGCACAGAAAACAAAACAATTAAAATTTCATAAGCAATATGAAAACTGGATTTACATTCAAAGAGATTCATCAACAGCCTGCTATGTGGAGGAAAGAGATGGAGGCATTGTTAGCAAAGAAGGCGGAGGTAAGTGCATTCATGCACAAGTATTTGACTCCTGAGACCGACGTTGTGTTATCGGGTGCCGGCACATCTGCTTTTATCGGCGATGCGTTGCAGCCTGTGATGCGTGGTATGTGGCAAAACGTTCGTTCGGTAGCTACAACCGATCTGATCACTCATGCCGAGTATCTGTTGGACAAAGAGAGACCGTTGTTGCTGATCAGTTTTGCTCGTTCGGGAAATAGCCCGGAGAGCGTAGGAGCGGTTAATCTGGCCAATAAGATTTGCAAGAACGTGGCGCATGTCTATATCACTTGTAACAAGAACGGCAAGTTGGCTCTGCAGGCAGAGGGCAAAGATAATATCTTGTTACTGCAGTTACCGGACGAGACGGACGACAAGAGTCTTGCGATGACGAGCAGTTTCTCGACAATGTTACTGACCTGTCTGATGTTGGGCCGCATCGATCGTCTGGATCAAGATGTAGATATGATCGAGAAAGTGGCGCAGAATGCCGAGGCGGTGATTGCGAACTATGAAGAGAAACTGAGAGAGATCGCTGAGCGTCCGTTTGAGCGCGGTGTGTTCCTGGGCTCGGGTGCGCTGAAGGGTATCGCCGAAGAGTGCCATCTGAAACTGCAAGAGTTGACGGACGGCGCTGTGGTATGTAAGTTCGACAGTTTCTTAGGTTTCCGCCATGGTCCGAAAGCGGTGGTGAACGACAAGTCGATTGTTGTTTATCTGATGGTGGACGACGAGAAGGTACAGCGTTACGAGCGCGATTTGGTTCGTCAGGTAGATGCCAACAATAAGCCGGTAGCACAGGTGATTGTGATTGCAGGAAAGAAGCCGGAGTTAGAGGGCGTAAAGACAGATTTGGTTGTACAAATGCCTTATGGTCCAGATGAGAATGATTTCTACGGAATCGTCGCGTACGTGCTCGTGGGACAATTATTAGGCTTCTACGCGAGTCACGCGCACGGATTGAATCCAGACGCTCCGAGTGTGAGCGGAAACATCCACAGAGTGGTAGAGGGTGTGACCATCTACGAATAAATCCAAGTACTATTTGGTCATGTACCATTTGGTCATTTATTGAATCATTTAGTCATTTAATCATTTATAAAAGTAATATGGCAAAGACAGAAAATATCCTCCGCGTAATGGAGGAAAGAAAAAAAGCAACGGGAGTACCGATGACGTTATTTGCAGCATGTCCGAACTCCTTGTCAGTAATCAAAGCATCGTTCCGCGCGGCAAAGCGTAATAACTCGCCGATCTATTTTGCGACGACGCTGAATCAGGTGGACTGCGACGGCGGTTATACGGGTATGACGCAGGCAGAGTTCACGAAGATCTTAGCTCGTGAGGCTGCAGCGGTTCATTACACGGGTCCGTATGTAGTTGCTATCGATCACGGCGGTCCGTGGTTGAAGGACAAACAGAGTATCGAGCGTTGGGATACCGAGCGCGCGATGGACGGCGTGAAGAAAAGTTACGAGGCGGCTCTTCTTGCTGGCTACGACCTCATTCACGTGGATCCGACGGTAGATATCTTCCTGCCCAAAGGCGAAATCATTGATATTCATGTTGTAGTTAAACGAACAGTTGAGTTGATTTTGCACGCCGAGAACTTCCGTAAGGCTCATGGCATAACTCCGATCAGCTATGAAGTAGGCACAGAGGAAGTTCACGGCGGTCTGGCAGACGAGAAGACGTTTGACACGTTCCTCGAGGGTCTGAAACAAGGTCTGCATGAGGTGGGTCTGGATGATATCTGGCCTTGCTTCATCGTGGGCAAAGTAGGAACGGATTTGCACACGACTTTCTTTGATCCGGAGGTAGCGCGCAAACTGACGGCAAAGGTTCGTCCTTACGGCAGTTATATCAAGGGTCACTACACCGACGATGTGGACAATCCGGAGGATTATCCGAAGGCAGGCATGGGCGCTGCGAACGTTGGTCCGGAGTTCACGATGAACGAGTACGAGGCGCTGGCTGAGTTGGAGGAAGAGGAGAAGAAACTCTACGCAGAGGGCAAGATTGCGCAGTTAAGTCACATGACCGAAGTGCTCTGGCAATGCGTTTATGAGAGTAACCGCTGGAAGAAATGGCTGCACGGTGAGGAGGTCGGCAAAGACCTGAAGGAGTGTACCCCGGAGAGACAGTTATGGCTTGTGATGACCGGTTGCCGTTATATATGGCAGAAGCCGGAAGCGCTGGTTGCTCGTCAGACCTTGTATGAGAACTTAGAGCGTCTGGGTATCCATGCAGAAGAGGTTGTGCTGATGCGCATTGAGCATAATATGGATAAATACTACAATGCATTCAATATCGTTAATCTGAACGACTATCTGAAATGAAAACCAGATTATGCATATTCCCTCTCGCGCTCGCATTCGCGTGCCTTTTAATTACCGGCGCGTGCGGATGCGAGAAGCCGAAACCTGAGGAAGAACTGAAACCGGCAGACACGACAGCCGTGGAAGAACCGGCCGACTTGTCGCTTGTCAAGAGCACCGTGCCGGTTACAAACGACTGGATTTGGAGCGGCAAACCGGAGATCACCATCCATATCGACAACCCCAATAAGGCGGCGGTTCGTTTGGGCGTGAAGGTGAGGTTTGCAACGGATAAGAAGAAGGAAGTGGAGACACGGACGGACAGCGTGGACGTTGCGGGCGAGAGTGCATTGGACTACACGGTAACAACGACGAAAGATTTGGAGCCGGGTTATTATCGCGCCACATGTTATGTTAACGGCAAACTTGCCCGTTCGTTCCATTTCGGAATAGACCCGTTTGATATCGTTTCGCCGCCGGACAAGCAAGATGATTTCGAGTCTTTCTGGCAGGCGGCGAAGGATCAACTGGCTGCGGTAGAGATGAACGCCGTACTGAAGGAGATTACAGAGAAGAGTTCTTCCGCCCGCAAGGTTTATCTGGTGGAATTCTACTCGGTGCCGGACGGCCTGAATGGTGAGCCGGTAAAGATCCGCGGTTATTACTGCGAGCCTCAAGACGGTGAGAAGCACCCGGTGTTGCTCCATTTCTACGGTTATGACACGCAGGGTAGCAAGGCCAGATGCGAATGTCCTTCGGGGGGCAGTTCCAACTACGCAGAGTTCTATCTCTCGCATCGCGGCCAATACCTCAACAACCGCCCTGCCTCCACTAAGAACCCCGGTGTGGAGGAGGACTGCGAGAATATCTATGGCGATTGGTTCTCGTACCATTTCGGCGACAAGGATAGTTATTATTACCGAGGTGCCTTCATGGACGTAGTGCAGGCTGTGCGCTTTATGGCGATGCAATCGACGAGCGACATGACGAAGTTGTTTGCCGAGGGATCGAGTCAAGGAGGTGCGTTAACCTATGCCTGCGCTGCATTAAGTGACTATCCGTTTTCGGCTATAGCTGCGAACGTGGCTTTCCTCGGTGACTATGCCGATGCGATCGATATCGGCGGACTTGCCGCTGAGACAGCGAAGCGTTGCCAGGGGTCGATGACGCGCGAAGAGATGCTGCGTTTCTTGTCATATTTCGACACCAAGAACTTTACGCCGCGTATCTCCTGTGCCGTGCTGGGCAGTAGCGGTTTGCAGGACGATGTGTGTCCTCCGCGTACGAACACTGTGCCGTTTAACAACCTCAGTACCCCTAAGGAAGACAAGATCTATCTGTTCGGTCCGGAGATGGGACACAGTTACCCGGCGAAGTGGAATAGCGAAATGACGAAATTATTCAAGAGTAAAATGTAATAATCATGAAAACATTTGATATTATCGCCTTGGGCGAACTGAACGTAGATTTGATTCTGAATCAGATAGAAAGCGAGCCGGAGATAGGCAAAGAGAAGTTTGCCAAACAAATGACCCTGACTTTAGGTAGTTCCACCGCTATCTTTGCAGCTAATGCTGCGGCATTAGGTGCTAAAGTGGCTTTCTGCGGTATGATCGGGAATGACAGTTTCGGCGATCTGGTAGAAAGTTCTCTGAAAGCAAAAGGCGTGGATACGCGGTATCTAATTCGTCAGGATAAGTACGCGACCGGTGCGACTATTTGTATGAGTTACGACGAGGACCGCGCCAATTTGACGTACCAGGGAGCCATGGATTTTATGAGTCTGGCGGATATCAATCCCGAGGTATTCAAGGAGGCGAAACATATCCATATCTCATCGATTTTCATGCAAAGCGGTGTGAAGCGCGATCTGATGAAGATCTTGGAGCTCTGCAAAGCGAACGGCGTGACTACTTCGCTTGACAGCCAATGGGACCCGACAGAGCAGTGGGATCTGGATTATAAGGCAGTCCTGCCGTTGCTGACGGTATTTATGCCGAATGAGACGGAGTTGAAATTCCTGACGAAGAGCGAGAGTCTGGAAGAAGCGATTGAGAAGATCCGTCCGTACGCTAACGCTGCGGTCATTAAATGTGGCAGCAAGGGAAGTCTGCTGATGCGCAAAGGTCAGCCGGATAGGATGCAGAAAGCGCTGCTGAACGAGCATGTGGTGGATTGTATCGGTGCCGGAGACAGTTTCAATAGCGGATTTATTACCCGTCTGGCAGCAGGTGATGCCTTGGATAAATGTCAAGAGTACGGTAATATGACCGGAGCGGTCAATACCACCGCCGCCGGCGGAACGACTGCTTTCACCTGCCGCGAGGATGTCGAGCGCGTGGGTAGAGAGCGATTTGGATGGAGTTGATAAGACCCATATTATTTTGCTGTGTAGCGCTGGTGCTGAATGCGTCAGCGGCTACGCGTTATGTGAATCCGGGCGAATCTATCATTTAATACCATACAATTATGAAAAAGATATATTTCTTTATCGTGGCATGTCTCCTGTCGTTGCCTCTCTTGACGGTCGCGCAGGATCTGGATCCCGCAGTTGTCTTAGCCGACACCTTCTATGCTGCAGCCGATTACACCGTACCCTCCTACTCGGAATTTCTGGTAGCTAAGAAAGCCGCGGTAGCAGACCCTTCACAGGTGAACCTGCAAGCCTTAGTGGACAAAGTAGCTGCGTTAAAAAGCAAGGAAGACCCATATAATATGGTTGCCACCATCAACGGTGACCCGAAGACACAAATGGCATTTGCGTGGTTTACCAACGACAGCATTACGGGCGGAGAGGTGCAAATCATTGCGAAAGAAAATGCCACCGAGGCCGATTTTAACACGCAGAGTGTCATTACTGTTCCTGCCGCCACGAAGCGTACCAAACAAATGCGTTATGTAGGTATCTGTTCTTACATGGTCGTTGCGTCCGGAATTCCGGTGGGCGCCAAGTACAGGTATATCAGTCATAAAGCTTTAGCCACCGGCCTCACGCCCGGTACCGCCTATTCCTGGCGGGTGGGATACGAGGGGCACTGGAGTGATATTGCCCATTTCCGCACGGAAGATGACGAGCAAGGCGAGTACTCGTTCATCATTATGAGCGATAGTCATATTGAGAGCCCGATCTATATAAAAGAAGCCCGTCGGTGTGCTCTCGCGGCGGTAAAGACTGCGCCGGAAGCCCGTTTCTGCTGTTTCCCGGGCGATTTCGTAGAGGACGGGACATTGGCTAACTCCGAATGGGAATGGGAACGTTGGTTCGAAGAAGCGATGGAACCGGTTATCAAGGCGATGCCGATAGTTCCAACCGATGGTAACCACGACGATAGCCCGAACATCAATTATACGTATCACTTCAATACGAACAACTATTTCAACCTCGAGATAACCAACAAACCGCAGTTTGACGGTATTACCTATAGTTTCGTTTACGGCGATGTACTATTCCTCGTATTCTCCATGCAAGATTATTGGCGCGAGTCCTATGACCAATACACCAGAGGCTGGTCGGTGTATTTGACCGACCATGTCAGTTATTGGTTCCGCAAGCAGACGAATGCCAACCCCAATACCAGATACCGTCTGTCGTTGTCGCACTACAATCTCTTCTCCGGTTCAGATCACTCAACGGATGATGATCCCCCTTTGTTCCGGAAATGTATGTTGCCCACCTTCAAGGATTGTGAGATTGACGTGGCGTTACAGGGGCATGATCATACCTATGAGGTCATCGGACCGGTGGATCCCGATAGCTTGACGCCTATAATGGATGCTATCAGCGATCGGGAGCAAGTGCCTGTTAACGCAAATAAAAACATTACCGGTTATAAGAATGGTACGTATTGTACCGACGATGGTACTCTCTATTTCATCGGCGCTACCTGCGGACACAAGCGTTATTACCCCCACGGCCGACAAAGAATGGAGAACGAATATACCGAAGATCTGTCAATTCTGTTTGACAATAAACACCATAATGTAAAGAACTATTTCGACCTCTTTACCGGCATGTTCGGCCAGCCGGAAGCGCCTACGTTTACGAAGATTACCGTGAAAGACGATTGTCTGGAGTTCAAATCTTATACCGCCGATGATGATGAAGGTAATGTCACTTTACTGAATACCATGCGGATCGTGCGAACCAACCCCCATACCACTCCCGAGGTGCGCGAAGGAATGGAGGCGCCGGTGATCATCAAAAACGGGGATAAGTTTATCCAAAACGGTAAACTCTTCATCCGACGTGACGGACGTACCTTCAACGGTTTAGGACAAGAAATAAAATAATTATTAATCATAAATCCAGTATGACATGAAAAAAATTCTACTTCTTTTGACGGTCAGCGCAGCGGTGCTGGGCGCGTCAGCAAGCAACCGTTATGTCTCGCCCACAGGCGATGACGGTGACGGTAAGTCGTGGGAACATGCGAAGACCACTATCGCCGGAGCTATCTGGGATGTCGGAGTCGGCGACACTATGTTCATCGCCGAAGGTGTGTACAACGAGCAGATTTCGGCACAGAATGGTGCTACCTATTTAGGCGGATACAATGCCGAGACGGGGCTGCGTGATCCGGAGTTGTACGAATCGATCATCGATGGTACGGGTCGTACCACATGGTCCTTCGTGAAGTATGATGGCGATCCCGACGCACGTATTACGGTGGACGGTCTGGTTTTCCGGAATGCGAACCATAGCGAGTGGGGTGGTGCAGCCATGTATCTGCGCGGTAACATGACGATCAATAACTGCGTATTCCGCAACAACACCGGTGGTTCGAAGGCCGGTGGTATGTTTATTGACCCGTCGGGAACCGAGCAGACTATCATCAGCAACTGTCTTTTCGAGTATTGTAACAATACCGCAGGAGACCAAGCGGCAGCCATTAGTTTTGAGGACAAGGCTAATTTGAATGCTTTGGTGGAGAACTGTATTATTCGCGGTTGTACGGGCGATGTTATGATTTATTCAAGGGTCGGTTCTGTCATCCGCAACTGCGTGGTGTATAACAACCATTCTTCCAAGAACGGCTGTCTCTATGGTAAGGGCGCGTTCATTAACTGTACGGTCGCTAACAACACGGGTGTCGATGGTCGTTATGCCGGTTGCCGCGTAGAGGGAACGGTAGTGAACTCTGTCTTCTGGGGCAATACGGCACCGAATGCACCGAATGTGAACTACGTCGCAAGTGGTAAATGTACGTATAGCAAGGCGGATGCAGGAACGGGTATTACGCTTGGTCTGAATACGGATAATAATGCTGCGGATGGTCCTAATTTCCGTAGCCCGACAGGTTTTGCAGGTGTACCGACATCTGAGGCAGAGAGAATGGCAGTAGCAAATGCGGATTTCTCACTGACCGATGCTTCTACTCCGCTGCTCAATAACGGCGATGCGACGCAGGCTCCGGCAACGGATATTATCGGTGTAACGCGTCCGAAAGGAGCAGGTGTGGAAATAGGAGCTTATGAGTATGATCCGGACGCTACGGTGATTGCCGTTACAGGCGTAAGTATCACTCCGGCTTCCATCGAGATCATCGAAGGCAAGACGGGTACATTGGTAGCTGAGGTAGTGCCGGCTAATGCCAATAACAAACGCGTTACCTGGTCGATGGACGATCCGGCGATTGCTACTATTCAGAATGGAAAGATCACCGGTGTAACGCCGGGGACGACTACTGCGAGGGTTACGACCCAGGAAGGTGGTTTTACTGCAGCAGCTACGGTAGTGATTGCGCCGAAACCGCCTGTGAAATATCCGCATGAGGTAGTAGAAGCTGAGGCTATGTACCATATAGAGGACTACACGATTCCGAGTTTCATCCCGTATCTGGTGGCTAAAGAAATAGCTAAGATCGATAGTATGGAACCGGACAATGTTGATTTGTTGCCGACTATTCCTGAGAAAGTTGCTGCGATGCAAGAGAAGATCGGTGAGCTGAAAGTGAAAGAGTATCCGTACAACCAGATCGCTACTATCTATGGTGATCCGGCTACCCACATGGGCTTCTGCTGGTTCACGAACGGCGGTATTACAGAAGGTAAGGTACAGCTGGTAGCGATGGCTAATGCTACGGCAGAGGACTTTACCGAATCGAACGGAGTGATTGAAGTAAGCGCTCAGACGACGGACGCTACGCTCCATTACACGCCTATCCAGGCATCGGAGAGTCCGAAGTACGATATCTGTACTGCAGCCGGTCTGCCGCGTAACACGAAGTTTAACTACGTGAGCCATAAGGCGCAGGCTACTACCTTGCAACCGGGTACAGTATATAGCTGGCGTGTAGGTTATGGGGAGTATTGGAGTGAGATAGCACAATTCGTGACCAAAGAGGCTAATCAGGGTGATTTCTCCTTCGTCTATATGACCGACAGCCATATACAAGACTACGAGTATATCGATCAGGCTCGCCAGTGTGCAGCGGCAGTAGCCAAGAACGAACCGGACGCTAAGTTTTGTCTGTTCCCGGGTGACTTTGCCGATACAGGAGGTGACACTAACTCCGAGTGGCAATGGGAGCAGTGGTTCGAAGGCTCGATGCGTCCGGCATTGAACAAGATGGCTTTTGTGCCGACCGATGGTAATCACGATGACAGTAAGAGTCTGAACTACGACTACCATTTCAATACCGACTGGGGCTTTGCGAATGCCGCGGAGACCAAACCGCAGTTCAAGGGTATTACCTATAGTTTTGTCTATGGCGATGTGTTGTTCCTGGTTTATTCGTTGCAGGACTGGTGGCGCGCACAAGGTAGTAGCGAGCAATCCATGCGCTCTTCTTATCTGAGCAAAGATGTGGCAAACTGGTTCAAGTCAGAGATTGCAAAGTATCCAAATACCAAGTATCGTGTGACGATCTCTCATAAGAACCTCTTCTCGGGTGCAGGTCACCATACGGATGACGAGTGCCCGTTGTTGAGAAATATGATGCTGCCGATCTTCAAAGAGTGCGAGATCGACCTTGCTATCCAAGGCCACGACCACTGCTACGAAGTGATTGGTCCGGTTAATCCGGATACCTGGACACTTGTTCCGGGGTCCGTAACGGATACTGTACGTATAGCACCTGAGGCTACCGGCAGATGGGAAAGAAGTGAGAACAAGACCGGCCTGGAAGGCGGTACGTTTAAGACCGATGAAGGTACGCTTTATTTCATTGGCACAACCTGTGGTCGTAAGCGTTACGAGCCGCACAACCGTGCTTTGATGGAAGAGGAGTATACGACCGATCCAAGTATTCTCTTTGACTACCACCACCATAATGTCAATAATCTCTTTGATCTGTTTAATACTAAGTTCGGTCAGCCGGGAGCACCGAGTTACAGCCGATTCAATGTAACGGCCCAGGGCATTGAGGTGATTACCTATAAGACCGATGCAGAAGGTAATAAGACGGTTTATAACACTATTCATGTAAAACGTGACGCTCCTCACTCAGCTCCGTTAGGATATGAGAATGTGCAGGTGGAGCAACCGGTTCGGAATGGTGATAAATTCATCAGCAAAGGCCAGTTGTATATTATGAAGGATGGTGCTATCTATAACGTTATTGGGCAGAAAATTGCCCAATAACGTGCCTTCGGGCAATATCTATTTAACCCTAATATCAACTTAATTAATCACAATTATTATGAAAAAGATTTTCTCTTTTGTTGCTGCCGCTCTGGTAGCAGTAGCAGTAAGTGCACAAACGGATTTCTCGACACCGTATTATTGCGCTGCCGATGATGCTGTATTGACCGGAGGTTCATCTTCCAATTTCTTTCTGAAATCAGATGTTACTCCGCACTGTGTGGCTTGGAGCGATGTCAGTCTCTCTTCGAACGCCAAAGCTACTTGGACTATCAACGCTACGCGTGGTTGCTATGTTTCCGTATCTTTGGATTTAGGTCCGGTAATTGCGTCTAACAAGCACAATTTTGAAATCCGAATCTATGATTCCAATAACAACCTCAAAGGTATGGTTACCGAAGGTGGAGAGAATACGGCTTCTATGCAAGTAAAGGAAATTGACGGTACGATTCTTATACCATTAGCAGGAGCTTACACCGTAGAGGTATATAATAACCGCGATTGGGGTAAAGGAACTATCAATAATGTTATCCTCACTTATGCAGCCGATGCACCGTCTGAGATTATTGAGGTTACATCGGTAGAACTCAACAAAACGGCGGTAACGCTGGATCTTGAGGAGGTTGAGTTGTTGACAGCAACGGTTACCCCGGATAACGCAACAGATCCTTCTGTTACTTGGGTAAGTAGCAATCCTGAAGTAGCTACAGTAAATGAGAACGGCTTTATAACGGCAGTAGCTGCCGGTAAAGCAAACATAACCGCAACGGCAGGCGAACAATCCGCTGTCTGCGAAGTAACAGTAGCTGCAGCAGATGTTCCGAGTACGAATTTCGCAGGTGGGTATTATTTCCTGGGTAAGAATGCGCATCTGGAAGGAGCCATCTGGAAAAATGAAGACTACAAACTCTATGGTGATGGCGGCCATAATAAGAATTATGGTACTGCATCTTGGACGATTAATGTAACCAAAGCTTGCATCGTAGAAGGTATGCTTATGGGCGTAGAAGGAGGACACACCTTTGGTTTGGATGTCTATGATTCGGAGGATAACTTGATCGGCTCGCTTGAGCAGGCTGAAGGTTCTACCTGGTGGACTGGTAATATTTCTTTAGACGGAGGAGAACAGAAGACTATCACATTCCCGGCTGCCGGTGTTTATACGGTTAAATTGCGCAATACCCAGGAATGGTCTTCCGGCAAAGTGCAAAATATCTGCCTTACCTATGTAGCAGATGCTCCTATTACTCTCTATTTGAAACTTAGTGAAGGAGACGGCAATTGGGCAAGTTGGCCTGCTAAGTATGCGATCTATTATTTCATTGATGAAGAAACGAACGGTTGGTCGGAATTTATGACCGCAGTACCTGAGACGACGAATATTTATGTTGGTACTATCCCTGCAGAGTATGCAGACGAGCACATTATTTTCGTTCGTTTGGATGGCGAAGCTACTGCACCTAATTGGGATGACAGATGGAGTCAAACCGTTAATCTGGAAATTCCGGATGGCAAAGACTTCTTCATAGTTACAAGTGGAGGAACCGGAAATGAGTGTGACGGTGTATGGGCAAAGTACGGCGAAGAGTATGTACCGCAGCATGCTGACGGTTACTATCTCGTAGGTACATTTGGAGGACAGGGTACATGGTCTGCTAATGACGTGATGATGATGACATTGAATACGGAGGCAGGTCATGAAGAGTATATGATTACTGTTACTCTGGCGGAAGGCGACGAGTTAAAGGTGATTAAGAGTGAGAGTGATATCTACACATGGTATCCGGATGGAAACCCCAACTATGTGGTTGATGCAGAGCACGCGGGAGAGAAAACCATCTACTTCCGTCCTGATGGTTTAGGTGACGAAGCGTTCTATCATGGCTACATTTACATCGCGCCGAACGAACCAACCGCTTTGCATAACACCAGTACCGAAGTTAAAGTCCAAAAGATGATTGAGAATGGGCAGATGGTTATTATGAAGAATGGTGTGAAGTACAATGTATTAGGTGCTTTTGTAAAGTAAAAAAGAGGTACAAAATGTATATATATACATAGTATATATATAGTAAAAGAGGGGCGAAAAATTGGTTTCGCTCCTCTTTTTTTGTGGATTCATCCTATGGTGATCCTATGGTGATCTTATGGTGATCCTATGGTGCGGGTCTTATATTATACTATTTTGACGTCTATATTCATCGCTTTGAGTTTGGTAGCCATGCCAGCGGGGATGGCGGAGTCGGTAATGATGGTGTTGAGGTCTTTGGCGTTGGCGACGAAGGAGAAGCTTCGTTTGTTGAATTTGGAGGAGTCAAAGACTGCGATCACCTGTGAAGCCTGCTGAATCATGAGTTGGTTGAGAAGCGCTTCTTCGAGGTTCGGGGTAGAGATGCCGTTTTCCAAGGAGAAGGAGTCCACGCCGAGGAAGAGTTTGTACTCGGTGAAGTTTCGGAGGACGGAGAGTGCAAGGGGTCCGACGGTGGAGTAGCTGTTGAGGCGTACGTGTCCGCCGATGAGGACTACCTCGAAGCGTTTGTAGACCATCAGTTCCATAGCGATGTTGAGGGCATTGGTCACGATATGGAGGTTATGGAACTTGTGGAGGTTTTTGGCAATCTCCATGGTGGTTGTACCGCTGTCAAGCATGATGTAATCACCCTCTTTGATGAGTTTGGTAGCTTCGATTCCGATGCGCTCTTTCTCCCGGAAGTTAAACATCCGTTTCTTGGTGATGGCGGTATCTTCGTTGAGGTTCTCGATGGGTTTTCTTATGGCTCCGCCTCGTGTGCGGATGAGGAGTTTGCGGTTTTGCAGGATGGTCAGATCCTTACGAATGGTCACTTCCGAAATACCGGTTTCCTTGCTCAATTCAGAAACCAGGACCTCCTCTTTGGTCTCAAGTTGTTTTAAGATAAGCGCTCTGCGCTCTTTGGCGGATGAGAGATTCATATGGGTTACGGGTAACAAATCGAGTGCAAAGGTACGAAATATTTTCGAAATATGCAAATAAAAAGTTCTAATCAAAAGTTTCGAAACATTTCGAAAGTCCTTTTTGTGATATTGGCAGATGCGTAAAATACTTATTTACAGGCAGTTAAATTGCGCGCGTGTGAATATGTGCTTTTCAGCATATTAATAATATATACATTATTTAAGAAAAAGTAGTAATTTTGCGCCGGAATTAAATTCGATGCACTATGAGAAATACCTTATTCATCTTAACAGTTGCGGCTTTGGCATTCGTATCGTGCGCCAAGCAGGAGTCTTGTGAAAATCAATCGGAGTCTGCTTCTCCGGTAGATGGCATTCTGCTGAAGGATTTCAATCCGACGGTAGTGGATAATGTCCCTGTGACGTATATCGAGCGTGCGAAGTTTGATATTATCGACATGCACGCTCATGATTACGCAGAGACGGAGGAAGAGATTGCCCAATGGCGCAAGACGATGGATGAAGTGGGCGTACTGAACACGGCTGTGATGCATTGTTCGTGGATCGGCAGGCCGTTTGAGGAGTATGTAGCGGCTTATGGCCCGTACAAAGACCGTTTCCGTTTCTGGTGCTGCTTTGATTATACCGATATGAGCGAAGCGGGTATCCAGAAGGCTTGCGAGACCTTGGAGCACTATCATGAGATGGGTGCCATCGGTGTCGGCGAGTTGGGCGACAAGGGGGAAGGTGATACGTACGCCCGTCCGGGTGACGGAACGGGAATTCATATCGACGATCCGCGTATCCAACCGCTGATTCGCAAGGCCGGTGAGTTGAAGATGCCGATCAGTATTCATATTGCTGAGCCGTACTGGATGTACCTGCCGATGGATTCTACGAATGACGGTCTGGCAAACGCTGTAGTTTGGCATGTGGATACTACTAACTGCCTGGGTTACAATGCGTTAGTGCAGACGTTTGAGAACGCTGTACGTGAGAATCCGAACACGATTTTCATTGCGTGCCACTACCTGAATATGAACCACGACCTGCCGAGGCTGGGTGCGTTGTTAGACAAATATCCGAATATGTATATCGATATCGCTGCCCGTGTAGCCGAATCCGCGCACACGCCACGCGCGACGCGCGAGTTCCTTATTAAATATCAGGACCGCGTGCTTTTCGGTACGGATAATGGTATGGATCCGGAAATGTATCGCAAGATCTTCCGCGTGTTGGAGTCGAACGACGAGCATTTCTATGTTTCGGATTATAACTATCATTGGGCGCTGAGCGGATTTAACCTGCCGGATGAGGTGCTGAAGAAGATTTACCACGATAACGCAGAACGGATTTTGACGGAGTATAAATAATATGAAACGTAAATTCTTATATATCCTTGCGGCAGTGACGATGGTGGCTTGCGCGCCGAAGCCGGAGAGTGAGCGCTTGATCTGTGCGGAAGCAGAGATGAGTGCTTTCCCGTATAGCGAGAATGGTCTGAAAGTGAGCAAGCACCAGACGGTGACGCCGGTAGAAGGCGTAGCGGGTCTGGAGGTTGTGGAGACCTATTTCGTGAACGAAGGCAAGCCTGTGACGGTCAAGGCGTATGAGCTTTGCCGGACAGAGATAGAGGCGCAGGACAGTATCGTCTGGTCGCTACAGCCGAGTAGCACGAGTGCCCGGATGGACTGGGTGCTGCCGGTACAAGAGGGCTTTGTGAAAGAGAACTACCTGGGCATGAACAACTCCGACTACGGAGGAGGAATCCCGGTGGTGGACCTGTGGCAGAAAGACGGTGGCATCGCGATTGGTCTGTTTGAGCCGGTGCTGCGGATGATCTCCATGCCGGTTGAATGGAAGCGATACGACAACAAAGTGACGATGGCGCTGCGTTATGATCTGCCGGAACCGGTAGAGTTGGAGACGGGCGATACACTCCGTTGTTTCAAGGCGTTCCGCCTGCGCCATGAGGGCGATTATTTCAATGCGCTCCGTATCTTCTCTGATTACATGCAGGCGAACGAAGGCATTGAGATGAAGCCGTCGGAGCCGGAGGCTTTCGAGCCTGTCTGGTGCGCATGGGGCTACGGCCGTCCGTTCAAGATGGATATGGTTTTAGGAACGCTGGACAAGGTCGCTGAACTCGGATTCACATGGGTGGATATAGACGACGGCTACCAGATAGCTGAGGGCGATTGGAATACGAACGAGTATTTCCCCGGCGGCGATGCAGACATGCGTCACATCACCGACGAGGTACATAAACGCGGTTTGAAGGCTAAGTTATGGTGGGCTCCGTTGGCGGCTGATCCGGATACGAAACTTGTGAAAGAGCACCCGGAGATGTTGCTGAAGACCGAAGAGTGGGCACACGAGTATATTACGTGGTGGGACAGCTGGTATCTCTCGCCGGTGAATCCTGCGGTCGATGCGTACACGACGGATCTGTTGGATATGTTCCTGCGCAGGTGGAATTTCGACGGTCTGAAGATCGACGGTCAGCACCTGAACTGCTGTCTGCCGGATTATAACGAGGCTTCGGGTCTGGAGAGCGCTTATGACGCCCCGGAGCAGATGCCTTCGTATTTCGGTAAGATCTACGATCAAGCCCGTGCGATGAAGCCGAATGCCGTTATTCAGGTTTGTCCGTGCGGTTGTGCGGTGAACTATTTCCTGATTCCGGAGATCAACCAGGCAGTAGCATCCGACCCGATGAGTTCGCGTCAGGTACGAATGAAACGTAAGGCGTACGCGGCGATGGCTCCGCAACTCGCTTACTATGGCGACCATGTGGAGCTGACGGACGGCGGTAAGGATTTCGCTTCGCAGATAGGTACGGGTTCGGTTATCGGAACGAAGTTCACGTGGCCGAAAGATAATCCCGATTGGACGGAAGGCCCGTTCCTGCTGACGGAGGAGAAAGAGGCGCTGGTTCGCAAATGGATGAAGATCTACAAGGAGAACAACCTCGCCCGCGGTGAGTATTTGAACCTCTATACCTGGGGATTTGATTATCCGGAGGCGCATGTGATCCGCCAGAACGGAGCGATGTATTACGCTTTCTATATCGACGATGATCCGGCTTTTGACGGTACGTTGGAGCTGAAGGGCCTGGATCCCGCGAAGAGTTATACGGCAATCGAATATACAGCGGACGAACCGCGCGAGTTTGAGGTGAATGGGTCGGAGCCGAAGATAAATGCTCATTTCGAGAGAAGCTACTTATTGAAAGTGATAGAAAAATAACAAACAATTAACTAAATAACTAATCCTATGAAACGATTTCAGACAATCTTTCTCAGCCTGATCGTGGCGATGTCGGCTTTCGCGGATATCCACGTAAAAGGTAAGGTTATTGACGCCGACAATTCGGAACCGATGATCGGTGTGAGTATTCTGGTAAAAGGATCAACGATCGGTACGGTAACCGATTTGGACGGTAGTTTCGAGATGTCCGTCCCGGACAAGGCAACGCTGCAGCTGTCTTACATGGGTTACAAGACCATTGAGATCCGTGCGGTGGACAACATGAATATTATCATGGAGTCCGATGCGCTTCAGTTGCAGGAAGTGGTATCGCTGGGTTATTCAGCCGTGAAGAAAGCCGAGTTGAGTTCGGCGGTCGTTTCCGTATCTGCAGATGCTTTAACCGATGTGACCACCAGTGACGTCGGAACGATGCTGCAAGGTAAGGTGGCAGGATTGCAAGTCAGCAGCGCAACCGGTCAACCGGGAGCCAATGCGGAGATTCGCATTCGTGGTACAGGTTCAATCACCGCAGCCAGCGAACCCGTCTATGTCGTCGACGGTGTCATGGGTGGTTCCTTTAACCCCAACGACATAGAGACCATCTCCGTTCTGAAGGATGCCGGCGCAACGGGTATCTATGGTGCTGCCGCAGCCGGAGGCGTCATCGTAGTGACTACCAAATCCGGTAAACGCAACGAGAAGCCACGTATCAACGTCCGTGCTACAGCCGGTTCTACGCAGCCGTTGTTCGGCAATTTCCGACTGATGGAATCGGAGGAGTTATATTACTACCACCAGACGATGTATGACAACGATCTGTTTAAGACACAGCGTCCGATTGAATTGCTGGACAGAAATTTCAACTGGCAGAATGCAATGTTCCACAACGGTGTCACGCAAAACTACTACATCTCTGTAGCAGGTGGTGGGCAGAAACTCGGATACTATGCATCGTTTGACTACTACAATCAGCAAGGTACGTTCCTCAATACCAAGTTTGAGAAGTTCTCCGGGCGTGTCAACCTGAATGCCGAGATTGCCAAGTGGCTGGACATGAAGGTAGCTACTTATTTCGATAAGTCCAACTCAGAGAGTTATGCTTCATGGCGCATGATGGATGATGCTTACTATAAGCTGCCGTGGGATAACCCATACGACGCAGATGGCAATCCGGTATATATAGATACCAATAAGAAACGTCCGGACACCGGAGGGGTTTGGTATTCCCGTAACGGTTGGAACTCGCTCCACAATGCGCTGTACGATTACTCCAAGGGCGGAGGTTTATCCATGGGAATCGATATGCAACTCAATTTCCATATCACGGATTGGCTGACGCTTCAATCCAGCAACCGTTTCTCACATAGCAACTCCAAATGGAACCTGTATGAGGATCCTCGTACCTTCCATCCGGAGCATCTGACCGGTTATTTGGAGAACTCGTTGGATCAATCGAACTCGTTCGGAACGACCAATATTTTGAAGGCTCAGCACCAATGGGGAGCTCACTCTGTAAATGGTATGGTCGGCTTTGAATACGGCGTTTGGAAAAGCGAATACACCGTTGCAGGCGGTACAGGAATGCCGGCTGGTGTAGATGCCCTAAACGCAGCGGCGGTGCCTTATGAGACTTCCGGCTATTATGTTCCGGGAGCCAGCTGGGCTACTTTCATCCAGGCCGGTTATGACTACGGCAAACGCTACTTCATCAACGCTACCTTCCGTGCAGAGGCAAGTTCGATCTTCGCGCCGGGTAAGCGTGTCGGGTATTTCCCGTCTGTAGCGGCAAGCTGGTTGATCTCCAATGAAGAGTTCATGAAGGGACAGGATGTAGTCAGCTTCTTGAAACTCCGTGCCAGCTACGGCATCACGGGTAACAACAATATTCCGGCATACCAGTATCTGGCAACGTACGCCCTCAATGCAGCCTATAACAATGTCACTTCAGCGATCCCCTCGCGTCTGAGTAACCCGACACTTTGCTGGGAGACCGCAAACATGGCGGCAGTAGGTGTCGATCTGACCTTCATTAACCGCTTTGACATGTCGATCGATTTATATAACACCGATAACACGGGGCTGCTCTTGGACGTGCCGGTAGCTCCTTCTACCGGATTCCAATACGTAACCAGAAATGCAGGTACCGTACGTAATCAAGGTATAGAGTTCCGTTTTGATGCACAAGTACTCAAGATCAAGGACGTTCGTTGGGATATAGGTTTCAATATAGGCTTCAATAAGAACCGCGTAATCTCGTTGCCGAACCATACACCTTTCTCGCAAGGCTACAACTCTACTCGAATGGTTATGGAAGGTTATGATATCTACACCTGGTACATGAGAGAGTGGGCAGGAGTCGATCCTGATAACGGAGACCCGCTGTGGTATGTAGTGGACGGTAATGGCGATTATGTTCGGGATGCAGCCGGCAACAAGACCACGACCAATGACTACAACGCTACGAATCCTCATGCGGTGGGCAAGGCCACTCCGTTGTTCCAAGGCGGTTTGAATACCCAGCTTAGCTGGAAGGGGCTCTCCTTGAGTATCAATACGTGCTTCACCTATGGGAATAAGATATATAATGCTACCCGCGAATCTCTGGATTCCGATGGCGCATACCCGGACTTCAACCAATATTCGATGGAGAATAACAAGTTCGGATGGCAGCGTTGGGAGGCTCCCGGCGACGTGGCTACTCACCCGAAAGCCGTGCTTTATGGAAATAACCTCTCTAACAAAGTATCTTCACGTTATCTGGAGGATGGCAGTTTCTTCCGTCTGAAAAACATTACTCTCGGCTACGACTTCTGCGCTACGCTCATTCCGAAGAAATACATGCGCAAACTCCGCGTTTATATCTCGGCGGATAATATCGCAACAGCTACAAAGTTCTCCGGTATGGATCCCGAGGTAAGTATCTCGACGAGCGGAGGCAATACGGCAGGTATGTATGTTGACCAATACCCGGTTGCACGCAACATCGTAGGAGGTATAGAGATCGAGTTCTAAGGAATTAATGAGTAAAAGAGTTAATGAATTAAAGAGTAAAAGAATATGAAAACGAAAGCTATATATCTAACCGTTGCACTCGGAATGATGCTCGGTTTCAGTAGTTGCGATCTCAACTACTTCCCAAGCGATGAGCTAAATAGCAACGCGTTACTTTCATCAGACGATGGTCCGGTGAGCGTCATTAATGGTTGCTATGCCATGATGAAAGAGGAATACGCCTATGTAGATCCTTATGAATCAGGCAATACGTATGTCCGCCATTATTTCCAGATGGCAGAGTTCCCCGCAGACAATACTTGTTTGTCAGGAGAAACCTCTGATCATTTGTTCCAGGCCGCATGCTACAAGAATTTTGATAATATGAAGAATACCAGCCATTTATGGTGGATTTCATACAAGATCATTTTCTCGGCAAATACGGTCATCGAAGGTGTCAAAGAAGGCGAATCCGCATCGAATGATCAGATTTTGGGCGAAGCATATTTCCTTCGCGCCATGATGCATTTTAATCTGGTTAATCTCTTCGGTAAACCGTATGTCATCAATAATGGAAATAATCCGGGTGTTCCTCTTCGCGTCAGCACGAATACGGAAGAAACCACCCGTGCTACCGTAGCAGAGGTATATAATCAAGTTGTTGCAGACCTCCAGAAGGGAGCAGAGTTAATGACATCAAGAGAAGGAAAATTCAACCCCGGTTATGCAAGCAAGGACGCTGCCCTCGGTCTGCTCTCGCGTGTATATCTCTACATGGGTGAGAATCAGAAAGTGCTGGATGTAATCGCTACAATGAGCGAGCCGACATCCAATCTGGATGGAGACTATGAACACTACTTCGCTAACGCTTTAACAAGCAAAGAAACCTTGTTCGCTTGCGTACACACCGCTATTGAGAGCCGCGGTTCAGGTAGTATCGGCTCTATGTATAACGGCGACGGTGGAGGATGGGGCGAAGTATATCCAAGTGCTCCGTTGATGAACCTCTACGAGCGTTATCCGCAAGATATACGTATGAAGTATATCGTTCCGGTGGTAGAGACCGACACTCTCCATTATGCCAAATGGATCGGAAAACCGTCCGTATTCTTCCCTTATAAAGCGGAAAACAAAGCGTTCCGTAGTAACAAATGGGAAACACTTAAAGAGGATGCCGGAGGAAAGTATTGCGAAATCGGAGGCACACGCTATAACATTAAGGAAAAAACCGTCAATGGCGAATATACCGAGTACTACGTTACCTATGACGGAGAGGATTGCGCAGCTCGTCTGTTCAACTATTTCCCATCAAGACGAGAGGATAATCCTATTATGTATATCACCAAGTTCTCCTACCAGGATGGCGATCCGCAACTCTCATCACCGGTATTCTTGCGTTGGGCAGAGATTGTACTGAACCGTGCAGAGGCCAATGCAAAGTTGGGTAACACAGCAGCAGCTTTGGCAGATGTTGACGCAATCCGTACGCGTGCCGGTATTCCGGCGGCAGGTATGTTCTCCGGAAATATGCATGGTTATACAGACGTGCTTGATATCGTTTTGGACGAACGCCGCATGGAGCTGGCTTGGGAAGGTCATCGTATGTTTGACGTATATCGTAACCGTCGTACTATGGACCGCCGCTTCCCTGGTATCCATCCGTGGGAAGAGATCGAATATACAGCGGACAAGATTCAGTACCCGATTCCGTACGTAGAGACGTCCGTTAGTCATATAGAGCAAAATCCCGGTTATTAACCGTGATTAATAAATCAAACGTTTATTTATTAATTTTTAAATTTCTAACAACATGAAAAAAATTCTTTTTGCAAGCGTGATTGCTTTCATGGCAATCTTTGCAACGTCCTGCAAGGACAAGAATGCAGGTGATGCTCCAAAGGCTCGTTTCACCTATGCTGTAGAGGGCTTAACTGTAACTTTCACCAACCAATCAGTGGATGCAGAGGCTTATGCATGGGACTTTGGTGATGGCAGCGCTGTCTCAGCCGAGGAGAACCCTGTACACGAGTATGCTGCAGAGGGTTCTTACAAAGTAACCCTGACCGCAAAGAACAAAGCCGGAGAGAAAGCTATTTCTCAAACTGTAGTAGTAGAGAAACCGCTCTTCAATCTTAAGATTGATGGTGACTTCGCAGATTGGAACAATCTTCCTGCTGAATTATTAGCAGAGGCATCCGTTGATGATTGGGCTTATTTAGAGAATCTTTACAAGATTCGTTTCATCTCCGATCCTAAGAAAGTGTACTTCTACATGGAGTTTAACGGTGAGGCTGAGGAAGGTGTTGATATTGTAGGCCAGATTGACATGATGATTGATATTGACGGCGACGCAGCAGTAGGTATGGACACTTGGCTTTGGAGCCCGTCAGGCGTTGATCTTCTGATTGAGGGTAACCCGTATCCGGTTGATGATCCGGAATGGCCGAGTGCAGGTTATCAGGATGCAGGCGTATTCCAATGGATAGGTAGCACTCCTGATGAATGGTTGTTTGATCCTCTGGATATCTCCGGTGCCATCGAAGCTTCCGGAGTTGTTGAGGTTAAAGCAGGTGTTAAGGCATTCGAAGGTTCTATCCTTCGTTCCGCTATTCCTGGTCTGAAAGCGTTCAATGTGGGAGTGTTCACTTCTGCTGCTGATTGGAGTGGCGAGACGGGTAGTCTGCCTCAGATTAACATCAGCCCGGACGATGGCTCTAATAATCCGCAACCGATGTTGCAAGTTAAACTGAACTAATCATCTTATTTGTCGTAGGCGACTGCCCTTCGGGGCAGCCGCTTGCGGCTGTTTTTAAATAATGCCTTCTTATGAAGAATACGTTCTGCTATATTGTTTTGTTAGCCGCGGTTCTTTTTACTGCGTGTGAGTCACCTGAACCACAACCACAACCTCAGCCTCAACCTCAACCTCAACCGATTGGCGATGATATGCTCCATCGCTCATTATCTGTTTCTGATGAGTTGTTCAACAATCCCGAACGTGGGTTCCATAAAGCATTTGAATGCCATAGTAATAGTATTACGCCTTTGACGGAAGGAACAGTGAAGGCATTTTATAATGCCGGATATACACTCATCCATATTGACTTCTACATGGAAGATTATCGAGATAAACTCATCGACGAGTCTTATTTGGACGCAGTCCGCAAAAGCATGCAAGCGTTACGTAATGGCGGCTGTAAATGTGTGCTTCGTTTTGCCTATACTAATAACGAGAATCAGAGCCCGCGAGAGGCGCCTGAGGATTTCGTTCTCCAACATATTGCACAAATCAAACCCATCCTGCAAGAATATGCCGATGTCATCTTTGTGATGGAAGCCGGCTTTGTCGGTGTTTGGGGAGAATGGTACTATACCAGCGATAAATATACCGGATTCAAGCAGAATCCTATCACTGATGAAGATTATGATAGCCGTCGCCATGTGCTCAATGCCTTATTGGATGCCCTGCCTCAAGAGCGAATGGTCTGTGTCCGGACGCCGTTGTTCAAACTGAAATGCTTGAGAATTTCGGCATCTGATACAATCACACGTGCGGAAGCCTACAACGGAACCCCAAAATCCCGCGTGGCAGCCCACGATGATGCTATCATGGCAAATAGCTCTGACTTAGGTACTTTTAATTCTGTAACACGCCCCTACTGGGAAGCGGATACGAAATACACTATCTATGGTGGCGAATCATGCCCTCCCGGATCGGAAGCATCATGTGAAAAGACATTGGACCAATTTCTAAAGATGCATATCGGATATATCAATAATGACTATTATCGGCCTACCATCTCGAAATGGTTGTCTGGAGGTTGTCTGGATCAGATTAAGCATGAGATAGGTTATCGCTTTGAGGGAAGAGAAGTAGCCACAACGAAGAATCCGAAATCGGGAGAAGAATTGAAAGTCAAATTGTCGCTGGTTAACGTGGGCTTTTCCTCTCCGAAAAACCCGAGAGATATAGAGATGATTCTTGTCAATACGGCGAATGAGAAAGACCGCTACGTCGTTGTTCCTGATAACGATCCACGCTTCTGGTTTACGGACGAGATGCAATTCGTGGAGGCTGATTTCAGTCCGAAGCAGGCAGGTACATATAAACTCTATCTTAACCTGCCAGACCCGAAACCCAATCTGCGCAATAACCCGCGTTTCTCCATCCGTCTTGCGAACGAGAACTGTTGGGATGAGACAACCGGATATAACTACCTGACAACCATAACTGTAGAATAATATGAAAGATAAACTCTGGCTTCTTTTTATCCTCATTACCGTTGTTACGTGGGGTGTATGGGGTGCTTTCTCCGGGTATCAGATCCAAAACGGAATCCCGGATACCGTAGTGTATATCCTTTGGGCATTGTCCATGGTGCCGTGCGCCATCGTGGCGCTTTGTATCAACAAGGGCAAGTTCCTGCACGACGCCAAATCGGCATTGTTGGGCTGTACGGTCGGTCTGTTAGGCGCCGGCGGACAGTTGGTGCTCTTCAAGGCGCTGACCCTTGGTCCGAGTTATATCATCTATCCCTTCATCTCGATGTCGCCGGTGATCGTCATTACGCTGGCTGCTATCTTCCTCAAGGAGAAAGCGACCCGCTGGCAGGTGGCAGGTATCGTGGTTGCACTGATAGCTATCCTGCTGCTCTCTCTTGAGACAGGGCAGGAGGGAAGCCCCGTTAGCGGATGGTTGTGGATCCTTCTGGCGATTCTTGTGCTCTTTGCGTGGGGTATCCAGGGCTTCTTCATGAAGTTTGCCAACAACTCCATGGACGCCGAGTCGATCTTCGTCTGGATGGCGATATCGGGCCTGGTTTTGATTCCCGTAGCATGGTATATGAACGGCGACGCAGCGGCATTCTTCGCTGCGCAAGAGTCAGCTTCCACCAGCCTCGGCTGCTTCGGCATCCAGATACTCAATTCCATCGGTGCGCTGACCCTCGTCTATGCGTATCGTTACGGAAAAGCCGTTATCGTCTCTCCGATGGAGGGCCTCTCACCGATGGTGACGGTCCTGCTGTCGCTAATCATCCTTTCCGTCATCCCGAACCCGCTACAGATAGCCGGCATTTGTTGTGCCGCTTTCGCTATGTACGCGTTGTCGAAATAAATATTGCTATGAAAAAGGTCTTAGGAATTATTTTATTGTTGACAGGTATCGATTTATGCCATGCCGCACCTCAATTAGTGTATTACGGTGATACATTGGAGTGGAATACCGATTGGGTAAAGAAACAATGCGGCACTCTGGATATTTCCAAAAACATCATTGAGGTCTCCGGTATCGCTTGTTCCCGCGTCACACCCGGCTATATCTGGATGCAAAGCGACGAAACGGAAAACTATATCATCGCTACCGATGAGAAAGGTGCGCAGCGGGCATGTAAGTTGAAAATGTCGAAAACCATCGGATGGGATTGGGAAGACATGTCCGGCGGTGTCTATGAAGGAACGAATTACTTGTTTATCGGTTCGTTCGGCGATAATGACGAGCATCGGACCGACTACCGGATCATCTATTTTGAGGAGCCGGCGATTGATCCCGTGAACCTGCCTGAGCAAACAGTCACTCCCCGATACATCAAGTATGTTTACCCGGACGGTAAAAGCCATAATAACGAGGCGCTGATGTACGACAATGTGGACCAGATGATTTATATCATCACCAAGGTCTATTACAATGTCTGCCAGGTCTTCTCGCTGCCTTTCCGTCTGGACTATGGCGATGAGACCCAGACGCTCACGTATGTCTGCGACCTCGGCGTGAAATCGGACCTCGGCTATAGCGAGACCAACAAACCCTTCCAAGGTTTCCACCTCGTCACCGGCGCAGATATATCGCCCGATGGAAAGTATATTCTTATTAAGAACCATAATAATATCGTTGCTAAGTATTGCTGGGTGCTGCTTTGGGAACGGCAGGAAGGCGAGTCGGTGGCTCAGACCCTGACCCGCGAACGCCATCCGCAGCCCCTCAAATGCTATAACGTGACTGAATGGCAGGGAGAAGCGATATGCTGGCTCGATTCGACGACTTTCTACACCACCTCTGATGCCGATGACGGCAATCCGCCGATCTACAAATATACGAAAAAATCTTCGCAAGGTGTGGAGGCGGTGCCTTCTCATGGTGCCCCCAAAGTGGAATTAATCATGCGGGATAATGTCATTTATGTCCGTTTCAACGACCGCTTCTACACCATGGACGGCCGCGAAGTGAAGAAATAAACACGGCTCCTGACAATCAAAAAAGCGTCCTTGTGGCGCTTTTTTTGTGCCATTCCTTGCATATCTCGAAAAAAAGCAGTACCTTTGCACCCGCAAAAACAAAAGCATATGAAAAAGTTTTATTTACCTTTCTTCGTTCTCGCTCTGGCGGCTATCTGCCTTTCCGGTTGCCGCAAGCACGAACAAGACCAACAATCCTTCCAATACAACGTGGATAAGTTTTATGACCTGGAAATACTCCGCTACGACGTGCCGGAGTTCGATTCGTTGAGCCTGCAGCAGAAGCAGCTCGTGTATTGCCTTTCCGAGGCGGCCCTCTGGGGACGCGACATTCTCTTTGACCAGAACGGTCGTTACAACCTTCGGATCCGTCGTGCCTTAGAGGCGCTCTATCTCAACTATCCGTACGACAAGAACACGGACGAGTTCGCCGCCCTTGAGCGCTACCTCAAACGCGTGTGGTTCTCCAACGGCATCCACCATCATTATTCCGAGGATAAGTTCCTGCCGGAGTTCTCCGAGGAGTGGTTCGTCAACGCCTGTGCAGAAGCCGGTATCGCCTATGATGAGGAGATCATCCCTGTGATGTTTGACCCGGCTATCATGGCGAAGCGCACGACCGCACAAGACGGTGTGGACCTGGTGCTCTGCTCGGCCGGCAACTACTACGGCGAGGGTGTGACCCAGGCGGAGGCGGAGAAATGGTACGCCCTGCATAAAGACGACAGCCCCGAACCCAAGTGGATCGGTCTGAACTCCCAGCTCGTGAAGAACGACAACGGCGAGATCGAGGAGCGCGTTTACAAAGTCGGCGGGCTCTATTCCGAAGCCCTCGAGCATATCGTCTTCTGGCTCAAAGAGGCGCTCAAATATGCGGAAAACGACGCCCAGAAACTCGCCATCGAGAAGATGATCGCCTTCAACGAGACAGGTGACCTCACGACCTTCAACGAGTACTGCATCGCCTGGGTCAAAGACCTCGACAGCCGCGTGGACTACGTCAACGGCTTCACCGAGACCTATTCCGACCCGCTCGGCATCACCGGTACGTGGGAGTCCATGGTCAACTTCAAAGACCTCGCGGCTACCAAGCGCACGCAGCTCATCTCCGACAACGCCCAGTGGTTTGAGGACCACTCCACCACCGACCCCAAATACAAAAAAGAGGAGGTCAAAGGTGTGACCGCCAAGGTCATCACCGCCGCTATCCTTGCCGGCGATTGTTACCCCGCTACGCCCATCGGCATCAACCTGCCGAACGCCAACTGGATCCGCAAAGAGTACGGCTCCAAGTCCGTCACCATCGACAACCTCATGCACGCATACAACGAGGCAGCGAAGGGTAACGGCTTCAACGAGGAGTTCATGATTGACGATGAGATCCGCAGCCTCTACGAGAAATACGGAGCCCTCTGCGGCGACCTGCATACCGACCTCCATGAGTGCGTCGGTCACGGTTCCGGCAAACTTCTGCCGGGTGTGACCAAAGATGCCCTCAAGGAACACGCTTCGACCATCGAGGAAGCCCGCGCAGATCTCTTCGGCCTGTATTTCCTCGGCGATCCGAAACTCGTGGAACTGGGTCTCCTGCCCAACGAAGAGGCCTTCAAGGCCGGTTACTACCAGCAGCAGATGAACGGACTCATGACCCAACTCGTGCGTATCGAGCCGGGCAAGGACATTGAGGAGGCGCACATGCGCAACCGCCAACTCATCGCCAACTGGGTCTATGAGCACGCGATGAACAAAGAGGTGGAGATTATTGAGCGCGACGGCAAGCACTACCTCCGCATCAACGATTATCAGGGTCTCCGCCGTCTCTACGGTGAACTCCTCGCAGAGATCCAACGCATCACTTCCGAAGGCGATTACGCGGCGGCAAAAGAGATGGTCGAGAAATACGCCGTGAAGGTCAACCAAGACCTCCACAAAGAGATTTTGGAGCGTTATAAGAAACTCAACCTTGCTCCCTACAAAGGTTTCGTGAACCCCGTCTATACCGCCGTGCGTGACGCGGATGGCAACATCACCGACGTCCAAATCGACTTCACGGAAGGCTACATTGACCAGCATCTCCGTTACTCCCGCGACTACAGTCCGCTACCCGATGTCAATTGATAGATTTTGTTTTTTATGTTTATTGCTTTTGAAGGCTTTTACTCGTTAGAGAGCGGAGTTTGGTGTTAAAAACTATCTGGGTGCTTGCACACAAGGAGTTTTTATCAACAAAGTACGCATAGCGCAAAGCGCAAAAGGTTTCAAAAGGGTTTTATGGGTTTTTGTTAAAAAAGAACAGTAGTGAATTGAATATTTCCCTTCCAATATCAAAGAGTATAGCGAATAGAATTCTTCTATTGCAGGCTATCCATGGAGATCCGCTTATGCGGGTCTCTTCGGATATGCCCGACGACGTCCTCGTCCTCCACGATGCCCTGGAACAACTGCAAACCTTCAAACAAGGCGCAGCCCAAAACTCCAAACAAGCACCTTTGGTGCTCAACCTCAAGAATTGCGGTACCGCCCTCCGCTTCCTCCAAGTCCACATCGCCAAATGTTATCCCGGCGCACCGATCACCCTTACCGGCGATCCGCGTCTCATGGAGCGAGACGGTAAACCCACCACTCAAACGACCTCTGCCCTCATCCTCCACGGTGAACCCATCCCCGTAGCCGAAAACGAGTCTCCTTATATTACGATGAGCCGCCGCATGGTCTCCATGTATCAGCCATGCATGGCTGATGATATAGAGCCATGTTGGTCTTCCGCGGCCTTCTGGTATGAGTACGTAGCCATCCATGGCGGCGAGTTACTCCTTGAAGGTCTCCAACCCGATTCCCTCCAAGGCGACCGTATAGTAGCCGACCTCTACGCCACCCACTTTGGCGTCCAAACAGAGTTTATAGAAGATGGAGCAGTGATTCGGTCTGTCAGTCCAAAGGACGGTCTGTATTCTGTCAGCGAAGCGGTCTGTCAGCCGAAGGCGGTCTCCATCGACTTTTTCAACTGCCCCGATCTCTATCCCGCCATCGCTTTAACCTGCGAACGCCTCGGAATAACCCTTCTGGCCACCGGTACCGACCGTCTCCGCCACAAGGAATCCGACCGCATAGAAGCCGTCCGACTCCACGAAGTCCGCAACGACCACCGGATGGCGATGGCCCTCCTTGCCGCAGATTTTCCGGTCGCTGAATCCGAACAAACCTGCATCGCCAAAAGCTATCCCCAATTCCCCGAAATTTACCGTCGAATAACGACGGTCGAACGACGGTCAAACGACGGTCAAACGACGGTCAAAGCCAATGTAAGTACTCTGTCGGTTACCCATATTACCCCTATTCGGGGCGTCAACGATGACAATTTAGGCAAAAAACATGCCCTCTCCAAACTCATCCACGCCGCCACGACAGAATATATCTGGCTCCATGATGACGATGTTATTTTGCCGCCTGTCTGTCAGCCCGAAGGGCGGTCTGTATTCTGTCAGCCGAAGGCGGTCTGTCAGCATAGCGGTCTTGTAATTTTGCCCTTAAAGATGGAAAGCGAAAGCGACGAGCCATCTTTATTGGAAAAATTACAGATTGCCGAATACGCTGCCATCCAGGAGTTGACGATGCGTACCGCCAAACGCGGTCATGCCGTCATGTGTTCCGGCGCGAACCTCATCGTCCGTCGTGAGGCATGGCTTGCTTGTGAGCCTGACCTCCATCCGGAGATCCCTTCCGGCGACGATATGTTCCTGTTGGAAGCAATGAAAAAGCGCGGCTACAAGATCTCCGTCATCGACGAACCCGACTTCACCGCCGTCGTTCGTCCTCAAACCACTTGGCGGGCGTTCTTCCGTCAGCGAATGCGTTGGGCAGGCAAAGCACCCAAATACACCGACCCGGACATCCTCCGTTGCGGCGCACTCATCGTGGCTGCCAACCTCCTCCAACTCCTTTGTCCCCTGATCCTCTTGATCAAATTCCCGATAGAGTACTCCCTCATCCGCCGGCGGCAAATGAGGGAGCATAAAATTATCAATTATCAATTATCAATTATCAATTTCTCAATAGCTTTGCTATTGGAGCTCCTCTATCCTTTCTATATCCTCCTCTCCCTCCTCGGCGGCCTCTTCCGCCAGAAGAAGTGGTGAGGTTACTTCAGGCCTTCGATCAGTTTGTCGAGGGAGGGGATGAGGGCTTTCAGTTCCTCTATGGACACATGCTTGGTGACCTCGGCGCCTAATCGGTTCGGGATGTCTTTGGCTTGTTCCTCCATCGCTTTGCCGGCGTCAGTCAGGCAGACGATGCGTTGCCGCGTATCCACTTCACCTTTGACACGCGTCACTAAGCCCTGACGTTCCATCCGTTGCAGGAGCGGCGTGACGGTATTCGTCTCCAGATGAAGGCGTTTGGCGATGTCGTTCACCGGCTGGCGGTCTTTTTCCCAAAGAACCAACAACACCAGGTACTGCGGGTACGTGATCCCCAAGGTCTCAAAATAGGGACCGTACGCACCGGCAATCAACCGCGCAGCCGTATAGAGGCGGAAGCAGAGTTGGTTATCTAATTTCAGTTGTTCGTACATATTGTTATCCTAATACTACATCGAGAACCATCATCAGCACGAAGCCGATAGCGCAGATGACAAAATGGATGCTGACAGAAGGGAACGCGTTACATCATTTCGATGAGGAAGTTCTCGTAACCCAGCTTGTCGATGTAGTTGAGGTACTGCTTCTCCCAAGCCATGTGCTCTACCTCGCCGTCGATCCATTTTAAAAGTTAATTACAATAGTTTCAGGATTTCAGCCTCTATGTCTTCGGGTTTGGTGGTCGGAGCGAAACGGCCGACTACATTACCCTCGCGGTCCACGAGGAACTTGGTGAAGTTCCAACGGATGTCGGACTCTTTGTTATAGGTCTTGCTGATTTTCTTGAGCATGGCGCCGGTAGCCTTTGCACCCAGACCGTTGTACTCCTCGGTAGGAGCCTGCTCTTTGAGGTAGGTGAATACCGGACTTTCGTTCTCGCCGTTCACCTCGATCTTCGAGAACTGCGGGAAGGATACATTGTATTTGAGCTGGCAGAAAGAAACGATCTCCTCATCGGAACCCGGAGCCTGCTGACCGAACTGGTTGCAGGGGAAATCAAGGATCACTAGACCCTTCTCCTGATATTTCTTATAGAGGTTTTCGAGCGCCTCGTACTGCGGCGTAAATCCGCAACCCGTTGCGGTATTAACTATTAAAAGGACTTTGCCTTTGTACTCGTTTAATTTGACTTCATTCTTCTTGGTGTCCAGCACCGTAAAATCATAGATCTTCATAATTTTATCTGTTTTAGAGTTATTTTCTGTTTGTGCGCAGGCCGGGGAGTATGATTTGTGTCGCTCGCGACTGAAATCGAGTGCAAAGGTACAACAAATATTTTAATATCGCAAGCGACATATCTATAAATGGTGTATTTTCTTAATGAGAGTATATAAATTATTAAAATACATACTATATATAAAAACAACACACGCGCGTACTAATTAAGGTACGCGCGCATGTATGCGTAAGGGTCCTAGGAAACTAGGATACTAGGATCCTAGGTTCCTAGAATTATTAAACCACACCGCTGAAGCCCATGAAGGCCATCGCCAGGAGACCTGCGGTCAGGAGGGCGATCGGAGTGCCCTTCATTGCCTCGGGCACTTTGTTGAGTGCCAACTGCTCGCGGATACCTGCGAAGAGGACGAGCGCGAGCGCAAAACCGATTGCTGTAGCGAAGGCATAAACGGTACCGGAGAGCAGACCGTAGTCGGCGCCCAGCGGCAGTTTAGCCAAGAGCTTGTTCTGGTCGGCTACGATAAGAGCCACACCGAGAATACAGCAGTTGGTGGTGATCAGCGGCAGGAACACACCCAGAGCCTGATAGAGCGCCGGAGACACTTTCTTCAACATGATCTCGATCATCTGCACGAGGGCGGCGATGACGAGGATGAAGAGGATGGTCTGGAGGAACTCAACGCCCCAGAGGACGAGTAACTTCTGCAGCAGATACGTAACAACCGTAGCGAGCGTGAGCACGAACGTAACGGCGGCACCCATACCCAGCGCGGTGTCAATCTTCTTACTTACACCCAGGAACGGACAGATGCCCAGGAACTGGCTCAATACAATATTGTTAACAAATATTGCAGAGATGAAAATCAGAAAATATACCATAATATTTATTTCTTTTGAAGTTTATTTACTGCCGCCATGAGGTAGGCGAGGCAGATGAACGCACCCGGAGCAAGTACGAAGATCAGCGCTGCGAACTGGCTGCTGTAGAGTTGGAAACCGAAGACGGTACCTGCACCTAAGAACTCGCGGATGATACCCAGCACGGTCAGCGAGAGGGTAAAACCGAGACCCATACCGATTCCGTCCAGCGCGGAGAGGCCGACGGTGTTCTTCGCTGCAAATGCCTCTGCACGGCCAAGTACGATACAGTTCACTACAATCAGCGGGATGAACAGACCCAGCACATCGTAGATAGCCGGCAGGTAAGCCTGCATGACAAGTTGTACCATCGTCACGAACGTAGCGATGACTACGATGAATGCCGGGATACGTACTTTATCCGGGATGAGATTCTTGAGGAGCGAGATCACTACGTTCGAGCAAACGAGCACGAAGAGCGTAGCCAAGCCCATGGACATACCGTTAACGGCACTGGTGGTAGTAGCCAGCGTAGGGCACATACCGAGAACCAACGCAAAAGTAGGATTCTCCTTGAGAATACCGTTGGTCAATGTTTTCATTGCGTTACTCATAATTATTCCTCCTTTTCTGCGGGTTGTACTTCAGTTACTTCAGCGGGTTGCTCTGCTGCCGGTTCTGCACCTTGCAGCTGGCTTGCGCCGGAAGCTGCCTCAACAGCCCCTTCAGCAACAGCTGCGTACGCTTTGTTGACAGCTTTCAGGAATGCGCGGCTGGAGATGGTGGCAGCGGTGATAGCATCTACGTCTCCGCCATCTTTGTTGACAGCCAGTGCGCCGGCTTTCTTACCGATGATAGAGCGGTTGCCGACAGCGTCCTTGAACCAGTGGTCGATATGCGCACCCAGACCCGGAGTCTCGGTCTGCTTGAGAACGACGTAGTCGAGCACTTCGCCTTCTTTGCCTAAGCCCACCATGATTACTTGCGGGCCGTCGAAACCGACTTCAGAGGTCTCTACCGCGGTAGCTACCCATTCGTCGTTGATGAAGGCTTTGTAGATGGTCAGCCCCTCAGCCTGCTCGGGTTCTGCGATAGAGCAGCCCTCCGGAAGCACAGCGAGGATAGCGGCCTGCTGTTTCTGAGCCTCTTGTTTAGCGATGGTGGCTTCGGTGACAGCGTAAACGCCTGCCAGAGCTCCTGCGGCTACCATAGCGATGATAACCAGGGAGAGCACCATGTTCTTGAATGTACTTTCTAATTTTGCCATAGTTGTGCCTCCTTATGCTTTTTTCGGTTCGCCGAAGTGTTGCGGACGAATCTTGTTCAACAATGGAACGCAAGCGTTCATGATCAGGATAGCGAAGGACATACCTTCGGGGTAGTTACCCCACGTACGGATGACCATTACGATGAATCCGATACCGATACCGAAGATGATCTTTCCCCACGCGCTCATCGGGCTGGTGACGTAGTCGGTTGCCATGAAGAAGGCACCGAGCATCAGACCTCCAGAGAGGAGTTCGTAGCCGATATAATGGCAGGTGTCCAGTCCCTCAGGCAGCGCACCGGCGAGACCTGTGCAAGCGCAGAAGCAAGCTACGGTACCGAGGATGGCTACAGGGATGTGCCAGGTGATGACGCGGCAGCAGATGAGGAGAATACCTCCGATGAGCAGCGCTGCAGCGCTGACCTCACCGAGCGAACCGCCCATAACGCCGAGGAACGAATCCATGAGAGACGGCAGCTGGTCAATGACGGATGAATCTCCGGCTTTGACGATGTGCTTGAGATAATAGAGCGGGGTAGCGCCTGTCTCGGCGTCCACATACGCGCCGTTGAAGCCTTGCGGCGTCGGCCAGGTGGTCATTTGTGCCGGATAAGCGATGAGCAGGAAGACACGACCTACGAGAGCGGGGTTGAAGGGGTTCTGACCCAGACCGCCGAAAGTCATCTTACCAATACCGATAGCTACTACGGCACCGATAATAACGATCCACCAATCGATGGTAGAAGGAAGGTTGAAAGCGAGCAGCAGACCGGTGAGGACCGCCGAGAGGTCTCCGATGGTCTGACGTTGCTCTTTGAGCACATAACGGCTGATGACGTACTCGGTGCAGACACATGCGAGAACCGAGATGGCAGCCGTGATCAATACGCCCCAGCCAAACTCCACTACTGCTACTGCGTAAGCAGGCATCAAAGCGAGAATGACCAGAAGCATATTCCGGCGGACGGTATCACCACTGTGGGCGTGCGGAGCCGGAGCGACAATCAATTGTTTCATAATTTATGATTTCAAATTTATGATTTAACATTATTTTTTCGCTGCAGCGGCACGCTCACGGAGGATGGCGCCTACTTTTGCTTTACCCGGACGGATACCGTCTAAGAGACGGCGGTGAGCAGGACAGGTGAATACGCAGCAACCGCAGTCGATGCAATCCATGATGTCATGCTTCTCCAGTTCGTCCCACATCTCCAGTTCGCTGAGACGTTGGAGCAAGTACGGCTCGAGTCCCATCGGACAAGCCTGTACGCACTTGCCGCAACGGATACAGTTCTCTTGCTCCGGACGGATACACTCTGCTTCCGGCAGGAAGAGAAGGCCGGAGAGACGTTTGTTAGCCGGCATGTTCTCGATATGATCCATGGCGCGTCCCATCATCGGGCCACCGCCAATGACCTTTCCTGTATCTACAGGTACTCCTCCGGCGAGCTCAATCACTTCCTCGATCGGCGTACCGAAACGAACGCAGTAGTTACCCGGGTTCTTCACGGATTTGCCGGTAACGGTCATGACGCGGCTGATGAGCGGTTTGTTCTTCTGTACTGCTTCATAAACGGCATAGATAGTAGCCACGTTATCCACTACGGCTCCCACTTCAATCGGGAGAGCACCGGAGGGCACCTGGCGACCGATAGTGGCATCGATGAGCTGTTTCTCGCCACCTTGCGGGTAACGGAGCTTGAGCGGCATGACCTCGATACCGAGTTGCTTCTCCGCCAGCTCGCGCATGTGTGCGATGGCATCGGGTTTGTTGTTCTCAATACCGATGATAGCGCGCTGAACGCCCAGGGCTTTCTTGAGGATCTGGATACCGATGATGATCTCCTCGCCGTGCTCCATCATCAGCTGGTGGTCACAGGTCAGATACGGTTCGCACTCTACGCCGTTGACGATGAGCACTTCGGCTTTCTTGCCCGGAGGCGGCAGCAGTTTGACGTGTGTCGGGAAGCAAGCGCCACCGAGACCTACTATACCTGCGGCTGCGATCTTGTCGATGATCTCCTTCGGCTCCAAGGTACACTGGTGTACGAGGTCCGGTTTGCGATCAATCTCCGGCAACCACTCGTCACCCTCTACGTCGATGTAGATAGCTTGTCCGGGAGCACCCCATGCGTCGGTCCAGTCACCGATCTTGGTGATCGTACCGCTTACAGGAGAGCAGATGTTTGCACTCACGAATCCGCCGGCTTTCGCCAGCAGTTCGCCCACTTTTACTTTCTTGCCAACCTCTACCACGGCTTGAGCCGGCGCACCGATGTGCTGTACCAGAGGGATGATAGCCTGCTTTGGCAGCGGGCACTCTTTGATCGCCTGGTGTGCAGAGTATTGCTTGTTGTCCTGCGGATGAACTCCGCCAATATGAAATGTCCTCATTTATTTATTCATTTACACATTTACACATTTGTTCATTTGTTTTGCGCCATGGCGATGTTGAGCGGGAAGGCAGCTCTCGGTGTAGCGAGTGCTTTAATCTTCTCGGCGATAGCCGGATCGAAGCCCTTCTTGTCGCCGGTTTGAGCAGCAGGAGCTGCTTCTTCTGTCGCGGTTGGCGTAAGGATCTTCTTTACTTCATCCATGGTCGGGTCACCACCCACAGGGCAGGCCAGACCCTCTGTACTACCGGCTTTGACGCACGCTTCTGCGAAGTTGCGGCAACCGGCAAATCCGCAGCCACCGCAGTTAGCACCAGGCAGAACGGCCTGTACCAAGTCGATGCGCGGATCTTCCTCTACTTTGAAGAACTGGCTGACAAAATAGAGCAGGATCGCTGCTACCAAGGCTGTCACACCAAGAACTCCCATAGAAATCAGAATCAGATTCATGTTGGTTGTTGTTTTAAATGTTTGTTATTAGAATTTTTTAATATTTTTTATTATATACTCCGTGTGTGCTTCCAATATACTCCGTGTGTGCTTCCTGCCTAAGTCCTCCATCGGATGCTCATCGGGTGCTCATCGGATGCTCATCGGGTGCTCGCTATGACGTCAAGCCTTCCGCGCCGTGAAAGTAAACTGCTTCTGAAGGCGGTGCCTGAACTGACTGAGCACCAGGTAATAAAGGGCGATGGAGCATAAGGCGACAGTGCCCACGATCGCTTCGTCCCAGCCGGTCAGCACATCCAATACCGCGATCACACTCATCATCACAATAAAAGGTAGCACGTAAGCGAGCAGTACGGCTTTCCAAGCCAAGTGTTCGCGCACTTCTACCTCTACCTGGTCGCCGACTTGCATCGGTTCGAGCATCACGGCGTCCATCTCTTTTTGCTGGCTCTCGGTGGACATACACATCGATTTCGCCTTACAAGCGGAACAGGCGGATGACTGTACGATCTGCACGTGCGCCAACTCCCCGTTGATGCCTGAAACGATACCTGTATGTCTGATCAATTCGTCCATAAATCCATAAAAAGCGTACAAAGGTACAAAAAAAAATTCATATACACAAGCGTGCGCGAACATTATTATAAAAAAAGTGTCTTTTTTCGACAAAAAGCTAAAAAAAATAAGATTTATTTTTTAAAATCGAATATTTGTCGTACCTTTGTACGCTAAATTGAGTTATTATGCCTAGAACCGTATCTAAATCGAGAAATCCCTTATCGGACGATCGTCCGAATGAGCGCGCCATAAAAGTAGAGCAAACCGGCTGGTGGGAGGCGGTGAAGCGTATCTTGAGTGCACGTGAGACGCGAATGGTAGCAGGAGTCCTGCTGCTGGCTTTTGCTGTAATCGGCACGATCGCGTATGTGAGCTTTTTATTCACGGGCATGTACGATCAGTCGATCTTGTCGCTGGATCATGCGGGACGCGTAGAGAACCGCGAGGCGATACGTAATCTGTTGGGTCTGCCGGGTGCCCGGTTGGCACATTTCATGATTGATGGCACGTTCGGTTTTGTGAGCGTGCTGCTGATGCTGATGATCGCTATTTACGGTTTGCGGTTGATGCATGTTTTCCGGGATATACACGCTATCAAGCTGTTCTGCGGCGGCACGTTCTGGGTGCTCTGGGGAGCTGTCGTTTTGGGCTTTGCGCAACAGATGGCGCATTTAGGTGTTTACCGGTGGGGAGGCGCTTTTGGTAGTATGGCCGCGGCGTGGCTGGTGAGTTATGTGAATATCATCGGCACGATGGCGATTTTATTCGTGACGCTGGTTATTTTCCTGATAGTGACCGATCCACGGTTTATCGACCGGTGCAAGGCTTTCGGCGAATGGTGCAAGGGACTCTTCAAGAAGAAACCCAAAGATCCCAACGATCCCAAAAATCCCGAAGAACCGGAAGAGCCGGAAGAGAATCCTGAAGAGAATCCGGAAGAGAATCCGGAAGGTAATGAAGTGACGATTGATCTGCCCGTTGACTTCACCATTGAGCCGATCAGCGAAGAAGAACCGAAGGTGGAGATTGAGGAGCCTTTGGTAGATGAAGACAACGAGCCGCTGGGCGATGCGCCGATTCCCATGGACGAACCGGAGGCGAAGGAAGAGAGCGATAAGAAAGACGGAGACCCGGACTTGGAGATCGAGGACGTCAACGAGGATGAGTTATATACGAAGGACCCGGACAAACTCCTGGAGAAACTCGGTCCGTACGATCCGCGGAAGGACTTGGAGTTCTATAAGTTCCCGAGTTTGAACCTGCTGAAGGTCTATGACAACGAGACCGCTCCGGTCATCAACGAAGAGGAGCAGCGCAATAACGGTGCACGTATCGTGACGACTTTGCGCAACTATGGCATAGAAATTGATAGTATCAAAGCGACGGTCGGTCCGACGGTGACGCTGTATGAGATTGTGCCGAAAGCAGGTGTCCGTGTGGCAAAGATCCAGCAGCTGGAGAACGACATTATGTTGTCTCTGAGCGCCACGGGAATCCGTATCATCGCGCCGATGCCCGGAAAAGGAACGGTGGGAATCGAGGTTCCGAACGAGAAGCCGCAGGTGGTGTCCATGCACTCGGTCATCGCCTCCAAACGCTTCCAGGAAGAGACGAAAATGCGTCTGCCGATCGCGTACGGTAGGACGATCACGAACGAGGTGTTCATGTTTGACCTCGCGAAGACGCCGCACTTATTAGTAGCCGGTGCTACGGGAACCGGTAAGTCCGTCGCTATCAACGCGATTATCACTTCGCTCCTCTATAAGAAACATCCGGCAGAGTTGAAACTTGTGATGGTCGATCCGAAGATGGTAGAGTTTGCGCCGTACAAGCCCTTGATCAAGCATTTCCTCGCGGCACAACCGGATACCGACCCCGACCAGGTGGTGATCACCGATTGCGACAAGGTCATCAACACCCTGAACTCGCTGGTGATCGAGATGGAGAACCGGTACAAACTGCTGATGGATGCCGGCGTGCGCAACTTGGAGGATTATAACGACAAGTTCGTGCGTAGAAGGCTGAATCCCAATAAGTTAGTGGGTGACAGCTTGCACCATCAATACCTGCCCTATATCGTCATTATCATCGATGAGTACGGAGATTTCATCATGCAGGCAGGCAAGCAGGTGGAGACGCCGATTGCGCGTATCACGCAGAAGGCACGTGCCGTGGGAATGCACATGATCCTGGCTACCCAGCGTCCGTCTGTGAACATCGTCACAGGTGTCATCAAAGCGAATATCCCGACGCGTATTGCGTTGCGGACGCAGAGTGTGATTGACTCGCGTACTGTCCTTGATGCGAAGGGAGCAGAGCAGCTGATCGGTCGTGGCGACAGCCTCTATGCAGGTAACGCGAGTGTGACACGTATCCAGTGTGCTTTTGTCGATACGCCGGAGGTGGATGAGATCGTGAAGCATATATCGAAACAGCAGCGCTATACCGAGCCGTACCAGTTGCCGGAGTATGTCGGCGAAGGCGGCGACGGCGAGGCTGCAGCCCCGGGAAGCGTGGACATGAAACGGCTCGATCCGATGTTCGCGGATGTAGCGCGTTACGTAGTAACGAAGCAGGAAGGATCGACCAGCCGTCTGCAGCGTGCCTTCGAGATCGGTTACAACCGCGCAGGCAAACTGTCCGACCAACTCGAGGCGGCAGGTATTGTGGGGCCGAACAAAGGTCCGAAAGGCCGCGACGTGCTGATTCAGGACCTCTCGCAACTCGACCAACTGTTAGAAGAATTGGGAGTAAAATAACATCGAAATATCGAAATCCCGAAATATCGAAATGACGAAATTATTGATTATATTAACCATCCTTAGTTCGTTTTTGGCGAACTTGGAGACGAAGACGCTCAAATCGGATTTTATCGTCACGGTGGCAGAGGAGGTGAACGCACCGATGAACTATCCGGGAGAATTGACCATGCATGGTCAATGTTTTAAGGTGGAGATGTTCAATATCGAGGCGGCGTATGACGGCAAGACGATGTACATGTACTCGTCGGAGACGGACGAACTGACGCTCTCCAACCCGACGGAAGAGGAGTTGCTGGAGAGCAATCCGCTGTTGTACGCAAAGGCTTTGGTGCCGGTTTGTAATATCGTCGAACGGGCTTCGCAAGACGGCTCGCAGACCATCGTGACGCTCACGCCGAAGGACCCGGAGCGTCTTCCCGACGGAACGGGAAGAGCGGCCTCCGCCGAGAAGGGTATAACTAAATTTGTTCTTCGCGTGCGAAACAGCGACCTCATGCCGCTGTCCGTGGAGATCAAAGAGGGCAAGAAGACTTCGACGCTGAAGATGAAAGAGCCGAAATTCGTACAAGGAGCAAAAGAGGCGTATGTGATCACGCCTGAGAAAGATACATATGTAAATGATATGAGACTATGAATAAAGTAAAATGTTTGATAATAGGATCCGGCCCTGCGGGCTATACGGCAGCCATTTATGCGAGCCGTGCGAACTTGCAACCGGTATTGATTGAAGGACCGCAGTTGGGCGGTCAGTTGACCACGACCACCGAAGTGGAGAATTTCCCCGGTTATCCGGACGGCGTAGAACCCTTCCGGATGATGGACGATATGAAACGTCAGGCAGAGCGATTCGGTACCAAATACGTTTCCGGTATCGTGACTAAAGTGGATTTCTCCGTCAGCCCAAAGAAAGTGTGGGTGGAGGATACCGAAGAGTACGAAGCGGACGCAGTGATTATTGCAACAGGTGCGAGTGCCAAGTACCTCGGCATCGAGAGCGAGCGGACGTATAAAGGCCGCGGCGTGAGCGCGTGTGCCACCTGCGACGGTTTCTTCTATCGCAAGAAGACGGTGGCAGTGGTCGGCGGCGGAGACACGGCGTGCGAAGAGGCAAACTACTTGGCAGGGCTCTGCGAGAAGGTCTATATGATTGTCCGCAAACCGTATTTGCGCGCTTCGGAGATTATGCAACAAAGGGTTTTGAACAACCCGAAGATCGAGGTGCTCTTTGAGCATAATACCGTCCAACTGACGGGCGAAGGCAAAGTGCAAGGAGCGGATTTAGTGTACCGCAAAGGCGAGCCGGATGAGGCGATGAAGCATATCGCAATCGACGGTTTCTTCCTGGCGATCGGTCATCATCCGAATACGGAGTTGTTCAAGGACTTTGTGAACCGCGATGCCGAGGGATATATCCTTGTGGATGGCGATAGCCCGAAGACGAATGTGCCGGGTGTTTTCGCTGCAGGCGATTGCGCCGACCCGCATTATAGACAGGCGATTGTCGCTGCCGGCAGTGGCGCGAAGGCCGCTATAGAAGCAGATAAATATATTAAGAGTTTGTGATTCTCAGAGACGTTCGCAATTCAGTACGAACACTTTGAGTCCTTCTACTCTAAAGGACACGCGCAGACCTGCGTAGTCCATTTTATAGACCCGCTCCGGATTGTCTTGATAACCCGGTCGCGGGTCTTGGCGTAGAATATACTCAAGATCAGCTTTTTCCTGATCTGTAATAGGAAGGTTTGACCAGACGATTTCTAATTCATAGTCCTTCGTCTCTTCCGCAAAACCGTTTTTTGCATCGGGATGGCTGTCGCTGAAACTCAGATACGGCTTGATGTCATAAATCGGCGTGCCGTCTAACACATCCGCCCCGCTGACTATCAGTTCCCCGTTTTCTACACGTATTAACTTAACGCTACTCAGACCGATGGGATTAGGCCGAAACGGACTGCGTGTGGCAAAAACGCCCATTCGTTTGTTTCCTCCTAATCTTGGCGGACGCACGGTCGGAGACCAGTCTAACTTATCTCCCTCTCTTGTGGAGAGGGTTGGGGTGAGGTTTGCCCCCCAAAGCAACCATAGATGACTGTAGCCCTCGATGCCTCTCAGCGCTTCAGGTATGGCGTAATCCGGCTCGAACACAATTCTCGTCAGGATCGGACTCTCCTCTCTGCTTTGTCTCGGAATACCAAATTTATCAGTGTGCCCGTTTCGGGCATATGCAATCACTTTTAGGGTCATAAGAAACGCAAATTTGGCGCAAAATTACAAAAAAATACGCATTTATGCAAAAAAAATGCAAAAAAATTTGGTCATGTCAAAAAAAAGCAGTACTTTTGCATCCGCTTTTCGAAAAAACAACAATCCGCATGGTTTCCTCGGAATGTAAACCATCGAAGCGCGGTGCCATAGCTCAGTTGGTAGAGCAAAGGACTGAAAATCCTTGTGTCACTGGTTCGATTCCCGTTGGCACCACAAACGCTGCAAAAAGACTTTCACAATCGTGGAAGTCTTTTGTGTTAAGAACACAAACACCGTGCATCTCGTTTGTGTATTTTATCGCAAAGTCTTTAACAAAGCCTTTTGCCTGTCCGTTATCCGATAACTCTCAACGGCCTTTTGAATAGCCTTATTATGCGTCCAGGGATGCAAGCGATGTTGCTCTATATAAGGCAGCGTGGCATCCCACTGTTTGGCAAGAGCCGTAGCAAAGAACCATGCCTGCATCATGCGGATGTAATACTCTTCGCTTTGAATAGCTGCCACCCATTCCAAGTACTCCGGCTTAAACTCCCCATCCAAATAATACCGCATCAACATCCCCATTCCGAAGCGTTTGGTATATGTGTGCGTGCTTTTCATCCACTTGCGGATGTGCGGTAATAACTCTTGCGTATGTTTCTTAAAACATTTAGGCGATAACTGATCGCAAGTTGCCCAATTATCGACATACGGAAGGAACTGCTCCAGTTCTGCGATACACCTATCGAAATCTTTTTCTTCCGACAGGATAAACGCGTGCAGCTGGTTCTCGTCAAAATAGCGATGAGGCAAGGCTTGCATGAACACTTGCGCAGCAGGAGTCTTGCAAACTTGCTTCGCCATTTTGCGCAAGTCCGGCGTCCGTACACCAATTACCGTCTCGCGTGAGACTGTCGGAAGCAACTTGCCTTGAAAATTAGCATATGTCTTGTCTTGCAAAGCAAAGAGTTGAGCGGTGATATCTACGCTATTTGTTTCCATTAAATCCAATCGGTAAAAACCGCCCTGTGCGACGGCAATAAGACTCGTATTCATCGCCAAAATCACGGCGGAGGCGTTTCTCAAGCGTCCCAGTCAGCATCGGATTGCGGTTGATGCGGTAAGGACCTTCCGTCATCAGATGTTGCGTGCGAGGAGCCACCTCATGTCCGAAAGCGTCCATTGGATTGCCTTTGCCGCGAAGCTTCATATAGACAATAGTCCACACGCTGAGTGTTAAGCCGCCCACCATCAACAGTCCTGTCAGGGATGCACGCAATGCGCAGATATGTTCCAATGCCGGCATTCCTGATGCCAGCCACATAATTGTCGGCAAAAGCACTACGAACATCACTCCGCCAAGCACATAGCCGGCTATGTTTTGAATGGTTGTTTTCATATTCTGTCATATTCTAAAACGTTCATTATTCGTTGGGCTATCTCTTCGGGATGGTCGATCAAAAGTTGACCGTGATTCATTCCATTGAATACTTCCACATGTGCAGACGGGCAGAGTTTTACCAAGTGTTCCACTTGCGGTTTGGCGACAAACGCTTCTTTGGTGCCATACCAGAAATGGATATCCTTGCCAGAGACGGACTCCAGTTTGTTGGTATATACGGACTTGTAACCATCCAGCACGGCTTGTTTGCCTCCCCACGGCCATGTTTTTTTGCACTCGTTGAGGATCACATCGAAATAGTGGCTGCGAAAGACGGTTTTCCAAAATCCCGTCCAGTGGTAGCAAGTCCATACGTTGATTGCCTGGTAGTGCCGCAGGGGATTGACGAGCCATTTAGGCAAGGGCAGTAAAGGAGCAGCGTCAAGGATAGCATGGTCGATGGTCAGCTCGTTGCGTTCTAAGATACGTGATAGGATTTTGCCACCAAGCGACAGACCATAGGCGCAATCCAGATGCCCGCCATGATGCGCTTGGACATAAGCAATGATTTGCGCGGCTTGATCGTCTACGGGCGTGAAACGAGTGCGCTTGCCAAGCGTAAAACCGTCCACTTCCACGGCAATGATGCGAAACCTGTCTCCCATTAAATGTATAAGCGGAAGGAAAATCTCGTACGACACGCCCAAACCGGGAATGAGCAGTAATGTCGGGGCTTTATTTTTACCAAAGAGTTGGAAGTTCATATACGATATTTTTACCAAATAAACGGAAATAGTTTTGTTGTCATAATCCGCACATGGTTTGATATAGTCCGGGGATGAAAGAGGTTGCCACGATCTGTACTGCTGTTGCCAAGTCAATCAGCGCATGACCGACCATGATAGGCAGCGGATTGCGTTTGCGGTAGTAATACCAGCAGAGGATGAGCGTCAGAGGCAGGAACGACAAGAAACGATATACGATGTATCTGCCGTCATACAACATCGGAATGAAACAATGCTGCAAGGCATAGAAGAATGCCGGAACAATAATCGCTGCATATTTGTTTTTTATTTGATTCACACCAAATCCGAGATATAGTCCGTCTTCCGCGAAAGTGGTCGTAATGGGCAGTAGCACGATATTGATGATTGCAAGTGCTTTCGGTATTGGCGCAATCATTACCGGCGGAGCATAAAGGAAATTATCGTAGCACAAGAAGCCCGCCAGATACATACCTGCCATGCCGACAACCAATACCAACAAGGTAATGCCAAGTATCTGCTGCCATGTAGTTTGACTTTTCCTGTAGTTAATCAGCTGCCAGAATGCTTGGCCGTTGCGTTTGGCGAGAAAGACCAGCAAACCGATTGTTAGGACATTCAGAACTACGGCAATAACCGACCACCAGCAACCTATTTCGTCAAGGTTTTGCCCAAGCATTCCTGCGCAACAGATGAACACCAGTGCGAATGCTATCGAGCGTATCGGGAGCCAAAGAGATAACTGTTTCATACTATAAAATTAACGATTCCAAAAATCAAGTGGCAAATCGTAAAGCATATAGCAAAGATGATTGCCGGTAAGTTCTTGCGCCCAATAGCAAATAGCAGAAATGCCACACAAGGTGCGAGCGTCAACATTAGAATTACCCAGGCAGAAGTAATACCTGCATAGTATAGAGTCCAACTGATATAATATAACACGACACTGGCTGTTGTCGCAATAATAAGCGGCAAGTTATCCGTTTTACTCCGCTCATTATTGATTAGGAGGCACATGCACGCGATAAAGAGCACTTGGAATACAGAACCAATGGTATCAACTATCGGCGTGAGGCTTTCCTTACGTAGCACATCATTCGGCGCATGTACCGCAAACCAAAAGAAATTCGGCAACATCACCATTAGAAACAATATCAAGCCCCAAGGGTCAAAACCGAAGCGATATTTTTCTATGAACACGACCTTTTTCATATCGTCTTTTGGTATGCCAGGCGTTCGTCACCTGAAAGTAAATAAATGATTCCGCAGTAGTTAAATCCGTGTTTGAAGATGTTGTGCTGCATGATGCGATTGTCACGATGCGTATCCACGCGGAGCGTACGTGTCCGTTCAAAAGCCCATGCGAGCACACAATCCCATATACCATGCACGTCCGACCAACTCGCTAAACGATGGATGACATAGTACGGTTCATCGTTCAACCATGCTCCGTCATAGATTTTCTCGTATGTCGGTTCCGGAGCAGGAAGAAAGGCAAAGTATGCCACTATCCGCTCGTCATCCGTAACCACAAACCCACCTTCACGAGCGATGTCCGCATGGATAACCTCCTTAGATGGATAACCGTTTATCCATTGGTTCACGTTACCCGAAGCGTGCATCATCTCCCGTGCTGCATCAATTACCGGCATGATAGCAGGGATGTCATCATATGTCGCAAGTCGGATTGTCATGCTTATCTCAATAGTTTGCTTATTTGTTTGTCGGAAGCGTACGGAATTATGGCATGCAAGTGGTCGTTCATCAGCCGGTACGATTCCTCTGGCGGACAATCAATGGCGCAAGCATCCTTTCCATATAAGCGTTCGGGAGTAGTGAGTAACGACCATCCCCATCCATATTCGCGATTATGCTTGTCACGCGGATAGACAAAATCCTCCGTCACTACACGCGTAGCCATCTGAAGGCGCGTCACATAGCCGTCGAACTTACTCCGCATCTTCGCACCGGAGAAGCCGCACGCCGCGCGCAAGTCCCGATTGATGATACTATCCTGTTCGCAGAGCGTCTGGTATATGATACCTTCTATACTGCCGTCCTCCGGCATGGGATAGAGGCTGCGACGCCAGTTACAGAAATGCGGCCACCACGATCGGCTGATGAAACCCGCCTTGCCGTTGAAGAACTTGCCATAGACGCAATCGCTCTCGTTGATGATGATACCTTTCCATTTCCATAACGGCCAGTCCCATCCGCCGTCCGGAAAGACGACGTAACGACATTCCTCATCCGCCATCTCCTCCGCCGAATAGCCGGATATGCCGCTTGCTAAAAGCGGCAGGAATCCGAACTGCTGGATGAGTTCCATCATCTGCTCGCAACTATGTATCTCGTAGTGTGGCATGTCATTTATGTGCTCTTACTAACTCAATTGCCTCTTTGCCGCTCAGATGGTCTATCTCCATGCATAGGACTGCCACACGCGTATGACTGCTACCGCCTGGCATAGCGACCGACTTGCCGATCTCGTGCTGCAAACCCGCATGGTCACCGGGATTGTATTTCTCGCCCAAGAGACGCAGACCGTGAATCAGTTCTTCCATGCTCTCCAGCCGTTGAATCCTTCCAAAAGCTATCACGCTGCGGAAATAAGAGGTGTACTCATCGGGATGTATCTCGTCCTGGTCGATAATCGTGAATGAACACTTGTCTTCCTTGGTGATGGCATCCAACTTATGCCCCTCAACAGCCGAATGGAAATACAACTTTCCCTCTGCATAGACAAAACTCATCGGCACACCATACGGATAGCCGCCGTCGCCCAAGACGGACAACACTCCGGCGGTTGCTTTATTCAATATCTTCTCACACTCCTCTTTCGGGAGTTCTTGCCGTTTCCGGCGCATTGGTCTAAATTCCATACGCTACAATTTATCTTATATCAAGTCGCTTACTTCTAATGGTACATAGTTTATCAGGTCTTGCGGAGCGAGGCGGAGTTGCATACCACGCTGTCCGGCAGAGACATATATCTTCTCATGCAGCAGACACGTCTCGTCGATGTACGACGGAAACGGCTTTTTCATACCTATAGGACAACAGCCGCCACGGATGTAACCGGTGAGCGGTAGCAACTCCTTTTGCGGAATAGGCTTGCACGACTTATTGCCGCTGGCACGAGCCGCTTTCTTCAAGTCCACCTCACACGCACCCGGCACGACACAGACAAAATGCTTAACCTTGTCGCCTTCCAGCACGATAGTCTTGAACACGGCATCCACATCTTCGCCTAACTGCTGAGCCACATGCGTAGCACTCAAGTCAGACTCATCCACCTCGTACTCAATCAACTCATACGCAATCCCTGCCGCATCCAGCAGCCGACACACATTCGTTTTCTGGATCTTCTGAGTCATTATCTGATTTCCTCCAATGCACCGGTAACAGAATCGATGATAAAACCGCGGACGGTGATATCCTTCGGAATGAGCGGATGGGTCTGAATGGTCTTGACCGTCTTGCGGACGGAAGTCTCCGTGTCGCGGAAACCTTCGAGCCAGTGGTTGAGGTCAATGCCGCATTCGCGGATGATATCGAGTGTCTCATCTTTGATGCCGCGTGCTTTCATGACATGGTGGAAATGACTGTAACTCATGTGACACGCTCCACATTGGCTGTGCGCTACTACCATGATTTCCTCCACGCCTAATTCGTAGATGGCCACAATGAGACTGCGCATCGCCGAATCAAAGGGCGTAATGATCAGCCCGCCGGCATTCTTAATGATCTTGGCGTCGCCGTTCTTCAATCCAAGTGCCGCCGGAAGCAACTCCGTCAAACGCGTGTCCATGCAGGTTAGGACAGCCAGTTTCTTGTCGGGATACTTGTCGGTCACATACTTCTCATAGCCCTTCTGCGCCACGAATGTCTTGTTAAAATCAATAATCTGGTCTATCATATCAAATCTCTATTTAAGTTCTAACATCCTCTCCAAGGTATTCACGGCGGATGTTATGTCTTCCTCAAACCGCGCGTGATCCTTAAGGAAATCCGCCTTGTCGTCAGAGATAGCTTTCAACAACTCATCGCTCATTTCGTCCACATAGGACGCGATGGCATATTCGATGTCATCCTTCTGCCAGTCGAGCGTGGAATGGATGTAGACGTTCCGCTTCTGATGCAGAAAACTATAGGCTATCTCTATGGCTTCTTTGGGTATCATGCATCGTAGCCAATTGGTCGGAACTGTTGCTGGTCTTCGCTCCAAACGAAGCCATTGGCGAACAGGTAACTCTTTATCTGCTCCGGCTCTTGATTGAACGCATAGCAAAGCGCTTCGAGCGAGTCGAATTCTTCATCTCGTAGGAGCATGTTCACGCTCGACACGAGTATCGCCGGATTTTTCGGTAAATGGTCCATATCTCAATGCCCTCTTACAAATCTTTAATCTTTAATATTCATTACCCGTTTAGCGTCCCGTAAAATTGTCTCATGGTCGAATGCCAACTTAGGCAACGCATTCAACGGCCACCATTGTGCAGCAGCGGCATCGTCTGAGGCAGTTGCTTCCGGCATGGTGGTCATGGCGGCATAAGCTGCTGTGATGACACGTCCACGCGGATCACGCTCCACGTCGGAATAGATACCTACCAACTGCATGCCGGTCAGCACGATACCTGTCTCTTCCTCCAGTTCGCGTTCGGCACAACGAGCTACCGTCTCATCCATCTCCAAGAATCCGCCTGGAAAAGCCCAGCAACCCTTGTAAGGCTCGTTACCCCGCTGAATTAGCAGCACGTATATCTGACCATCTTTCTCTGCAAAAAGCACAGCATCTGCCGTCACACTTGCCCGCGGCCAACGATAGGCATATAGCCCGTCTGATGTCTTTGTGTAGTCTATCATGCTAATTTTACCTTTTTGATTATTTCTGCCAATAATTAAAATTTATACAAGCTTGTTGTATATTTGGTTGGATTTATACAAGCTATTTTGTTAGCCTTCAAAGGAAGTTAGAGTTTTGTACTGCTCCAAACCTTTGGCGGTTAGTTTGTAGGCTTGTTCTGGTTTGTTGGGCGAGTTGGGGTAAGCAAAATCGATGTAACCTTGAGAATATGCCGGCTTTAGGTAGTTGTCGATGAGCGATTTACGGCTCTTTTGCCGTAATCCCAAGTCTGCCATGATCTGACGACGAGGCAAGGCTTGTTTGCCGATGACTAACAGCAATTTCTGCACTCTTGCGTCTATCTTGTTGCTGAACGCGACTCGGATGTTGGATGGTTATTTCTGCTCCGGGGGAGGAGAAGTAGAACATATTGAGAATGACGGGTTTAGAACCCCTGTTCTCGCCCCGATGGATAGTGCCGATCACTTCAACCAGCGCTTCGCCTTCATGGAAGGTTTTTTCTGTTCCATCTTTGCAAACGATGGTCAAGTCACCCTGCTGAACGATGCCGTAATTGACTACTGTATGATGATGCCACCCTGTTTTGGCGCCAATCGGAAAATCCAGTCGGATCACCCGCAGTTCGGGCTGTCCTTGCGGAAAATCCGGCAACATAGCCCCATCCCAACTCTGTGAAGTACGAATCAATTCCGTTGTCTTAATGTCCTTTGTCATGGTCATTTTCATTAGCGAGTGCAAAGATACTGAAAAATTTGGACATGTGCAAATTTTTGTGCAAGTTTTTATGCTAAATTTATACAAGTCAAGTAATATTTGCGTTAGAATTTATACAAGCTTGCAGAAGATGAAGGCTTGTATAAAATTTAAAAGGATGATATGGGAAGATAGATGTTTATTTATACAAGCTATTGTTCTATAGGGCTTGTATAAAAAATGCGGGATGCGGAATGTAAATGGGAAGAAAATTTATACAAGCCAAGATAAGAGCGATTGGAATTTATACAAGGTTAGTGTGTGGATGAGACGAAATTTATACAAGCCAGTACAAATACGAGGCTTGTATAAAACGAAAGAACTATATGGAAGGGTTGTATAAAAAGAAAGAACTATATGGAAGGGTTGTGTAAAAAAGGAATTGTGGGAAAGGGTTGTATAAAAAACTGATGATAATTGTGATAGGGTTATTTTTCTTGCTTTAATTCTGCCAATCTCTGCCGCGCAAGCAGGCGTGGAGTTTGGTTCCGTGTGCTCGTCTAATTTCATTCGGGGTCCCCAAACAATTTTAATTTTTGGGGAAAGCGTAGAGCAAGACGCAGTGTTATACAAACGCGGAGCGCGCAGTCACACAAGTCTTAGCTTAAGCGGGGGCAATCAATATTATTATGTGGACAGGGCATATAATTAAAATTTATACAAGCTAAGCAATATTTGTATTAGAATTTATACAAGCTGTAGAGCGGGAGAATGGAAATTTATACAAGCTATAAATAAAAGATACAAGCTACATTATAAATCTATGTAAAAAGATACAAGTTATGAATAAAAGATACAAGCTATGAATAAAAGATACAAGCTATGTTATTATTATGCGGACAGGGCATGGTAGTTACCTTTCTAATGCTTCGGTGAAAATTTTACCTATTTCAAGATAGGTTTGGAGTTTGCCGGCAGTTTCGCGGTTCTGCTCAGACGGACGGACAGACCAGTTGGGATATTCGCCAACAATCTTGGTGAAGATAGGTGAACGAGAAATAGAATTGGCATTGGTAACCACCTCGTCACAGATGCGATTGATATACTCGGCATCAGCAGAATAGGCGCCTTTCTGCATTTCGTCTCGCTCTTCCAATATTTTAACCACGGCAGCCCAATCAGCCTTATTGCAGATTTTGGCCTTATGTACGGCACATATGCCTGCGTCGATACCGGTAAGATATTTTTGCCCAATTGGCTCCTGTTGTGGAGAGGTTGTAGCAATATTCTCCGCATTGAGCACTTGCACATGACCGTCTTTATCTACATGCACATCCATGTGCTCGACATTATTGATGTTCTGTCCTACAGGTGCATGGAAATGTATTTCAAATTTCGCTCCGCTCATTCTTTATTCGTATTCATGTGTTCAACATTCTGGTTTACTTGTCCGACAGGGACTTGAAAGTTAGCTTCATTCTTATTTCCTTGCACCAAATCTCCTTGTACGATGAGAGGAGTGTCTAACAGGCGAAGTTTTTTCTTAATAACATCCTTTTTCCATCCGTCTTTTTCAAATGCAAAATATCTCAGCATATCACTAATTGCTGATGCCGTATGAGATCCCGCATTCCGTACATATTGGATAATCTCATCCACGGAGAGGGTGTATTCGGGTTTCTCCTTGGGTTGTTTATTTTTTGCACGTTCCTCTGCCGCTTGCCGCTTTAGTTCTTTTTGACGATTTTCTGCTTCTGCCTTTTGCCGTAGCAAATGTTGATTTAATATAGGGGTCACTTCTTTCTTCCATGAGCCATAGACCAATTCAGCATTTTTGATAAGGAAAGAAAGATACACTACACGTTGTTGCGGTTCAAAAATCTCCAATAAGAAATTTTTGATAGACTGTTGAGAAACGCAATAACCCATGTCATTCCAATCTACAAATGCCGGAGATTTGAGCCATCCGTCATTAATCATATCAGTTAATCCCCAGAAAGCAGTATTAGTATCAAATATTTTTCTCTGCTTGGCATATTCTTCATATTTAGCTCTGTCATATCCACGGTGATAGAGGTAATACATATAGCATTTCTCACGATTAGCCAACGAGAACGCATCACAACTACACTCATCTTCCATCCACTCACGCAGGACGCGATCACTATTTGCCGACCAATCTTCTAATGTGATACTACCATCCTCTTCTTCTACGGGGTAGTGTTTCCAATCAATGATACAGTCGCTTTCGCGCAGTCTTTTATGTTGTTCGTTTTCTATCATTCTTATTGTTATAATAATTAATCCTTTTTTGTATTCAAATGCTCCACATTCGCAATAAACTGACCAACAGGCGCATTTACGTTGACAATTGTACTCACTTTGGATGATTCAACTTTGGTGCGAGCCTCCTGTTGTTTATCCTTTGCATATTGTGCAAGGAATTGCATCGCCAGCAATAAACTTTCGCGTGCCATAAAATTAGGTATATTTCCTGCACGATGCGTCCCATTTCTTGGTATTGTGTAGCTAATTCATCCGCTAATTGTGCATAACAATCTTCTATTTTAGGTGGATATAACCTGCGGTTGTTATGTTTCTGTTCTTGTAATATCTGTTCAGCCCGCAGCTTGATATACACGTCAAAACAAGCGTTGCGGAACTCACAATCCAGATTATCTATGGTAGGCAACTCATGGAAATCTTCTTTTCCACTCATCATCAACATACGATAACCATGCGCCAGATACAGGCACTTACAGAAATCATAGCTATTTGTAGTCAGCAATCGTCCGCTATATTTTTCCAATCGCAAGATATGTTGTACCATGCCGATACGTTGACCTACTATCTCACGACTATCATAGATAGATTGCGCAATACAAACTAATTCCTCCGGCTGGACATCCTTGATAAATACCGTTAATTCGTCCATATCGGGTTGGTCTTTCCATATCTTCGGAATAGGATTACAAAATAATCCATTCATCCGCATATAGATATGAATCAAGTATCTTGCGTCCTCTACAAACTCTTTTGCTTTTCGTTCGTCCAATTTTTTCTCAGCCATGCCCTGTAGATATCCCAGCACATCCACACGCCAAGTAGGATATGGTATTACGTGGAGAAAAGTATGTAATAGTAGATAGTAAGGGAAAGTCTTGCCGAATAGGTGTTGGTATTTTACCACTTCGTTAAATGCTACCTCCCAATCAACTTGAGCAAGGTTCTTGCCCCTACCTATTTCAGCAAAGAGTTCTAAGGGATTGATGGTAGGCGGGGCAGTCTTTTTATATTGCAGAATATCTTTGATTGTTTGCTCAACTGCTTGTTGGTCGAAATTAAAATTCTTCTTGGCTCTTTCCTGTAACACCTGAAGTAAATCGTTCGCCAATGCTTCTTCTTGAATTTTTTTGAGACCATTCACACGAAGCATAATATACATAGCCGCAGCGACTTGATACCCAGGCGTTTTCCTGTAATAGTTTTGATTCGGATTATGTTGCGTCACGATTGACATTGCTTTGTCAATATAATCCCATGCAGAAAGTACTTGCTCTGGATGCTCGTTGAGTTCATCAACCAAGTTTATCGCTATCCGAAGCACCAAAAGAGGCTGAACCGGATTATGAATATCGGCACAGGATGAGATATATCTTAACAATATCCGTGCGTCTGTATCTTGATTTTGAGTTTGATTATTTTCCATATTTTTGTTAACTGCGCGAAATTTCGCGCAAAGGTAGTAAAAATTTTTGAGATATACAAGGAAATGCGGTAGTAATCTGCCGAAAAAGTTGATTTTGAAAGCGAATTGAGCAAGAATGGACGATTACTGGATAGTATCCAGCATAAGGGAAAAACATTTTCGACAGAAATGGTGTCCAAATTCAATTTGGACGAAATTGACGAAGAAAGGGGCTGGCAAATAAGACAATCGGAATAAGATTCCGGACTAATAGACAAAGGACACCGGATAATATCCAACAAAATGAACAAAGCAACCAGACTGATAGTCTGGAAAACTCGAAGAATCTTAGAGAATGGCATGGATATGGTATGTTTATTGGAGAGCAAAAAATATGGATTATGATATATGGTTATATCCGCGTAAGTTCTGACAAGCAGACGGTCGAGAACCAGCGGTTTGAGATTGAACGGTTCTGCAAAGTGAATAATCTGCACATTGACGGTTGGATTGAAGAAACGATCTCCGGCACAAAAGCTTACAACAAACGGCAGTTAGGTGTGTTGCTAAAGAAAGTATGATTATGGAGATACTGAGTATCTGTATGAAGAAAGAGTGCCGCGTATGGACAATCAAAGATAACTATCGGTTGGGCGATGATATTCAGAGCAAAGTGTTAGCTTTTGCTTTCGGATTATCGGCAGAGATAGAACGAAATCTAATTAGTCAAAGGACGAAAGAAGCTTTGGCAAGAAAACGTGCAGAAGGTGTACGGCTTGGGCGTCCACATGGAAAACAATCGCGGCAATGTACATATAAGTTGCATAAAAAAGAGGACTTAATACGCGGATTATTAGCAGAAGGTGTTTCATTTGCAAAAATTGGTAAATTATTAAAAGTGAACAAAGATACAGTACGAAAGTATTACCATACTTTTATGGAAAATGACTGACATCTATTGAGCGATTTTGTTCGGTCGCACTCATCTGTTTGTGATTTTAGAGGTTCAGACAGTTGGGTAATATTGTCAGAGATAGAACAATCAATTAAAAACAA
>ONEG01000014.1 GCA_900316845.1 uncultured Bacteroidales bacterium
CGAGAAGATGCTGCTTGCGACCCACCGCACCGCTGCAACCACCTCGAGTGATTGCAACCGCATCTACCTCCGTCAACCGGTTAAGCGGACTTCTCCGCTGACCCAGCGTGAGCACCAGATCCGCAACCGCTTTATCGGCGTGGCAGCGATGATCGCTGAGCGCAGTCATGACCTCTCGAAGATCACGACCGACCAGCAGACCTTCATCGCGCAGAAGAACGAGCCGAACGGCTGCAAGACCATGAAGAAATGGTATTGGAAAATTGCGGCGCTGAATGGGATCAGCAGCACGCGTAAATTTTCCACGGGGTCCCCGACGGATGTTTTACATCCGGTGGGGAGAGCGGAGCTGCTCCGAGTATTTACTACTAAAACGTAGTTTTGGTACATATACGAGGAGTTTGCCCGCGAGGCGTGTCTGCGGTCAGGAGTGGGATCAGGCGCACAGCTAATCCCCGCGAGGCAACACCTCGCTATCCCGCGGCTGACAACCGCCTACGAGCACTCCCCCTTATTACTCACGGGGGAGCGCTTTTATTTTCCATATAGGGGGCTAAAAAAAGGGGGCAAAACGAAAAAAATCGCGCGGGCGCTTGCGTATATCAATATTTTTTTGTACCTTTGCACCCGCAAAGGTTTTGAGCATAAAATGCAGCAACCAAATTTATATATTATTGCCGGCCCCAATGGCGCAGGTAAAACAACGGCATCGTTTAATTTACTGCCGGAAGTGTTGCATTGCCCCAACTTTGTTAATGCGGATGAGATAGCGCGTGGTTTATCGCCTTTTGCACCGGAGTTAGTTTCTTTTCAAGCGGGCAGAATAATGCTGCAACGGATTGACGAACTGCTTCCCCAGAAGGTGGATTTCGCGATAGAAACGACGCTGGCAACGCGGTCTTATGTAAACCTTGTAAACCGCGCGCAAGATTTAGGATATAAGGTGCATTTGATCTTTTTCTTCTTGGAGAATGAAGAACAAGCCATCCGGCGTGTAGCGCAACGCGTGAGTATGGGCGGGCATAATATCCCGGAGGATGATATACGTCGTCGTTTCAAACGCGGTATATACAACTTATTACATCTGTATCTGCCAATTTGTGATGGCGTTTTGGTGTATAATAACGTAATGACTCCTGCAAAATTAGTCGCAAGAAAAAGAACTAAGTTTGACGAGATAGAGATAGTGGAGTCAAATATGTGGAACCAATTAATCCAAAAAATATGAGTGAACGAGAATTAGAATCAAAAGTCAATGAAGGTTTGCGATTAACCCACCGCAGGCTGGTGGAACAACACCGCCGTGACAATCAACCGCTTATCTTTTGCGAGAACGGTCAAGTGAAGTATGTAGATCCGTTCACGGTTGCAATATAAAGAAACAACAAAAAGTAAATAACAAATTTTAATACATTTAATACTTAAAACTATGGCAAAAAAAGCATTGAACAAGTGGACCGCGCCGAAGAGTGTCGCTCCCGAGAAGATCATTCAGTTTGGTGAAGGTAACTTCCTCCGCGCATTTGTGGACTGGATTGTATGGAACATGAACGCTAAGACGAACTTCAACGGTTCGGTAGCTGTCGTTCAACCGATCGAGAAAGGTATGGTAGAGTGGCTGAACGGTCAGGACTGCCTCTATCACGTGAACCTGCAGGGCCGTCTGGACGGCAAGGCTGTGAACTCGCTCGAGCGTATCGACGTCATCTCGCGTGCGCTGAACCCGTACACCCAGAACTGGGCATTCATGGCGCTCGCAGAGCAACCGGAGATCCGTTTCGTCATCTCCAACACCACCGAGGCAGGTATCACTTTCGACGACAGCTGCAAGTTCACCGACGCTCCCGCTTCTTCGTATCCGGGCAAGCTCGTTCAGCTCCTCTTCCGCCGCTACAAGACTTTCAACGGCGATCCGACCAAGGGTCTGATCTTCATGCCCTGTGAGTTGATCTTCCTCAACGGGCACCACCTCAAAGACTGCATCCGCAAGTACATCGAGCTCTGGAAAGACGATTTCGGAGCAGACTATGCAGGCTTCAAGGAGTGGTTCGAGAAATACAACTACGTCTGCGCTACCCTCGTGGATCGTATCGTACCGGGCTTCCCGCGCAAAGACATCGCTGAGATCCAGGAGAAAGTGGGTTATAACGACAACCTCGTTGTGCAGGCCGAGATCTTCCACCTCTGGGTGATCGAGAAACCGGAGAACATGTCTATCGAGGAACTCGAGGCTGAGTTCCCGGCTAACAAAGCCGGTCTGAACGTCCTGATCGCCGAGAGCGAGAAGCCGTACCACGAGCGTAAGGTGACGCTGCTCAACGGCCCGCACACGGTGCTTTCACCGGTAACCTATCTCTCCGGCGTGAATATCGTTCGCGACGCTTGCAACCACGAGATCCTCGGCAAGTACATCCACAAAGTGATGTTCGATGAGCTCCTCGAGACGCTGAACCTGCCGAAGGACGAGCTGAAGGCTTATGGCGAATCCGTACTCGAGCGTTTCAACAACCCGTACGTAGATCACCAGGTGACCTCTATCATGCTCAACTCCTTCCCGAAATTCGAGACACGCGACCTGCCGGGCCTGAAGGTTTACTTGGAGCGCAAGGGCGAGCTGCCGAAGGGCCTCGTTCTCGGTCTCGCTGCTATCATCGAGTACTACAAGGGTGGTACCCGTGAGGACGGCGCTCCTATCCAGCCGAACGACGCACAGGAGATCATGGACCTCTTGAAAGAACTCTGGGCAACCGGCGACACCCGCAAGGTGGCAGAAGGCGTGCTCGGCGCAACCGACATCATCTGGAAAGAGTCGAAAGAGGACCTCAACAAGATCCCGGGTCTGACCGACCTCGTAGAGCTCTACCTCAACTCGATCGAGTCCATCGGCATGCTCAAGACCGTTCAGCTCATGCTCGCTTCCGACAAGGTAGATGACGTGATTGCAAAGATCAAGAGTTTATTCTAAAAACCTCGACATATCGACATATCGGTATATCGACATATCGAAAAGTTTATGACTAATGTCTTAAAAATCAATCCGGCGGATAATGTGGTGGTAGCGATACAACCGCAGACCGCCGGTGCGGTTATTGAAGTGGACGGCAAGCAGATCACGGTCCTCGAGGACGTGCCTGCCGGACACAAGATAGCCATCACCGATCTCGCAGAGGGCGAGAACGTTATCAAGTACGGATTCCCGATCGGTCACGCCAAGGAGGCGAAGAAAGCCGGTAGTTGGATGAACGAGAACAATATCAAGACCAACCTCGCGGGTCTGCTCTCCTATGAGTACCACCCCAAAGAGGTCGTTCTCAATATCCCCGACGAGAAACGCACCTTCATGGGCTACCGCCGCAAAGACGGCCAGGTAGGTATCCGTAACGAGGTATGGATCATCCCGACGGTAGGTTGCGTCAACGGTATCATCCAGAAATGTGCCGAGCGTCTGCGTCAGGAGACCGGCGCGGATAACATCTTCGCCTTCCCCCATAACTACGGCTGCTCGCAGCTGGGCGATGACCACGAGAACACGAAGAAGATCCTTCGCGACATGATCCATCACCCGAATGCCGGTGCTATCCTCGTCGTTTCCCTCGGTTGTGAGAACAACCAGCCGGATGTCTTCAAGGAGTTCTGCGGCGAGATAGACGAGGACCGCGTGAAGTTCGTGACGACCCAGAAGATCGAGGGTGACGAGGTAGAGTACTGCATGCCTATCCTGCGCGAGCTCTATACCAAGACCCAGCATGACAAACGCGTCGCTGTGCCTCTGTCCGAACTGCGCGTGGGACTCAAATGCGGCGGCTCGGACGGCTTCAGCGGTATCACCGCGAACCCGTTACTCGGCATGTTCTCCGACTGGCTTGTAGCACAAGGCGGTACGACCGTGCTGACCGAGGTGCCGGAGATGTTCGGCGCAGAGACCATCCTCATGGACCGTTGCGCCAACCGCGAGCTCTTCGACCGGACCGTCAGCCTCATCAATGACTTCAAGGATTATTTCCTGTCTCACGGTGAGCCTGTCGGCGAGAACCCGTCTCCGGGAAACAAGGCCGGCGGTATATCGACCCTCGAGGACAAAGCGTTAGGATGTACGCAGAAATGCGGTAAGTCCCTTGTGCGCGGCGTGATGCCTTACGGCGAGCGCTTGCAGGTGAAAGGTCTGAACCTCCTCTCTGCGCCGGGTAACGACCTCGTGGCTTCAACGGCGCTGGCTTCCTGCGGATGCCACATGGTGCTCTTCACCACGGGGCGCGGTACGCCGTTCGGTACCTACGTGCCGACGATGAAGATCTCCACGAACTCGAACCTCGCGAAGAACAAACCCAATTGGATTGATTTCAATGCGGGTGTCATCGCCGAGGGCGAACCGATGGAGGAGGTAGCGAAACGTTTTGCAGAGTTCGTCATTGCCGTCGCTAACGGCACGAAGACCAACAACGAGAAGAACGGCTACCACGAGATAGCGATCTTCAAGAACGGTGTTACTCTCTGACCTCCTCTTCCCGCGGACATGCCCGTTCTGCGGCAGGTATATCAGCGACCAACAGATCCGGGAGACTTACCTGGATTGGATATGCCCGGATTGTTGGCGCCGGTTGCCCCGCACGGAGCAGGACCTCAAACCGGAAAACAGTACCGAGACCGCCCTGACGGAAGGCAAGACAGTCATCAAGAAAGCCCTCCATCTCACTCGCGCAGGAGCATATCTCTTTTATGAGAAAGGGCATCCGATTCAGCAGGTGATCCACCGGATGAAGTACCGCGACGAACCGGAGTGGGGTATTTATCTGGGACGACAAGCGGTCTTGGGATGGCGCGACGAGCGGTTCTTTGACGAGATAGATGTCATCATCCCGGTACCCTTGCACCCCAAACGACTGCGCGAGAGAGGGTATAACCAATCGGAGTATATCGCCAGGGGAATCAGTGAAATCACCGGTCTCCCGATAGACACGACCCACCTGACCCGCATCCGCAACACACCCAAACAGGCGCTGCAGGACGGTGAGGGACGAAAGACGAATGTAGCCGGGGCGTTTGCCGTGAACCACCCCGAGCAACTCTACCACCAGCGGATATTAGTGGTGGACGACCTGATCACGACAGGCGAGACGATGCGCTCATGCCTACAAGCCATGCGCGCCTTCCGTGGAGCCACAATAAGCGTCTTTGCATTGTGCAAAGCACAATAAAATGACCAAATGGCTAAATAAATGACCAAATGGTAAACGACTAAATGGTACATGAATAGATGGTACATGAATTTGATTTTTTGATTATAGGCGGCGGTGTAGCAGGCATGAGTTTTGCACTGCAAGTAGCCCGCGCCGGTAAGTACCGCATCGCGTTGTGCTGCAAGACAACGCTGGATGAGGCGAACACGGCCAAAGCACAAGGCGGTATAGCGTCTGTGACCAATCTCTTGGTCGATGATTTTGAGAAGCATATCCACGACACGATGGTGGCGGGCGACTGGTTAAGCGACCCGGCAGCCGTGGAGCAAGTGGTGCGCAATGCGCCGAGAGGCATCGAGGAGTTGGTGCAGTGGGGTGTGAACTTCGATAAGAAGGAGGATGGTACTTTTGACCTGCACCGCGAGGGCGGTCACTCCGAGTTCCGTATCCTCCACCACGCCGATGATACCGGCGCAGAGATCCAGCGAGGCTTGATGGAAGCCGTGCGCCGTAATCCGTATATTGAGGTCTTGGAGAACCATTTCGCCGTAGAGATCATCACCCAGCACCATCTGGGTGTACGCGTCACTCGGCGGACACCGGATATCGAGTGCTACGGCGCGTATATCCTCAATCCCGAGACGCAGAAGATCGACACCTATCTGAGTCGTATCACCCTCATGGCTACCGGTGGTACGGGTGCCGTTTATGCTACAACGACCAACCCGGAGATAGCGACCGGCGACGGTATCGCCATGGTCTATCGCGCGAAAGGGCAGGTCAAAGATATGGAATATGTGCAGTTCCACCCGACCTCACTCTTCAACCCCTCGGAGACCCATCCGGCGTACCTCATCACCGAAGCCATGCGCGGCTACGGAGGTATCTTGAGACTGCCCAACGGCGAGGAGTTCATGCAGAAATACGACCCGCGTCTGTCTCTCGCGCCGCGGGATATCGTTGCGCGTGCGATAGATAATGAGATGAAGATCCACGCGATTGATCATGTCTGCCTCGACGTGACCCACAAAGATCCCGAGGAGACCAAGCATCATTTCCCCAATATCTACGCCAAGTGCCTCTCTATCGGCATTGATATCACCAAGGAGTATATCCCTGTAGCGCCCTGTGCGCACTATATGTGCGGAGGTATCAAGGTTGATCTGGACGGGCAGAGTACGATCCGTCGTCTCTACGCCGTAGGCGAGTGTTCGTGTACGGGCCTGCACGGCGGTAACCGTCTGGCGTCTAACTCGCTCATCGAGGCGGTCGTCTATGCCGACGCGGCAGCGAGACACAGTCTCTCCGTCATCGAGGAGTATGATTTCAACCGTGCCGTGCCGGAGTGGAACGACGAGGGAACGCTCTCCAACGAAGAGCGCGTGCTCATCGCCCAGGACGTCAAGGAGGTGGGACAGATCATGTCCACGTATGTGGGTATCGTGCGCTCGGATCTGCGCCTGAGAAGAGCCTGGGAGCGTCTCGACCTGCTCTACGAGGAGACCGAAGAACTCTTCAAACGCGTCAAAGCCACCAGGGACATCTGCGAGCTGCGAAACATGATCAACGTCGGCTATCTGATCACCCGTCAGGCCTTGGAGTGCAAAGAGAGCCGAGGTCTGCATTACTCCATCGACTACCCCAGAAAGGATAACCACCACCCGCAAGAGGTGTGGTAACCCCTCATTGTGAACAACTATAATATGCGAAAAATAGGATTCATATTGTTCATGACCTTCCTCACTTTTATGCCCGCATGGGCAGAGGATGTCGTCTATCTGACGACGGAGCAGTTCAAGGCTCGGGTCTTCGACTATAAGCACGAGAAGGAATGGTCGTACAAGGGCGACAAACCCTGCGTCATCGATTTCTACACCACCTGGTGCGGCCCGTGCAAACGCCTCGCGCCGATCATGGAGGAGATGAGCCAGAAATACTGCGATCAGGTAGTGTTCTACAAGGCCGATACCGAGCGCGAGCGCGAGCTGGCGTATGTCTTCGGCATCAATTCTATCCCCCAGGTGCTCTATATCCCTACGGAAGGCAAACCGATGCTGCTCAAGGGGCTCTACCCCAAGGAGGAGATCGTCAAGATCATCGATGAGTTTTTACTTAAAGAGAAGAAATAATGCAGGTTGAGTTTGCGTTACTGATATTGTCATTATTGTTCTTCCTCAGTATTTTTGCGGATAAGATAGGCTATCGGTACGGCGTACCGGCGTTGTTGCTTTTTCTGGTCGTGGGAATGTTCTTCGGTTCGCACTCCTTAGGTGCGTTCTTCAATGCCGACCGCGTGGAGATCGGTATCGAGACAGCAGAGGCGCTGAGTACTGTGGCGATGTGTATCATCCTCTTCACCGGCGGCATGGAGACCAAGATGAGCGATATCAAGTCGGTCTTGGTGCCGGGAATCACTTTAGCGACCCTTGGTGTATTGCTGACCTGCGTCATCACGGGCGTGATCATCTATTATATCTTCGGTTGGATCAACGCCGTTGCGAGTGTGTCGATATGGGTGGCGTTGCTCATGGCAGCGACGATGAGCAGTACGGACAGCGCGAGTGTCTTCTCCGTCCTGCGCACCAACGGGATCGGCTTGCGGCATAACCTCCGGCCGCTCTTGGAGTTGGAGTCCGGTGCGAACGACCCGATGGCGTACGTCCTGACAACGACGCTGATAGGGGTGGTCCTCTCGGCGCAGAAGTTCCCAGGCGCAGAGCATGCTATCTCTGCTTTGTCAATCGTGCGGGTCATCGTCATCCAGCTGGTGATGGGTACGGTCTTGGGTTTCGCCTTAGGAGAAGGCCTGGTGGCGCTCATGAGGCGTGTCAAACTTGGTAACGAAGCCCTCTATCCCATCATGATCCTCACGGCATGTATCTTCATCTTCGCTGTGACTTATTACCTCGAGGGAAACACCTATCTGGCGGTGTACGTCGGCGGCCTGATCATCGGAAATAACAAGTTCACGAGAAAGCGCCAGACGCAGTCGTTCTTCAGCGGCTTGGTCTGGCTCAGCCAGCTGGTGATGTTCTTGATGTTAGGACTGATGGTGAACCCTATCGACCTGCTTAATTACCGCGTATGGCTGCCGTGTCTGATCATCAGTATTGTGATGATCTGTATCTCCCGTCCGGCGGCGGTGTGGCTCTGCATGTGGCCTTTCAAGCAGTACCGCGGACGCGACAAACTGATGCTCAGTTGGGTCGGCCTCAAAGGCGCAGTACCGATCATCTTCGCCATCATGTGCAAGGCGCAAGGGGTGCCGTTTGCAGATCTGATCTTCAATGTGGTATTCCTCTGCACAATCGTCTCGCTCTTGGCGCAAGGCACGACGCTGACGTTCATCGCGAAGAAGCTGAGCCTCGATGTGCCGCAGAAAGAGGCGAAGTCCTTGCAGTATTTCGACCTGGACCTGCCGGACGAGATCCAGTCTTCGGCACGCGAGGTGGAAGTGAAAGAGTCGATGTTAGAGAAGGGTAGTACGCTGCGCGAGATCACTATCCCGCCGCATACGCTGGTCATCATGGTGCGGAGAGGCGAGGATTTCTTTGTACCCACCGGTGCGAGCGAACTGAAGCTCGGCGACCAGCTCTTGGTCATCTCTGACAAGGACGCACAAGCAACCTACCAGCAGATGATCGACGACGCGGAGGAAGAGGCACAATGGAAGGCAGAGATGCGCGCAAGAGTGCGTGAGCGATTCAACCGCCTCACGGCATGGATCCCGAAGAAGAAATAAATTTGAAGTAATCGTGCCCTTGTGGCTAAGAAATCATAAATCATAAATTTGAAATCATAAATCATAAATCATAAATTTGAAATCATAAATCATAAATCATAAATGAAAACTACCGTTTTCTTGACCGGCGCGACCGGTACCATGGGTTTTGCAGGCATGACGGAGATCCTCCAACGCCCGGATCAGTATGACTTACGTATCTTGGCACGGCCGAGTAAGAAGAATAAGGAGCTCTTGGCTCCCCTCACCGCTAACCCCTCACCGCTAACCGTTGTCTGGGGCGACCTCACGAAGTACGAGGATGTGCTGAAAGGTGTCACGGGTGCGGATATCGTGCTGCATGTAGGCGGCATGGTCTCGCCGCAGGCGGATTATCGGCCGAAGGCAACCCTCCGCACGAATATCTCCGCGGCGGAGAATATCACCAAGGCGGTTTTGGCGCAACCTGAAGGAAAGCAGCCGAAAGTGGTCTATATCGGTTCGGTAGCTCAGATGGGCGACCGCCGCGAGCCGCTGCATTGGGGCCGTGCAGGAGATCCTATCTGCGTCTCGGCGTATGACCATTACGGCCTCACCAAAGTTGCTGCAGAGCGTATCATCACCGACTCGGGCATCAAGACCTGGGTGTCGCTGCGCCAGTCGGGTATCCTCTATCCGGCGATCCTCAAGAACTACGACCCGATCATGTTCCACGTGCCTATCCGCGGCGTGTTAGAGTGGGCTACGGTAGAGGACAGCGGTCGGCTCCTGGAACGCGTATGCCGTCCCGAAGTGCCGGCAGAGTTCTGGAATAACTACTATAACATCGGTTCGGGTGCCGAGTACCGGTTGTCGAACTATGAGTTCGAATGCCTTCTCTTGGATTGTATCGGTTGTCCGAAACCCCAGCAGATCTTCAACGCCAACTGGTTCACCACCCGTAATTTCCACGGTATGTGGTACATCGACGGCGACAAACTGGAGAACTACCTTCATTTCCGCGCAAACGTGCCGGTGAAGGAGTACTTCGCGCAAATGGCAAAGGCGCCGTCTCTGCCCGGAGGAATCAAGTTCGCCGCCAAGACCCGCATCGCCAAACTCTTCCCGCATTGCGTGAAGGCGGCTATGTGGTTCATGGCGAATAGCAAGGAGCATGGTACGCAGTGGTGGATCAAAAACAAGGTGGAGCAACGTATATCCGCGTACTACGGTTCGATGGAGGCATACCAATCCATCCCCGACTGGGCGCATTTCGATGTCTCGCATCCCTCAGAGACGCCGGTGCTCTTGGATCACGGCTACGACGAGAGCAAGGACGTGGATACCCTCACGGACGAGGAACTGAACAAGGCGGCTGCTTTCCGTGGTGGTAAATACCTTGGTGATGACACCTGGCAGGACGCTAACGGCAACACCTTCAAAGCCGGCCGCCGGCTGATCCTTCTGGGCGGTCACTGGAGCCCGTTTGACATGCCGTATCCCTATAAAGATGAGCCGAAAGAGAAACAGATCCCCTGGCATTGGGATAAGGTGGCTAAAGAAAACCCCTTCTTTGCGCAACTATGGGCTCCCCTGCACGATGCCGATGAAGATAACATCTATGGCCCGGAGATTTTTGAAGGCTGGGAGAAATAAATGGTAAATGGTAAATGACTAAATGGTAAATGTATTTTGACGAACTCGCATTATCGGATGAGGTGTTAGACGCCTTGTGGGACATGCATTTTGACGAATGCACGCCCGTTCAGGAGAAAGCCATCCCGGTGATCCTGGACCGCCACGACGTGATCGCTTGTGCCCAGACGGGTACAGGTAAGACCGCGGCGTATATACTGCCCTTGCTGACGAACCTTGCGTACGACGACCACGACCCCGACAAACTGAACGCGATCATCATGGCGCCGACGCGCGAGTTGGCGCAGCAAATAGATCAGCAGATGGAGGGCTTCGGATATTACGTGCCCTTCTCTTCGGTGCCTATCTACGGCGGAAAAGACAACGGCGCGTGGGGCACACAGGTCACAGGCTTGCAGAAAGGTGCGGATATCGTCATCGCTACCCCCGGACGGCTCTTGAGCCAGATGAACATCTACGATATCGATTTCTCCGGTGTCAAGTACTTCATCCTCGACGAGGCAGACCGAATGCTCGATATGGGCTTTTATGACGATATCATGACCATTGTCCGCAAACTGCCTAAGAACCGTCAGACGATCATGTTCTCCGCTACCATGCCGCCTAAGATCCGCCAGATGGCGAAGGCAATCATGCGTCGTCCCGTAGAGGTGCAGATAGCGGTCTCCCGTCCTCCTGAGACGATCAATCAGATGTCTGCGTACCTGTACGAAGCGCAGAAACCCGGCTTTGTACAATTGGCGTTGGAAGGTAGGAATCTGAAGAAGGTGATAATCTTTGCCGGCAAGAAGCAGAAAGTGAAGGACCTCGCGCGCACGTTGCGTACCTTAAAGATAGACGCGCGCGCAATGCACTCCGATCTCGAGCAGTCGGAGCGGGATCAGGTGATGCTGGATTTCAGAAACGGAAAGGTGGATGTGTTGGTAGCGACGGATGTTGTTTCCCGGGGAATCGACGTGACGGACGTGCCGCTCGTCATCAACTACGACGTGCCGCATGATCCCGAGGATTATATCCATCGTATCGGCCGTACCGCACGTGCGGAGAATAGCGGAGAGGCAATCACCCTTGTCTCGCCGGAGGATGCCCGGTATTGGAAAAGGATTGAGACGTTTATCAAACAGCCTATCACCCGTCTCCCATTACCCGATGTCTTAGGCGATGCACCGCAACTAAACCAATACACGTCGCGTCCCAAAGGAAGCGGCATGGCAAGACGAAAAGGAAAATTCCGAAAACGGTCTTAAAGTTTGCGAATACGCCATTCGTTGGGGTAGAGGTTGTTGAGACGGTTGCCTACGTTCTTGGCGAAACCGATAGGTACACCCTCATAGGTCAGCAGGATCAGTCCTAAGGGCACGCCGCCTAACAGCAATGCCTCCGTACGAAGATAACTCAATGCTTGTTCGCGCGTCAGAGCGATGGTAGGAAAGGCCTCCTTCTGGAGGTCTTTTATCATGCTCAGACTATGCTGCGGCGCGATACCTTTGCCGCGCTCTTCGCCCAAACCAAAGCCCATGGAGATACAGGTCATTTGGTCAGACAGATATTCGCATATCTCTTTGAATTTCATGGGATAAGCAGTAGCGAAACGGTCCGAATAACGGATAGCCCACTCGTCCGGATGCTGGAGCCACGACCGCATTACCGGCAGGTACTCTGCCTTGCTGCTGGAGCCGTTCTCCTTGCGGTTCTTGGGCTTGATATTGACCATGTTCAACGGCTCGTCGTCGTTCTTTCTCAGGGCGCAGATATAGAAGCCTTCGCCCTTGGTCTTATGCGGGTAGAAATGGTAGCCCATCGTCCCTTCGGTGATGCCCCAGGAGGGATCATAATCAATCGGCAGCACCTCAGCGCCAAGGCTGTCGGCAATCCATTCGACGTTCTTCTCGTTCTCCTCCTCGTTGAAGGTGCAGGTGCTGTAAATCAGTATGCCGCCGGGCTTTAACGCATCCCATGCGTCCATCATAATACTCCGCTGCCGCTCGGCGCACTTGCGTACAGCCGCCGGACTCCACTCCGCGCGGGCCTGCTCGTCTTTACGGAACATGCCCTCGCCCGAGCACGGCGCATCGACTACCATGCAGTCGAATAAATGCCGGCACCGCTCGCCGTACTCCTCCGCGGTGTTATGGGTCACGACCGTGTTGCCGTTGCCCCATTTCTGGATGTTCTCCGAAAGGACAAACACCCGCTGCCGCACTACTTCGTTGCTGACCAACAAGCCGAATCGGCCCAGATATTCGCTAATCAGCGTACTCTTGCCGCCCGGCGCAGCACATAGATCCAGCACGATAGACGAGGGATCAACATACTGCTCCAGCGCCTGCTGAAGGAACATCGAACTCGCCTCCTGTACATAGTAACAACCTGCGTGAAATAAGGGATCTAAAGTGAATGCCGGCCGCTCGCTCAGGTAGTACCCGTCCACATGCCACGGCACCTCGTCCGTGTCGCAATCGAAAGTCAGGACGTCTATCTTGTTATTCAGTCGGATAGACGTCACCGGCGCCGTCTCCAGCGCCCGAATCAGCAGCTCCGCCTCAACGCCTAACTGCTGATGCATGCTCTCTATGAACTCTACGGGAAGCATCTTTTTGCCTGCCTTTGGATCTTTTTCCCAAATCGAGTGCAAAGATACTGCTTTTTTTCGAAATATGCAAGTTTTATGTAGCAAAACGCATTTTTTTTGCACTTTTTTTAGGAATTGCTTTTTTTATTAAAAAAAATGTAGTAACTTTGCACCGCATTTTGTGTAACAATTAAAACAAAAGATATGATGAAAAAATTATTTGTTAAATTTTCAATGCTGCTGATTCTGCTCGGGATGAGCGTGAACGCAGCGTGGGGAGCTTTTGATATAGGCTCTATTATTTCAGGTATGGAAAACCTTGGTCCTGATGATTATTATTACACTCAGTTGGTGGCAACACCTTCTCCGTCATCCTCGGGTACAGTGCAGTTGATGTGGATTGATATGATGGGTGACACGGTTAATGCCAATGATTTTACTCCAGAAGATCCTGAGAAGGCGCAGTATACATACATGTATGCTTTATTGAATCCGGGGGCATCGGGCTGTTCTAACCCGACAGGTTATATTGCAAGACCGCAGTTGGCGGCTACGACTATTCTGTACGGAGAAATGGAAGCTCCGTTAGGAAATCATACTACGCACGTTTATATCACCTCATTCGCTTATTTCAAGGCAGAGGCACAGCCTGCTGACGGATGGTATTTTGACGGCTGGTCGTATGTAGATAATGGACAAATACAGCAGGTGGATACATTGCGTTCGGGAAACAACGTGTTGTGGCCTACAGATCCGAGAGATCCTAACGAGCATAATGCAACGATTTTTAAAATCAAGCCTCATGATGTAAAAGGTTCCAAATATCTGGATCCGAGTCAAGTATCTTCGGAAAGTTATGATAGCACATTCCGTTACGTGCAGGCTAACTTCAAGCCGGTACTGCTGACCGGTTATCGCGGAGGCAAGAGTGAGATTGTTGTCGGAAGTGCTTCCGTTACTTTTGACGTGTATGTGAATATTGATGCCAAAAAACCGGTTATTACCGTTAATGATTTCAATAATCCGACCTTGGGAGATGCTAAATTTACATTTGCCGGTATGGAGGGCAATGTAGATGCGGAAACAGGAACGCCGTATGCTAAAGTGAGTGTAACCTTTACCGCTCCTGATGGTATGACAGCCGGTACGCTCTATAAAACAACGATGACGGCTTCCACCAGAGGTGGATCTACGATTGAGATACCTCTGGAAGTTCGTTCCGTAGCGGCAGATCGTACGGAGGCAACGCTCTACAACGCAGACAAGACAGTTGCTAAAGATGGCGATCTGTTGGGTGAAGATGGTGTCTTAGCTGCTATCACCGGTACGGATCAACTTTTGCAACTCAATAAAAACTATGCGAGTGCGTTGACACTTACTGGCAAGACCGTTACGCTGAATTTGAACGGTTATACCGTGTCTTCTTTGACAATCGACGGCGGTGAGGTAACGGTAGATTATAGCAAGTATGATAATGAAGCCAGCGGTGCGCTGAACGTAACTTCCGGTAAGGCGGTTCTCAATGGTGGTATCTTCGATTCAATGAATATCAGTGCAGGTGCTACTGTGGATCAGAACGGTGCCACGATCATGGGTGCAGCAACCAACGCCGGTACACTCAATACGACCGAGGGTACAATCAAGGGAGGTCTTGTTTCTACCGGTGCCCTAGATGTGAAAGGTGGTGCATTCAAGGGAGATACTGCAATCATTATCAATGATGGTAACGCCACCTTTACTCGCGGAACCGCTATTGGTACAAAATGTGGTTTGAAGGTGAAGAAAGGATCGGCTACCATAGAGAAACTGATGGTAATAGATGGTGGTACCTATGCTGCGCAACATACAGGAGGTTCGTTGTCAATCAATAACGGTAAGTTTGGTAATGTGCTGGATGGTGCGCCGACACTCAAGACAGGGTATTTCAAGAGCAAGACGATTGGTGTGGCTGTCCCTGAAGGCAAAAAACTAATGAATGTGGCAGCCGGTACAGAATTCAAGGAGGGATACCGCTATTTCGTGGGAAATGCAGCAGATGCTTTGGCAAGTAACGTGGGTGTGTGCCGTATCGGTTCGACCTCCTATGCTAAACTGGAAGATGCTATCGCGTACGCCAATAATAACCCTGCAGAAGAGGGTATCATTATCTTGATGACCAATGACTGCGTCTTGCCTGCCGGATACTATACATTGCCTGCAAATGCAACGATTGTAGTGCCGAAAGATGATAGTCAGGAGAACTCTAATTCGATTGTGCGTCGTACGGTATTGGCTTACCAAAAACCGTCTGAGTTCCGTCGTTTGACCTTCGCAAGCGGTGTAAATATGCAAGTGTTTGGTTCGATTGAGGTATCTTGTTTACAACATGCAAATGATGTAAGCAACCATGGTTATAACTCCAACCCGTGGGGACCGTATGGCCATCTCGTATTGGAGGAAAATACGAAACTTACTCTTCAGGATGGTTCGCATATCTATGCATGGGGTTTTGTGACCGGTAAGGGTGAGATCGATGCCCGCCGAGGTTCGACAATACATGAGCAGTTCCAGATGGGAGACTGGAAAGGAGGAACAACATCGGCGGGTCTGCTAACGGATGAGCGTGGTGTATTCCCGGTAACGCAGTATTATATTCAGAATGTGGAGGCTCCTGCTAAGTTCCACCCGGGTGCAGTGCTGACGGCTTCTGCTGCTGTTTCTGTAGGGAGTGGTACAGTTGTTGCCTATGCTAATGATATTAATATCGTAGGTGTCAACGGCAGTGATGATGCGATGTTCTTGTTGGATAACGAGGCGGATGCAGAAAACACTTGGGTACGCAAATGGTATGACAATGCAACCGACTATCAGATGTATCAGGTGAATAATACCGCTCATATCGGTTCGATCGTGCTGAAACTCGGTAAATTGGGAAGCATGAATCTGGATATGAACTCGGCATTGTTCAAATTACCGATCACTAACAATATGAATATCCACCTTTTGAGCGGTTTTATGGACTTTACGCAAGATACCTATCTCTTGCCGGGTGCTGAAGTGGAAGTAGATAAGGAGTCCGTCGTATCAATCACGGATGTACAAGAGGAAGGTGTTCACTCGGGTTCGCTCTATATCTATGATGCAGATGACTGGGGTGATTGGGTTTATAATGGATCCGGTAGTAGCAATGTTTATACCAAAGCGGTTTGCTATGAACCTCTTGTTGACGGCAAACCGGCTATCCGTCCGGAATATAAGGAGGGAGGCCAGAAAGATGCAACGATTCTTGTTCATGGTCAGTTTGATACGGACCAGGGATATATCTTCACTTCTGCCGGAGGTGCCAATATCTGTTCTACAAATGAAGATGCCGGTACGTTCTCATTCTCTACAGAAGCAAAAGCACCGGGTTACACAGAGGAGGTATATCATGCGGTTGGAACAAGTGTTTCCGGTACACCGGATGTGTTCTATCCTGCCAAACTGAAAAACAAAGCAGAAGATTCGTTTACTGAGACGGCAGGTACCGGAGCTAATATGTCTTACTGCTATATGGATGATGAGTGGAGAATGCGATTCTATTTCGATGGCTATGCAGCTGATGTGGATATGGAGGCTTATGCCGTAGAAGCAGGAAAGAAAGCACAAAAGGACTTGATGAGCCAAGATGTAACGTACGATTTGGGTTCTGCAGTAACGCATATCTATATCAAGCCGCAAGAATGGGTGGAGATTGCCGGAAAAGCAACGATTGAGTTTGATTGGTCTACTCCGACTCCCGATTACGAGCATGATCCGTATAATCCGTACTTGGTAGGAGTTGAGGGTAATAGCGATCATACCTATAGCGATGCAGCAGGTGCAGGCCGTCTGTTTATTTATACGTTGACGAAAGAAGGGAAACGCCAATGGTGGGAAGTAGAGAAGAAGGACAACCTCTATCATTGTATCCATCCCAACAACGATACGTATTACTACTGGGATGAGAACCGTGTAGATGAGTTTGACGAGCCGGCTCCGGCATGGGCAGAGAAACGCTTCACTATTACTTGGAAGAACTGGGATGGTACACCGCTGGAGACCATTGGTCCGAATGAAACACCGGAAACCGAGTATAGCGTAACCTACGGTACGATGGCTGAGTTCCTCGGAACAAACCCGACTCGTGAGGAAACGATAGACTACACTTACGACTTTACCGGTTGGACACCTGCTCTCGGCCCTGTTACAAGCGATGTGACATACACCGCTACTTATACGCAGAAACCGCGCAAATATACCATCATCTTCTATCAGGAAGGTGGTGTAGAGATTGAGCGTCAGTTCCTCACCCATAACGAGGTGCCTGTCTGCGAGAATGTTCCGACTAAGATTGGTCATACGCTCGTATGGAGCCCGGCTATTGCTGCTGTAGTAGGTGATGCTACCTATACGGCTACATGGTTGGAGGAACCGCCTACTGAGTATGAGGTTACGTTCTTCGATTACAACGGTATTACCGTTCTTCAGCAAGGTGATGTAGCAGTAGGCGCTCTTCCGACACCTCCGGCTGATCCTGCCGGCAAACCTGCATCGGCTTCAGGTGAGTTCACCTATGTCTTCGACCACTGGTCGCCGGCTCTGGAAGAGGTATCGGCTACGAGCATCAAGTCCTATACAGCAGTGTATGCAGAGGTGGCAAAGACCTATACAATCAAGTTCGTAAAAGAAAACGGTGATCCGGACGTTCCTGAGGATGTCATCGAGAGTCATCAGTACCAATATGGCGAGACTCCGGTCTGCTCCGCTACGCCGACCAAAGCGGCTACGGCACAATATTCGTACACCTTCGCTTGGGATCCGCAGATTGAGACTGTAAGAGGTGCTGCAACCTACAAGGCTGTCTTCACTCCTGTAACCAACCGCTACACCGTTACCCTCAAAGCCAATCCTTCAGGCGCATGTACGTTCACAGGCGCAGGTACCTTTGATTATAGTGAAGCTTCTGACGCAGTTACAATCGGCTTTACTGCTAATCCGGGCTATACATTCACAGGTTGGAGTGATGAAAGTACAGAATCGTCCCGTTCAATGGCTCTTACCGGTGACATTAACCTTGTAGCTAATTTTGAATATGAAGGTGAGGCAACAACATATACCATTAACTGGAACGAAGAGGATGGTACTCTCATTAAGTCTGTTGCTCAAGTGGAAGGAACCGCTACTATCTATACCGGCGCTATACCAACCAAAACCGCTACTGCCCGGTACACATATACTTTCGACGGTTGGACAACCAAGGCAAATGGCGCAGGTACGTTCTATAAGAACAACATGACGCCGAAAGCAACTGCCAATGCAACTTATTATGCACACTTTGATGCCAAGGAAGTCATCATGGAGGTTGGTTTGGGGCAAGCGCAGAATATTGCTGAGGAAACTACCGTGAACCAGCTGATTCTGAACTCCAACGGAACGGTTTCCGGCCAGTTGACAGGTGACCTTAATAATCTTCTTAATGTCACGGGTGTTTGCTATTACGACCTCACCGGAACATTCAAGGCTGGCAATTGGTATGCAGTAGCTGTGCCGTGGCAAGTGACGGCAAGCGACATCCGCGCAAATGGCAATGCACTCTCGCTGATGAATGGCGATTACCTCGCTTACTACGATGGCTCTGTTCGTGCCTCACAAGGTAAGGTGGACGCATGTTGGAAGTATCTGTCGAATGGAAGTACCCTCGAACCGGGTCGTCTCTACATGCTCTATCTGGAGAACAACGCATCGGTACTCCGCTTCCCGAAGAAGGAGGGTGCGGATATCTTGAATACTTCTACCGACGTGTATGAATACAGTTCAGGTACTGCTGCCGATGCTAACTGGAATGGTATAGCTAACCCGGCTATCTTCTATGCCTACCTTAATAATACAGGCGCTTCTGTAGGACAAGTCTTCAATGCCGCTGCGCAGAGCTACGAACCGGTTGCATTGAGCAACAAACTGATAGTGGCAAAACCGATCTTCGTGCAAGCTGCCAACGACGGAACTGCTTCGGCTGTTACGACTCCTCCGGCACCGGCTCCTGTTCGTCGCAATGCAGCTTCCGAGGCTCCAAAAGCAGAATTCCAAGTAGAGATAGCTTCTTATGGCAGAATGCAGGATCGCCTCTTTATCCACACGAATGAAGATAAAGAAACAGATACCTATACGCTCGGTCAGGATGTAGTGAAATTCGGCGTAAGCAATACGGTTGCGCAGATGTGGGTGGATCGCTATGATGCGAAACTATGTATGAATACGATGACTCCTGTCAATAACGTGGCCGAGTTCCCATTGGGTATCTATGCTCCGAGAGCAGGTGAGTACACGATTGCCGTCGAGCAAGCGAACGCTACGGAAGACCACTCGCTCTACCTGACCTACAATGGCGAAGCTATCTGGAACCTCTCAGAGGGCGCATATACCGCAACTCTGGATAAGGGTACCACCGCGAACTATGGTCTGCGTGTAAGCGCGAAAGCACCGCAAGTGGCTACCGGCATCGATGAAGCAGTTGTGGACGCACAAGGTGAGACAAAGAAGGTGCTGATCAATAATCAAGTCTTCATCATCCGCGGCGAGAAGGTTTACACCATCGACGGACAATTAGTAAAATAAATGGTACATGGTAAATGATAAAATGGTAAATGGCTTTATGGAAAAGAAAATATATATCACTCCTCTCATGGAGGTACAGCAAATCAATTTGACCCAATGCTTATTGGATGGTAGTCCTATTACACCGCCCATTCCCGTGCCTCCTCACCCGGGTGCTCCTGGTCGTCGCTCGCCGGTGTTCTAAGAGAGCCGTTAGTTCAAAAATCGCATGTACGTTCAACCGTATGTGCGATTTTTGTCGATTTATTTGCATACTTCAAAAAAAAACAGTACCTTTGCATCGAATTAATCCCACCATTACGAATCCCGTCATTACGAATCCCGTCATTACGAATTACGTTATTCCGAAAATTAAACTATGTTGAAAAAATTTCAAATAATCCTGTCAATACTCTTGTTTGCTGTCTCTGTCTCAGCCCAAGAGCCCGCGATGTCCGTAACGGAGCGTAATGCCGCGCAGGGCTTCAATGATACCATCGACCGCCTCGCCCCGGATTTCGTGACAGTCAGTCTCTGTATAGCCGACCCGACGGACCAGAGCCAGGATTATCTCGGTATTACCGGCCATGCGTTCCTGCGACTGCAATGTCCGACGTTCGGATTGGACTATTGTTTCAGTTATGAGAGTGAGAAGATCAAAGGACAACTCTGGGATTATCTAACGGGCAAACTAAAAATGGGTATGTTTGCAATACCGACTAACGAGTACGTTGAGGACTACCGTGTGTGGAAACGCGCTGTGCATGAATACCGCATTAATATGCCTGCTGATGCCGAGCAACGTCTCTGGGAGCAGATGGATAATCATATGTTGACGGAGAATGATATGCAGATGAATCTGGTGAAATTCGGTTGTACGAATACTATTTTGCGATATGTGGAGAAGGCACTGTCTCCTACGCAAATCAAGTATAACTGGCCGGAGAAATACCTGACGAAATCAGCCATGGAGATTGCTGAGGGACATCTGGTGAATTATCCATGGACGTTATTGGGAATGCGGCTGACGGCCGGAAAGGAGTTCTCGCAGTTGATAACTCCTAAGCAGAAAGTACTTTTTCCTACGGATTTGTTGGAGGTCTGGTCGACCGCAACAATCAACGGTGAACCGATGCTGAGGTATGTGGGCGATTTGGTAGAAGCAGAACCGGTGGTAGTAGAGAAACCTTGGTTCACTCCGCAGCTATGCGGATTCTTATTCTTAATCATCATTGCAGGAGGAATAATATGGGCTATTATTCGTAAACGTAAATCTTAAATCTCCAATGTCCAATCTCCAATCTCCAATAACCTATCCGCTTCTTCCTTTTTCTCAACTCGTCTATGATATGACGAGGTGGCTGCCGGGAGTGTACTCCTTTCCGTTCACCTACGTGTGGCGCGGAGGAGCAAAGGAGCAAAACCGTATAGAGCAGGCTATTCGTACTGCTTTGGCGAACCATCCTGTTTTTCAGATACGTGTGGATGGAGGGGGCAATCATTATCCATCACCCTTGAAAGATATACTCCATGGCCCGTATCATGATATAGACCTGAAGATAAAAGACGAGGATTTGGTAATCCAAGCACAGATAAGCCGCATCTTAGGCGATGGGAAGAGCGGAGAGATATTATTAGATGATATCCGCCGTGCGTACGAAGGTCTACCCCTGGAACCGGATAATTACTGGGGCTATGTAGCGCGTTTTGAGCAGCATAAGACAGACCCGCATTATCGTATCAGCCAAGATTGGCTGATTAACGAATTCGCCAACACCTCCATTCCTGTCCGTCCAACGACTGATCGGAAAAGGTTGTTCACTCTTCTTCCTCCCAAACCGGGAATCTATAAATCGGATTATTCCGATTTGCAGGAGAAAATACAAACCTTGTCTGAGGCGCATTACCTCTCATACGAAGGTATCTTCTCGCTTTGTACCGCCTTGGCGATAGCGGAGTATTGCGGCACAGACGATGCGGCGCTTACCTGGGCATACGAGGGACGCGAAACACCTGAAGAACAACGTATCTTCGGTAGTCTCCATCGCGATATTCCTTTCCAAATAAAAAATCTCAAATCTCCAATCTCCAATCTCAAATCGGATTTGATCCGCGAGGCTCGTAATCAAATCCGATCGGGTATAGCGCATAGCGATTATCCCTATACGCTGACTGCGCCTTATAACAAGCGTTGGAACTACGCCGTCAATGTGCTGCGGGTACCGGATATGGAATACGAGTCGAAATATGCCTATGCCCTCTTGGACGTGGAGATCCATGAGCACGCGGAGGACTTGTCGCTATGGTTCCGCTACTCCGCTACCCATTATCAAGAATCTTCTATCTGCCGCTTTGCGGCATTAGTACGCAAATACGCCGAATGGCTCCTGGAAGAATAGTTCGTAATCCCGAATCCCGTAATTACGTCATCACGAAAAAATCAACAATGAACGCCCTTCTTGATAATATAGATCTCCGTTGTCTCCTAGAGCAATCGCTCTCGCAAGCGGCTATCGCCAATCCGCATCGGGAGACGAACCCCGTGCGGACGGTGGAGGAGTGGTGCGCCTATGTGGAGCGTTTTGCGCATTGTATGCCCTGGCAAGGGATGGATATCGGTGAAGATGCTTCGTTCTTCCGCCGTATAGATCAGAATATCGGCTATTTCTATTTTCTTTTGGACCAACCGCTGGATGCCCTCCGTGATAAGGGCTATATCTATCCATCGCTCCAGTACGAACCGCGTGTGGCGGCTTGGCTCAAGGCTTATAATACCGCTTGGGGCGAATACCTCAGCGGGCCGGATAGCTGGAACGACTCCTATTATAATATCGCGCGCACGGACGCGCGTTTCGAGCTCGATACCGATCGATACGAGACCCCAGCCAACTGGCACAGTTGGAACGACTTCTTCACAAGAAGATTAAATGCTAAATGGCTAAATAAATGTCAAAATGGTAAATGTCCAAATGGTAAATTGGTTTCCCCTTGCGACGGCGAGATTGCCTTTGCGCCCGTCAAGACCGCGTCTATCGCTAACTGGCTTGATTTGCTCGGCGATAGCCCGTATCGGGATGCCTTTGCCAGCGGTGAGACGACGCATATCGTCCTCGATGTCTTTGACTATCATCGTTTCCATGCGCCGTGCGATGGTACGGTGCTGGAATGTAAGACCATAGAAGGCATCCATGCCGGCGGAGGTGTCATTATCTGGGACAAAGAGCAGGGTAGATACCGCTATGACCAACTCGGCGTGACCGATTTTCAGATGTTAGAGACGCGCGGTGTCCTCATCCTGGACACTCCTGCTTTCGGCAAGATCGCCCTTGTCGCCGTCGGCGTCCAGCAAGTCTCCTCTGTCCAATGGACGCACCCTGCGCTTGCAAATCTTCAATTATCAATTATCAATTATCAATTATCAATTCGTCAGGGCACTGAGTTAGGCTGTTTCCTCTTCGGTGGCAGCGACATCGTGCTTTTCTTCGAACCCGGCAAGGCCCCGCATATCACCCCTAAAATCGTCAAAGTAGGCGATCCTCTAATCGAAAATCGCTAATCCCTAATCGATTTTTCCCCAAAAACTTGCGTATATCAAAAAAAAGCAGTACCTTTGCAGCAAATTAAAGAATAAGATACTATTCGCAATACTATAAATTTACCAATAAGAGATATTATTATATTTGTTATTAATGTATAGTTTCGGGCAAATATCATCGGGGGAGTTGATGCAGCAATTGGCTGAACGACTGAAAGCAAGGAGGCTGGAGAAAGGTTTATCTCGGCAAGCACTGGCAGAGTTATCCGGGGTTCCGGCTCCTACCATTGCGCGATTTGAACAGCAGCATGCTATCTCAATGCGGCAATACCTTGACTTGGCTATCGCTTTAGGATATGCCGATCAACTGCAAGTGCTGATGCAGGAAGCGATATACAAGACGATGGAGGAGTTGGAGACGATAAAGCAAAATCAAAATCGGAAACGCGGAAGATGAGAATCAAACATATTAATAAGTTATACGTCACGTATCATGGACAGCGAGTTGGGACGCTAATGATGTCGCCAAATGGTGAATCGGTGGTGTTTCAGTATACCGAGGAGTGGCTACAAACGGGATTCTCTATCTCTCCGCTGGAGTTGAAACTGGAGAACAAGTTGTTTATCGCTCCGCGGAATCCGTTCTACGGAAACTTCGGGATATTCGAGGATAGTATGCCGGACGGTTACGGACGATATTTGCTGAATCGTATTCTGCGTGAGCAAGGTGTCGATGATTTTTCGCTGACGCCGCTCCAACGATTGGCGATAGTGGGTTCTGCCGGAATGGGTGCGTTATGCTACGAACCGGCAATAGAGACTACGGCAGGAGGGGCATTACCGGAGTTGGATGAGTTGCAACAGTTGGCGTTGGATGTGCTGTCGGAGAAACAGACAGAAGGCGCAGATGTGCTGTACTATAATAGCGGTAACTCAGGTGGCTGTCGTCCGAAATGCCTATTGCATCAGGATGGCAAGGATTGGCTTGTGAAGTTCCGGCATACGTATGATCCAGCGGATATTGGCGAGCAGGAATACCGGTACATGCAGTTGGCAGCGCGGTGCGGGATAGAGATTCCGGAATGCCGATTAATTCAAGGGAGGTATTTTGCTTCTCAGCGTTTTGACCGGACCGAGCGAGGAGAGCGCATACATGTGGCAACGGCAGCTGCGCTGCTGACGGAGAGTATCAATCCTCCGAAGACTGATTACAAGACTCTGCTGAGTCTGACAGGATGGCTGACGCAATCGCCGCAACAGGTGGAGCAGATGTTCCGTCGCATGGTGTATAATGTGCTGATAGAGAATAAGGATGATCATGCGAAGAACTTCACGTTCCTATGGCGCGAAGGGAAATGGCGTTTGGCTCCGGCATATGACTTGCTGCCGTGCATCGATGGGTATCATGGGCAACATGCGACATCGGTGATGGGAAAAGGTAATCCGACAGAGAATGATATGATCGCAGCAGGAGAATCAATCCGCATCAATGCGCATCGAGGCAAGCAGATTATTGACGAGATAAAAGGAGTAATAACTGATAACTGACCACTGAAAACTGATTACTGAACACTGATTACTGAACACTGAATAATATGACGAAACAACAAATTATATCACAAACAAATGCCTATCTCATTCATACGCTGGATTTTGAGGAGACGCAGATAACTCCCGATGCGGAACTTCGCCGTGATTTGGGAATTACGAGCGTAGATGCAGTAGCGATAGCCTCATTTGTGCAAAAGACCTTTGGCTGCGCTATTATCATTCCGGAAATCAAGGCCCTCATTACCCTCCAGGATCTATACGACTACATCGAAAAAAATAGCTGATCACTTATGACTGAAAACTATCTCAACATCCTTGCGGAAACCATCCGCGCTAACTGGGACCAACCCGCTCTCACGGACTTCTATCTCACGGAGGACGGTTCTGCCCAAGATACCTCCCGTGGCAACCACTATACCTACGGCGAGATGTACGCAGAAATCTGCCGCGTAGCGGATTTGCTGACCTCTCTTGGTCTGCAGAAAGGCGATCATATTGCCATCTGTGGCGCTAACTCCGCCCATTGGGTCATCGCCTATCTCGCTATCGCTAAGATGCAGGGCGTGTCGGTGTTGGTAATGCATTCGCTTACGCCTGAGCAGAAGGCACAGTTGTTGTGCTTCTCTGATTCAAAGGCGATAATCGTTGACTACGAGTTGTGGCAAGAGATGCAACTTCCTCAACTTCAGCATGTAATAGCCATGAACGATTGGACAATATTGTCCTCTGCCCAAAATCATGAGCAAGGCAAAAATGCAACCACTGATAGAGAAAGTGTCACCATATTACAATGCTCTCAGGATGAATTACAGACTATCTGTTTTACATCCGGTTCTACAGGAAGACCGAAAGGTGTCATGCTATCGTATAGAAATGTAAGCGCTTCGTCTCAAGGGGTTGCAGATGCTTGCGTGTTGCATGCTAACAAAAGAGCGGTGTCTTTCTTGCCATTGTCCCATGCCTATGTACTAGGAGGACAAGTATTAACTCCTCTTTCACATGGAGCATGCGTGTACTCGTTATGCGGCGTGTCATCTCCTGATTTTATGTTTGCCGCTATAGCGATGATTCAACCCTATGCAGTATTCCTTGTTCCAATGCTTGTAGCCAAATTAGGCGATGAGAGATATCGTGCATTACTGCCGATATTACTGAAATCATTGGAATACATGGTGATCGGTGGTGCAGATTTTCCTATTCAGACAGAAAAAGCCTTAGCTGCTATGCGTGTACCTATTGCACCTGGGTATGGTGTAACCGAAACAGCGGCCTTAATCAGTTTATCTCCGTTCTCTCAACATCGATTAGGCGCATCTGGTCGTGTCATATCCACGCTTCAATGCCGCATCTCTCCTGCCGGCGAGATCCTCGTCAAAGGCGAGAACGTCATGCTCGGTTATTACAAAGACCCCGAAGCAACCGCCAGGAAGATTGACTCCGACGGCTGGCTTCATACCGGCGACAAAGGTCACTTGGACGAAGATGGCTATCTCTACGTAGAAGGTCGCCTCGAACAGGACATCATCGTCCTCCCGAACGGCGAGAATATCCGCCCGGACAATATCGAATCCCTCATCAACGCCCTGCCCGAAGTGAAAGAGTCGATAGTGTTGGCACGGAAAGGAAATTTGGTTGCGATAGTGGTGCTCAAGAAATCTTCTCCCTCTCTTGAGGAGAGGGCTGTGGTGAGGTTGTCCATCCTCCGCGCCGTCAATCCGCAACTCCCGCTCTTCTCCCAGCTCTACGACGTCGAGATCACCGACGTTCCGCTCCAGCGCACCGAGAAACAAACGATAAAAAGATATCTCTATAAGTGATCAGTGATCAGTAATTAGTAATCAGCAATTAGTAATCAGTAGTCAGTATGAAAGATTTTAAGACACAGGCGATATGGCAGCGAAGTCATAAATTAACTTTGGACATATATAGAGCAACACAGAATTTCCCTAAAGAGGAGATGTATGGGTTGACATCTCAGATCCGTCGTGCTGTATCCTCAATACCAACAAATATAGCAGAAGGTTGTGGAAGGCGAACAAATGCAGAGTTATCCAACTTTCTAAATATAGCATCTGGTTCAGCCTCAGAAGTAGAATATGAGATTATATTAGCGCGAGAAGTGGGGTATATAACTAAAGAGCAATGCGAGTTATGGACTAATGAAATAGGAGAGATTCGTAGTATGATTGCCGCATACATGAAAAAACTGAAAACTGCCAACTGAATACTGAATACTGAAAACTGAATACTGAATACTGAAAACTGAAAACTGAAAACTGAAAACTGAAAACTGAAAACTGAAATCTGAAAACAGAATGCTGATAACTGATACCTTTTTCTCCGGCGAGCGCCCCTTATACGCCTCCCGCGATCTCCAACTCTCCCGCATCACCATCGGCGAAGGCGAGTCGGGACTCAAAGAGTCTCGCCATATCCTCGCTGAAAACTGCCGTTTCGAGGGCATGTACGTCATCTGGGAGTGCGAGGACGTCACCTGCCGCAACTGCTATTTTGCACCTTCGGACCGAGCTCCGCTTTGGTACTGCCGCGATCTCCGTCTCTTTGATTGCCTCATCGATGCGCCCAAAGTCTTCCGTGAGATAGACCGCCTGACCCTCGAGCGAATCAAGATAACCGATGGCGCGGAAGCCTTCTGGTACTGCCGCTCCGGTAAGATCTCCGACCTCCATATCGAGCAGGCTACGTACGCCTTTATGCATTCCGACAAATTACAAATTACAAATTTACAATTACAAGGCAAGTACATCTTCCAGTACGCCCGTAACCTCGAGATCCATAACGCCGTCCTCGATACCAAAGACGCTTTCTGGAACAGCGAGAACTGCACTATCTACGACTCCGAAATCAAAGGAGAATACCTCGGCTGGTACTCCCGGAACCTCCGTCTCGTCCGCTGCCGCATCGCCGGTACGCAACCGCTTTGCTATGCCGAGAACCTCGTTCTCGAAGATTGCTCTTTTGCGCCGGACGCCGACCGCGCCTTCGAGAAATCCTCCGTCCGTGCAACCATCCTCGGCGACATCACCTCCATCGTCGATCCCCTCCCCGGCTCGCTAATCGAAAATCGCTAATCCCTAACCCCATGCTCCTCTCCGACCACATCTTCTCCCCTTCCATGCGCTACGAATCGCATAGCCTCTATATCTCCCGCGCCGACGGTGAGGATGAGTTCGTCTTCGGCGGGTTCCTCGGTGCTGCCCTTGCGGCGGTCTTCCTCGTCGATACGCCCGAAGGCGACGCCCGCGGCATCCGCTTCTATACGGACGACGAGAAAGAGGCCCTCTTCGACCTTTACGACCGCGAGGTCCTGCGTGACGACTGGGGCTATCTCTCTGCCGAAATCGACCAACTGCGCGATAACTACGTCCAGTTTATCGATGACCGGAACAGCCTCATCGATCTATTCCCCAATAGACGTCTCCTCACCCTCGTGATGGAGCTGCTGACGACCTACATGCGCCGGCTGGTGCTGGAGCCTTTCGGGGAACATATATGGGAGGCCATGCCCTGGAAAATGCCTTTCGCCCAATGGCTCATTGACGCCGCACGCGTGGAGACACGCCGCCAGCGTTTGCTCCAAACCGATTGGACCGATATCCCGACTGTCATCCAACTCGCAGATATACCCGATGAGACGGAAGAACCTACTTTCTTTTTTGAGGGCGAGAAAGCCGCCGACATCATGCAGCGGTACCTCCAATGGCTCTCCGACGAATATGTGGCGATGAAGCAGGGAATACCCGGCTCCAAAATCACCTCCGCCGACCGCAAGTTTATCTTCTCCCAGGAGTCCGACTGGGTGTTTTTGTCCGATGAGATTGACCAATTATCGGCCTCCGAAAAGGAAGATTGGCTCCAATGGCAAAAAGAGTGGAACCTTTTCCTCTCCGACCGTCTCCTGCCCCAAAGGGAGATCCGTTTCTGGGCGGATGATGTGCCTAAAGAGGCGCAGGAACATCTCCTCTACCATCTCCAACTCCAGGAGCAACACCCTGCCCGTTTCCGCGATCTCACCGCCGCCGTCTATGCCATGCGACAACTCGGCTACATCCGCCGCAAATGCTCTGATTCCGACATGCGACAATGGCTCAGCGAGCATCTCAAACTCGATTATACTGAGCGCAACAACGCCTCGCAGTTCCGGCGCGCCATGCGCGCACATGGACGTTACACACCGGAAGTGCGGGACGAAGTCATTGCCCTCGAGTCTATGGGGTATTTCCGCTTTCAAGCTCACGCAGAAGAATAACCCGCACAAAATTCGGAAACATCGTCACCTGCTTGGGATCCAATAAAGGATCCGGCTGACCTTTCAACTGCGCATTCCATCGTGCGCGTAACTCCCCGTATCTCGGGTGCGATTTATCCTTGATAATCACACTCGCACCACGACAGGCTTCCTTCCATTTCTGTGCCTGGATCTCCTCTGCGCCTCGCTTGGGATGACGCTTGTAATCGCGTTTCTCCTTAAAATAAATCTCCTGAGGACCATATTTGATGATGGTCCCGTCATCTGCTCGGTATTCTTTCAAGCGCGTTACCACTTCCGAGTCGCGTTTCAATTTGCCGCGCAGCAAATCAATGCCTACGCTTAGTTTTGCTTGTGCCATATTTGCTTACAATCGTTAGTTATAATTTAGTAATAAGTTTGATATTTGTTGGATATTTGTTCGATATCATCGGTACGACTACCTAACATCCACCTGACATCCTCCTGCGCGTCGTCCATTAGGTCGGATGTCATCCGACAATAATTTTCGTCCTGTCGCTATGTCGCTTTGTCGCTTTCTGTGTAATCTACTGTTTTTCTGCTAATTACATCCGCGTTCAAAAGCGACATAGCGACATAGCGTCACGCTACTTTTCGATATTGACCATGATTGGTCTTTTCTACAAGCCCGTTTTCTATCCAACTTTGGTTCCATCGTTCTATTGTGCGTTTGGATATGCCTTGACGTTTTGCTTCTTCGGCTAAATCGCCGTGGTTGTACTCCGCCTTCAGCTGCTCAAAAACCACCTTCCTCTGATCGATCGGCTTGATCTCCGGCACGCACTCCTGCGCATCTCCGTCGATGAGGCGATATGCGGCAGCCAAGTGGAGTAGGAGACGGTTCCCGATCATCTCTGCCGTCTCATAATCTTGGTCGCTACAATAGAGCGTATCGACCATGTATGGTCGATTGTTGTCTCCGCCCGCTTCGTCCATTATGCCGGATGGTATCCGGCTGTCTGTATGTTCGTTTCCCCGCATTGTATGCTGGTTTTCTCCCCCTCTCATCGCGCTTAGTACCATCGCTATCCGCTCGATCTGTACCGCCATACGCACTACCGCCGAATGGAAGTTATCGCCGAGGAGCCCGATCAGCGTCCCGTACTCCGTCTCCAGATGTTCGCCCAGCCGCTCTTTCTGCGCCTCCGTCAGGCTCCATTCCTGCTCGCCGCCTTCCATCAGCCGCTCGTACGTCCGCAGCAACCGCTGACCGACGATCTTCGGGACCGCGCTCTGACCGCCTTTCGAACTCACATACCGTTTGTCAAACGGATTCGTCCCGCGAATCACCACCGTCAGCAAACGGCTGAAATAACCGTTCTCCACGCTCGGAACCAGCGCTTTGTACTGCCCGAAAGTACCTGTCAGCAGCATACTCAGCCTCGGATTTCTAATCTCCGACGCACCTTTGACGCGGTTCCTGCTGATTGTCTCGTGCTCCGCCGCTTTGCGAAGAGCCGTGTTGTAATTCGCAGCCGCGTTCCTCCAAATGTCCGTGATGACGCTTCCTTCGCTCTCATGCATGTACCCGCAACCGCCTTGTTCCTCCAACGCCTTGTACCACGCCGCTAAAGTACTGTCGCCCGCAATCAACATCGGATACTGCTCGTCAATCACCCGCACCATCTCCAGCGCCTGATTGGCAATACCCTTACCGCTCGCAGCGGCAGCCAAAATGAAACATTGCAGGTTCGCGTAGTACTTCTTCCCCGTCGGTCCATAATGAAAATACAAATTAGGTACGCACGCGCTCGCAGCCGCAAGCGTCGCCATCAGGATAATATCCTGCTCTTCCTGCGTCGCAGCCAACGAAAGCATCTCTTGTACACTCTCAGGAAGTTTCTGCATGTCGAGATGTTCAACGATGCGGAGGTCTTCCTGTCCCTCCCTCAAGTTAAGGTCTTTAATCATAATGTTAAGTTGTTTTTAAAGAGTTTTGTTATATATTATAGCATTACTGCTAATTTTCGATATTTTTCTTGTTTTTTTGATTATAAAAATATGATTTCGTCCCCCCGCAAAATGATAAAATTTAATTGGTTAATAATAATCATGACGTGAATCAACAAAGTGTTCGCGGCATGAAGAGGAGGAATTGAGACAATTATACGAGTTACGGAGTAACGATGTCATTGATCTCCAATTCCGACGACAAATATAAGTAACCCCGCAACCTCTTTCGCTATCTCCCTGTCTCTCTGTTTTATCCCATGCAACAGCTAAATACCATCTATCCATTTGTATTTCAGCCTCTTACAAAAACCTATTTCCCCGCTGTCTCTTTTTTACCCCTCACCCCTAAGTGCTGAACGATTACTGCTACGTTCCACATCGCAGTTTTCGGCTGTTTTCTTGAAGGAATCCGGATGGAGCGAGAATCGCTACTGCCAAGCAGAAAGAAGACCTATCACGCAGGGTTGCGGGTTAGCAACCGGGATTCCGCGTTTTCTAAGAGCGCAGCGAGTTTTCGATTAAATATTAAAAATAAATTTGCATATCTCAAAAAAAAGCAGTACCTTTGCACCGGATTTTAAAATATCATAAAATATAGCAGAGTTATTATACTACTTTATTATAAGATAGATTACGAATATGTCAAAGAGTACACTTGGGAATAATTTACCGCGCAGAGCGGAGCGCAACTTACAGATAGTAGGTGAACAAATCCGCCTGGCGCGTTTGCGCCGGGATCTGAGTATCGCGCAGATAGCGGAGCGGGCGAGTTGCAGCGAGTTGACTGTCATGCGCGTGGAGAAAGGCACCCCGACGGTGGCTATCGGTATATACTTGCGTATCCTGTTCGCGCTTGGGTTGGATGAGAGTATCTTGTTCCTTGCCAAAGATGACGAGATGGGACGCACGTTGCAGGATCTGGATTTGAAACATCGCCAAAGAGCATCTAAGAAATGAAGCACATACAAATCAATATGGACGCCAAGGGGCTCTCTCCGGCAAGGCCGGTAGGTACGCTTGGCTACGATACGATACGCGGCAATGCAGCGTACCAATGGGAGTACGATGCACAATGGCTGCATGATTACCGCCAGGTTCGGCTTAGCGGTGATTTGCAGAACGCAGGCGGATCGCAATATGGGACGGGACGTTTGTTTGGTTTTCTGCAGGATGCCATGCCGGACAGATGGGGCAGGAGGCTAATCGATAAACGCGAGCGACTATTGGCATCGCAAGAAGGACGACCCGTTCGGCATCTGACGGATGTCGATTACCTCACGCAGATCGATGACACAACCCGTATGGGCGCTTTACGCTTACGCAAAGGCGAGCAATTAGTAGGAACGCGCTTTGCGAATACCCCGGTGCCTCCTCTGGCGCATCTTCGTGAGTTCGTGGATATGGCGCAGGAGTATGAACGGCAGGATGAACAAGGCGGTGCGGTGCGTGAGGAATGGTTGCTGAACTTATACAAGCAAGGTTCTTCTCTGGGAGGAGCTCGTCCGAAAGCGAACGTGCGAGATACAGATGGTTCTTTATGGATAGCCAAGATACCTTCCGTTCACGACGATTATGATGTAGCATTATGGGAGTTTTGGGCGCATCAGATGGCGAAGTCAGCAGGCATCGAAGTGCCTCAGATGCAGTTGTTGACGCTACCGGGGCAGAAGTATCACACCCTGTTATCTAAGCGATTTGACAGAGATGGCGAGCAACGCGTTCATTTCGCGTCCGCGATGACGCTTTGCGGACTGCAAGACGGAGCAGATGCTACGACCGGGAATGGTTATCTGGATATTGTCGATGTGATTGTCGGGAATGCAGGATTTGTAGATCCGCAGGGTGAGCTGGAGCAGTTATACCGGCGTGTGGCGTTCTCTATATGTATTCATAACCACGATGATCATTTTCGTAACCACGGCTTCTTGCTAACGGAGAAGGGGTGGGTGTGGTCTCCTGCTTATGACCTTAACCCGTCCGATTTCGATACGCAGAGTTTGCTTATCTCGCGCGATAGTAATGAATCCTCGTTAGAGGTGTTGTTAGCAGCCACAGGAGACTATATGCTGAGTCCTTCCCAGGCAGAGCTGATTATCAACGAGGTACGTGCAGCGATGGCCAATGCCCGCCCGGTAGCCCGCCGTTGCGGCATCTCCGATAGCGAAATGGAGCGCTTTTTTTACCTCTAAACCCTCACCTCTCACCCCTAAGTGCTGAACGATTACTGCTACGTTCCACATCGCAGTTTTCGGCTGTTTTCTTGAAGGAATCCGGATGGAGCGAGAATCGCTACTGCCACAACCGGGATTCTGCGTTTTCTAAGAGCGCAGCGAGTTTTCGATTAAATATTAAAAATAAATTTGCATATCTCAAAAAAAGCAGTACCTTTGCACCGTGAAAAGTGCATAATAACCGCAAATGTGCACTTTTGAATGTGCAAATATAAAAAGATAAACTATGATAAATGGAGATTTATTACAGTACATGCAGGAGCAGTTAGCCTTGACATCTTTGGATTTCAAGCGGTATTAATATGCTTTAGCGGGTGAAAACGCAGAGATCGGCAATGTGCGCGAGACCTTCTTCTACAACCAACTGCGCGTAACTCAGGAGGTGATATCGTCCCGCGTGAGCGATTTTTGCGTAGGAGACTACACCTTTGAGGTGGGAGGAAAAAAGAAAGGGAAGAAACAAATATCCGAAGTGCCAAACGGTTATGTGGTGCGTGACGAGATTGAATACGCTACTAACCAGATTATTCCGCTATGGGCATTCGGTTTGATGTACTAACTTCCTAATCCATATCCCCTAACCCGTAACGAAAAAACCGTGACGTAAAATACGATATGAATAAAATCTTTACGGAAGTGTTCTAAAAAACGATCCAAAATAGATAGGATTGTGTGTTGAATATCGCCGTTCTATATCTTAGAATGGGCGATTTTTTCGTATATATACCATATTGTTATCTAAAAATACGATATAATGTTATGCGTGAGTTTATTTTGTCACGTTTAAGAAGCAAAAAATAGATTTTTGCACTTTTTTTCTTGTTTTTCTTTCGTATGTCAAAAAAAAACAGTACCTTTGCAGCGCTTTATCGCGCTGCTTCGCTCACGTGTGCGTAAGCGGTATAAAAATGAAACATTAAGATACAAAAAGATATGGAAACAAAAAAATTTAATTCAATCAATTTAATTCGCTGTGTTAGCGGGGCAAACCTGAACCTCTTCCGCTATGCGGCGATGGTATTAGTGCTGCTAACCCTCGGCGTAGGGAATGCGTGGGCAAGTCATAGTACGCATACCGCCACGTTAAATGTTGCAAAAGGAACAGGTAATGGTTCTGTTTATGCGTCAACGAGTGCTACTGCGACGAGCGGTTCCGCTTCAGCTTCTTTTGATTGCGGAAAATCGAGTGATGGTCAGCATACGGGAACCTTGTATGCCTATGCAACTCCTGCATCGGGATATACGTTCCTCGGCTGGACAACCAGTCCTTCCTCGTCCGATGGCGCGGATAATTCTAATCCCAAAGGCGTGGCATTTGATGTGTCTTCGGCAAATTCATCCCAAACTCTCTATGCGCATTTCGTAGAGAAAGCAAAGGTGAACATCACTTTCGAGGCACCTGCTAATGGAACCTATACTATCAAGGTCAATGGTGGTTCTACAGAGATGGTGTCGTCTGCCAATGTGGTAAAAAACAATGTGGAAGGAGTAGTGCTGACGGCTACTCCGGCAAGCGGTTATGCCTTTGCCGGATGGTACAAGTTGAATAGTGCAGGTGAGTTTGTGGAAGACCTTTCTATTGCAAGCCCCTATGATGCTTCGTTTACTACATCCGAGACTATAAAAATGGGCGCTCGTTTTGTGCCGACAACCTTGGGTAAATTTATCCTCAAGGGAAGCAGTACGCAGTATTATGGTTTGAAGATGGCTACGATTGCAGCCGGCGGTAGCGGAACGATCGTTCCGGTAGCGGAAGAGACGCTTGTGGATGGCTCAGATCTGATGCCGTTTGATAATGGTACTTATACCATCAAAGCGGGGGCTACATTGTTAGTTCCTCATACAGATGATAATAAGATGCAGTTGGAGCCGGATGTAGTCACAACTGCCGAGACATTATCTGCATATCGTACGCTTGTCCTGAAGGATGGAGTGAAAATAGTAAGTAATGGAAATATCTGTGTAGGTGGTAAAATTATGTCTGCCGGAGGTGGTAATAAATCCGCTTATGTTACCGGACCATGCGGCGTTATCAATATGGCAAATGGCGGACATATCGAATTGAATAGTGGAGCGAAACTTTATTGCTGGGGCTTCATCAAAGGTCAAGATATGGATCAGGGAAATAATACTGTCGGAGTAGGAACAATTACGGCTCATTCAGGGGCAATCATCAAAGAGGATTTTTCCGTTGGCGATTGGCGCGGAGGTACAGCAACCTCGAACATTTATAATAAACGCACCTCATGGAAATTGTTCCCGTTCCAAAGTTACTCCATTCAAAATGTAGAAGTGCCTACGACATACGAATATGGCTCTACTTTGAATACCTTTGTAGTCGTTAATGGCGGGGGAGGAGATAATCCTGCGGATTTTGATATCGCTGGAAGTAGTAATACGCTCTTTTTGCTTAGGGATGCCCAATCTACTGTACGAAAATGGTATGACCCAACAACAGATTTGACATGTTACGAGTTAAGTGGTACAGCGCAATTGGATGCATTGAATTTAGTAGTTTACATAAGTGTTAGCTCAAGTGAGTATTATTTGCCAATTAGTAATAGTATGCACATCATCTTGAAAAACTGCAATATGACATTGTCTAAACCAATGACGATGCAAGCCGGTTCGGTAATTGAGATTAAAGAAGATGCTACTGCTAATTTGGAGGCTCGCATGCATATGTTTGACAAGGACGACTGGGGGTTATTTATCCACAATTATTATTTCCGTTCATTTAACAATTTGACCAGCCACAAAAATCGTGGTGCGGAAAACTCCAAAGATGGCTTGGAAGATGCAAAGATCATAGTTGATGGTACGCTCAACGTGGTTTCCGGAAAAGGCTATCTATATAGCACAAACGGTGGCGCAAATATTATGGGTAACGGTGGCGGAAAAGTTGTCTTTGGTGGCGCGTTGCCCAGTTCTACTACACTTCATCACGTAACTGTGGGCACTAAGGATCAAGGTTACATTGTAGACGCACCAAATGATATCGCTGCAGCCAACCTCTGCAACGAAGATGGTTCTTATACTAAATCCATTGCTTCGACTACTTTCCATAACGTAAATGGTCGATGGTTTGCGGCTTCGGCAAAAGACGAGAAAGCTAACCATACGTATGACTTCACGTATATCAGCAGTGGAGCGGTAAGCGGAACAGACGGAACGACTTTTACAGTCGATGCTCTTTATGCTCCGGATAAAACCGGTTTGGCAGCAGGTATGAAATGGTGCAATGTGGTGCAAGATGGTACCTGTAGCAATATCTTTAATGCAACGCAGACACTCAACGAAACACCGGCAAGCGATATTCGTTATACCTATCCGACGGATAGTTGGCTGCAGTTGCTCAAGACCGAAACAGAAGGCGTCTATGGCGGCTCGGATAATAGTCTGTATGCGGTTGACGGATGTGCTGTTAACTCACTCGGATCCGTGGATGAGAACTGCTTGTACACGATTAACGATGTTAAAAAAGCGCTTGTAGATGGTCATTTCGTGGCTCTTGAGAAGAATACGGAAGATGAGGCATGGCATGATGTGGCTAACCCGACTAATTACTATATCTGTTTCGAGGGATGTAACTGGCATCCGGCTACTAAATATGCCGGCGAAGAGAAGGCCTATATAGTAGAAGAAGGTGACTATATCTGGTATAACAACAATTGGTTGCTAGTGGAGCGTGAAGATCCGTTCTTCTTCGATTATAACGACCAGAATGTAAAGCGATATTATGAATATGAGGATGGCGCATGGGTACTGGCATCGCCGCGTGTCCGCGTGCAAGATGCAATCGAAACGCGTGATTTCTATAAATTGCCTGAGGCTATAACGGTTGCTTCTGGTAAGAAGAACACAACCATTACTATCCTCAAAGATATCTCCGGTATTAATACTAGAATGACCTACACGGCTAAGAATACCACTTGTACTCTTGACCTCAACGGTCATACAGTAAGTGGTGCAGCACCTTTCGGCGATGATAATAACAGAGGTCTTCTTATAATCAATGCATCTGGAACAACGTTCACAATTACAGATAATAGTGCCAATAAAGAGGGGCGGTTAGAAAATATCTGTAATCAGAATAAGGTGACTTATACCGTTCATTTGATGGCCGGTACGCTGAATGTGGAGCATGGTACAATCCATGCTAAGAACCCGGCACAGTACGCAGCCAAGGCAAATGCTACTACAGGCATAACGGAAGCTTTGACTGCTTGCGGAGCGCGTGGTATACAGGTGAATGCAGCGCAGAAGTTGAATGTAACAGGCGGTTGTATTGAAGCCTACGCCACAAGAAACGCGTATGGCATTGTTGCCGCCGGTAATGCCGCCAACACTACTCTTGTGACTATCAGCGGCGGTACAATCTATGCCGAAGCACCTTATGGCGCGTATGGTATCAACTGCTCGGGTAAACTTCATGTTAGTGGAGGTACGATTACAGGTCACCTAAATACAGCATGGGCTGACGGGCAATACACGCAAGGTTCTAATAGCGACCGTAATTGCCACCAATATGCCTATGGTATCAATATGACTGCCTCTTCCAATGCCACCGCCAGCAGTTGCTATTACGGCACGCTGACCATGACCGGCGGTACGGTACAAGCGACCTCTGCGTGGGATGCCAGTTATACATGCTACGCTTATGGTGTCCGTATTCAAAAGGCACTCACTGCCGTTGCAGATGCAAGTAAAACAGCTGACGGAACACATTCGCAGAAAGCCAGTGCTATCGGTTCGATTACCGGCGGTACTATATCGGTGGATATCAAGGGTAATTATGCGTACGGTGTATTTGTTGAAGGTAATTACAACTCCTACAACAAGACATCAAATACGTTCCATATCTCAGGTGCAACCATTACCTCTAAGGCAAAGAACTATGCCTATGGCGTTTATGCAAATGCTTCTATTGACGGGACATGCGGCGGCTATCACTATGGTATAGTGGAACAGGATAACAACACCGTTACTGCCCAGACAACTGCTGCTTATGCTTACGCAGTATATGTGGTCTCAACGAGTACCACTATTTTCCAAGATAAGCAGGCCAATTATTACGGCGAGTACGCCACGGCTGCAGAGATGACCATCAATAGCGGTACCTACACTGCTTCAGCAGGCTCCAGTACTGCCTACGCTGCCGTATCTTCCACACGTTCCAAGTCCACATATGGTACGACAACGAGTGTAGAAACTAATCGTACATTGGGCGGAAATGCAGAGGCTTATGCTACGCTCATTATCAATGGTGGTATCTTTAATGCAACTACTACAACAAGTACAGCCCGTGGTGTTTCATCGGGCGGTAATACAACGATTAAAGACGCTACCTTCAATGTGGTGGCAGGAACAACAACTGCATATGGTCTGTATGCCCTTTCCGGCAAACTGACGGCAACCAATGTTATTGTTAATTCCACTGCCAATGGGCGCACGAGCAGTTCGAACAATAATGCATACGCATATGGTGTGTTGGTGGATTGTAGTATCCCTAATGGCAACACGGCGCAGACAGGTTTCGCGTATGCCGGCGATGTAGAGCTGAATAATTGTACCATTAATGCTGTAACTACAACGTATGACAATGCGCGTGCATTGTACGTGAATGCAACGAATAAAGTGTATAACTGGACGCAATTTAAGGCAGATAGTACTTCTAATAAGTGGACTACAGCAACCTATAATGCCTATAAGAGTGTGTTCCCCTGTACCTTGCAAGGCAGAGACAGTGTGGGTTATGCCATAGCCGCTACGGCTACCGTTAACGGCGGTACGTTTACAGCCAAAGCAGGTAGGGCCTCTGCATACGGAGCCGTAAGTACCCAGACATCTGTTCCGGCCAACAAAGAAATAACCGCTTCGCCGGAGATGACCCTCAAGAATGCCACCTTTAGTGCCCAAACTGGAACCAGTACAACGGCATACGGCGTTCAAGCGGGCGGACCTACTTTGATTGAGGGTTGTACGATTACGGCTACCGCAGGAAACTCGACTAAATATCAAAGTACGGCTTCCGGCGTACGTGCTTTAGATAAAACGACCACCATCAAGAACTCGACCATTACAGCTACGGCGACAGATGCTGCTTATGGATTGGAGGGATATGTGGAGATCAATGCTACGCATGGTTACTGCTGGCATGGCGAGTTTGATTTGAGTGAAGCAGGTACTACAGAAGTGAAAGCGGAGGCAAAAACAAGTGGAAAGAAAGCATACACAATTTACTTGAAATCTGTGAAGAAGAATATCGCTTCCGGCAATTTTGCAGGAGATTATGCTACTGCTGCCAGTGCAACAATCAATGGTGGTACGTATAATGCAAAATTCACCACATCGGGTTCTGCGTATGTAATTTCGCTTGATGGCAAGCAGACGCAAGGAAGCGTTGTGGCTCAACCGGAAGTGGAAGTGCTGGACGGTTTCTTTAATGGTGCTACTGCCGAAGTCGGAACAGCCGGTGTTGTCGGACACATGCAACTGAAAGGCGGTTATTTCGTACACCCGACCAACCTCGCTACCTACGCTGTTGCTCCAAAGTCCGTTTGGACATTACCCAATACACATGAGCATTACAATCCGTATAAGTATAAAGTAACGGAGCACTATACCATTACTTTCAAAAATGGTACAACCCAGTTGCAGCAAAATGATTTGGAAGCAGGTTCTATTCCGGCATATACAAGCACGCCTACCAAAGATGCAGATGCTCAATATACCTATACCTTCGATGGCTGGTCAACGACAGATGGCGGTGATAAACTGGCATCATTGCCTGCGGTTTCTGCTGATGCTACCTATTTTGCACACTATAGTAAAACAGAGAAAAAATACACTGTAAATGTATCAGCTGGAGAACACGGCTCGGTAAGTCCTGCATCGGTTAGCAATATCGGTTGTGAGACAGCTTCGGGTGATATTACCGCGACTCCGAATGCGGGCTACTCGTTCAGCGGTTGGACCTTGCCAACTGGAGTAACTGCGGCTACCGGATACAACGCAAGCAGCAACCCGATTCACATTCATGCTACGGCTACCGGCAAGTCCATCACGGCGAACTTTGTGCCTCGTACGGACATCAACTATACCGTTAAGCATTGGCAGCAGAACATTGAAAACGACGAATACACTGAGGTAACGGCAGACCAAGAGACCAAGCAAGGCACAACGGCTACCGCTACGGCGGCAACCGCCAAGTCTTACACCGGCTTTACGGCTCAGCCCATCACGCAAGAGGCCATCGCAGGTGACGGTACTACTGTAGTTAATATCTATTATAACAGAAAGACCTATACTATTGCATGGGTTGACGGAAACAATGTTGTAATAGAGACCGACGAGAATGTGGCGTACGGTACTATACCGTCCTTTGATGGTACAACTCCGACCAAGGCGCAAGACAATAGTTACACCTATACGTTTACCGGCTGGGACAATACGCCTGTAGCGGTAACAGCAGATGCTACCTATACCGCACAGTTTAAACAGACAGCACGTCCATATACCATCACTTGGTTGAACTATGACGGATCGCCTTTGAATAGCACTACTTCTTGTTGGGGAGATACACCTGCATATTCGATTTATAATGAAACGCCGACCTATACTGACGCAGAGAATCGTAAATACCAGTTTATCGGATGGAGTCCTGAGATTCATAAGGTGAACAGTGATGAAAATGTCTATACGGCGCAATATGAGCGTATTGATGATCTCGTCATTACTACGGAAGAGCCAATCGAAGAGAATACTACTCTTACCACTACTACGGTCCGTGTAGAAGGCAAACTGAATGTGCCCCAAAATGTGACTCTCACCACCGACGACTTGATTCTGGAAGGTACTCCGTTTTCGTCAGGTGAGATTACTGGCGAGGGAACGGTAGCAGCAACACGTGCATTGTTTGACTTCTCGCAACCGGGCGGATTCAAAGCGAAGACTTGGTATGCAGTAGCCGTACCTTGGGAGGTAGATGTACCGGCATATGAGAAAACTAACAATGGTGTGTACATCAAGAAAGGCTCAGGCGAATTCGTACAGCAGGAATTAGGTCGTTCGTTCGATCTCATTTACTACGACGGAGCACGCCGTGCTACCGGTGCATCCAAGGCATGGAACTATGTGGAGGATGATGAGAAGGCGCAACATATCATGTATCCGGGTCGTGCGTACATGATCTACTTGACAGCTGATGCAGATATTATCCGCTTCGAGCGTAAGGAAGGTGCTGAATTGCATACAACGCAAGTAGAGACGAAGAAATATCCTGCGCAAGGAGTTAGCGGTGACTATGCAGACTGGAACGGTATAGCTAACCCGGCTACGTACCATGCGTATCTCAATGTGGGCGCTACGGAGAACCGCGGACAGGTGTATAATGCAGATACCAAGCAGTATGAGCTCTTCAACATGAGCGAAAACAAACTGGTTGTAGGTCAGCCGATCTTCGTGCAACCTGCCGAAGAAACCACCATCGTGGCAAATGCCAACACCTATAATCCGTCTCTGGCTCCGCACCGTGCGCAAGCGCCGGACAATTCATTAACACGATATGAAATGATGTTGGCCAAGATGGATGAGGATGTGGCCGACCGTATTATCGTTCGTATGGACGAGGACAAGGAGGAGAACACATACGTTGTGGGGCAGGATCTTGTGAAGATGGGTGTCAGCGATATCGTTCCGCAGATGTGGATTGACCGCTATGCCAGCAAGATGTGTATCAATACCATAGCGCCGGTGAATAATATTGCTAACTATCCGTTGAGCATCAGCGTACAAAGGGATGGCGAGTATGAACTATTCATCGCTGATCAGCCGAATGATGAGACAATGCTTTATCTGACCTACGACGGAGCAGCAATATGTAACCTTAGTTACGGTGGATATGTAACGAACCTTACTAAGGGTACGAATACTCATTATGGGCTGCGTATCGTAGTGAAATCTCCGGAGATCGCTACTGGTATTGACGAGGCCGTGGTGGATGCGAAGGGGGAGACCCGCAAAGTGCTGATTAATGATCAGGTATTCATCATTCGTGGAGAGAAAGTCTATAGTATAGATGGAAAACTTGTAAAATAAATACAATAATAAATATGCGAAAGAAAAAATATATCATTCCTCTTATCGCAGTAGAACTGTGGAATATGCAGGAACTGATGAAAGCATCGGGCTCTTCTCCGGAATTGCCACCTGACCCATCATTAGGAGGGGCACCGAGCCGTACAAAACCATTCTAAGTTATCATGGGTATGAAACAAAATCTTAAAGTCTTATGCGTGTGCGCGTTCCTTATTGGAATGTGCATGCACGCATACGCACAAGCTCCCGGAGCGACATGCGCGACGGCAATCCCGATGGGAAGCGACTACAGTGCGCAAGTTCAGAACGGGCAGTCTATCTGGTATTCCGCATGGACGTTTGACCTGCCTCTGACGGTCACCTTCGCCCCCGCAAACGGTGCGTCGGATCCGGCTCCCCTGGTAGAAATGGATTTTAGCTGTACGACAGGTGTGTATGAGGACTCCATCCTCTGTAGTTTGTTCTGTGCTACATCCGGCTCCAGTGGCATATCGTTTGACCTGCCGCATAAGCCACAATTGAAGTCAAAAACCTTAGACGATGGTACGTTCGTGTATTATCTTGCCCTTGGTAAAAGTTATCGCGACCTCCTCCTGCAGGTAGGTATCGATTATAATATCGAGGTGTATGTGAAGGTAACTTATAAAAGTGCCGGAACGATTTCTCTCGCGCCGGATAACCTGTTCTCCAACTGTGTCGATGGCGCTAAGTTTATGCATTTCGGAGATACAGTACAGGTTGCGGCTTCAGACGCAAGTCGCCACGTGATCGTACCCTATGTACAATGGCAGGAAGATACTATCCGGTATGTATGGACTGGTACTACTCCGTGTAAGGTAGTGGTAGGTAATTCCTGTGATTTTGATCCTTCGGTAAACGATGCCGAGCTCTCGGAAAACGAGAATGTCATAGATTTCTTTGATTTACAGCCCGGAGGTTCAAAAACTGTCTCGGCGGATTTGTTGTATGATTATGTTCATAACGCGGCATATCCTAATGAGGCCGGTATGTATTTTGCAAAATTCTATAGTGTTGCTCCCGGTACAGCCCAAGTGGTGAAAGTACCCAGAGCACTTCCTCGAGGAAATGCTACTTTACTTAAGTATGATCAGACGTATCCGCTTAACGCGAATGATGCAGCGCTCTTTGCGATTCCGCGGTCATGGAACAAGGATGTGAAGTTTGATACCCCGACAGCGCATGTATTCAAGATGCAGATAGCTACTGACCCGGATTTTCAAGGAAATCACTTCTTGGGTGAATATATGTATGAAAGGGTAGAGGACGGGCATTGGAGAGGAATATTAGGGACTGAATTAGTCAATCTATGGAGTAAGACAAGCGATCAATACCTCTACATCCGCTTTATATGCTCGGAAGCAACTACGGTTACTCCTTCCGAGTGGGTGGCATCCACGTGCGTCAAATCAACCCAGACTATCTATATTGCCAAGATGGATACTACTTTTAGAATTACGAGAAATTCCAGTTCCCGCTATCGTGCCACTTACGCGCAAATGTTAGGTGGAGATCTTACTGTTTCGTTCTCTTCTACGAATACATGTAATGTCTTTATCGCTACCGATTGCAATATTACCACTTCTCCTACGGCTGCTAATGTATTAGCAACCGGATCTGTAAATAGTAGCCATAGTAAAACTTTTACGGCTGATAATATCGCGAGTTGGTCTCCTCGTGTCGATGAAGAGGGGTATGTCTATTTCCGTTTTAATTGCACCTATACCGGTACCTATTATATCACTATCTCCTCTACCGCCCCGGAGGAGAAAGATCCTGTTTATCCTGCGATGACGGTTTCTGTATCGTGCGACGAATCGGGGAATGCAATCGTCCGCGTGAGCGAGGATCAGCATATCACGATTCTGCAAGGAACGACCGTAATCCGGACCATTGAAGCCTTTGCCGGCGAGACCTATAGCCTCTCTGATTTACCCGCAGGAACATACGTACTACGTGGAAAAAATGACGAAATAGAGTTGAAATTGTAATATTTTTGTGTAAAAATCGGCGAAAAAAGAAATTTATTTGGTCAAACCAAGAATTTTTTGTAACTTTGCGCCCTGAATCATTACATGCATACATATATGCGTTATATACGTACGATAATATTATTGCTTTTGGTGTCGGTTTCCGCGATGGGACAGACGCTTAAACCGGCGGGTACTACCTATGATCAGGCTACCCGTGTGACGGATACAACCACTCTATCGGTTCAGTCCGGAGAGAACTTTGTTCGTATCGCGACTGTCCATCTGCCCGCTACGATTACTTACATGCCGGATACTGCTTTTGGCCCTATCCCTGTAGCTATCATGGATGGTGATACGCTTCCGGCTGCTCACTTTTTTGACGCGTGCGCCATGAATTGGGCGTGGGAGATCGCTCGCGGTGAGGAGACGAAGATTATTGAAATCAGTGCTCATGAGAATGCAACTATTTTAGTGGAGCCGTTCTTCTGTCCGGCGAATACGAGTACGGTAGTCGATGATGCTCAGGAGAGTTACGAGTGGTACGGAACAACCTATACCCAAAGCGGCGTTTATACGCATGAGAATACCACGGAGTATTGTTCCTGGACCGATACGCTCCACCTGACTATCCTGCACTTGTGCCCGGCGAATACGAGTACGGTAGTCGATGATGCTCAGGAGAGTTACGAGTGGTACGGAACAACCTATACCCAGAGCGGCGTTTATACGCATGAGAATGCGACGGAGTTTTGCTCTTGGACCGACACGCTCCATCTGACTGTTCATCACTCCTGTCCGGCGAATACGAGTACGGTAGTTGATGATGCTCAGGAGAGTTACGAGTGGTACGGAACAACCTATACCCGGAGTGGCGTTTATACGCATGAGAATGCGACGGAGTTTTGCTCCTGGACCGACACGCTCCACTTGACGATTCATCGTAACCTCAAGGATACGACCATCTATTTCTGCCCCGGAATGCATGAGGAGGGAGTAGTGGAGGATGACGTATGGCGAATCGATTATCGTGCTTATCAGTTACAGATGCCTTCACCCGATTGGTATATGGAAGGCGTGATTCTGGAAACCCAGGCAGATAAGGCTCTGGTGGACTTCCGTCGTGCGGAGCAGAATCTCGAGGCGTATTATCAACTGCCTTTCGTCCCGATATCGAATATCGTGTGGTCGTTCCGTTCGGCGGATGACTCCGAAAGCCATGCGATGGAGATAAAGAACGAGCCTCAATGGGTAGAAGCCGGTACCGTATCGCTGATCGTTCGGTTCCAATGTGGCGCACCTTATTATAGCAGTTTTACGACGGATGTAGAGGAAGTGGATGCCCTCTCTCGGCCGGTTAAAGTTATGGAGAACGGCACCGTGATGATCATCCGCGGCGGCAAACGGTATAACGTCTTAGGCTCCCGAATACAATAACTCATTTATTAACAGCAAAAACAATCTCTTATGAAAATTAGACAACTGATATTAGGCCTGATGGTCATCCTGCCGATGAGCGTAATGGCGAGGTTGGAACATCCGTGCGACTCGTTCTCTATGGTTTGGAAAGACACGCTGCCTGCTCACTATTGCGAGTGTGAGTATAACTCGAATACATTTGTATTCCCCATCGATACGGTCCTCTCCGGAGACGTGTGGTTTACCGCCACGATCGATGATATACGTCAGGGCATATCGGCCTATTGGTTCTCCAATACTTCGGTTACAATCGATGTCTATGCTTTCTGCATCAGCACGATACCTACTTTCTCCGTGACGGTTGGACCTAACCGAATGAGCGAGATGGATATGGATAAGATCAACAAGAAGCTCGATGAAATCGGCGGTAGTGCCCAATTCCTTAAGGCCCTCACGCCGCGTATTCATGTCTATCCTTTGAACGGCGGGTCGGGACAGGTGTTCTGCTATCCGTACGACCAGGGACCTCACTCGACTTGCGACAGAGCCTTGGACTTGCGTGCGTGGATGACTTATGTATGCAGTGAGCCGGAGAACGTCTATCGCCTCCCGTCAAGCAACATCCCCTCTTCAGGAAAAGCTTTCTTGAGGTGGATTCATAAACCGAAGAATGTGACTCAGAAACCTCAGCCGGCAGAGATATGGCTGACGATGGACAGTTGTAACGGTGAAGAGGTGGGTAGAATGACGATGAGCGATACGATTCATGTCTATCAGCCGGATTCTGCCTTGTTGGTCAACGCCCGCAAAGCCCACAGAGATATATGGGTACATATCTCCCATGCGGAGGGTGTAAACGGACGACTCTTCTACTATACCAACCCCAAGTACGCTGATCCGCTTCCTCCGGTTGATCAAACGATCTGCGAGGGCAAGAAAATAACAGTGGACGGACGCGATTTCATGGCAGATACAGCCTTTGTGGATACTATTTGTATGAATCGCGATACGCTGCAAATGCGGAGCGTGTCTCTCACTTTCACTCCGCCGACAACGGTCTATGATACCGTTCAGGTGTTGGCTCAGGATCTGAGCCGCGGATATGTTCATCCGGCTTCCGGAGTAGTGCTGCGCCAGTTTGGCGACACGACCTTTAATGTGGTGAGAGCAAATACCTGCACTAAACGTTTTCAGGTTACAGTAGTGGAGAAACCTGTAGATCCCAAAGGTACGGATCTGGTTTCGGGCGGTAAGAAGGCTCGCAAACAGTTCGTGGACGGCCAGATGGTCATCTATATTGATGAGAAGAAATATAATGTCTTAGGACAGCAAATACAATAAAAAATTAACAATAATTACTAACTTTAAAAACAACCAATTACATGAAGAAGTTTTTCTTACTTACGTTGGCATCCTTGATGACCGTCTTCGCGATGGCCAAGGGTGATGGCAGCGGTAGTACAAAAGCAAATGCAATTGAATTTGACTGGGACAAGGGAAATGTACACATGAGCGGTACCAAATGGTATCACGTTGATCTCGCTCCTCTTTATGAGGAGGAGAACCCATCGCTGACTCTCTATGTGACGAACCCGAGTCGTAATCTATCGATTAACGCAGACTTGAAAGCTACTGTTGCAGGTGAGACTGAGACGAAGCACTATGTAGTTTCTCCTCATGAGCACCAGATTTACACAGCAAACGCAACCGTACTGGTTCGTATGCGTCAGACGGAGATTTACCTCACGTTGACTACGGACGGTGAGGTTCGCCTGAGTGCAAAAGTGTTCGAGTCAGCTGATCTCGACGAGACCTGTAAGGACGCTCGCGTCCTGAAATGGGACACGGAGGCTACCCAAACCAAGGGTTATGCTGCTTGGTGGAAAGTGGACATCAGCCAATTCAAAGACACGGCTACTATCCACAAGGACGCTAAGGTGACGATTACCAACATCGGCTCGGGTCCTGTGAATCTGAAGACCGGTCAGTCGCTCGACTGCCCGTCGTCCGGTACTACCAGACGTGACTATGCACTTGCTGCAGGCGAGTCGGTTATCGACACTATCCCGCAGAGCATGATCGCGAGTGTCTATCCGGATGAGCTCTACTTTATGATTGAGAACCTCGAGCAACCGGTGAAGATGAAGGTGGAGATGATCGATCAACCGATAGTGCCGGTCATCCCTGCACCGAGCGCTATGCCCGCGGTAGTTTTGAATGTTAACCCGACCGACTCTACCGTCCAATCTACAGTTATTCCTGCCGGTCAGACGCTCTATGCTTTCAGCGTGGCTGACATGGATGCACTGACTAAGTACGAGCCGGAGTTCACCTATCGTAACGAAGGTGCCGCTACCGCTCACATGACTATCAAGATGGCCTTCAAGCGTCCTGCCTACGGTTCGACAAACACCAGCTATGAGATAGCTGCAGGCGGGGAAGAGATCGTGGTTTACAAGAAGAACATGCTCGATGGTATGATTGATAATGTAGATTCAATCTATCTGCTTATCTCTGCCGACCAGCCGATCAACTTCTACGGCCGTTTCAAACACGTACGTGAGGGTAAGGCTTGTAAGACCAATATCGACTTTAACTGGGAGTCCGGTCATCGCCAAGAGGCTCGTACGACCCAGTGGTACGCAGTAGATGTAGCTGCGGCTCGTGATAACCTGCAAGACATCGTGGTACACGTCCAAAATCTCGGTACTGAGGCTGCTAAACTAAAAGCAATGGTTGCTTTCTCCTGCCCGTATATTGATCTTCAGGAGATAACCCGTACGGTAGCTGCCGGTTCGACAGCTCCGGAGCGCGCTATCAACTACTCGATGTACGCAGCTATGACCGATACCGTTTGGATTGGTCTGGAGACCAGCCAGGATATCAAGTTCTGGGCTACGACAAGACCGACGAAGATCAACGAGCCGGATGACGCATGTTTGACAGCCAAGAAGTTCAACTGGGTCGATGGTGAGCAGCAAGGCGCTAACGATACCGTTTGGTATAAGATTGCAATGGAAGAAGCACGTGAGCAGTCGGCTAAGTTCCCCACTATATTCGTGCAGAACCTCAGCGCAACCAATGAGTTGAAAGTAGAGGCCGAGCTTTCGCTTGAGTGTCCGGACTCGATTGAGAACGAGAAGCATACTATGACGATTGCGGCGAACGGTTCTTATAGCCGTCAGCTCTCGCGTAATATGTTTGAGAATATTGTTCAAGATACCGTTTACGTACGCGTGATTTCTTCGCAGCCTGTTAAACTCCAGATTCGTCTGACCGAGGAGGCGGAAGGTGCAAGTTGTGCATCCGCTATTCCGTTCAACTGGGTTTCCGGTAATACGCAGGCTGCCAACGCAAACCTCTGGTACGTAGTGGATCTGCATGAGGTGATGAAGGACGGTAACGATATCCGTCTTCATATCGAGAACCGCGAGAATAAAGCCGGTAAGGGCGTAGCTCAACTGGTGTTCTCTTGCCCGGTAGAAGAGGCTCCGTCTGTTCAGGACTTCTCGCTTGCAGCCAATGCCGAGCGTAAAATTACGCTTCAGAACAGCACCTTTGACGTACTGGAGGACAGCATTGTATTTGTCAACCTTCAGGGCACCACTTCTGTTCGCTTCTGGGCGGAGAAACTGCCGGTAGAGCCGTTCGATACCATCACAGGAGAGGGCTTGACGCTGATTCCGCTGAAATGGGATAGCCTCTATGAGCAGGATGTAGATACCGCATGGTATATCATTACGAAAGAGGAGATTGATAAAGTTCGTAATGCAGATCAGAAGCTTAAACCGGTAGCTCACCTGATAAACCTTGGCTCTACCAAGAATACCATCAAGGCTGAGGCTGCTTACGCTTTCCCGATCGTGAAGAAGATGATGACCAAGAGTCAGGAACTGAAAGCCGGTCAGCATTATTCCGACACGGTTCCGGCAAGTACGTTTGAGCAGATCATAGGAACAAAAGCCAACCCCAAGAAAGATACCATCATTATCCGTGTTACCCGTCCTGTCGGCACTGCAAACTTCCAGTTTAAAGCCGAGTTGGTAAAGGCCTTCGGCGGTAACAGCCGTTACGACGCGCTGCCTGTACGCATGGGCGAGTCCTATGGCCAGGCTGCTAATACCGAGATCTGGTATAAGGTGAAGACCGCTGATCTGAAAGCAGATAAGGCGCTCTTCAATAAGTCGCTGCACGTCATCGCTAAGAATGCAGGCGCCGGTGAGACGACCGTCAAAGTGGCTGTTTACGAAGGTCTGCTGTCGGAGACTGACCTCTTCGAGGAATACGCTATCGATGAGAAATACAGAGAGCGCAAACTCAAGAAAGGTGAGTCTAAATCGCATAATGTTCCGGCACAGGCTATCTATGCCGTAGGCGATCTCGAGCTCTATATCAAGGTTCGCACCACTGACTCCATCTATTTCTCCAGCGCATTCGGTTCTGATTATGCTCCGGCTCCGGTAGATCCTAAGCAGAAAGAGGCGCAGATGATCGTGCCGAACGTGGATTATGAGATTCCGGGCGACAATCAGGAACACTGGTATCTTGTCTGCGCTCCGTATATCCAGAATAACTATATCTACACCGACTCCAGTACGCTGACCTACGAGTTGAACGGTACCGCTACTATCGAGGCTACCGCTACGTTCCAGGACAATATGGATTGCCAGATGCCGGTTCGTAAGCGTACAATCAATAAGTCCGGTGGCCTCCATAAGGGTACCAAACCGCTCTCTGAGTTGGTGAACAAGGCACTGGAGAAAGCCGGTATGAAATACGATGTATCGTCCTTCCAGGATAAGTTTGTGGACAGCTTGCTCCATAAGTTCATCACCAAGGACTCCGTAACCGGTTACGTTCGTATCAAGACCAATCAGACGATTAAGTTCCGCATCAATACCCCGCAGGTAAGGGGTCTTGAAGACTGTCTCACTGACCCGATGTTCTTCGACTGGGAGCACGGTAACGTGAACCCCGCTGGGCAGCATACCTGGTACGTGGCGATGTTGGATTCAACGAAAATCCCGGCTGACAAGGATCTGCGTATCCACCTCGATAACTGGTCCAAGACGGAGACCGCTACAGCAAACGCTACGCTCTATTTCAAGTGTAAAGATCCGGAGCAGGGCCATATCACGAAGACCATTGCACAGGAAGATGGCGAGTGGAAAGATATCGCTCGTGACTTTATCGCAAACGCCGGATGGCCTCCGTTCCTGTTCCTCGATTACACCTCCGACCAGACGACCCATCTCTGGATTGAGTTGATCGATCAACAGCCGCGTGATACCGTTCGTACGGATACTACCTTCTTCGTATGCGCAGGCGATCCTATTATCGGTAAAGAGCATACTGTGATCGTGATGAAGGATACCGTTTGGAACGATACCATTTCGGATCTCAAGGATGAGACCAAAGCAGCGTTGTACGACTCAATCTCTACCGTACACGCATACGTGCTGCGCGATCCTAAATTATATGACATCGCATCGCAGGTATCTATCAAGAAAGGTGAAGTACTCGACTTGAGCGCCGTTACAGCATGGCTTAACGCGCAGTACGCTGCGGACGATAACGATACGCTGAAGGACGTAACTGCTATTACATGGCAGTATAGCCTTGATGGTGTTACTTATGAAGATATACCGGCTACGCCGCTGCCTTATGCACGTATCAACCTCCAGTATACGGCTACGCTCCAGTGTAGCGGTACGATCGATACGACGTACATGAATACCGTTCGCGACACCCTCTACGATACCTTCTGTAAGACCTATACTTGGGAAGGTAATACGTACGATAAGGACACGCTGGATTCTGTAACTTATGCAGGTGGTCTCTACCGGGGCGATAGTATCGCATATATCAGCCTCACGAAACTGCCGGCAGCTCTTGGTGATACTACCGTTAACGACGTATGTAAGAGCTTTACATGGCATGACGTAACTTACACTAACGACACCATCGTCAGCGACACGCTCGTTGACGCTGCGGCTAATGGTTGCGACAGTATCGTAACGCTCCATCTAACGCTTCTGCCACCGGTGAAGAATCCTATCTCCTTCGATACATGTAACATGTACACATGGCATGGCGTACCTTACTATAACGACACCATCGTCAGCGATACGATTATCGGCGGCGCATACAATGGTTGCGATAGTATCGTAACGCTGACCCTGACGATCCAGAAACCGTATATCTTTACCCTCCCGATGGTAGCTAAGTATGGCGACCGTCTGCTGATGATCGACCGCAACGCAATCGTTAAGATACCGGGATGGGAGAACCTGCCGGATTCTGTGGATACGGAAGGTTATGTGACCTGGTGGAAAGAAGGTGAGGCGGAATCGATCGGTAGCGGTTATTACTACACCCAGTCTAACGGCGAACCGCTGGCTGCCGGTACGTACTACGCTACGATTTCGCTCCCGGCAGCAGACGGAACTCCTTGTGGAGTGAAGGGTGAGACCGATCACTATCCGATTGCGGCTGCTGCAGCTGCTCCGGCACTCGTGCCGACGCTGGCTCGTCCGGGTGAGAATATTAGCGTGATCAACCTCGATCCGAACACGACCACTACGATCCGTCTCTATACGACCGAAGGTCTGCTCCAGAAATCGTTCGTGGTTTCCGGCGAGACGACATTCGTTATCAAGGCTGCTGACGCACACGGATTCTATCTGGTTGAGCTGAGCAACGAGAGCCTGAAGACAACATTACGTTATATCGTTAAATAAGAATAGGAGGTAGCACAATGAAGACTATTAAATCAATTCTGATTGCAACTACCCTGGTATGCGCTACTGCTGTGTCGAGTCTGTCGGCACAGCAGGCAGCCCAGCCTGCCAAAGAACACCAATGGAAGGTAGCCGTAGGCGACTCCGTTATGATCAAGCGCGAGTGCGTAGAGTATCTGACCGGAGAGAGACCGTCCGTATGGGTGTGGGATAAAGTACATACTGTACGTCAGTTGGGTACCAAGCGTTTCCCCGAGGGTGTTCTGTTGATGAATATCTACTCGTGGATCTGCGAGGAGTGCTTGATTCCTGTAACTCATAATGAGCAGGAAGTAGCAGAACAGCCGAAGGAAGAGCCGAAAGCTCAACCTGTAGAACAACCAAAGGAAGAGCCTAAAGCAGAGCCAGTCAAAGAGGAGCCGGTAGTAGCGCCTGTTGTCGAGCCTGTTAAAGAGGAGCCGAAAGCGGAACCAAAGGCAGAGCCTGTTGAGGAGCCGAAAGAGGAAACTCCTGTAGAGGCTCAGAAGGAGGAGAAAACCGCTCAAACAAACCAAGGCGACTCCATCCACTCTCAGCAGAATTTCAAGCACAGCTATGACCGCTTCACTATCGGTCTGCGCGGCGGTGCTGCAGGTTTGCTCCATAAGACCAAAGAAGGTAACTGGACTTGCGGTGGAGACGTAGTGCTCGATCTGCAATATGCACATTACTGGACCAAGGACGGTCGTCCTGTAGATCTGGGTATCATTACCGGCGTAGGTCTCGGCTATGCGCAGAGTAGTGTAAAATCGAGTGTGAACTCCACGCGTCCGGGTGTGGAAGACCTTGATGCCGCTAACCCGATGCATATTGATTATACGATCCGTGCAGACGAAGTGAAAGAGCACGATGGCCAGCTCCAGTTGGAGGTGCCGTTGATGTTCTCCTTGATTCACCAGAACGGTCTGTTCTTCAATGTCGGTCCGAAATTCATGCTTCCGGTATTCACTCCGTACAAGCAAACGATTTCGAATAACCCGAACACTTTTGTGGAGGCATACTATCAGGAGACAGGCGTCCGCGTAACCAATGACGTGATCACAGGTCTTTTGGCTGAGGACAAATATACCAGCAAAGGTACGGACTACAAGAACAAATTCACCATCAACGTAATGCTGACGGCTGAGATCGGTTACGAGTGGATCCTGAAGAGCGGTAACTCGCTCGGTTTGGGAGCATATGCTAACTATAGCGTATATAACAGCTTCAAGAACAATCCGGAAGATCCTGCGACCGATCCGCTGATCCGTGTCGAGTCTGCTCCGTCCAGCACTTCGAACGCTGTGATTAACGTTAATCCGTTGACGGGAACGTATGCTTCGGGTCTGGGCTTCTTCGATGCAGGTGTGAAACTGGCATACCATTTCAACTTCCCGAAGAAACGTCAAAACAACGATTCCAAATTGTTCTAAAAACGTATGACGATACTATGTATCGAAACTAGTACATCGGTTTGTTCGGCCGCCATCTGCAAGGATGGCGAGCCGATCAAGCAATGTATATCCTATGAGGGTAGCAACCACGCACGGTTGCTACCTCGCTATATAGAGGAACTGCTCTCGTTTGCTCGGGAGCAGGGACTCTCTATAGAGGCAGTAGCCCTCTCCGAAGGACCGGGTAGTTATACCGGTCTGCGTATCGGTACCTCGACCGCGAAGGGCTTATGCTACGGACTTAATATACCCTTGATTCCTATCCCGACCCTGGAGGTTCTCTGCGAAGCCGCCCAAAAGAATCTGTCTTCTGTCAGTCCGAAGGACGGTCTGTGTTCTGTTAGCGAAGCGGTCCTCGTTCCCATGATCGACGCCCGGCGGATGGAGGTCTATACGGCTATCTTTGATAGCGAGTTGAAAGAAGAAAGTCCAAAGTCGAAAGAACAACGGGTGCGTGCTGTCGTGGTCGAGAATGAGGAGTCGGTGCTCAGTCAGCAGGCTCAGCCTGCGGTCTGTGCTCTGTCAGCCGAAGGCGGTCTGGCAGCTGAGCGGTCTTATTTCTACTTCGGCGACGGGGCAGCGAAGTGCGCTAAGATATTTACGAAGCCTAACTGGCATTTCATCCCTAATATCGTGCCGGAGGCGCAGTATATGGGGGCGTTAGTCGAAAGCGGAAAGTCGAAAGTAGAAAGTCGAAAGATGATCAGCGGGGCGGAACTGGCGTACTACGAGCCGTTCTATCTGAAAGAATTTATTGCCGCGCCGAGTCATGTCAAAGGTTTAAATTAGAAGAAATCAGAGTCTAACCCTACGTACTGGTCGCGATGAGGTCGCGGGATGGTCGCGGGATGGTCGCGGGATTGGAGGCTAAAGGAAGGCAGAATAAGAGTTAAGAATGCATAGAATACTCAAACATATATGTGTATCACGGTTAATCATTTTGGGATTAGCCGTAATCTCTTTTGTCTCTTGCTCTACCCAGAAAAACACATGGGCGACCCGGTCGTTCCATCAGACGAAAGTCAAATATAACATCCTTTATAACGGAAACATCGCGTATGACGAAGGCCTGAAGGCCATCCGCGATGCCAACACGGATGACTACAGCCGCGTGCTGTACCTCTATCCGGTGTCGAACCACACGGCGGCGCAGGCAGGGGCCTCGCAGATGGATAAGACCATCGATAAATGCCGTAAGTGCATCAAACTGCACTCTATCAAGTCGAAACCCAAACGTAACCCTAAAAAGGCGAACGATCCCAAATATAAACTCTGGCTGCAATCCGAAGAGTTCAACAAGAATATGGATCTGGCATGGCTGCGACTTGGTCAGGCGGAGTTCCATAAAGGCGATTTCCTCGGTGCCGTCAGTACCTTCAATTATATCATCAATCATTACCAGAACGATCCGGACATGATCGCGCAATGCCAGCTATGGGTGGCGCGCGCCTATGCGGAGTTAGGTTGGCAATACGAGGCGGAGGACATGCTCAACCGTGTGCAGATAGATGCCCTCAGCCGCAAGCATGCGAAGCTCTATTCCGCCGTCAAGGCCGATGTGCTCCTGCACGGAGAGCATTATCACGAAGCGATACCGTTTGTGAAGATCGCTCTGCCGCACGAGAAGCGGAAGATCTGCCGCCCGCGGTTCGCCTATGTCTTAGGCCAACTCTATGAGATGGAGGGTAAGAAAGATGATGCCATCAGCGCTTATAAGTCCGTCGTGCGTATGGCGCCGCCTAACGAGATGGATTTTAATGCGCGTATCCGCATGGCGGAGTTAGGAGGCAAGAACTCCTTGCGAAAGCTCCGTACGATGACCAAGCAGACGAAGTTCAAAGACCGCTTGGATCAGATCTACGGCGCAATGGGAAATATCTACTTATCCGTTCCGGATACCGCCAAAGCCTTGGAGATGTACGAGAAAGCGATTGCCGAATCGACCCAGGGCGGTACGGCGAAAGCTGCTATCCTCGTGCGCGCGGGAGATATCTATTTTGAACAACGCGCGTACGTGAACGCGCAGCCTTGCTACCGCGAAGCGGTGACCATCCTCACGGCGGAGAACAGCGATTATCCACGTATCCAGAAACGTTCCGAGGTCCTCGACGAACTCATCGTCTCTTATACCCAGGCGCAACTGCAGGACTCGCTGCAGAAACTCAGCCACATGACGGAAGCCGAGCAACGCGCTATCGTCGATAAGATCATCGCTGACCTCATCGAGGCGGAGAAAGCCGACTCTGTCAAGCAGGCCGAAGAAGCACTCGCTATCGCCCGTGGCGATGACGGACCGCGGTCGGTCAATACAGCGAACATGTTAGGCGGTGGAGGAAACCAGAAAGCAGAGTGGTATTTCTATAACCCCCAGCTCGTCAAGCAAGGTCAGCAGGAATGGCGCCGCCGTTGGGGCACACGTCCGCTGGAGGATAACTGGAGGCGGAAGAACAAACAGGTCGTTATTAGTGATGAAATGAGCGCTGCGCTCAATGAGGAGAATGATGGAATGTCTGCGGACTCCTTAGCAACCGACTCCACGGCTGTACCCGCACCGAAGATAGAGACCGATACCCATAAGCCCGAGTATTACCTCCAGCAGATTCCGCGTACCGAGCAGGATTTTGCGGCAAGCGACAGCCTCTGGCGCGAAGCGATGGTGGCGCTCTATTATATCTACCGCGACAAGCTGGAGGACGAAGAGCTGGCGCAGGAGACCCTCCGTGCGCTCGATGCACGGTTCGGTAACCATCCTTCCGTATTGGCGATCCATGAGGATGAGAACCTCCGCGCGCTGCGCCATGACGAGGCGTATATAGCCCGAATGAAGAAGATGTTAGCCGACCAGGACTCGCTCTATGCCGCTACTTATGCTGCTTATACCAAAGGTCAGTACGCCGAAGTCAAGGCGAATAAGAACTACATGGAGACCACCTATCCGCAGAGCTCTCTGATGCCGCGGTTCCTGTTCCTCAATGCTGTCTCTGTAGCCAAGACCGAAGGACAACCGGCATTCATCGCCGAGCTGCAGAACCTCGTAGCGAACTATGGTTCGACGGAGTTAGGCACCATGGCAAAAGACATGCTCGCGATGATGGGGCAGGGTATGGAGAGCCAGAAAGGCGGCGCTACGTCGTCCCTGGCTGACATGCGCGGACAGGTAGAGGAGACACCCGAAGAACAAGAGGCGGCTGCACAGGAATGGAGCGAGGATCGCAAACAACCTTCTGTCGTCGTGCTGATACTGCCTCAGGCTTCCGAAGAGGCACTGAACGAACTCCTGTACGAAGTGGCACTGTTCAACTTCTCGCAGTTCCTCATCCGCGATTTCGACCTACAGAAGATGCCGGTATGGGGTGAGACATGCGCGCTGCGCGTCAGCGGTTTTGCAGATATGGATGAAGCAGAGTGGTGGATGGACCTCCTGCAGAAGAACACAGATATGCAAACAATCCTGCAGGGCAAACAAATAAAGGCAGTTACCGAAGTAAACCTGCCTTTGATTGTGGGGAAATAAGCCATCCATTTGTCGGGAAGACGTGATTCGAACACGCGACCTCCGGTCCCCCAGACCGTTGCGCTACCGGGCTGCGCCACTTCCCGCCGCGTTCGTTTTTACGAAAGCGGGTGCAAAGGTACTGCTTTTTTCTGACATACGCAAATTTTTAGAGCATAAAATGATAAAAAAATTTTATATTGAGACATACGGTTGCCAAATGAACGTCGCAGACAGCGAGGTTGTGGCGGCTATTTTGGAGACTACCGATGCGGAAATAACCGACCGGTGGGAGGATGCCGACATCATTCTCCTCAATACCTGTTCCATCCGTGACAACGCCGAGCAGAAAGTCGGTGCCCGCCTCCGCGAGTTAAAAGCGCACTTGAAGAGTCGAAAGTCGAAAGTCGAAAGTCAAAAGACTATTATCGGCGTCATCGGTTGCATGGCAGAGCGCATGGGGCAGGAGCTGATTGATACTTTCGGTGTGGATTTTGTTGCAGGACCGGACGCGTATCTCGATATCCCCAATCTCCTTGCCCAATGCGAGCAGGGACATAAGGCGATGAACGTGGAGCTCAGTACCACAGAGACCTACCGCCAGATCATCCCTTCGCGTATCGGACGCTCCATCAGCGGGTTTGTGTCCATCATGCGGGGTTGTAATAACTTCTGCTCCTACTGCGTCGTGCCTTATACCCGCGGACGCGAGCGCAGCCGAGACGTGGAGTCCATCCTCAATGAGGTACGTGACCTCCAATCGAAAGGCTATAAAGAAGTCACCCTCCTCGGCCAGAATGTCAATTCCTATCGCTACACTCCAATGGTAAATGGTACATGTGAAAATGGTACATGTATCGACTTTGCCGATCTTCTGGAGCTGGTAGCCGATGCCGTGCCGGACATGCGTATCCGTTTCACAACCTCCCATCCCAAGGACATGTCCGACAAGACCCTCGAGGCCATCAGCCGCCATAAGAACCTCTGTAAGTTCATCCACCTGGCGGTGCAGTCGGGTTCGAACCATATCCTCCAACTCATGAACCGCAAATATACCCGCGAGTGGTACTTGGACCGTATCGCTGCTATCCGGCGTATCCTGCCGACTGCAGCCATCAGTACGGATATCTTCTGCGGTTTCCATGACGAGACACTCGAGGATCACGCCCAGACGCTCTCTCTCATGCGCGAGGTGGGATTCGACTCCGCCTTCATGTTCAAGTACTCCGAGCGCCCCGGCACCTATGCGCATAAGCACCTGCCGGATAACATCCCCGAGGAGGAGAAAGTAAGGCGGCTCAATGAGATCATCGCGCTGCAGACCCAACTCTCTCTGGAGTCTAACCAACGGGAGATAGGCAAGACCGTGGAGGTACTCGTCGAGGGCTTCTCCAAACGCAGCCATGACGACATGTACGGACGGACGGAGCAGTACAAGACCGTCGTCTTCCCCCGTACCAACCAGAAGATCGGAGATCTCGTCAAAGTGACCATAAAAGAGGCATCTGCCGCTACTTTACGCGGAGAAATAGCCTAAAACAAAGAAATTTCGCATTTTTTTGCTAAAAAATTTGGTTATGTCATAAAAAAGCAGTACTTTTGTACCGAAAACAAAATTTTCATAGTTAAGGTTTAGGTTTGATGGCAATAGGAGGCTGTGAAGTTTCCTATTGTTTTTAAACCAAAGGGTTAAAAAGAAATAGGTCTTTTTTGGCCTATTGTTTTTTAGACAAAGCAAAAAAAATATGGAAAATACGGATCTTGTTTTTGACACTCCCTCTCTGCCGGATTTGACAGATATGGAGGAGGCTCGCAAAGCGATTATCGTCAGCGAGATTTTGAACCGAAAATATTAAAACAGAAATACTATGGCAGTAACCTACATGACCGCTGATGGTCTAAAGAAACTAAAAGAGGAAATCCAACAGTTGGAGACTGTGGAACGCCCGCGTATCATTGCCGCTATAGCAGAAGCGCGTGAGAAGGGCGATTTAAGTGAGAATGCAGAATACGATGCTGCGAAAGAGGCGCAGGGTGCGCTGGAGACGAAGATCGCTGTGCTGAAAGCCCGTCTGGCTGAGGCGCGCGTCCTCGATGCATCGGATATACGTACCGATGAGGTGCAGATCCTGACCAAGGTACGCGTGCGCATGGCGAACGGAATGGAGAAGACTTTCCATCTCGTTACCGAAGGAGAAGCGAACCTCGCGGAAGGAAAGATTTCCGTCACCACCCCGATTGCAAAAGGTCTGATGGGAAAGAAAGTAGGAGAGATTGCGGAGATCCAAGTCCCCGCAGGTGTCCTCAAACTTGAGGTCCTCGAGATCAGCCTCTAAATGACCAAATCGTAAATGTTATGACTCTCTTTACTCGTATCATCAAAGGTGAGATCCCGAGCTACAAGGTAGCCGAGGACGACAAGCATTACGCTTTTCTGGACATCAATCCGCTCGTGAAGGGACATACGCTCGTCATCCCGAAGTTGGCGGAGCCGGAAGCAGATTATATCTTCGACCTGACGGACGAGCAGCTGCAAGGCCTGATCACGTTTGCGAAAAAAGTGGCGGTGGGAATCAAAGCCGCTACGGGTTGCAAACGCGTCGGTGTAGCTGTCTTGGGAATGGAGGTGAACCACGTGCATATCCACCTCGTACCGATGAACTCGGAGAAGGACATGCTCTTCACCAACCCCAAGCTCTCTCTCCCGGCAGAAGAGATGGCGATCATCGCCAACTCCATCGCCGAAGCGATAGAGAAGAAATAAATAAAGCCCGCAACCGCGGGCTTTATTGTTTACCATATCGATACTCGATTCTCCGGGGCGATATACATCGGGCTTTCCTCCGTCACGTTCCATGCCTCGTACCATGCGTTGATCTGCGGCAGAGCACCGTTGACACGCCATCGACCGAGGGAGTGAGGATCGCTCTTCGTGCGGTTCAGGATCTCCTCCGGGCGGATGTTACCTGCCCATACGTTCGCGTACGCGAGGAAGAACCGTTGTGCCGGCGTGAAGCCGTCGCGGGTCTGCAGACGCTCACTCTCGGGCTTGCTCTCTTCGTTCAGGCAGAAGGCCAGGTAACTAACCTGCAGACCGCCGTGGTCAGCGATATTCTCACCCAGCGTGAACGCACCGTTAGCGTGTACGCCCGGAGCCACTTCGATCTTGTTGAACGCTTCTTCCATCACTTTCGTGCGCTCGTCGAAGGCGGCTTTGTCCTCTGCCGTCCACCAGTTGATCATGTTACCGTCCTTGTCAAACTGACAACCCTGATCGTCGAAGCCGTGGGTCATCTCATGACCGATGACAACACCGATAGCGCCGTAGTTGAACGCGTCATCGGCGCTCATGTCGAAGAACGGATACTGCAGGATGCCGGCAGGGAAACAGATCTCGTTGGACGAGGGGTTATAGTATGCGTTCACCGTCTGCGGCGTCATGTACCATTTCTTCTTATCTACCGGCTTGCCGAGGTAGCTCAGGCTGTACTCCTGCTCGAATTTAGCAGCGCGCTCGAGGTTAGCATAGTAGGTATCCTCCGGGTTGATGTCGAGCTTCGAGTAGTCGCGCCATTCGTCCGGATAACCGATCTTGATGGTGATCGCGTTCAGTTTCTCGAGGGCTTTGGCCTTCGTCTCGTCGCTCATCCATGCTAAGTTCTCAATGCGGATACCCAGCGCTTTTTGCAGGTTATGCACGAGCGCGAGCATGCGTTCCTTATTCTCTTCGGGGAAGTATTTCTGTACGTACATCTGTCCTACCGCTTCGCCGAGCGTGCCGTTGACGATACCCACGGCGCGTTTCCATAGCGGACTCGGCTCCTCGCGACCGGAGAGCACCTTGCCGTAGAAATCAAAACTCGTCATGTATATCTCCGTCGTCAGGTACGATGCCGCACCTTCGATAGCCTGCCAGGTGAACAGCGTCTTCAGGTCCTTCAACGGCTCGTCAGCCAGCATCTTGCCTGCTTCCTGCAGGTGCGGTATCTGTCCTACGGAGAGGCTGTCTAACTCTACGCCCAAGGCATCGAAATATGCTTTCCAATCGACCTGCGGCACGAGCTCCTGCAACTCCGCGATGGACATCTTGTTGTAGTTCTTGATCGGGTCACGCAGCTCCACGTTGTTATACGCCGCTTTCGCCAGCCTTGTCTCCATACGCAGCACCGTCTGTGCGCGGGCTGCACCGTCGCTGAAACCGAACAGACCGAACATCTTCTCTACGTACGCCACGTAGGCATTACGGATGGCGGTCGTCTGCTCGTCCGTGTCGAGGTAGTACTCTTTCTCGCCGAGCGCAAAACCTGCCTGGCACTCGTTGAGGATGTTCATCGAACTGTTCATCGCGTCCGCATCAACGTACATCGCCCATAGCTGATAGTCCATCGCCGCACCGAGGTGCTTCGACAGCTCCTCACGAGAAGTTATAGCTGCTATCTCGTCGAGGGTATGCTGTACCGGTGCGATACCTTCCTTATCACGACGTGCCGTGTCCATCGCGAGGTTATACAGGTCCCCGATCTTCTGCTCAATAGAGCCCGTCTCTTGACTCTTGTCTCTTGACTCTTGTCTCTTGGCTATCTCCTGAATCAGCCCATTCACCTGCTCGAGGTTCGTCAGTCCGAGTTTGTCGAACGAACCGAAACGTGCATACTCCGGCGTCAAGGGGTTGTTGGCCATCCATCCGCCGCACGCAAACTGATAGAAGTCATTCTGCGGAACCGCCGTCGTGTCTAAGTTCGCTAAGTCGATTCCCGTCGTCTGTTCCTGTTTGTTAGTACAAGCTGTAGTCATAAGCATTACTGCGCTTAAAGTAAAAATAAGTTTTTTCATAATCGAATTTTTCAAAATCGACTGCAAAATTACAAAAATTCTTGCATATATGCAAATTTTTTAGTACTTTTGCGCTCGCAAAAATATATTTGTATGCGATGGAACTTTTACTGCCAATGTATAAAATATAATCATCTAATCATATGAAAACTAAAATTTTATCTTTGTTGATTGCATTAGTAAGTATAGGCACTATACTTCATGCAGAGTCTTATGTGGTTGACTCCGGATATTGCGGAGCAGGAGAAGACAGTACCGCTTTACGGTGGGAGTTCAGCAGTGACGGAACGCTGAGTATCAGCGGAAATGGCGCGATGCGTGATTTTCAGGATTCAACTGAACTTCCCTGGCAGCATTACCGTACTTATGCGATAAGGCATATATACCTCTCGGAGGGCATTACGCATATCGGCAGCCGTGCTTTTGAGACCATGCAAGCGGTGGATACCATTACTATACCGCAGAGCGTGAAATCCATCGGCAGCGGAGCATTCATAAGTAACTACCTGCGAACCCTTGTTTTGCAGGAGGGATTGGAGCGTATTGATGAGTTTGCGTTTGAGAATTGCAACAATTTATGGCGAGTCATACTGCCATCGACGGTGTCGTCTATAGGCGATATGTGTTTTTTGAATTGCTATTCCATACAAGAGTTTGAAGCAATCAACAATCCCCATTTTGTCAGTCCGGACGGAGTTCTCTTCCGCAGAGATACCATTTCGTTGATACAATACCCTCTTGGGAGATACGTAGAACAATATACCATCCCCAGCCAATGTGATACTATTTACCATGGAGCTTTCTATGGCTGTCAGCATCTTCAGTCTGTCACCTTCGATCATTGCCCTCATATGAATGGTGCTTTCTATTGGTATGACCCCATTTCGTTTTATATCCCATGCGGAATGAAAGATATATTCGCCCAGGCGTTAGGGATGCCGGAATCGCGCATTTATGAGTCCGTAGGAGCTGTCGAGCATGCTGTAACCTTCAACTATGAAAGCTCCGGATATATAGAGAAACAGAATGTACAGGCACTATGTGACGGAACCAGCATGACGCTATCGGCAAATCCCTATAACGGCTACCATTTCGTACAATGGTCTGATAGCGTGACCGATAATCCCCGTAATGTAACAGTTACGCAGGATTCCGCTTTTACTGCTATCTTCGCACCGTATAGCTATATGGTATCCGTATATTCCGCCGATACCACAAAGGGGAAAGTGACTTATATCCATGGTCAGTATGATTATGGCACCTACCTCCGCCTAACGGCAACACCTCTTGAGGGGTACGCCTTTAAGGGATGGAGCGATGAGAGCAAAGCGTACCTATGTCAAACAGATTCCGTAACCCGCAATTATTATGTACGCGGTGATGCAGAGGTTTATGGTTATTTCGTGGAGGCTGATTCTATCGTAAGCGATTCCTGTGGCGCAAATTTAATTTGGGAACTGAATTGCGATGGTCTGCTGACTTTCCGCGGTAGCGGCGCAATGTATAATTACTCCTCCTCCACCAATCCGTGGCTCCCTTACGAAAGGAGTATCCGTGATATTTCCTTTGTTGGCTATATAACTACTATTGGAAATTATGCTTTCTACAACATGGATTTGAAGGATTCGCTGTTTATTCCCAGTAGTGTTACAGAGATAGGTAATCGTGCCTTTTACAATAATAATGATTTAACATACGTATCCATTCCAAATGCCAATATCGGGGAGTTCGCTTTTCAAGATTCGAGATCATTGCAGTCTGCCGTCATTGGAAACGGCGTATATACCATAGGCAGAAATGCATTTAAAAGTTGTAGAAAATTAACCACGCTTCAGTTGGGTGCAAGCCTTAGCAGTATAGAGAAAGATGCGTTCCGATATTGCGACTCTCTCCGGACAATTATTTGTTACGCCACGACTCCTCCTGCTTTACCCTCGGGAAGTTCCAGGTCGTTTGATGATAATAAATCTCGTATTACCCTTTATGTCCCCGCAGAATCGATAGAATCATACCGAAATGCAGAAGAATGGTCGGAGTTTACAAACATCTTATCTATAGAAGGAGGAGGAGAACCTATGCCCCCATGTCCTCTTGCCTCCGGATATTGCGGAGCAGGTGAAGACAGTACCGCTTTACGATGGGAAATGGGATGCAACCATACGCTCGTTATTGAAGGTAGCGGAGCGATGGAGGATTACATGGACTCATTGCAAGTGCCATGGTTTGACTACCGCTACAATGAGATCAGAAAAATCCAACTCTCGGATAGCATTACCCGTATAGGAAACCTGGCGTTCCATAATTGTTGGACCATTGAGGAACTCGCTCTTCCTCAAAGACTGCAGTCTATCGGAGAATACGCCATCTCCTATTGTACTCAGCTAAAACAAATTGAGATCCCAAGCAGTGTCACTACTATAGATGATCAGGCATTTTATGGATGTGAGACTTTGCGTACGGTAACCAACTATGCTACTACCCCGCAGGCTATTAGTCAATACGTATTTGATTATCGCGTTCGTACGTATGGAACGCTTTATGTTCCGAAAGGTAGTGTAGAGTTATACCGCGCCGCAGAAGGATGGAAAGACTTCACGAATATTCAGCCTATCAAATGTATCATTGCTTCCGGTAGTTGCGGGGCGCAAGGTAGCAATTTAACCTGGGAAATCTCTTGTGACAGTATCTTGACGATCAGCGGTACCGGAGAGATGGCAAACTGGACCAGAGAGAGGGAGACTCCATGGTATAATGACAATAGTGCATTGGGTCCAAAAGGATTCTTACCGTTCCATTCCGTAGTGATTGAAGAAGGCGTTACTTCTGTGGGAAATTATGCGTTCAGGTATGATACCTCGTTAGTTTCCCTGTCGCTGCCTAAGTCCATGAGGAAGATTGGCGAATATGCATTCCGGAAAGCCAAGATTAAGACCCTGACGATTCCTGAGAATGTGGATACGATTGGTCAAAGTGCTTTCTACGATTGCGCTCAGATTGCCTCTGTTACCTGCCTGGCAACAACGCCGCCTACCAATGCAAGGGAAGCTCGTTTCTTCACAAACACATACAACTTTGAGTTGCACGTGCCGTGTGGTACCGCACAAGCCTATAGTGCCGCGCAGGTATGGAGATATTGGACTCCGACAGAAGGTATCTATGACTACTCGGTAGGGGATGCGGAGATCCTGACAATGCCTGCATGTCTCAATAACTCCACCCTCCGGTTCCAAGCCCGTGAGAAAGCCGGATATTTCTTCACGCAATGGTCTGACGGGAATCAGGATAACCCTCGTACCGTACACTTGGAAGAAGGAACGCGTTTTGCAGTCGAGGCGGAGTATGAAGTCGGCATGATAGATATTGTCTGTGCCGGTGATAGCTGGGAAGATATCGTCATCAACTCTGATACCGTCATTGGATACCGGCATTTCTTCGTCTATACCAACATTATGCCGAACCTGAGCGAAGATTATTATCCTATTTGCGATGACCTCGGACATCTGTATTTCAGCCACACCGAGAAGCAGTTCCGCAAAGCCTTTGCTGAAGCCAACCGTTATGCTCCTAAAATATTGGAGTTTGGGTGTAAAATAGGAGAGAATCCGCTCAACAACATCGCCGAATACTGGGCGATTACTTCTTGCGGAGATACACTGAGAGGCGATATCCCGGTTACCCGGCAATCGGCATCGTGCGTATCGCCCACTCAATTCACGATGGAAGGAAGACATTTCTGGGTGGGCTTGACCTTGGCTACGAATGCCAGCGGAGAAAGCGAACCACAAACACCGTATCTGATTCTTTCGGCTAAGAAAGCATGCACAGTAACGATCCATAATCCGGCTACAGGCTGGGAAATCACACGAATTCTGCAAGCCGGACAGGTATATAAGGAACATGATATACCTTTGGAACAATGGTATCCGAGCAATGCGAATAGCGCCGCAGGCATTGCGGCCATGGCAGGAAGGACGATGCCGTTAGGGCTGCATGTAGAATCAACGGAAGATATCTCCGTCGTTGCCATGCAATACATGCGCATGTCATCCGATGCAACCGCTATTCTGCCGGCTCCAATGCTGGGAGCGGAGTATTATACCCAGGATTATCGTCCGTTCAATAACACAGACGAATCCTATACAACCATCACTATTCTTGCGACCGAAGATAACACGACGGTAGAGATTGTGCCGTCTTCCACTACCCTGGACAATCATCCTGCCGGCGTTCCTTACACGGTTTCTCTGAATAGTGGTCAGATCTACTACGTGCTCTCTCAAAATCAGCAGAGCCTTTCCGGCACGCATGTGAAGGCACTATTGAATAAGTCAATCGCCGTTTTCAGCGGAAATATCTTAACGCAAGTACCGAACGGAGTATCAGCACGTGATTGTCTTTATGAACAGGCTATACCGATGAATTTCTGGGGAACAGAGTTCGTAGTGACCCGCTCGTTGCAGAAAGACGCCAACCGCGTACGCATCACCGCCTTAACGGATGAGACTTCTATCGCTATCGACGGTTATGAAATGGCAACCATTAATGCCGGAGAGACTTTCGAATTTGAGATGAGTGTCGGCGATCTGACCCGAAGGCATAGCAAACTCATAGAGACAATTCCTTTAATCGTACAGTCTGATGCTGTTTATCTGCATACTTCGATGCCGGTAGCCGTTTATTCATACGACGTGGGAAATAGTTATACTGCCGTTGAGACTGAGTCCGTTGACGGTGTGGGCGACCCGTCTATGGTTTGGATTGCACCGGTGGATATGGGAACTACGGATGCGCTCTTCGCCGCTCCTTCGTCCTCACGGTACGAGTATCACCACTTTGTCAATCTGGTTGCACTGTCAGCATATTGTGACCAGACGACATTAAGGAGGAATCAGCAATATGATATTCCTCTTGAGTGGACTCCGGTTCCCGGCAATCCGATGTATTCCTATAGCCGCGTAGAGTTGCCGTCTTGCTATGATTGTACATATTCTCTGCGCAACCCGCATGGAGTGATAGCACACGCGTATGGAACCGAAGAAGATGGAGCGTACGCATATTCATTGGGTGGTACCGCTCGGCAACTAATGATTTCAGGAGATGAATATGTATGTCTCGGTGAGCAGTCCTATTTTTCAATACCATCCACCATCCCGTATGACTACATCGAGTGGACTTTGGAAGGAGGACCAAGTATATATAATGCTTCTACTGACGTTTATTATCAGTTCCCGGATACCGGCGCTTATCTTGTCTCTGTTACCCTTTATTCGCATCATGACGAGCCGTTGATGATCTATACCCCAATCTCCGCCTCCATGATGGTAACGGTGCTGCCGAGGGATACGTTCTACAACGAATACCGGATGTGCCGGGGTGAGTCCTTCATCTATAACGGTCGTCTCTACTCGGAGGCTATTCAGGATACCATCGTTCACCGTTGTGACTCCATAGAGATCTTTACCCTGCAGATAGCTGACTGCTCCGTAGAAACGCCTGAAGAAGTTTACGTGGAGCCGGAGAGTCATACCGTTGATTTCACCTGGCCGATTATCAGTGGTGCAGAGTATTACACGCTGATCATCTGGGCGAATCAAGAGCAGACCGAGAGACTGTGCACGCTCACCTTCAACGCAGCCGGCATATTGATTCGTATCGATTTCGGTGTACCGACATATGCTCCGGCGTACGTATTGAATCAGCCGCAAGCGCCTAAGAAACGCCACCTGCGCAAGCTGATCGTTGTAGGTACCACCACGCTTGACTTCACCATCACCGGCTTGGATCCTGATCATGAGTACTTCTTTGAGATACAGGCCTTTGACAAAGACGATGAACCTATTGATACTAAATCCGGCTCCTTCACCACTACGGCAGAAGTTCCAACGGGCTTAGACCACATAGGCTCATCGACGACAGGAACGGAGGATGTTCGTAAGGTCCTTATGAACAACCACGTGTTCATCCTCCGCGGAAACAAGGTCTATACCATCACCGGTCAGGAGATTAAGTAACCCCCTTCCCCTCTCCCTCCCCTCCATGGGGAGGGGTCGGGGTGGGGCTTTAGCTGTGCTGCTGATCCCACTCTTGACCGCACACGCGCCTCGCGGGCAAACCCCTCGTATATGTACCTAAACTACGTTCAGGTAGTAAATACTCGGGGCAGTTCCGCTCTCCCCACCGGATGTAAAACATCCGTCGGGGACCCCGTGGAAAATTTACGCGTGCTGCTGATCCCATTCAGCGCCGCAAATTTTCCAATACCATTGTTTCATGGTCTTTGCGCCGTTCGGCTCGTTCTTCTGAGCGATGAAGGTCTGCTGGTCAGTCGTGATCTTCGACAGGGTTTGAGGTCGTTGCAGCGGTTCGGTGCGTCGCGAGCAACATCTTCTCGCAGCTATGCTGACCGCTCTTACCGGGTTTGGACAATGCGCCGGACACATGATCAATTCCGGCTGAATAAGTTACTGATGCCATAATAATTAAAGTTTTTTATGTTTTTTTCTTAAATTTCTTAAATACTAATACTTCCACGAAGACCGTCGATTAGTCGAAGTTCGGTTTGACGTACTTCTGCGCAACGGTGTAGGCGAAGAGCGTTCGGTACTTCTTCTGCGCCTTGAACGCGGCTTCGAGGGTTGCACGCTCGGTCGGATCAGCCAGTGCTGTCTTCGCTGCCAACGCGGCCGTCTTCAATGCTTCCTGCGAGAGGATGTTCTTCGCGTGGGTCGCTTTCGAGGGGTTGAGCAGGTCCACGCCTAACTGCTCTTTCTTGCATCCGCAGCGTTTGAAATACAGGCTCTCGGAGCGGTTGAATTTGCCCATCACGCGGGCAAACATGCCATGTAATCTAATCTTTGCCATTTGAGAAATTGATTGTTAATTGGTCTTTAAACTTTCGTTCGAGGAAGTCGAGGTGTCGTTGTTTGCCATAGACTTCCGCGAAGACGATACGTGTCTGTTGTTCGGCGGCGGAGGGAGTGTGACCGGATCGGTCCGGCCGTGCTTGAACGATATGCATCACGCCGCCTCCTGTCTTCGGATACCGGCGGATATAGAAAGGATCTGTTCCCATCAGTATCCCGCGCACCGACTCAATCCCCGGGTCAAACTCTACCTTCGCCATACCGCTACAGTTTTTTCGACGCGTCGTAGGTTTCGATCGTTTTGGTCTGGATGATAACGGAGGTGTCGGCTTTCTGCCAATACTCGCTTTTGGTGGTGATAGTCCGGGTGACATTGCAGGAACTCATCCCCAGCGCAATCGCCAGACACGTCAGCAATGCCGTTACAGCCGTTGCCACGATTTTGTAAATCTGTTGTTTAGTCATAATGGTTGATTTTTTGAACACGACATGCAATATAAACAGCCAAAGGGGGTACTGTCCCTCTTTGGCCGTCTTTGTCCGAAAAAAATGCAAAAAAATGATTTTTTAATCATCCAGCAGAACAATCGGAAAATCGTCAGGATGGTAGTTCACATCCGGATAACCGGGCAGATCGGGTTTGGGTCTGCAAATCTCTATACGGATCTCCTCATGGGAGGCTTGAGCCGCAGTCAGATACTGCGTCACGAACACCTCCTCCACGCTCTCTTCCCATTGCCAAGCGCAGTATCTGCCTTGGATGCAGACACCTCTCCAACTGACCGTCAGGCGGTAGATAAGCTCCAAGGGAAGGTGCTCGTTCAGTACAAAGACTTTTGCCAATAGCCGGTCGCCGGAAATAGGGTTTATTTCCCACACCTCGCAGTGGGCACCGGATATAAATTCCCGGGTTTTAATCAATTTCAGAAACATTTCTTTTTCCTTTCATTTTTGAATTTCTATCGAGTAGTGCTCGACAATTATTTGTACCGCGGATGGCGGCAGTAATTGTTGTTTTTTGTTTAATCGCAGAGGGGCTAACTGCTGAACTATGTATGGATCTTTTAACCACCTACGGAAAGTTCGTTTACTTACCCCTGCCGCCCGTGCCAAGGCGGATTTGGTCATTGCTTTCATGTCGTTTATATCTCGGGAGATGGTCCCGTTATGGTCGTGTTGTTAATTATGATTTGACATAGATGACGCAGTTTCCGGTAGGGTTGGTCATTTTCCATCCGTCGCGTTCCTCCGTCGTCCCGTAGCGGGTGTAGTAGTCGTTGAAGGAGAGGGTCTGGGAGCGCGGCTTGGATCGTGCTTGCCGGACCTCATCCTGCTGTGCCGCATCATCCATTGCGAAATATGGATTAGGATGCACAAACTCGTCATTTTTCTTCTTTGCAGCAATCTGCTGCGCTATTCGCGTTCGCTTAGCCTCATCCCATCGGTTCCATTTAGCTAAGCAGCTCTCGAACCGCCCTCTGGTATCAAACGTCTCAGAAGGTCGCAGCAGCTGCCAAAACTCCATAAATGTTATCTTTTCCATAATTTTAAAATTGCAGCAACAGCTATTAGACTATACACTGTTAATACTATGATAGCGTAACAGCTGCTGCTTTTCTTTTTAATTCTTTTTTTGGTTCTTTTTTTCTTATGCCCTTTCTTTTTAGTCAAGTTCAGAAAGGTATAGCTTGTATTTATTTGCTTGAATTTTTTACCCAAAAAAGATACAAGCTATAACCCGGCTAAGTTAAATAACCTGGCTAAGTTAAATAACTCAGGAAAATTGACTACTCATCGACAGAAAGAACGGTATCCTCCCGCTCGATGAAGGGGTCGTAGTGCTTGTTGGGTTCCTTGGCGGCGGCATCAAGTGGATCAACCACCTGATACCGCTTGCGGAACTGCTCTAAGGTCATTCTCATGATGCACAAGGACCGTTTATGCGGTGAAAGCGATGCGGAAAGAGCGTTTGATGGAGTCGGAGTCGGGATGGGCTTTGGCGAGCTTCTCGGCGGTACGCTTGACGTCGGCACGCATGTCCTTGAGCTGCGCGGCTATCTGCTCCTGCAGGGCGAGCTGCTGGACGTAGATGGCATGGTTCGGGTCGGAGGTCACAGCCGGGTTGGTGTTCTTCTCCCAGGTGTAGGACTTAGGCCGGCTGACGACGATCTTGATGCCGTGGTACTCGATGGTGCCGGTGAAGGCCTTGCCCAGGCCACGCTCGGCGATGAGGGCTTGGACGGCTTCCTCTACCTGCGGACGGAGCGCTTTGAGGGTTTCTTCGGACTCGTTGCAGGCTACTTGTGCTGCAAAAAACTGATCGATAACTTCATAGTTTGTCATAATGTTAAAAAAGTTTTAGTTAATGTTCAGGTGCCTGCATAAAGCAAAAGCACCAGACCTCCATTTTGGAAATCCGGTGCAAAAGTACTGCAATTTTTGTCCGATTGTTAGGACGTTTTGTCCTATAAATGTCCGAAAGATGTCCGACTTGTCCGAAAGTGACTTATCCGGTTGCGATTTATGTTTCTTTGTAGCGAGTTTTCGTCCACAAACCACCCAAATTCATTGGTGAGACGTGAGCAGAGGTCACGGAGAGAATGGTTGACGCAGAAGGTCTTAAACTCCTCGTCAAAGCGCTTGCGTTCCTCGATATATTTGCGCACCTCCGAGTATTTGCCCTCGTGCGGAGTCGGGAGAATATCTTGCTCCGTTTTCTCGGGAGAAGAGACCTCCTGCTCGTGCGGTTCTGTCACAGATTCCGGTTGTTGAGCGGGGTTATTTGGGTGTTGAACGAAGGTGTCGATGTGCTCGATATAGGTTCCGTAGAAGTTGTTGATAAAGGCGGACATAATTGTACTTGATTAGCGTTTTCGAAATAGTTGCCGGAGAAAGATTCTATCCGGTTGGTGACGTTGGTTACGTGTTGCTGCTCTCGGAGCCGTTCGATCTCCTTTTGTTGGGATTGGATGAGGTCGAGCATCTGTTGATCCTGCGAAGCGTGGGATTGGAGCAGAGCGGCCATAGCTTTGTCATGCGATATTCTCGCTTGCATTTGTTCGATAATATGGTTTAGTTGCTCCTTATTCATGGTCAGTTTTTGAGAGTGAAAGTGGCTGCAAAGGTACTGCTTTTTTTTGACATGTGCAAATGTGCTCCGGACAGACCCCTCGTGAGGCCGCTAAAATCGTGAAAAAAGAGTCTCGGTTGTAAGTTGCTGATTTTCAAACTGATAGCATTTTTAGTGCAAAAAGTGGCTTTTTTCGTTAAAAAATGAAGATTTTTTTGCCCCCTATTGATGCGCCCTGAGAGGGTGTTTTTTTCAAAATGTCGATTTTCGTTAAAAAATGAAAATTTTTGAATTTTAATCACACGGGCGGCTCAACGAATGAGTCGCCCGTGTGTATTATGCCTATAAACCTTTTTGCAAGAATTGGAACAGACCGATGTACGTTATCCCATTTTCATCCGTCCAGGGAGCTATGTCATCGCCCACGATAACCACCTTCCGAAAACTGTCATCTATCCGTTTCAGAGATTGCAGTTCCTGCTCGCGCTTGACATCATCGTCTATCCGGTATGCCGATTGAATGTAATACTTCTCCTGACCGTTCATGGCAATAAAATCCACTTCATACTGCGTTTGTTGCTGTTTGCCATCTTTCATCTCACGCACTTCCACAACACCCACATCTACCAGATTTTAAATTACGCAAATATTTATCCGTATTTTGGCGCAAATTTGCACTAAATTGTGGTTTTGTGTGATATTTATCCGTATTTTGGTGCAAATTTGCACTAAGATACGGTTAGATAGCATACTTATCCTCCACGGGTAGAAGGTCTATAATGCGCAAGGCGCGTTGGTGAAGTAAATTTAAAATAAATTTACGAAAAATTGCAAAAAGTGGCATACACTCTTGTGTATGTCATTTTTTTTTAGTAATTTTGCAGCGCAAAATGAGATATAACTAAAATCAATAATATTATGAGAAAACTTTTTACCCTTTTGCTCGCTGTAGCAGCCAGCGTAGGAATTAGTGCGAATGACTATGGTACATGTGGGCCTGATTTACGCTGGACCTATGATTCACAGACTCATGAACTTGTTATAGGAGGTTCCGGCCCTATGTATGATTATTCCTATCACGGCGCCCCTTGGTCTCCATATCGGGAAGATATTACTTCGGTGTCATTTGTAGAAGATGTCTCGATTCCGAATTTTCCATTCGTAGCTTCTACCGAGGGTGCAGTAACTCTAGTATGGAACATAGCAAATATAGACGAGATGTGCGATGAAGTTGGCTACGTATTCGCAGGTAACTACAACGACTGGAATACCACTGATGTAGAGGCAATGGCTCATTTTGAACCTATTCCAGGTCACATTGGGTGGTTTAAAGCAGTTATTCCTCAGGTAGATGGTGTTGATCACCTTGAGGGGAAACTCTGCGCACTGCAGAAAGATGGTACTTTCAACAGCTTTTGGGAAAACCAATGGATCGGTACAGAGGATCATCCGTGCGAGATCATCAGCGGTTCTGCTGAACTTCAGACAGAGTATGAGGTTGAAACCCGCCTCGTTTGCGCTGCTGATGCTGACGTTGTTTATGTGAAATCGTATGCCTTCAAGACCAACCCTTGCGTTGACGCAGTGTACGATCAAGTTACCTTCAACCTGACCGTTGAGGTTCCTGTTGCAGATGGTGGTACTGTTTACATCGTAGGTGATGCATTTGAGAAATCCTGGGATCAGACTGCATACCCGATGACGGGTTCCGGCAGCAACTGGACGATCACTCTTCCGGCAATCGTAGGTAAAACGTACATGTTCTGCGTAAACGCTGACTGGGCTAACGCCCAGATGGCTTATGACGAGGAAAAAGCCTGTGTGAAAAGAGCAGAAAACATGAAAGTTGACTTCACAACGATGGAGCCGACCGTTTATGGTTTCATGAACTTCGGTCTTACTGTGGATCAGGTTTGTCAGGAAGAAACTATTGAAGGCGTTATGTTCATCAAGTGCGCCGGTAATGGGTGGATTTGGACGCAAATGACCGTTGATCCTGAGGACAATACCAAATTTACGTATGAGTCTACTGTTGCTGATGCAGATCATGTAGGTGCTAACATCGGTGTTACTAATGCAGCTGAAGGTCAATGGTATGACCTTGGTACAGCAGAGGCTAATGGTCTTGCAGAAGGTGATGCTGTCGTTTATACCTTTGTTTCTACAGTAGGCGCAACCGGTAATCTCTCTGTAGTAAAGAAGGTTAACACAGGATATGACGCTTCTATAAGAAATAAAAAAACAGAGTCCGCGACACCTCAGATAACGTCAATTGGTGCATATGCTTTCTCTGGTTGCAGCGGTTTGAGCTCTATGGCGATTCCCAATGGTGTCACAAGCATTGGGGATGGCGCTTTCGACGGTTGCCGTAATCTTAATACAATTACCAATTATGCCACTATCCCACAACCCCTTGATCCAGATGGCATCTCTGTATTTGGAGGCGTTCCTCTTACATGCACCCTTTATGTTCCGGCAGAAAGTGTTGCCTCATATCAGGCAGCGGATGTGTGGAAAGATTTTGAAAATATATTGGCGATAGAGGAGTCTGGAGAAGCTGAAGTACTTTCTATTGCAGAAGCAATTCAAATTGGTATGGCTCTTGACTCGATGGCTACTTCCGCAGAAACATACACAATAGAAGGTTATGTTATTAATGCAGGTACTTTTTACGCGGGAACTAAATATCAAAACTGGTATATGGCGGATGATCAGGAAACGGCTTTTTCTGGTTTCCAGGCATATAAGTGCTATCCGATAGATGGCATAGATACAGTAGAAGTACGTAATGGCTCCAAAGTAAGGATGACAGGTCATTTGCAAAAATACTACGATCGACAAAAGGCTCTCTACGTTGTAGAAATGACATATACCCCAGCAATTATACTCTCTAAACCGCAGATTGACACCATTACAGTAGCAGAAGCACTTGCGTTGGGCGCTGAATTGGAGGATAATGCATCGACAGGCAAGCAATATGCGATCCGAGGCTATGTATCTTCCGTTAGTCAATATTATGAGCAATTGGGCGATCAGGATTTCTATATAGCGGACGATCCCAATAGTACTGCAAATACTAATGCAGCGGGAGGATTTTACGTATATCGCGGTGTCCCAAGTACAGGAACTGCGGTTAATAAAGGGGATTTAGTAGAGTTAACATGTGCTATTCGTAAATATGTACCAGCGAGTGGCACAAAGATTAATATTGAAAATTCTGAATTTCCAATATCGGTTACGGTTCTTCAAACTGCTTCTGATACTTGCATCGTCGCCTCCGGCACATGCGGCAACCGTCTTACATGGGAACTTTCGTGCGATAGTGTGCTGACTATTAGCGGAACAGGTGCGATGACAAGTTACTCATCGGATACTATTGTTCCATGGTCTTCTTATAGAACCTCTATTGCTTCAGTGGTTGTCGGAGATGGAATAACCAGAATCGCTAATTATTCCTTCCAAGCATGCGAAAATCTAAGGTCTGTTACCCTTCCGACTAGTGTAACGGAAATTAGAGACTTTTCATTTAGCGGTTGTTCGAGTTTGATTTCCATTGAGATACCTAATAGTGTAACAAGAATAAGAAGCAATGCTTTCTGGGATTGTGATGCGTTGACTTCTATTGCCATACCTTATAGTGTCACAAATATACAAGACCAAGCTTTTCGTGGGTGTAATAGTCTGAATTCTATTAACGTTGATTCAGAGAACCCCAACTACACATCTGTTGATGGGGTGTTGTTTAACAAAGAGGCGACAGAATTAATTCAATACCCCGCAGGCAAAAATAACACATCATATTCTATTCCCAATAGTGTCACAAGTATTGGAGCATATGCTTTCTATGATTGTAACAATTTAACATCTGTTGAGATACCCAATAGCGTTACATTAATTGGATGGGGTGCCTTTTGTGGATGTGAAGGTTTGACCTCTATTACTGTTCCCAATACTGTCACGAGTATTGGAACAACGGCTTTTAGTTATTGCTACAATTTGACTACGGTGACACTCCCAGATAGTATCACCAGTATTAGTATGGCACTTTTTGAATCTAGTAATCGCTTGACTTCCGTAATAATTCCAGATGGCGTTACAAGCATCGGATACCAAGCTTTTCTTGCATGCTCCGGTTTAACCTCTATTACTATTCCCAATAGTGTTATAAGTATTGAGAATTATGCTTTCTATGGGTGTCGCAATTTGACAGCAATTACGAATTATGCAATCACCCCACAAACAATAAATACAGAGGTATTTAGTAATTTCAACAAATCCACTTGCACCCTCTATGTCCCGGCGGAAAGTGTAGATGCTTACAAAGCAGCGGATGTGTGGAAAGATTTCTACAATATCCTGCCGATAGGCGGAGGTGATACCCCTTCTCCAGAAGAAAGGACAGGTCAATCGACCGAAGGAAAAGATTTCTGGGTGACGTTCATGCAGGCAGACCAAGATCCGAATAATGACCTTGTGTTGTCGCTCTCTATCTCTTCTCGCGAGGACTGCCAAGTAATGATCGCCAATCCGTACACAGGCTATATGGAGACCGTAAATGTCTCGGCAGACCAACCGCAAAAGGTGGAATTATACTCCGGCAATGTGTTACGTGACAACGCACGTTCAACGATGGCGCAAAGCAGTAAAGTGTGCTATGCGGTCAATTCGGAGGTAGCCGATACGTGTGCGTTGCATATTATGGCAACGAGTGACATCTCGCTCTTTGCCACCAACTACAAACGCGCTACTTTTGATGCAACAAATGTGCTGCCGACTGCTCTTCTGGGTGATGAATACTTCATCCAGACCTATACGCCATCTGACCATGCTGGAGTAAGCTCAAGTCAAGGTTCGCATTTCGCGATTATTGCTACGGAAGATAACACCATCGTGGATTATTGCCCGACCGTTCCGACTCAATCCATTAACGACTCCATTAATGCAGCCCAAACCAAAAAGGACTTTATGGGTGAAGATGCTCTAACAGAGCGGGACAAATACTGGCTCAACTACACGATAGGCGATACTTTGCACACTCCGGTATTGATGGCAGGTCAAGTGTTCTACGTATGGACAGGGAAGAAAGACGGAGAAACAGGTGATCTCTCCGGAACGTATGTCAAAGCGCGTAATGGCAAGCGCATTGCTGTATTCCAAGGCAATCCGCATACCAATATCCCTTATCAGGTAAAACAACGTGACCAACTCTACTCGCAAGCTATGCCTGTGCAGAGTTGGGGAAGTACCTTTGCACTGACGGCTTCCGCAGAGCGTCCGAGTGATATTATCCGCGTGATGGCGTTGTATGATGGTACAGAGGTTCGCATCAACGGAGAAACGGTGCATACCTTTGATTTTACAGTAGATACCAAACATTTCTGGGAGTTTGAGATCGGTCCATCCGGCACGTATGCACAGGATGGAAGTTGTATGCTGACCACTTCTCAGCCCGTAGCGGTACACTTGTTCTTGACTTCGCAACGATACAAAGGTAGTAGCAGTAGCAATGGAGACCCTGCGATGCTATGGGTAAGCCCGATAGAGCAGCAGATGGAGCAAGTGAATTTTGTGACGAACGACAGCAGAAATGGAACGATTAGCAATTATTTGAATGTCGTTACAGACCGCCCCAATTCGATGACATTGGATAATATCTCTATTGCATCGTACTTCAGTCCCGTAAGCGGCTCCAATACGTATCATTATGCGCAGATCGCATTAGGTAGTACTGCCACTGCTCATACATTAAAATGCAATGGCGGGCGGTTTAATGCACATGTGTATGGATTTACCAGCAATGAGTCTTACGGCTATTCAGTAGGCGGTTTCATAGAGGATCTCACCCCTTATATATACATCAATGGAGAGCAAATTACTTCTTATACTGACAACGACCTATGTGTTCGTGATACACTCCTTATGGACATCACGACCTCATTCTATTATCAATCCATGAAATTGGATTTCGGCGATGGGACAGTAGTGTACGCAACCGATGAAGAAGGAATTCATGCAAGACATGCATATGATGCTCCGGGTGTGTATCATGCGAATGTGGTTGTTGCGTCTAATAACAACAGATTGGACAACATTTCGATCCGTATCTTTGCAGGCCCGTTAAGTTTAACGTATGAGCCGTTAAACGATATCTATGTGGGTGACAGTATATTCTATATCTACTACCACAGTCCTATTCAGGAGATGCAGATAGACGAGGATTTCACGATAGATAGAAGCTTCAATGACGCAGCGCTACAAGACGGTTTCGTTCATTATACTACCAGACTCAATAGATCGTTCTTTGGTGTTCGTATTCCGGAAGGAGCACGCGTCGGAGTGGAGTATGCTTTTAACGTGGACATCCATACACCATGCGGAGATTATACAGCCACTATTCCTTTTGTCTTGAAAGCGCGCAGAACGGGTAGTTGCGGTGATAACCTGGCACTCACATGGACCTATGATCCCGAGACAAAGACACTGACAATCACCGGAGACGGCGCCTTGAACAGCAATTATACCTTCGGTACGGAGGCTCCGGTAGAGATGGAACAGCTGATCATCGCAGAAGGAGTGACATCTATCGGCGCGAATGCATTCAGTAATATGAGTACGCTTCAGACGATGCAACTTCCGGCTTCGCTGAAGACTATCGGCGCGAGTGCTTTTGAGAATGACATCAATCTGACGGCTATCTACAACTACCGCGAGCGTCCGTGTCTGGTAGATGCTACCGCTTTCAATGGCGTGAATAAGTTTGACTGTACGTTGTATGTATTGGAGGGCTCGGTAGATATGTATAAATCCTCCATATCCGACTGGAAAGATTTCTACTTCATCTTACCGATCGGCACGACCGAAGTGACAGAACCTGTCTCAGACGTGACCGTAGAGCCGCATGACAATTCCGCTACTGTAACATGGCCTACCACGGAAAACGCAGTGACCTATACTATAGAGATTTCGAAAGACGGAGTGGTGTTCTGTCGTTTGATCTTTAATGCGTATGGACAACTGATAGGTATAGCCTTTGCTCCTGGTCGTGAAGGAGTGCATCATGCGATGGCTGCTACGATGACTACAGGTGGTATGCAGTTTACCGTAACCGGCCTAAATAGTAATACGAACTATAGTTACACGGTTGTTGTTAAAGATGAGAGCGAAGAGACCATCTCTTCGTATGCCGGCGAATTCACGACAACCGGTGAAGATACTCCTACTGGAGTTGAGGGTATTCAGCCGTCAGAAGTCAGCTATCGGAAGCTCCTCCGCAACGGTCAGATCTTCATCCTCCGCGGGGACAAGGTATATAATGCGCAAGGCGCGTTGGTGAAGTAAATTAAATGTAAATTTACGAAAAATTGCAAAAAGTGGCATACACTCTTGTGTATGTCATTTTTTTTTAGTAATTTTGCAGCCGCAAATAATAACGAGTGAAAGAATAAATGAAATAGAACTAAATTAAATCTTAAATAATATGATACTGGACAAATTAGAGAACGCCGACAGGTACTTCGATTGCGTACCGGGCTTCGAACAATTCATGAAATTCTACAACGAAAACGACTTGGAAGAGATGCCGGCGTGCAAGATTTTCCTGGACGGCAAGAACCTCTTCGTGAACATCAATGATTTCAAGGGCAAAGAGGAGTCCAAATGCCGCATGGAGGCACACCGCGACTACCTGGATATCCAGATTCCGCTGGGCGACGACGAGGAGATGGGATGGAAAGCGCAGGTCGATTGCCAGGATGTGACGCAGGAGTACGACGAGGGTAAGGACGTAGAGTTCTACGGCGACAAGGCTACCGCTAAATTCACTGTGCCGGCAGGACATTTCGCAGTCTTCTTCCCCGAAGATGCTCACCAGCCCGGTATCGCTCCGGGAAAAGAGTACCGGAAGCTCATCGTCAAGGCGAGAGTGGATTAAAAAGACCGCCTTCGGCTGACAGAGTACAGAAGAAAACCATTAAAAACACACATATTATGGCAGTAAAGTCGAAAGTAGAAAGTAAAAAGTCGAAAGACGAAGGCCCGAAACATTTACCGATAGTGGCACGGGACCCGTATCTGGAGCCGTACGAGGGTGCGCTGCAAGCACGCGCCGAGTATGCCCTCCGCAAAGAGGCGGAGATCACCGGCGGACAAGATCTTGCGGATTGGGCAAGCGGATACCTGTATTTCGGATTACACCATGACCGCCACAACAAACAGTGGGTCATGCGCGAATGGGCACCGAACGCCACGGCGATCTATATCAAGGGCGATATGAACGGATGGCAGAAAGACGAAGCCTACCGTCTGCAACCCATCGGTAACGGCGTCTGGGAAGCCAAAATGCCGGAGGACGCCATCAAGCATGAGCAGTTGTACAAGCTCCTCGTCGAATGGCAAGGCGGTTACGGCGAACGCATACCGAGTTACGTGCGCCGCGTGGTGCAGGACGAGCAGACGAAGATCTTCTCTGCGCAGGTATGGGACGAGCCCGAATACGAATGGAAGAACCGACAAACAAAGGGACAAAGGAGCAAAGTACAAAGTACAAAGGAAGCCCTCTTTATCTACGAGTGCCACATCGGTATGTCGTCCGAGCAGGAGAAAGTGAACTCGTATGAGGAGTTCCGCCGCGACGTACTGCCGCGTATCGCCAAACTCGGCTATAACTGCGTACAGATCATGGCGGTGCAGGAACACCCGTACTACGGTTCGTTCGGCTACCATGTATCGAACTTCTTCGCAGCCTCCAGCCGTTTCGGAACGCCGAACGAGCTCAAGGCGCTCATCGACGATATTCACGGCAGGGGCATGAAGGTGATTATGGACCTCGTTCACTCGCACGCGGTGAAGAACGAGTTGGAAGGTCTGGGTAACTTCGACGGCACGGGGTATCAGTATTTCCACGATGGTCCGCGGCGTGAGCACCCGGCATGGGACAGTCTCTGCTTCAACTACGGCAAGAACGAAGTGCTGCACTTCCTGCTCTCAAACTGCAAGTTCTGGATCGACGAGTATGACTTCGACGGTTTCCGCTTTGACGGCGTGACCTCGATGATTTATCTTTCGCACGGTTTAGGCGAGGACTTCAACGGGTACGGCAGCTATTTCAACGGCAACGAAGACGGCGATGCGATCATGTATCTGACGCTCGCTAACAAAGTGATCCATGAGGTAAAGCCCGATGCTATCACCATCGCAGAGGAGATGAGCGGCATGCCGGGTCTGGCAGCCAAGATAGAAGACGGCGGCATGGGCTTCGATTACCGTCTGGCGATGGGTATTCCGGATTTCTGGATCAAGTATATCAAAGAGGTGAAGGACGAAGACTGGAAAGCCGGCCATATACTCTACGAGATGACCAACCGCCGCGAGGACGAGAAGACCATCTCCTACGCGGAGAGCCATGACCAGGCACTGGTAGGCGACAAGACGATCATCTTCCGTCTCGTGGATTCCGACATGTACTGGCATTTCGAGCACGGCCATTCGACCTATATGGCAGACCGCGGTATAGCCCTGCATAAGATGATACGCCTTGTGACCGCCTCCACCATCAACGGTGGCTACCTGACCTTCATGGGGAATGAGTTCGGTCATCCGGAATGGATCGACTTCCCGCGTGAGGGTAACGGATGGAGCTATAAATACGCCCGGAGACAATGGGGGTTGGTAGATAACCCGAACTATTTCTTCTCGGACCTCAACCGCTTCGACGAGGCGATGATTCATCTGCTCAAGGAGCACCTGCTGATCCAGAAACCGACCGCAGAAGAGAAGAAATACAACGTCGGCAACCACCTGCCATGGGTGATGAAATGGTGGGACAACGAGGGTGACCAGGTAGTGGCGTATTCGCGTGGCGATCTGCTGTTCATCTTCAACTGGAATGGTCAGAAGTCCTTCTCCGACTATGGTATCCTGGTGCCGGAAGGCAAGTACCAAGTGGTGCTCAATACGGACGCGAAGGAGTTTGCAGGCTTTGGCCTCGCGGACGACAGCGTAGAGCATTTCACGGTACACGACGACCTCTACGCCAAGGACGGCAAGGGATGGCTGAAGATGTACCTCCCGGCGCGCAGCGCGGTGGTTTTAAAGAGATGTTAAATCGAGATCCCGTAATTACGTAATAACGTAATCCCGAAAAAAAGCAAACAACAATGAAAAAGACTCTATTATTTATTTTCGCGGCGATGGTAATGGTTGGCTGCGGTAAGAAAGCTCAGGAATCGGAGAAGACTGCTACGGACACCGTAGTGATCGTCGAAGAAGTGATGGTACAGACCGGTAATACAGCCGGCACATATTTTACGGATTTCACGGGTGTGACGCCGGAAGGCAAAGAGCTGTCGCTGAGCGAGTTGGTCGGCAAGACCGATTATGTGCTCTTGGATTTCTGGGCATCGTGGTGCGGTCCCTGCCGTCGTTTTGTGCCGGTACTCAAGGAGATCTACACCTCCATGCCGGAGGGCAGATTGCAGATCCTCTCTTGCTCCGTCGATCAAGAAGAGGCAGCTTGGCGCACGGCGCTGAGCGAAGAAGATATGCCGTGGGTACAAGTGCGCGAAGATGAGGCGCATCCCTGCTCCGATAAATACGGTGTACAATTCATCCCTCATACCGTCCTCATCGACAGCGAGGGTACGATCGTCGGCGTCAACCTCGAGGAACCCGAGATCCAGGAGATCTTATTTAATTGATAATTGATAATTTATAATTGATATATGCGAGTAATTATTGAACCTTCGTATGACCTGCTGAGTCAGTGGGCTGCGAACTATGTAGCAAAAAAAATTAATGAGTTTGATCCCAAAGAGAGCAAGCCTTTTGTGCTCGGTCTGCCGACCGGTAGTTCGCCTCTGGGCATGTACAAAGCCCTTATCGAACTCAACAAGGCAGGCAAAGTGTCCTTCCGTAATGTGGTAACGTTCAATATGGACGAGTACGTGAACCTGCCCGAAGAGCACCCGGAGAGCTATCACAGCTTCATGTGGAATAACTTCTTCAGCCATATCGACATCCGCAAAGAGAACGTGAATATCCTTAACGGTAACGCCGAAGATCTCGCAGCCGAGTGTGCGCGTTACGAAGAGCGAATCCGTAATATCGGCGGCATCCATCTCTTCCTCGGCGGCATCGGTCCTGACGGACATATCGCCTTCAACGAACCGGGTTCGTCGCTGAGCAGCCGCACCCGTAAGAAAGAGCTGACAACCGATACCATCATCGCTAACAGCCGATTCTTCGACAACGACGTGAACAAAGTGCCGAAGACCGCTTTGACGGTAGGTGTAGGAACGGTGATGGACGCTAAAGAGGTGCTGATCATGGTTAATGGTCATAACAAAGCCCGTGCGTTGCAACACGCTATCGAGGAGCCGATCAGTCATATGTGGACCGTCTCTGCGCTGCAGATGCACCAACACGGTATCATCGTCTGCGACGAGGCTGCATGCGAAGAACTCAAAGTAGGAACGTTCAACTATTTCAAAGATATCGAGAAGAATAACCTCGATCCGAACACGCTGCTGTAACTCTTTTGCGTACCCGATACGCTTTTGTTGTATTGGTGGGGTCGAAATTATAAAATGATGAAACACATTAATCTTAGAATCTTGTCAGTCCTGTTGCTTCTTGCAATGGGATTGACTTGTTTTGCCCAGACTCATTTCTCAGGCATAGTGAAAGACACAGGCGGTGAGCCGCTTATAGGTGTAAGCGTTCTATGGGGAGAAAGTCAGGGAACGAGTACAGACTTGAATGGCGAGTTCAGCATAGAGGCCCCGCAAGGAACCAAATTGACCTTCTCTTACATGGGTTTCCGTATGGTCTCCACCGTAGTGGGTGAGAACATGGTTATTACCATGGAGGAGGACGTGACGACCCTCGATGATGTCGTTGTCATCGGTTATGGAACCACGAGCCGGAAAGATCTGACGGGATCTGTTTCGTCCCTTAGTGGAGATGAAGTTCTGGCTGTTCCGGTAGCAGATGTGACGCAGGCTATACAAGGTCAGATAGCGGGTGTGAGTATCAGTACGCAGGACGGAAGACCCGGTGCTAATGCGGCCATCCGTATCCGAGGAGGAGGTTCAATCACACAATCGAACGATCCGCTTTTTGTGGTAGACGGCGTGGTAGTGAGCGACATCAGCGATATACCGGCTGATAATATTGCCAGCATTGATGTGCTCAAAGATGCAGCTTCTACCGCTATCTATGGCGCCCGAGGTGCCAATGGTATTATCTTAATCACCACCAAATGTTCGGATGGACAGCAGAAAGTGAAGATCAACTACAACATGTACTATCAGCTGAAGACCAACGCCCGTAAACTGCAAACGCTCAATGCGTATGATTATATAAGGTTCACGTGGGCGTACGCGCAGGCCTATGGCGACTCGTATGGAGATAACGTAGCCAAATATTTCGGTTTGGGTAGTGCGTATGGCAACCACTTGGAAGATTATCGTACTTTCAAAGTGCACGATTATGTGGACGAGGTAGTGGGTAATGCCGGCAGTTGGAATCACGACGTGACGCTCAGTGGCGGTACTTTATGGACCAAATACTATGCTGCTTTTAACTATTCAGACGATGGTGGCTTGTTGCGTAACACCGGTTTCACACGTTGGAATGCGAATATCAAGGTGAGTCAGAAAATCTTGGAGAACTTGCATGTGGACGCTGATATCCGTTATACCGAGCGCAGTTACAAGGGCGTGAAGGATATGTACGAATTGGCGACCTCTGCTTATTGGTTCCGCCCGATAGATGTGCCACTCGGCGAAGACAAAACCGCTTATTTCGGTAACGGTGATACCTATATGGAGTTATCCAATAGCCCGACGGCAGTCCTTAACAACTATCAGAATATCGTCAAGCGTATTCGTCTTACGGGTAATGTCGGACTTACATGGGTGCCTGTAAAAGGATTAACTGCCAAGACAGAGCTCTCCTTAGGCCGCTATTGGGATGAGACGAATTATTGGGACGGCGGACATTTCTTCGGCTTTACGACTGCTAAACTTACACAAGCTAAAGGTTCGAATTTCCGATGGACCACTACACTGGGCTATCAAGTACAAGGATTAGATGACGCGCATCGTCTGTCTTTCCTTGCGGGTAATGAATTGATTTCCGGAAAATCTTCCACCAGCCATATCTACGGATCCGGCTACCCTAAACAGTACGATTTGGATTTAGCGATGGCGCGTCTGTCTCTCACGGATCCGTCTATCGGTAAAGATGAGTTCGGTAATGTGATAGGCGTTCCTACTCGAACTCTATCTTGGTTCGGGCGTATTAACTATGATTTATTAGACCGATACCTGTTTACCGTCACTTTCCGTGCGGATGGTAGTTCTAAGTTCGCTCCTAAGCATCATTGGGGCTATTTCCCAGCAGCTGCTGCGGCTTGGCGTATCTCCGAAGAACCGTTCATGAGTGGCGCTTCCGGCTGGTTGGATAACCTCAAACTGCGTTTGTCATGGGGTATGTCCGGTTCGGATAATATCGATCCCTCTTTATGGCAGAACGGTCTATGGACGACCGCTGTAGTCACGATAGACGGTGTCCCGACGAACATCTACAAACCTACCGAACTGATGGGCAACAACGATCTCAAATGGGAAAAAACGATCAGCCGTAATATAGGTTTGGATTTCGGCTTTTGGAATGGTCGTTTACGGGGAACGATTGAGGGGTATTGTAATACGACCAAGGATATCCTGATGCGTGTGCCGGTTGATGCTACTACGGGGTATAGTTACCAATACCAGAATATCGGCAAGACCTCCAACAGAGGTGTGGAGATATCCTTGCATGCTGATCTGTATCGTTCTAAGGACCTGAAGATAGGTGTTAATATTACCTATAACTATAACAAGAATAATATTGACCAACTCTCTCCGGATGTCATAGCCGACACGCATACCAACTGGGGTTCAACCATGCGTAAACCATATTACGACTACGTCATTCGAAGTGGTCAACCCGTGGGGTCGATATATGGATTCATGAGTGACGGTTTCTATACGGTGGATGATTTCGACATGGATATCTATAACGCCACCGGTACATGGCAGTTGCGCCCGGGTGTTCCCGATTTGGTGGATGTGACCAACTATGCTACCGGCGGGCAATTCAAGAACAAAGCGCAGAATGCTTTCCCAGGAATGGTGAAGTTCAAAGACACCAATAATGATGGGGTAGTCAATAATGACGACGCGACGATTATCGGTCACGCTATGCCCGAACATACCGGTGGTTTCAATCTCTACTTGACTTGGAAAGGTTTGGATTTTGCAGCAGGTTTTGTATATCAGATTGGAGGAAGTGTGTATAACGCCAATGCCATGTTTTCTATGATGGGTAACAAAGATAACTCGCTGGGTGCCAACCGTCTGTCATTCGTGGCTGATGCATGGAAGATGTACGATGTGAACGCAGCCGGAGACCTTGTTCCAGTGACGGATCCGGAAGGCCTTCGGGATCTTAATGCCAACGCGCGTTATGGGCTTCCTTATTCGGAATATGGTATCGTCTCATCGGATTTTATTGAGGACGCCTCGTATCTGCGTCTGAACACACTCACCTTAGGTTATACCTTCCCGGATAAATGGATGCAGAAAGCCAAAATCAGCAAACTGCGCGTTTATTTCACAGGAGGAAACTTGTTCTGCATCGCCGGATATAAAGGACTCGACCCTGATGTGAACACCACTCCTGTTACCGGAGGTTTCCCAACGCCCGCGTACGACTACCTGTCTTATCCGAAAGCACGTACATTCACTTTTGGTCTTAACCTTTCATTCTTCTAGGTCCTATGAAAAGAACTATCTATACTACATTGATATGTATGCTCGTCGGGATCTTTCCTGCCTGCCATGATTTTTTAGAAACCCACTCGGCATCTACGATGGACGGAGATTTTGTGACGTCATCCGAAGCGAATATACGCTTGGCAATGAGTGGTTTGTATGAGACTTGGCGTGATTGCGCGCAAAACAAAGTGTTCGGGGACGGACTATGGTACGGAGCCGATGTACCCGGTTCGGACATCACACGACATCCCGAAGCATTCACTAACCAACCCGGGCGACATTGGCCCGAATGTCTCTATCAGAACGGAAACTATGCCTCACAGTATGGCTTGCTGTCTTATCTAAAAGAGGACGATATCTTCGCCAGCCTCTATAAGATCATCGCCGTCTCCAACGCAATCACGGAGGCTGTCGAGGCAAGAGATGACTTCGAGTCCATGATTATCGGGAAACCTTCCGAGTTGGGGCAGTTATATGGAGAAGCGGTGGCTATGCGTGCCACTGCCTATCGCGAGTTGATCAAGAACTTCGGAGATGTACCCTTCAACAACAAGATTGGCGAGGTGGCGCAAGGATTGGTAGGACGAGACTGGATCTATGAGAAATGTCTGGAGGAGTTGCAGAAAGTGGAACCCGTCATGTATCCGGTGAATAACAAAAGCCGCTTCTCGCAGACCTATGTGGACGGTCTGATCGGGCGCATGGCTCTCGAAGCCGGAGGTTATCAGACTCGGCGCAACGATATAGAACGCAAAGATCTAAAAGGAAACGTCATTTCGTATGAGCCGTTAGGAACAGTCAATAATGATGCCACATATGCTCGTCGTTCCGATTGGCAGCGTTTTTATTCCCTCGCGAAAACATATTTCCAAAAAGCCTTTTCAGAGCATCTGGGAACGGCTGTTTTTCATGAGACAGACCCGCGTGCAGATGAGGCGAACGGACGAATATACAACAACCCTTACCAGTATTTTTTCCAGCAGATGATGGATGCTGATGGAATGTACGCAGACGAGTCGATATACGAATATCCCATGCAGCAAGGCATCGTCAATGATGCACGCCCGTACTCGTTCGGACGGCCTTCCAACGGCGGATCCAAGAACGCTTACCCCTGCAAAGCCTACGGGCAGGGACGCGTCAATCCCGCTTTCTATTACGGCGTCTTTGACCCGCAGGATAAACGACGAGACGTAGCCGTAACCGTCACAGGATCAGATGGAGCTGGTAACGAGAAACTGATCCCCTTTGTGCCCAACTCCAAAGCCAACGGTGGAGGACTCTCCTTCAATAAATGGGATGAGAACCGTCAAACCCATCCATGGGTGAAAGCACAGCGAATGTCAGGTATCAACGGACCATACATGCGACTCTCGGAGATGTATCTCGGTTACGCAGAGGCTTGTGCCGCTTTGGGCGACAACGGAGAAGCGCGTACCTATCTGGACTTGATTCGTAACCGCGCTTTCGGAGATGCCATAAAAGCCAAAACAGATGCTTTCATCGCTCAGGAAGGCTCACTCCTCAATGCTATCATTCAGGAACGGGGATTTGAGTTCGCAGCGGAAGGGGACAGACGTTTCACCCTCATCCGTACAGGACTTCTGCCGGTGAAAATCAAATATATCAAGGATCTGACGCGCGCGATGATTGACGGACTCAAAACGAACGGTTATTACACCTTTCAGAACGGCAATACGATCAGCGACACCGTCTATACCAAGATGGTGAACGGCCAAAAGGAGAAGGGTTACCGCCTTACGACCCAATGCCCCGAAGGACAAGAGGATGATCCGCTGCTCTACCCCGGATGGCGGGGACAGAAGGATAACTGGGATGAATTAGGCTGCGCGTACAAAGGAGACACCTTGACCAATCTGGCTATAAAAGGACTCTTCAAATCGCTCAGTTCCAGTGAGATAAGTGCTTTGAAAGCCGAGGGATACGAAGCACAGGCATGGGGAGCCGATATCGTCCAATATGAAGATGAGTATTACACATACCTCTTCTATGATTATGACTATACCAAAGCGCCGATTTACCTCTGGCCTTTCACCCCGCAGATCCTCTCCACCGGAGGATTCAAAAATGGATACGGCTTCAAGAATGAGTAATAAGACTAAAAACGGACTTAAGTAAGACTCAAAACGGTCTAATCCTAGACCATAGTAATACCCTTAACGCACTCTCGTCCTATCCATCCTTTAGACGTCGTCCATTAGATCAAATGTCATTTGACAATATTTTGCGTGGCACAGTTGGCACACTTGGCACACTTTTAGTTTTCTACTTTTTTGAACCAAAAATGCAATTTTACGTCGTTTTTTGTTTAAATCCTTGCGTATCTCAAAAAAAAGCAGTAATTTTGCATGCAAAATTGTTTTTTAGACATTAGAAACTATATTTTATGGAAATCTATAATTCGCTAACTCGTTTCAAGGAGACTTTCAAGCCGCTGCACGAGGGTCACGTAGGCATGTACGTCTGCGGACCTACCGTGTACGGCGATGCGCATTTGGGACATGCCCGTCCGGCAATCACGTTCGATGTGCTGTACCGGTATCTGCAGCATCTAGGCTATAAGGTGCGTTATGTGCGTAATATCACTGATGTAGGACACTTGGAGCACGATGCGGACGAAGGCGAAGATAAGATTGCTAAGAAAGCGCGCCTCGAGCAACTCGAGCCGATGGAGGTGGTGCAATACTACACCAACCGCTACCACCGCGACATGGCGGCGCTGAACGTCCTCCCGCCGTCGATAGAGCCGCACGCAAGCGGACATATCATCGAGCAGATCGCTTTCGTGCAGAAGATTCTCGACCGCGGCTACGCGTATGTGTCAAACGGAAGCGTCTATATGGACGTCGAGAAATACGCCAAAGACTATCCGTACGGCAAGCTCTCCGGACGTAACCTCAACGATATCGTTACCGAGACGCGTGAGTTAGACGGACAGGCAGAGAAGAAGCACTCTTACGACTTCGCGCTATGGAAGAAAGCCGCTCCGGAGCATATCATGCATTGGCCATCGCCGTGGAGCGAAGGATTCCCCGGATGGCATATGGAGTGCTCCACGATGGGCACCAAGTACCTCGGTGAGCAGTTCGACATCCATGGCGGTGGTCTGGACCTGATCTTCCCGCACCACGAGGCGGAGATAGCGCAGTCCTGCGCAGCACTCGGGCATGAGTCCGTGCATTACTGGATGCATAACAACATGATTACCATCGCCGGCAAGAAGATGGGTAAGAGTTATAATAACTTCATCACCCTGGAGCAATTCTTCTCGGGTGAGCACCCGCTCTTGTCAAAACCTTTCGGTCCGATGGTCATCCGTTTCTTCATCCTCCAGGCGCACTATCGCTCGACGGTGGACTTCTCTTCCGAAGCCCTCGAAGCAGCCGAGAAAGGTCTGCAACGTATGCAGGAAGCGTACGCAAGATTGCTGAAGATCCCGTCTTCTGCGGCTACCAGTGTAGAGGTAGGCGGCTTGCGCCAACGCTGTGCTGAGGCTATGGACGACGATCTCAACACGCCGTTTGTGATTGCAGCGCTGTTTGACAGCGTGAAGGCGATCAACACCGTTTGGGATGGCAAAGGAACCATTAGTGAGTCGGATCTTGCCGAATTGCGTGATGTATGGAAAACCTTCGCGATTGATATCCTCGGTCTGCGTCTGGAGGAGGATGGCTCTTCCCTTCAGGGAGGAGACAAGAAGATGAAGGCGTTCCACGGCGCCATCGACTTGTTGCTCGGTATCCGTCTGCAAGCCAAGCAGAACAAAGACTGGGCAACCTCCGATAAGATCCGTAACGAGCTGACGGCTCTCGGCTTCCAAATAAAGGACACCAAAGATGGCTTTGAGTGGTCTATATAGAATAAAGAATAAAGACCGCTCCGCTAAAAGAGTAAAGACTTGTTTGCGTCTGCTGATGCATTTAAGTCTTTATTCCTTATTCTTTATTCCTTTAGTCTCTTGTGGTCATCAGACGCAAGAGACGGTCATTGCAGAAGACAGCCTCGTTTGGTATCCCGGAAGGACGTTTAGTTACAAGTTGAAATTCAACGACCTGCAGAGCAAACAGCATGAGGTAGCGAGTCGTATCGGCTTGTCGCGTCCGCCGAAAGACAGAGACGATGCCGCATCGATGCGCAAACAGTTGGTGGAGATCAAGACCAATGAGAACTATATCGTTGATAGCCTGACGCATTCGGTGCCGTACCTCATTCCTTCTGCTGCGCGGGAGTTAGAGGCTATCGGGGCAGAGTGGGCAGATATACTAAGTCGGAACGGTTTGCCGCATTATCAGTTCTACGTCACATCGGTACTGCGTACGCAAGAAGATATCAAGTTCTTGCAGAAAAGCGGCAATATTAACTCCGTCACGCAGTCCTGTCATTGCTACGGTACGACTTTTGACCTCGCGTACATGCGATATAATAAGGTTACGCGCTCCCGTATGTACATGCACGAGGATAACCTGAAGTTAGTGTTGGGGCAGGTGCTGCTGAACCATCAGCGAGCAGGAAAGATCTTCGTCAAATACGAGGCGAAGCAGAGTTGTTTTCACATTACGGTGAGGGAATAAAAAACGGGCTTTAGCGGCCCGTTTTCTTTTTTTCTTCTTTATCGCAGACATCAATCAGTCCGCAGCCCGAGCAGTCCTCCTGCTCGGGATTTTCTTTTTGGCAGTCTTCGGGATTTCGGTATCCCGATTTATCGGTATTCCGAGCCCGCTTGGCTTTGATGCGCTCGTTGATCTCGATAAGAACGATGATGACGAGCGCCATACCTATGAATGCGATTAGCGCTTTCATGACTCGAAATCCTCTTCTACGCGGTCTTCCTCGATGACGAGGTTGTCGATGATGAACTGCTGGCGCTCGGTGGTGTTCTTACCCATATAGTATGCGAGCAGTTCTTTGACGTTATCATCCTTACGGAGGTTCACTTGGTCGAGACGGATACCATCGCCGATGAAGCCCTTGAACTCATCCGGGGAGATCTCTCCGAGTCCTTTGAAGCGTGTGATCTCCGGTGTCTTGATCTTGGCGATCGCCGCTTGCCGCTCCTCTTCGGAGTAGCAGTAGATGGTCTGGTTCTTGTCCTTGACACGGAAGAGCGGCGTCTGGAGGATATAGACGTGCCCTTTCTTGACGAGATCCGGGAAGAACTGCAGGAAGAAAGTGAGCATTAGCAGGCGAATGTGCATTCCATCGACATCGGCATCGGTGGCGATGATGACTTTGTTGTATCGTAATTCGTCGAGTCCGTCTTCGATATTCAGCGCTGATTGCAGGCAGTTGAACTCTTCGTTCTCATAAACGACCGACTTGCTGAGCCCATAACTGTTGAGCGGTTTGCCTCGCAGCGAGAAGACCGCCTGGGTGCGTACGTCGCGGCTCTTGGTGATCGAACCCGAAGCGGAGAGACCCTCGGTGATGAAGATGCAGGACTCGAGTCTCAGATCGTCGTCTGCTTCCTTGGAGGACTTGACTTGCTTCGCGTCGTTGAGGTGGATCTGGCAATCCCGCAGTTTGGGGTTGTTGACGAGGTTCTTCTTCGCCCGCTCACGTGCTGCTTTGGTCACGCCTGCAATCGCCTTGCGCTCCTTCTCGGAGTCTTGGATCTTTTGCAGCATGATCTCTACGGTCTGCGGCGTCTTATGGAGATAGTTGTCGAGTTGGGTCTTGACAAAATCATTGACGAACTTATTGACGGAGATACCGCCGGAAGGAGACATGTCTTTGGAGCCGAGTTTGACTTTGGTCTGGCTCTCGAAGACAGGCTCTTCTACATTGATGGCAATCGCTCCGACAACGCCGTTACGGATGTCTGCGAGCTCTTGGTTCTTGTTAAAAAACTCCTTGATGGTACGACCGATAGCCTCACGATAAGCAGCCTGGTGTGTACCGCCTTGGATCGTGTGCTGACCGTTGACGAAGGAGTAGTACTCGTCGCCGTTCTGGTCGGTATGGGTCAGCGCTATCTCGATATCTTCGCCTTTGAGGTGGATGATCGGGTAGAGCGGCGAGACCGTCATATTCTCCGTCAAGAGGTCCAAGAGACCATTTTTGGAGGTATATTTCTTACCGTTATAGACGAGCGTCAGACCGGTGTTGAGGTAGGCGTAGTTACGCAGCAGTTCCTCGATATAGTCGTCGCGGAAATGGTAGTTCTCGAAGAGTCCTTTGCTGCTATCCGGCACGAACTCGATGATCGTACCGCGGCGTTCGGTACCGGAGTACGGTTGAATACCGGTATCGGAAGTCAGTTTGCCCTGCGCAAACTCTGCGCGACGTGTGCTGCCATCCCGGAAAGACTGTACGGCGAAGAAAGAGGACAAGGCGTTGACGGCTTTGGTACCGACACCGTTCAGACCGACGGATTTCTTGAAGGCCTTGGAGTCGTATTTACCTCCGGTATTGAGGACGGAGACCACTTCGACTAATTTTCCCAAAGGGATACCGCGTCCGTAGTCGCGCACGCGCACTTTGCCGTCCTCTACGTCCACTTCGATCACTTTGCCTTCGCCCATGCGGAACTCATCGATAGAATTATCTATCGACTCCTTAATGAGAACGTAGATACCGTCATCGGAGTGACTGCCGTCGCCTAACTTACCGATGTACATACCCGGACGTCGCCGGATATGGGACATGTCATCGAGGTGAATAATGTTCTCGTCGCCGTACGAAACGGCTGCCAAATTTATTTCGTTTTCTTCTGCCATAAGTCAATAATATATGCTTTCGCTGCCTCGTACTCGTTAGGGATGATGCCGTCGAGGATTGCGTCTTTGACAGCAGCTTTGAGTTCGCCTACTAACGAACAAGGTTCGAGATGGAACATCTCCATGATCTCATCGCCTTTGACGGGCGGTTGGAAATTGCGTATTCGGTCCCGTTCCTCCAGTTCGACCATCTTCTGCCGCACGAGTTGGTAGTTCTGATGGTACCGCTCCACTTTCTGCTCGTTGCGGGAAGTGATATCTGCGTCGCAGAGAAGCATGAGGTCGTCGATGTCGTCTCCTGCTTCGAAGAGCAACCGCCGTACTGCCGAGTCGGTCACGGTGTCCTCGATGAGGTTGATGGGGCGCATATGCAGATCCACCATCTTCTTGACGTACTCCATCTTCTCGTTGAGCGGCAGTTTCATCTTCGCAAAGATCTTCGGTACCATCTTCGCTCCGAGGTAGTTATGGTTACGGAAAGTCCATCCTGCCTGCGGGTCCCATTGCTTGGAGCGCGGTTTGCCGATATCGTGCAATAACGCTGCCCAACGGAGCCAAAGGACTTTGTCCTTTCGTTCATTCGTTAACTCGTTCATTCGTTCACTCGTTAACTCCGCTACGTTGTCAAGCACTTTGAGCGTGTGGTAAAAGACGTCCTTGTGTCCGCGACCTTCTTTTACTTCGACACCTTTGAGAGCGGCTAATTCCGGGAAGATGAGCGGCAAGAGACCTGTCTTGTCCAGCAGGATCCATCCTTCGGAGGGCCTGCGGGAGAGCATAATCTTATTTAACTCCTCCGCGATGCGCTCCTTGGTGATGATACGTATGCGTTCCTTATTTCGCGCGATAGCGTCGAAAGTCTCGCCGTCAAGGTTGAAACCTAATTGCGTAGCAAACCGCACGGCGCGCATCATCCGTAAGGGGTCGTCCGAGAAAGTGATATCCGGGTCGAGGGGCGTTTTGATGATACAGCGCTCGAGGTCGCCTATGCCGTCAAAGGGGTCTAATAGTTCGCCGTAATGGTCTTTGTTAAGACAGATTGCCATGGCGTTGATGGTGAAGTCGCGCCGGTTCTGATCCTCCTCCAACGTGCCGTCTTCTACGATGGGATTACGGCTGTCACGCGTGTAACTCTCGCGCCGGGCACCTACGAACTCAAGTTCCATCCCATTCTTCTTCACCTGTGCGGTACCATAGGTCTTGAAGACCGCCAGATGCGCACCCTTGCCAAGCCGTTTGACTACGGCTTCTGCCAACGAGATACCGGATCCAACCACCACGATGTCGATATCATCCGAGGGACGATGGAGAAACAAGTCTCGCACCCATCCGCCGATGACGTAACATTCCAAGCCTAAGCGATCCGCTTCTTCGCCTACCAGGTGAAGGATAGGATTTTCTATTTTTGAATCCGAAATACGCATATTTTGTAAAATCGGGTGCAAAATTACAAAAAAAAAATGAAAAATGCAAGAATAATTTGTGTATATCAAAAAATTGTTGTACTTTTGCAGGCTTTTTCGAGTAAAAAGCACGTCATTAGTATTAACCCGGGCAAGGATTCGCGTAATCCACGGCCCATAAAACCAACAAAAAGAAATGGCAACAAAAATTCGTTTGGCTCGTTATGGTCACAAAGACTATGCTTTCTACCACATCGTAGTAGCAGACAGCCGCTCGCCGCGTGACGGCAAGTACATTGAGCGTCTTGGCTCGTTCAACCCGAACACTAATCCTGCAACCGTAATCCTCAATTTTGAGCGTGCGTTGTACTGGGTAGGCGTAGGTGCACAGCCGACTGACACCGTACGTACAATCCTCTCTAACGAGGGTGTACTGCTTTGCAAACACCTCCAAGGCGGCGTGGCAAAGGGCGCTTTCAGCCAGGAAGAGGCTCAGAAGCGTTTCGACGCTTGGAAGGCTCAGAAGGACGCTAAGGCTGGTAAGATCAGCCAGGCAGAGGCAGACAAGAAAGCTGCTGCTGCAAAAGCTCTTCTTGCTCAAGAGGTAGAGACCAACAAAGCTATCGCTGCTAAGATCGCAGAGAAACGTGCTGCTGCGGCTGCAGAGCTCGCAGCTGCTGCACAGGAGGCTGCTCAGGAAGCTGCTGCCGCTGAGGCAGAGGCTAAGGGCGAAGAGGCTCCAGCAGAGGCTGAGGCTTAAAAATCGGAATATCGATATATCGACATATCGAAATACCGAAGAAAAAGAAGTCCAGAACGTAAGTTTTGGGCTTTTTTGTGCTCTTTCATTCGTTAATTCGCGAAACTTTTTACTTTTATTTGCATATATGCAAAAATTGTTGTACCTTTGCGCACTTTTTATGCGCAATCTATAGATGAGTTGTGGGATATTTAACATAAAGGAACGCGAATCAAATGCGGAATTATTAAGAATTCTCTGTATCTTTGCAATTCTATTGCATCATTTTTGTATTCACGCTTTATATCCGGAAATAGTGCCACTTGATATGGTCGGTAAAGGATGGGATAGCCATTTCTTGTTATCTTCCTATGCTTTTATCTATCTTGGTGTCAATTGTTTTATCCTTATTTCCGGTTGGTATGGTATTAAAACCCGTTTGCGTGGATTTGTAAATTTATATTTGATATATGCATTTTATACACTTATAGATTCTTACGATCATATTTTTTCATGGGACACACTCCAACATGTGCTTTTGCCATTTAGTCACGGGAATATGTGGTTTATGAATTGTTATCTCGGACTTTTCTTGCTAGCACCTATTCTTAATGCCGCCATTAAACATATGAATACTCGTCAGCATGCATATTCGCTTATATTATTGAGTATAGCAAGTATTTATTTGGGAGGTTTTTGGCAAATTAGTCAATTTGATACTAATGGCTATTCTATTGCTCATTTTGTCTATTTGTATTGGATCGGAAGTTTTTTGCGTCGTGTCGCCACAGATGAAAAAAGAAGTGCTCATAGGTGGTATTATTTCGGTGTATATGTCGGCGCAGCCTTGCTTTGGGGAGCAAGTGCAATGAGTCTTGCATACGGTCATTCCATCCTGCCTTGGAATATATGGGGGTACAATAATCCGTTCTTGTTACTTGCGTCGATCGCTTTTTTCTTATTTATAATGTCTTGGCATTTCAAAAGTAAGATGGTTAATTGGCTGGCAATGTCCTGTTTGAGTGTATATATGTTGAATGATATGGTCATTCAGTATGATTTTTTACGTCCCTATGCGCATGCGTTTGGACCATGGCAACAGTTAGGACTGCTATTAGGAGTGACGATTGCATTCTATTTGTTGGCGGTAGGAATAGATCAAATACGTATTTTACTTACACAACCGATATTGAATAAACTACGATGAGAGAACGTATTACATATTTGGATGTGGCACGGGGTTTGGCTATCCTGCTCGTGATTTTTTATCATGTGCCGCTATATATACGTATCTGCCATCCGGATGCTGCGGATTTATTGGTCCCGCATATTCATGCTGGAACCTATATATTGCCGTTTTTCATGCCGGTATTCTTTGTTATTTCCGGTTATTTTACAAAGACGTCCATGAATTATTGGCAATTCTTATGGGGGGATGTCAAGCATTTATTAGTGGTGGGCTTACTTTTGACATTTATTAATGTTCTTATTCAATCAATAGGTTTATGGAATAGTGGAGCTGTCGGATGGTTTTTGCATTCATTGCTATCGATACATTTTTTAGATATTATTTTTAGCAATTGGTTTGTAGCTGCCATCTTCTTCGCTCGTCAAATATATTATGGGATAGACCGCTTGGCGCAATATCTCTCAAGAGGACGTAACGGATTATATTGGTGCGTTGAACTGATTATGTTAACCTTCATGGCTATTGCCGGCATACTCATAGAGCCGTACGCACCGCATAATAGTCAATGGTTCTACTGCCAAGGTTTCGTGTTTGCACTATTTATCGCTTTTGGTAAATTATTGAGATCCTATCCTGTTTCTAAATGGTGGATGCTTGGTGGTGGAGGAATATATATCCTATTGATGATGGTTGCACACATGTTAGGATGGTCGACATTGGAATACGGTATGATTAATACATCCTTTACCGTTGCTCATTGGCCGTTTTATATGGTATTGGCGATTAGCGGTTCTGCCTTATTGATAGGTTGCGCGCAACTGATAGATCATTTTAAGCCGTTGGAGTTTATCGGTCGTCATTCATTAACTTTTTATATACCACAAGGTGGTGTTTTGCTCGTAACTGCAACCTTGTTAGGAAAGATTCTTTCATTGGAAAGTGCTTTATCCGTATGGTTGTTTATTGTAGCGATGTGGTGTATTTGTTTGTGCGCATTGAGTTTGCTGAGCGTCTGTCAAGACGGATGGAATAAATGTGCGGAAATATTTAATTCGAAAGTGTTCGTGCATAGATGAGGCGGATAGTGAAAAATATGACGGCATTGGGGGTGCTTCAGATAGCGAATTATCTGATACCGCTTTTAGTGTTGCCGGTGGTGAGTCGCGTGTTAGGCGCAACGCTTTTCGGAAGCGTCGGATACGCGCAGAATATCGTTTCTTACCTGACGCTTTTGGTCAATTTCGGTTTTGAATATTCGGCTACGCGTCAAGTGGCTTTGGCGGGTGATGATAAAGAGAAGAAGCGGCAGCTTTTCTGGGCGGTTATCACGGCGAAAGCGGGATTGTTGGTGCTATCGTTTGTCATTTTGGCTCTTCTGCCGCTTTTCGTGGAGCGTGTGGCGTGTGATCCGAGGTTGTATATTTATACGGCGCTGACGAATATCGGTATCGTGTTCTTCCCGACTTGGTACCTGCAAGGCGAGCAACAAATGGACAAGATGGCTTGGGCGAATTTCTTTACGAAGTTGTTAGGGGCATTGCTGGTGGTTGCGTTGGTTCGCGAGTCATCGATGTACAGATGGTACCCGTTGTTGCTGTCGATGGCGAGTATTGTGGTGGGAATCGGCGCGATGATTTATGTCGTACGTCATTTTGAGATAGGCAAGTATATCTGTACGCGCGAAACGATGGAAGAGGTGCTGCATGCCGGCATGCCGATCTTTATCAATAATGTGTTTGTCAGTCTGTACACGACGGTCAATATGACCTTGTTGGGCGGTTTTGTCACGGATGAGATGATCGGTTATTTCTCTGCGGCGCAGCGGCTGATTATTGCGTTGAATATGGTAGTTGTCTTGCCGGTTAGTACTGCTATTTATCCGGAGATGAGCCGGCGTTTCGAGACTTCGCCCGCGGAAGGGATGCAATTCTTCAAACGCGTGCTGGTTTATGCGTCTTTGGCGGCAGCAGTCGTGTCGTTGGGAACATTTGTCGTAGCGCCGTTCGCAATCCCTATTATTTACGGTGACGGATATGAACCCGCGATTGAAGTGTTACGATGGCTTTCGCCGCTTCCATTCTTAGTAATGGTTGCTACTTTGTTAACTGTACAGGGGCTCTATGGTCTAGGATTACACCGTTTTGCCCCTTATGTGGGACTTATTTTGGCCTTGCTGTGTATCTCCGTCAATTTGTGGTTGTTGCCGAGTCTGGGAGTGAAAGCGGTTTGTGTCGGATGGAATGTGGCGGAAGTGATGGAATGCGTTATTGTCGGAGGGATATTAATGGTTAAAGGACGAAGGGTTACGGGTTAACGGTTAAGGGAATGTTTTATTTGATTTGTTTTGGCATATTATGCGTGTTGGCGGTACTGAATGTCCAGATGCACGACAAGTTGAGTACGCAGATCTTGAACGGTCTGGCGGCGATTATGCTGATTTGCATCGCGGGATTGCGATACGAGACCGGAGGAGACTGGGATTCCTATACCACCTTGTTTGCTGATTTTCCGTCTTTTAGCCGGTTGATAGGAAGACCGGCGGAGTTTGCGGATATCTCGGTAGAAGAAGGATTTGTGCTGCTTTGCGCGTTGGTGAAATCTTTAGGCGGCACGGTGCAGCATCTGTTCTTCGTGGTAAGTCTGATCAATATTACCCTCATTGCTTGTGCTGCGAGCAAATATACGAAGTATCCGGTGGTGGCATTATTGTGCTACTACGGCATTTTGTATTTTAACTTGGAGATGATTTATATCCGCCAGGCAACGGCGGTAGCGCTGTGTTTCTTTGCGTTGCAGTACATCCCGTCGAAACGGATCGTGCCCTATATGATCTTTATTCTGCTGGCCTGCACATTCCACCGCGTAGCGGCGCTGATGATTCCGTTGTATTTCCTCTTGAATATCAAATTGCCGTCTTGGGCTTATCTGGCGGTTGTTGGCATCGGAGCGGCCGTCATGCTGGCAGGTATTCCTTGGATCCAAACGATCTTCTTGACGGTAGCGGGTTGGCTTGGAGAGAACTACGCGGAAAAAGCCGAGCTATATACGGAGGATGCGATGTTCGCTGTGAACCGCGGTCTGAGTCTGGGCTTTATACTGAATCTGGCTATATTCGCCGTCATTATTTTCTTCAAAGAAAAGATCGACGCGCTGCCTTACGGGACAATCATGCTGAATATGTTTTTCGGCAGTCTGATATTGTATTACTATTGTTTTGAGTTGGTGGAGGTAAGCAACCGCGTGCGGTTGTTCTTCCTGATCGGCATCATTGCGTTGCTGCCGATGGTGCTGGAGGTCTTGCCGCTTTTCTTGGAGCGGTTAGCAGGATTAGTAGTGGTGGCGCTGTATTGTTTCAGTTTCTCGCGAGGGATCTTTTTAGAGTCCCCGCAGTCTGCGGCGTATAATCCGTATCAGAACTATATCGAGTATAAGATTAACCCTCGTCCGAGTACCGGCAAACAGCGGTTAGAACAAAGTAAGAAAGCCTTCCAAAACGAACGAAAACACTAATGAGACACATCCTTTTCATATCTCACGCCCGGGGCATTCATGGTGCAGAGGCGGTGATAGTACGCGCAGCGAAAGCGTGTGCAGCAACCGGTGCTAAGGTGACAGTGGTGGTGCCGTCGTTGGTGGAGGATGCCGGCATGGAACAAGCGCTGAGCGGGATTGAACGCTTGCAAGTTCTCGCTTTGCCTTACCGCGCCGCGGGAGGAAGCATGATACGCACGAGGCTCGTCCAATGGTATAATCGGTTCGCCTTGAATCAGTTGAAACGGTTTGTGGCGCGCGAACAGGTGGATACGATTTACTCCAATACGTCAATCACAATTTTAGGGGCAGAGTTGGCGCGGCAAACCGGCATAAGGCATGTGTGGCATTTTCACGAACCTGTGGACGAACGCTTCGGATGGGATTCATCGATGAAGAATTATTATCGCTCGCTGGTCAACGCGACAGAGACCATCGTTTGTATCTCCAAGCAGCAATTAGCGGAATGGCAGCATACTTTGGAGATGCCTTTGAAGCAAGCGCAAATCGTGTATAATCCCATCAAAGCAATCTCCGTGGTGCCCGCTGCGAGAAGGACTTCCCGGGACGAGGTGCGGATCGGTTTTATCGGCCATTTCGAGGAACGCAAGAACCTGCCTTTGTTGGTTCAGACGTTTGTGAGAGTGCACGATCAGATGCCCAATACACGATTGTGTCTTTGCGGCGCCGTGGACAGAAAAGACGAGGCGTACATAGCGCAGATGACGGACTTGCGTGAGCCTGTTCTGACAGTGCTGCCGCAGACGCATGAGGTGGAGAAGTTCTACAACAATATCGATATCCTCGTTTTGCCTTCTTGGCGTGAGACGATGCCGCTGGTGGTTTTTGAGGCGATGCAGGCGGGCGTTTGCGTACTGCAAACCAACCGTTCGGGCATGAGCGAGTTGCTGGAAGGCGGCAAAGAGACCCTGTTCTTCTCGCCGGACAAACCGGAAGAATTAGAGCAGTTACTGATGAACTGTATGGACGCCGATTACCGGCAGTCGATCGCGCAAGCAGGACAGAAGAAAGTGAAAGAACTCTTGAAGAACTCATCGTTTGACAAACAAATACAAACCCTTTTATGCGAGTAATTGCGTATTATCTACCTCAGTTTCATGCCATTCCCGAGAATGACGAATGGTGGGGAAAAGGCTTTACGGAATGGACTTCCGTCCGCAGCGGCAAGCCGTTGTTTAAGGGACATCAGCAGCCCGTAGAGCCCGGTGAGTTGGGGTATTATAATCTCTTGGAGGCGGATGTGAAGGAGCGTCAGGCGCAGTTAGCGCGTGAGGCTGGCGTGGAAGGATTCTGCTACTGGCATTATTGGTTCGGCGGCAAACAACTGTTGGAGAAACCGCTGCAACAGGTGATGGAAAGTGGCAAGCCGGATTTTCCGTTTTGTCTGGGGTGGGCGAATGAGAGTTGGAAAGCAAAGACTTGGCTCGACCAGCAGACAGCGCCGGATAAGATGCTCATAGAGCAGACGTATTCGCCCGAAGACGACCAAGCACATTTTGCAGCCATCCTGCCGATGCTGCGCGACAAAAGGTATATACAGGTGGACGGCAAACCGTTGTTGATGGTCTATCGCCCGTTTGATCTGCCGGACGGCAAAGCGTGGACGGCACGATGGAGAAAAATGGCAAAGGATGCCGGATTTGAGGGACTGTATCTGTTAGGTCACGTAGCCTACCAAAAGCAAATAGACGATGTACTCGCTATGGGTTTTGATGCTGTGAACTTAGTCCCGCTCGGAGATACGAAACGAAATAAATGCCTGGCGCTGCGCCATCTGCCGACCTTGATCAAGCATCTGCGGGGTAAGTCTCCGTTAGTGTACGATTATGCGAAAGCGATTAAGGTCTTTGCGGAGCCGGCGATGCAACGCGAGGAGGTAGTGCCGACTATCTTGCCCGGATGGGATCATTCTCCGCGTAGTCGGATGAGGGCGTTTGTGATGAATAACTCCACGCCCGAGGCGTTCAAGGCACATGTGGAGGCGATCAAAAACATCGTAGATAAGAAGCAAAACCAACTGGTGATGCTCAAGTCCTGGAACGAGTGGGGCGAAGGAAACTATATGGAGCCGGATGCCCGTTGGGGAAGACTATATATTGATGTTTTAGGAGAAGTACAAAGCCGATGAGAGTGACATTTGACAATATAATCTTTTCACTTCAGCGTTACGGAGGAATCTCCGTGGTGTGGAATGAGTTGTTATCGCGTGCGCGAGTGGACAAGGATTTGCAGGTGACGGAACTCGATTATCGCGAAGCATTGGAGCCGAGGTGGATGGAGCGGTACCGCATACCAGCCTATACAGCAGAAGAACCCTCTATTTTCCATTCCTCCTATTTTCGGATCTTACCGCAAAAAGGGGTATATAACGTGACTACGGTGCATGATTTGACCTATCATTATTACCGGAAAGGAATGCCGAAAGCGGTTCATCTCTGGGAGGAAGAACGAGCACTGCGCCATAGTAAGGCAGTCATCTGTATCAGTGAGAATACGAAACGCGATCTGCTCAAGTTTTATCCGTGGGTAAAGGACGAACGACTGCATGTGGTGTATAATGGTGTCAGCGATCTGTTTTTCCCGATATCATCGATACAAAAGAAAGGCTTTCTCCTTTTCTTGGGGAATAGTCAGATGGCGTACAAGCGTTATGACGTAGCGCAAGAGGTAGCTCGGTTGACGGGACTGGAACTGAAAACCATCTCGGGTGTGGCTTCGCATGAGTTGAACAGGCTCTATAATGAAGCCCTTTGCTTGCTTTATCCTTCTGACTACGAGGGATTCGGATTGCCGATTCTGGAAGCACAGAAAGCCGGTTGTCCGGTTATTGCACAGAGGTGTTCGTCCGTTCCGGAAGTAATTGGACCAGAGGGATTGATGGTGGCGCATGATACTCCCAAACGGATGGCACAAGAGATGGCGGATATAGTGTTGCAATTAAAGTCCCGCCCGGTGGAATCTATCGTAAAAGCCGGATTAGAGAATGCCCGACGGTTCTCATGGGCAAAGACCTACGAAAAAACAAAACAAGTATATGAAAATATCTATAATAACGATTACCTATAATTCCGCGAATACTCTGCCGCGTACGTTGGAGAGCGTGCAAAGTCAGACCTATCCGGATATCGAGCATGTCATTGTGGATGGGGCTTCGACGGATGGAACCAAAGCGTTGATAGAGACCTATGCGAAAGCGCATAAGAACGTGCGGTGGATATCCGAGAAAGACAAAGGGATCTACAACGCGCTGAACAAAGGTATCTCTTTGGCGACAGGAGATGTGATCGGGTTCCTGCACTCGGACGATGTGCTTTTTTCGACCCGCTCCATAGAGCAGATAGCTGCGGCTTTTGAGGATAAGAATATCGATGTGGTATATGGCGATTTGCAGTATTGCCGGGAAGGGAAGATTGTGCGGAGATGGAAGAGCAATACCTTTCATCCGTATAGCCTGAAATACGGATGGATGCCTCCGCACCCCACGGTTTATGTGCGCAAAGAGGTGTACGCACAAGTGGGCGAATACGACGAGTGGTTCCGCATCTCGGCAGACTACGATATGATACTTCGTATTTTCGGAGCCGGATATAAGACAGCTTATCTTCCCGAGGTGCTTGTAAATATGGAAATGGGCGGCGCAAGTAACAAAAATACAAAAGCTCGTCTGTCCAAGACCCAGGAGGATTATATTGTACTAAAGAAAAATCATGTAGGAGCCGGTTATCTGACCGTTGCCTGCAAGCAACTCCGCAAACTGCGTCAGTTCCTAAGAAAATCATAAATGCATGCTGAACATCTCCATTGTACTATATCATCCGAAATGGGAGCAGGAGGTTATACCTCTTGTTCGAGAATTGCTGCGGGTGAAAAACCTGCGGAAGATCTACCTCTTGGATAACACGGCGCCGGAGTACCGCAAGGCGGAGATTGCGAAGCAGAAAGAGACCCTTGCTGCACAGTTCAGGACGGATAAACTGCGGTACATGGCGATGAGCGGGAACCTCGGTTACGGCCGGGCGCATAATATCGCTCTGCGTGAGAGTGCATACTACCGGACGGAGTTTCATCTAGTGATGAATTGCGACATCCGCGTCAAAGCGGAAGATATAGACGCGATGTGCGAGCGGATGGAGGCGTACCCTCTGGTGGGACAGATGATGCCGAAAGTGGAGAACCCCGACGGCTCGCAGCAATACCTCGCAAAAAGACTTCCGTCACCGATAGATGTCTTCGGCCGTCGGTTCTTGCCGGCGTGGATGATGGCGCGGCGGAATAAGCGCTACGAGTTGCGCGATATGGACCTCAGCCATCCGGTCAATGCACCATACCTCAGCGGTTGTTTCATGCTGCTGCGTACGAAAGCGGCGGTGGAGGCAGGGCTCTTTGATGAGCGCTATTTCATGTACCCCGAGGATATAGACCTCACGCGTACCATCCATCGCAACTGGCTCACGCTCTACTACCCCGAATGGACCATCGTTCACGCCCATGCGCGTGAGTCCTATAAGAATAAGCATTTGCTGTGGGTGCATATCCAAAACATGTGCCGGTATTTCAATAAATGGGGCTGGATATGGGACCGTGAGCGATGGACGTTTAACAGGCAACTAAAATAAATCAACTATGGCGACACTTATTTCTGTAATTGGCGGAGCGAATGTGGACTTGTCTGCTACGCTCACGGATGCTTTTATCGCAGCGGACTCGAACCCCGGTCACGTGGAGGTGGGCTACGGAGGTGTGGCGCGGAACATCGCCCATAACCTCACGTTGTTAGGCGCTCGTACTCAGCTTCTGACGATTTTCGGAGGCGACCTCTTCGGTGGGCTCTTGCACGACTACTGCAAGCAACAAGGCATCGATGTGCACCTCTCGGAGCGCGAGTCGTCCTTGCGTTCGGGTTTGTATCTTTGCCTTCATAACCATGCTGGAGAGATGATAGCCGCGGTCGCAGATACAGAGGCCATCCGTCTGATCACGCCGGAGTGGCTCGCCAAAAGGAGCGGTGAGTTGAACCTCTCGGATTATGTGGTGGCTGATACGAATATCGGCGAAGAAGCAATCCGATGGCTCATGGAGAATGTCACGGTGCCGCTCTTCATCGACGGTGTCAGTACGACCAAGGCGCATCGGGTAGTGAACGCCCTACGTAACGCCAAACTGCCGTACCTCCATACGCTCAAACTGAATCTCAAAGAGGCGTTGGCGGTAACCGAGAAACAGACGTACGGCGAGGCGGCGCAAGAACTGCTGGACCTCGGCGCGGCGCATGTCTATATCACCCTCGGTAGCGAAGGCGTTTACTGCCGGACAGCAGCGGAAGAATGGCTCTTCCCTGCGTTGCCGGGAGAAATAGTGAATACGACGGGAGCCGGAGACGCGTTCCTTGCCGGAGTCGTGTACGCTCATGCGAAAGGTATCGATTTCCCGCAAACGGCGCAGTATGGTCTCATGGCGGCGCGGGCTACCCTCATGACCCCCAAAGCGGTCAATCCGGAGATTGCAAATATCTTATTGTGACTAAAATCATAAATCATAAATGAATAATACCTATCTATCTATTTCGCCGGAAGTGCAGGAGGCACTGAAGGCAGGCAAGCCCGTTGTGGCTTTGGAATCAACGATCATCAGTCACGGCATGCCGTACCCGCAGAACGTGGAGACGGCGCTCAAGGTGGAACAGACGATTCGCGAGAACGGAGCCGTCCCGGCAACGATAGCCATCATCGGCGGACAACTCAAAGCCGGTTGCACTCCCGAGGAGATCGAGTATCTGGGAAAGAAAGGCCAGGCGGTTATCAAGGCTTCGAGGCGTGACTTGCCGGTGCTCATCGCCCGCAAAGCCGATGGCGCTACGACGGTTACCACAACGATGATCATCGCTGCCATGGCAGGCATTAAAGTATTCGCTACAGGCGGTATCGGCGGCGTACACCGCGGTGCGCAGCAGACGTTTGACATCTCTGCGGATCTCGAGGAACTCGCGCAGACACCGGTGATGGTCGTTTGCGCAGGAGCTAAGTCTATCTTGGATCTCGGTCTGACGCTCGAGTATCTGGAGACAAAGGGCGTGCCGGTGATAGGTTACGGAACGGACGAACTGCCGGCTTTCTATACCCGTCATAGCGGCTTCAAGGTGGATTACCGTATCGACACGCCCGAAGAGTTGGCTGCGGCTTTCAAGGCAAAAATGGATTGCGGTCTCAAAGGCGGCATGCTTGTCACGAACCCTATCCCTGAGGAGTTCTCGATGCCTAAAGAGGTGATTGACAAAGCCATCGATCAGGCCCTCAGGGAGATGGACGAAGCCGGCATCCATGGCAAACAATGTACGCCGTTCCTGCTGGCGAAAGTGAAAGATCTCACCGGCGGCGAGAGTCTGGCGTCTAACATCCAATTAGTACTGAATAACGCCCGCCTTGCGGCAAAAACTGCGAAAGCCTTATGCGAAAAATAAAATTCTATACTCTGTACTCTGTACTCTGTGTTCTTTTATTCTCATCCTGCCATCGTCAGCCGATGCATGTGGTTTCCGTCACTACGCAAGCCATCCCCGTAGATGCTTCTGCAGATGCAATCCGAGACACTGACTACATCGCTCATTTAGCGCCTATTAAGGCAGATTTGGAGCGCGAGATGAATGTGCAGATCGGTTATGCCCCCGAACGAATGTGGGTGGACGGACCGGAGTGTCCGATGCTTAACTGGGCGACGGAGGCTTTGTGGGAAGCGGCAAAGAAAGTGTACCCCGGTCAGGTGGATATAGCGATTGCAAACATGGGCGGAATGCGGTGTGCCTGGGACGCGGGACCGATTACCAAAGGCTGCGTCTTCGAACTCATGCCGTTTGATAATGAGCTGGTCGTGCTGACCCTCAAGGGAGAAGATATCCTCGCGCTCTGTGAGTCCTTCGTGCGTTACGGAGGCCAAGGTGTGGCAGGAATGCGCGTGACGGCAGTTGATGGCAAACTGGCGGATGTGACCATCGCCGGCAAAGCAGTCGATCCGCAAGCGTTATATACGGTCGCTACCAGCGATTACCTCTCCGGTGGTGCCGACCATATGGATGCGCTCACGCATTTTACAGAGTGTTGGAAGAGCGATCTTCTGATCCGTGACCTCTATCTCGAGGCCGTACAACAACAAGATACCATACAGGCTGTCGTAGATGGCAGAATGACAATATTATGAGTAAGAAATTCTTAATCTGCATGAACGCACTACTCGGCGCCCTCAGTGTGATGCTGGCGGGTTGTCATGTGCAGAAAAAAGCGAATCCAGCGGAGCAGCAGGAGTCAGACAACAAACCAGTACAGGAGGTTAGAGAACCGGAGCCGGAGGTCAAACCGCTCTACGGCGTGCCTGTGCCCGATGAGCCCATTAAGTGCAAGTACGGAGCACCGGCCCCTCGCAAGTACTGACCACCGCCCCCTCGGCAGAAATAATCATCCGGGTCGGTACGCCGAGCCACAAGGGCAAGTTGTGCTCCACATGTCCCACCGGCGCATTGAAAAGAATGGGGTAGTCGTAGTCTGCGACTACCTCTTTTATGGTCTCATAGATGGAGCAACCCATTGACGGATCGTCTTCACAATCGCTGAATTGTCCTACAATCAGTCCGCTTAGATGCGCCAATACACCGCTGAGTTTGAGATTGCGAATCATCCGGTCAATATGGTAATGCCGCTCTGCGATATCTTCAATCAGCAAAATCGGTTTCTGACGGCTCAATGCTGACGGCTGCATGCTGACGGCTGCATGCTGAATGCTGAAAGCCGTTCCTTGCAGACCATAGAGAACGGAGAGGTTGCCGCCGATGAGGGGACCTTCTGCTGCTCCGAAACGGTTCAGCGGATGGGCTTCCCACCGATATTCCAATGGCTCGCCCTTCAATGCCTTTCTTAGCGCTACGATCGGTTCGCTGTCTTCCGGCAGCGTTGCGATATGCTTGCACATGATGCCATGAAGAGAGGGCTGATGGCAGATGGCGGATAACCGGTGCAGCGCGGTAATGTCGCTAAAACCGATAATGGGTTTGCCGATGGGAGCAATACGGTCGATGATCCGTTGCAATCCGTATCCGCCGCGCGAACAAAGGATGAAGTCTATATCGCTGTCCGCCAGCGCCGCATTGAGATCCGAAGCCCGCTGTTCATCCGTTCCGGCAAACCGTCCCCATCGCGCGCGTGCGTACGCGCCCTCGCTCACTTTATATCCCCACGCGCGCAGGCGTGCAGAGGCTTGGTCAATATAGGTCGGGTCGATGACCCCGGACGGAGAAATGATACGAATATGTTTCATTACGAGTAGAGCTTGTGTTCTATCCAATTCACCAGTCGTTTCGGCAGGATACGGTCGAGGAAGCAAAGTACCCGATACAGGAATCCGCCCACATATTGCGGTCTTGGCGAATGGCAGGTGGCGATATGATAGAACAGCTTCGCCATTTGTTCGGGTTGCATGCCGGCTCGCTCGTCCCGCTCCATATTGGCAATCGCCTTATGCGCAGAGCGGTAGATCTCTTCGCCTGCCGTGGATTTGTTGCGAGCGTCGGTAAAGCCGGTACTCACATCGCCCGGCATCATCACAGAGACGGAAATCCCGAAAGCCCGTACTTCGTTTGCCAGCGCAAGCGCCATGGCGTTGATAGCGGCTTTCGATGCGGAGTAGAAAGCCTGATACGGAACGGGTAGTTGGGCTGCGACGGAAGAGGTGTAGATGATCCTTCCGTAGCCTTGTTGGCGTAACTGCGGCAGGACCGCTTGCGTGAAACGCACCGCGCCCATGAAGTTCACGTCCATCTGATGCTCCGCGTCGACGATCGTTGTATATTCGATCGGTCCGGAGATACCATAACCGGCATTGGAGATGACAGCATCAATATGATCGGTCTGCGTTAACACCTCCTCGATGGCCTTCTTGCAGCTCGCCTCGTCGCACACATCGCATTTAACATGCGTTATGGAACCTTTGCCCGAATGGTTGTCCGCTCTGTCGGGAGCACCCGACCGGCTCAACTCAAAGACACGCCAGCCCCGCTCTGCGAAGAGCGAGGCTGTAGCTTTTCCGATACCCGAACTGCCGCCGGTTATGATTAGTGTTTGCATCAATTATCAATTGTCAATTGTCAACTATCACATTTGCGGTGCGCCTTCTTGCAGCACGCGTGCGATGATCTGAACGGCTTCGTCGATGATAGGCTCCGTATGGGTCGCCATCAGCGTTGTACGCAGCAGGCACTCGCCTTCTACGCAAGCCGGAGCGATAACCGGGTTCACATAAACGCCCTCTTCGAACATCTTCTTACCGAAATACAGGGTGTCCAGCGTCTTGTAGGTGAAGATCGGCACGATAGGTGTCGGCGCCTCGATGATCTTCACACCGTTAGCCAGCAGCTGTTTCTGGAAATACTTGGCGATATTCATCAGTCGTGTCGGCCTCTCCGGGTCAAGGATCAGCTGATGCAGCGCTTCCAGCGCCGTAGCCGCCGAGCACGGAGTGATCGATGCGGAGAAGATGAACGGACGGCTCACGTGGCGCAACCAGTCCGCTACGCGGTGAGAGGTTAACATACATCCGCCGATAGAAGCCAACGATTTGGAGAAGGTCAGCATCGTGATATCTACCTTGTCCGTCAGACCGAAATGGGCTGCTGTACCGCGACCGCCGGGACCTAACACACCGAATCCGTGGGCGTCATCGACCATCACACGGGCACCGTATTTCTCGGCTAACGCACATATCTCCGGCAGCTTGCAGATGTCGCCGCGCATGGAGAAGACGCCGTCGGTCACAATCAACTTTCCGGCATTCTCCGGAATGGATTTCAGTTGGCGCTCCAGATCCTGCATGTCCGAGTGGCGGTAACGAAGTACCTTCGCAAAACTCAGACGGCAAGCGTCATAGATAGAAGCATGGTTCTCACGGTCGTTCAGGATATAATCATCCTTGCCGCAGATGGCGGAGATAATGGCTAAGTTGGTCTGGAAACCCGTCGAGACAGTCATGCACTCCTCGTAACCCGTGAAGGCGGCTATCTCGCGCTCCAGCTGCAGGTGCAAGTCCAGCGTACCGTTCAGGAAACGGCTGCCGCTCACGCCTGTTCCGTATTTATCCAAGGCCTCATGTCCGGCTTTGATAACTGCCTCGTTTTCCGTGAAACCGAGGTAGTTATTCGAGCCTAACATGATCACGCGGTGGTTCTCCATCTGCACCACAGGGGCTTGACGGCTCTCCAACTCGTGGAAATACGGATAGATACCTAATTTGCGAACCTGTTTGAGCGTCTCAAAATGGTCGCATTTTTCAAATAAATCCATATTAGAGGACGTTTAGATCCTTTAAAATCGCGGTTGTCTTACGAACGGCAGCCTCGCTCTCGTGCAGTTTGGCGCGCTCCTCTTCGCTGATGTTCAGCTCCAGAATCTTCTCAATACCGTTCTTGCCGATGATACAAGGTACACCGATGGTGATGTCCTTCATGCCGTACTCGCCTTCGAGGGCTGCGGAGCAAGGGATCATCTTCTTCTGGTCCTTGATGATGGCCTCTGCAACGCTTGCAGCAGCTGCACCCGGAGCCATCCATGCACTCGTACCGAGCAGACCCGTCAGCGTAGCGCCGCCAACCATCGTGCTCTTAACCACGTTCTCCAGCTCCTCTTTCGACAGGAACTCGCTGACGTTGATACCTTTGTAGGTCGTGTAGCTCGTCAGAGGGATCATCGTCGTGTCGCCGTGACCGCCGATGACGAAACCGTCCACGTCGTTGGCGTTGCACTTCAGCGCCTGGCTCAGGAAGTATTTCAGACGGGCGCTGTCGAGTGCGCCACCCATACCGATCACGCGGTTACGCGGCAACTTCAGAGCGTGCAGCGTCAGATAAGCCATGGTGTCCATCGGGTTGGATACAACAACGAGGATAGCGTTCGGGCTGTATTTGAGTACCTGGTCGCAAACACTCTTCACGATACCTGCGTTCACGCCGATCAGCTCCTCACGCGTCATACCCGGCTTGCGGGGCAGACCCGAAGTGATGATTACTACGTCGCTGCCGCTGGTCTTCGAATAATCATTCGTCACACCCGTTACTACGGTGTCGAAGCCCATCAGCTGAGCCGTTTGCATGATATCCATGGCTTTGCCCTCTGCAAAACCCTCTTTGATGTCGATCAGACATACCTCGTTAGCCACCTCATTTACGGCCAACACGTTCGCGCACGTAGCACCTACGTTACCTGCGCCTACAACAGTTACTTTACTCATAGTATTTGTATATTTTATGCATTAATTTTCAAAAAGCCTGCAAATTTACGATTTTTTTTGTATATATACAAATTTTTCTCCATAATTCTTCAATTTTTCTCCATTTTTTGCAGCCTGATTGTCAAAATGGCCTGTTCGATGATATCATCTTGGTCAGAACCGGTCATCGTAATGGGGATATCCGGTTCGATTCCGTTCTCTATATCTTTCTTGTCCCGGTCGTACATCCGCACGCTGGAGAGACGCACCATCCATCCGTTCGGCATCTCGTAACTCATCGGCATTCCTCCGCCTCCTCCGCTGGTGCCTCCGATGATGTGTGCATAAGGCACGTACCGCATGATATTGACGAACAGGTTGGCTGCCGAATACGACCTCCGGTTACACAGTACCACCACCGGCCTTTTCCATTTGCTTCCCACCATGGAAGCGTCGGATGTCAGCGGCTCGAAATCCGAGAAATCGTTATGTCCCGGTCCTGTTTTGTGGCGCCAGTAACCGATGGTCTCATTCTCCGTGAAGAAAGGCGAAGAGAGGCGGTACGCGTTGGTGATATCTCCGCCGCCGTTATTGCGCACGTCGATAATCAGACCCTCGCATTGTTCGAATGCTTTGAAAACCCAGTAGATATTCCCCGCCGAGAAAGAGTTGGAGAAACTGGGATAATATATATATCCCACTCTTCCGCTGTCTATCGTGTTGTAATACAGACCGCCGGCAACGCGGCAGTCCTTCAGATACGGAGCTTGCAGCCGGGCGTCGTAGTTGGCGGGGAAGGTGTCAAACCACGCGGTGTTGGCAGAGCGGTCAAAAGCGGAATAGAGATTCACATGCCCGTCGCGCAAGGAGTCCAACATCCCTGCGCACAGGTCAAAAAGTGCCACTTGGTGGCTGGGCTTGAGTTGGGCGGCTTTGGCGACATACTCCTCACGGATGGCATCCCAGTCGATGCCTTTGTCCTCGATGTAGCAATAACGCGTGTCGATGATCTGCCACAGTCCTTCGATATTGGTCACAGGGTCCGCGGAATAACTCATCTCCTCTTTGGCGTGACAACCGCTCAGCAGCCACATGCCCGCGAGCGCAATTCCTATAAAATATATCTTTGTTTTCATAAGCGTGAATGGGGGTTAATCCGGTATTTCCAGATACACCCGATGACGAGATTAATCTGATTGCGCGAGAAATGCAGATCTTTCGTGCCGTAGTCGTTCAACTCGTGCGCTGCGCCGACGCGCCAGGTAGAGTGGGGAAACTGCAGGTCAAGCGTCAATTCGTGTTTGAGGGTATGATGGTTCCAGGGCCCCGAACAACGGGCTTGGCCGGGCACGCCTTGTGAGATCTCATAGTACGACTCCCAGTATTCCGGCAGGAAGTCAAAACCGATCAGGTTCGTGCGGATGAGATAATTCAGGCGGTAGCTGGTTTTCTTTCCGTAGAACGACCAGCTCACACCACCCATCGCCATCGCCTCTACCGCGACGTCAAACGACACAATCTTGTTGACATTAGAGCCATGCTCTCTGACCGCAAAACTGCCTTCCAGATACGGTCCTACGTGTACTTTGAGACGGTCGTCGATCCATTTCCAACAATAGAATGCGCCCCATCCGGCATCAAGATGCAAACTATAGAAAAGATTCGACCGGGCGGTGTTGACCGATCGTCCTGCGGCGAGATCGACACGTCCGACATGTCCCCAGTTCGCCAACCGGCCTGTCCTGCCTAACTTCGTGTCCTGACGGAAAGCCTGCCACCACTCGTTACCCAAACCCAACTGCCAACCTCTGTACGCCATCGGACTGAGATAGGTGTCTATCTGCCGTCCATACCCCGCATGGATCTTGAGCACGTTGGTATGTTCCTGTGCGTACGTCTCTGCCGGCGTTGGTGTCCCTTCCGTCCCGTAAGTCCCTTCCTGCGCGCAGAGCGACAGACCGAAGAGCGCCAAGAGCATGATGCCGAATACTTTTTTCATATACTCATCAGATTATTCCGGCTACAAAGGTACAACAAAAATTGCTCATACGCAAATTTTTCTGCGATTTTTATTCAAATTCCGATTGCTGCACAAATAAAACTCAAAAACAGAGGATGCGGGTGTAGCACGGTGCTACTGTATTCGGGGTGAAACTGTGTGCCGATAAACCACGGGTGGTTTTGTAGCTCGATGATTTCCGTCAGACCGCTATCCGGATTGATGCCGGAGCAAATCAAGCCGTGTTCTTCCAACTCTTTTTGGTAAGCGTGATTGAGTTCGTAACGGTGTCGATGTCGCTCTTGGATCCTTTCGCAAGCGTATATCTCGCGCACGCGACTTCCTTCTTTTAATACGCATGGATAAGCGCCCAGACGCATCGAACCGCCTTTGTTGATCGTACGTTTCTGGTCTTCCATCAGATCGATGATATTATGCGTCGTGTGCTCGTCAAACTCGGTCGAGTTAGCGTCCGCGTAGCCCAAGACATCTCGCGCAAACTCAATCGCCATACATTGCATTCCCATGCAAATGCCAAAACAAGGGATCTTGTTCTCTCGCGCAAAACGGATAGCTTGTAACTTGCCTTCCACACCGCGATTCCCAAAGCCCGGAGCAATCACTATTCCCTGAAAATCAGCCAGTTGCTGCACATTCGCTTCGTTGATATCATCCGAGAGGATGGAGGTGAGGCTCAGCTTGCGGTTGTTGTATGCCGCCGCGTGCGAGAGGGCTTCGCGGATAGATTTATAAGCGTCCTGTAACTGTACATACTTGCCGACCAACGCAATCTTCACCTCTTCTTCGGCATTCTCTAATCGGTTGAGAAACGCTATCCAAGATGCCAAATCGGCTTCCGGCACAGAAGATACATCCAACCCGGTCTTCCGCAGAACCACGCGATCCAGGCCTTCATCTAACATATTCAGCGGCACGCGGTAGATAGTGGGCGCATCGATGGATTGAATAACTGCATCTTCGTCCACGTTGCAGAACAACGCTACTTTCCGTCGCATCTCCGTCGGGATCTCATGTTCGGTTCGCAGCACGATGATATCCGGCTGTACACCTTCTTGCTGCAGGTCCTTCACGGAGTGTTGAGTCGGTTTGGTCTTCAGCTCTTTGGCTGCCGCCAGATAAGGTACGTACGTCAGATGGATGCAGCAGCAGTTCCTTCCCATCTCCCATCGCAACTGCCGCATCGATTCGATGAACGGCAATGACTCGATGTCTCCCACGGTACCGCCGATCTCGGTGATCACAAAGTCAAACCGACCCGTTTGTCCGAGCGACGTGATGTGATGTTTGATCTCATCGGTAATATGCGGGATGATCTGTACGGTCTTGCCCAGGTAATCGCCTCGCCGCTCTTTCTCAATCACGTTCTGGTAGATGCGTCCGGTGGTGATGTTATTCGTCTTGTGCGTCTCGACGTTCAAGAACCGCTCGTAATGACCCAGATCCAGATCCGCTTCGTGCCCATCGACGGTCACATAACACTCCCCGTGCTCGTACGGATTGAGTGTGCCTGGATCCACGTTGATATACGGATCCAACTTCTGAATGGTTACCCGAAAACCGCGGGATTGTAGCAGTTTGCCTAAGGATGCTGCAATGATTCCCTTGCCCAGCGATGAAGACACGCCGCCCGTTACAAAAATATACTTCGTTTCCATACAACAAAAAGTTAAATTTTCATTACGGGCTGCAAAGATAGTAATTAAATTTGACAAAAACAAGAAAAATCTGCTAAAAATGCATTTTTATTTGCATATTTCACAAAAATAACGTAATTTTGTCGCCGATTTTGAATTTTAATCGGATTAAAAATGAAAAATAGCGTCAAAAAGATGCAGTTTATAAAAATGCATGGCTTGGGAAACGACTACATCTATGTGGATTGTTTTGACCCCGATACGGCGGACCTTATTGCGCAAACGGAGCTCTCTTCGCTTGCGCAGCAACTCTCCGACCGTCATTTCGGTATCGGTTCGGACGGTTTGGTGCTCATACTGCCTTCAGACGAGGCGGACGCACAAATGCGGATCTTCAATGCCGATGGCTCCGAAGCGCAGATGTGTGGAAATGCGATTCGTTGCGTCGGCAAATACCTGTATGAGAGCGGTCTCTGTCGCCGGACGCAGATTCGTATTCAGACCCTCGCCGGCTCGCGGACGCTCAAGTTGCACGTCGCGGAAGGGAAAGTGGATAGCGCAGAGGTCAATATGGGAAAAGCCGAAGTGATGTTTGATGAGCTGATGATCAACTACCGCCCGGTAGCGTTTGTCTCTGTCAACATGGGCAATCCGCATATAGTGCTTTTCCCTCAGACACACGTGGCAACGATGTCGCTCACGCCGCTCGGACCGACTCTCGAGAGACATCCGCATTTCCCTGAAGGAACCAACGTAGAGTTCGTCTCCGTGCGTAATCCGAATGAATTAGACATGCGCGTGTGGGAGCGCGGCTCGGGCGAGACGATGGCTTGCGGAACGGGCGCGTGTGCTGCGGCAGTAGCAGCGGCGGTCCTCTCCAAAACCGGCAACTCTGTCACGGTGCATCTGAGAGGCGGCGACCTGCATATTCATTATGATCCCGAGACCCGGGAGGTCACCATGCGAGGTCCGGCTACCGAGGTCTTTCGCGGAGAATACAGCTTATAAAACGTACGCTTATGAAAATCAACTCACATTATTCAGCCTTACCCGCTCATTACCTCTTTCACGACATCGACCTGCGCGTACAAGCGTACCTCTCGCAGCATCCCGACGCCCGTCTCTTGCGCATGGGAATAGGCGATGTCACGCGTCCTCTACCACGCGTCATAGTCGATGCGATGCAACGGGCGGCAGAGGAACTCGCCCATGAAGAGACTTTCCGCGGCTACTGCCCCGAGAACGGCTATGAGTGGCTGCGGCAGACCATCATCGATCATTTCTTTCTGCCGCGAGGCATACATTTTGACCCCGATGAGGTCTTTATCTCCGAAGGAGCAGGAAGTGACTTAGGCAACCTCAGCGATCTCTTCGACCGCGAAAACAAAGTGGCAATCATGGATCCGACCTACCCGGCGTACGTCGATGCGAATATCATGGCGGGACGCGAGATAACTCTCCTGCCTTGCCTCCTGGAGAATAATTTCGTGCCCGAGCTGCCCGCGCAACCGGTGGACATCATCTATCTCTGCTTTCCGAACAACCCCACGGGAGCTGTCCTCACGCGTGACCAACTCCGCTTGTGGGTGGAGTACGCCCGTCGCAACCACTCCCTTATCATCTTCGACGCCGCGTACGAAGCCTATATCTCTTCGCCCGACATCCCGCATTCTATCTACGAGATCGAAGGTGCACGGGAAGTGGCAATCGAGGTGCACAGTTTCAGCAAGAGTGCAGGCTTTACCTCCGTCCGCTGCGGCTATGTGGTCGTGCCTTTTGAGACCGGACTCCAGCCGCTATGGATGCGTCGGCAATGTACCAAATACAACGGTACTGCCTATGTCTCTCAACGCGCTGCGGAGGCCACTTTTACGCCCGAAGGGCAGAAGGGCATTCGCGAAAACTTGGCGTATTATAAAGAAACCGCGTCTCTCATCTTGAATGGTCTGCGCGAGATAGGATTAGAGGTCTATGGCGGTGAGAATGCGCCGTATATATGGTGTCGCGCGCCGCACGGATGGGACTCCTGGACCTTCTTTGACCATCTGCTCAATCATTGCCAAGTGGTCTCTACACCTGGAGTCGGTTTTGGTCGTTGCGGAGAAGGCTTTGTCCGTTTCTCTGCCTTCGCCAACCGCCAAACCGCCATCGAAGCCCTCCGCCGCATTATGCGCGCCTTATAGTATGTCCACTTTGCGGAGCATGAGTTCCGCTTTTTCTTCTTCCGTTCCGCGGGATGCCATCCCGCTATTTTGTCCTTTGTGTCGGATGTTATCCGACGATTTCCGATTTGTCATTTACCGGCGGTCCCGCCCTTTCTTAAACCCGCCTATCCCTTTCTTAAACCCGCCTATCCCTTCCTAAATCTGCCTATTTCGGCATAAAAAGGCCTATTTTCTCCCCAAAATTTGCATAATTCAAAAAAAAATTGTACCTTTGCTGCGGATGTTTTGGTAAAATCTCATAATCTAATATATCAAGAGTCGTAAAATAATGCATTCTAAAATGGTAATAATGTGTAAAATAATGTATTCTAAAATGTAGATTTTTGTAAAATAATGCATTCTAATGGTAAAAAAGTAGTACCAACTCTTGCACAATTCAAAAAAAAGCAGTACCTTTGCGCAAAATTTTAATGTCTTATGATTGATAGTAGAACTTTAGAAACGATTCTCTTGGATCAAAAGAATGAGTTGGAAGCACGCGAACAAGAGGCCCTTTGCCATCGACCGGAAGAAGCACTCGTGGAGATAAATAGTCCGCAAGCGCAGGTAGTGATAGGTGTGCGACGTAGTGGCAAATCGACCATGTGCTATCAAGCCCTCAAGCAAAGAGGCGTGCATTTCGCCTATGCGGATTTTGACGATGAGCGATTTAAAGGGCTGCAAGCCGAGCAGTTGAACGATGTGCTCGAAGTGCTGTACAAGATATACGGCGACTTTCAATATCTTTTCCTTGACGAGATTCAAGACATAGACGGTTGGCATCTGTTCGTCAACCGAATGTTGCGCCAGAAGATGCATGTCATCATTACCGGTTCCAATGCCAAGTTATTGAGCGGCGAGTTGGCAACTCACTTGACTGGACGCAACAAAGAGATTTCGCTCTATCCGTTCTCTTTTCAAGAGTTCTGCGATATGAAAGGCGTGGACACGAAGAGCGTGGCTACCAAGGAAACGGCTTTCCGTAGAGCCGCTTTCGATGAATACATGCAGCAGGGTGGTTTTCCGGAGTTGCTAATCATCGAAGATAAGCGGCACTATATCAATACGTTGGTCGATAACATCCTCAAACGCGATATCGAGCAACGTTACAAGATTGTTTACAAGGCTGCTTTCGAGCAAATGGCTCACCATCTGCTCAATATCTCCCCGTCCATAGTGGCTACGCAGGAAATAACCGACTTGTTCCATTTCAAGTCGCTGCATACCACCAAGAACTATATTGACTACCTTAAACAAGCGTACCTATTGGTGGGCGTGCCGAAATATGCAACCAAAAGCAAGCTACGCACGGTACAGGAGAAATTATACGCTGTGGATGTGGCGATGATGAATATGCGCGAGAATGCCTTTTCCCCAGAGAACTTGGGCTGGCGGTTAGAGACCATCGTGCTTATCCAGTTACTTCGTAAATGCAAACTGAACGGATGGGACATCTGCTATCTTAAAGAGCGTAGCGGAGAGTGCGATTTTCTGGTTTGCCAAGGCAACCAAGTGCAGCAATGCATTCAAGTGTCCTACGATATCTCCAATGAAAAAACACGCAATCGCGAACTGAACGGATTAAAGACTGCCGCTCAGGTGACTAAGTGCAACAACCTATTGTTGCTAACCGACCATACATACGAAGATACCACGCACGAGGGCTTAGATATCAAGATCCGCCCTGTTCATGAGTGGCAATAAATAAACGAAATCATTCCTATGAAACGTCTCTTTCCTATCCTCCTTGTCTGTCTCTTGCCCCTCATTGTGCAAGCGCAAGATACTATTTTTGTTGATTCTGATGGAGAAGAATATATTGTAGATAGACTACCTCCTGTGCCCCAGTTTCCCGGTGGGCAACAAGCCTTTGCTCAATATCTGATTCAAAACACGCATTATTTGGACTTAGTATGGGATGCTGACATTACCGGACGCGTTATTGTACAATTTTTAGTGCAGGCAGATGGCTCCATTACGGACGTTGAGGTTGTTCGTTCGATGGGTTACCCTAAGTTTGACGAGGAGGCGAAACGTGTGATCTCTGAAATGCCCAAATGGGTCTGGAAACACGACCCGGGCGAGTTTGCTCCGGTGAGATTTACTGTGCCTGTAGACTTCAAACTTAAATAGCTTTATGAAACACCTAATCTACATATTCCTTGCGTGTCTCTGCCTTCCTATGATGGTAGGCTGTAATGATTTGGAAACGATGGCAAAGCATTACGAAATACATCATAAAGACATCTCCGAATTAAGACATTATGCATCTATTGTTTTAAATGATAGTTGCTCTTTGCGCCTGGAAATAGACCAACGCGGAATCACCATGTTTGCTAGTGCATCTAAAGAAGAAAAGCACCTGATTTGGTCGGATGATTATGAGCAAAAGTTACCATCTATCGGATTGACCACAAACGAGCTAGATAGTATCGTCTTTTTATTGAAAAAAGCTGACTGTATAGGTATCGATGTCAATTCGTCGAGTGTTATACAAGCGGTTTGGTATCGCCGTCCTAACTTTTTTGATTTGTATAGTTATGTCATTTTCGAAGAGCCTATATCGGATAATAAGTGGAATAATTATCTTGATGATTATAGCGCTGTCCCGTATTGTGATACAGTGGTGTTTCGATACGGTGGAGCTACTTTTGGGGCGGATGTTATACCGGAATGTGATAGAGTTAAATTTATCAAAAAACACCATATAGAGAAGAAATGAAATGACTATTTCCTATTATCACATATATCATTCCCCTTCAAAAACAAACACCACTACGACCCCCGTTTATACTATAGAATAATTGTAATTTCGATGAAATTATGAATAACAAAAAGTATTTTAATGTAGTTTGGACTATTCATTATAACTGCCATTATTTGGCTAAAGTGGCGATTTGATGAATTACAAATGCAGCAAAATGCTGAAACGATGATAAGGACTATTGACTCCATCAAAAATGAGACGGGTTTTTATCCTGACAATTTAATATATTTGGAAAGTGATAGTGGCGTAGGGCCTTTTTATGAAAAAAAGAATGATTCTACTTATACTGTATATTTCTGTCTTGGATTTGATGAATATTATATCTACGATTCAGA